>NZ_JASDVN010000023.1:15864-28206 GCF_041440645.1 Flaviflexus sp. | reverse complement strand
CTCGAGGCCTCCGATGACCTCATGGCGAACCTCCGCACAGAAACAAAGGTGCGTGGCACAACCGACCCCGAGGTCGTTCGTCAGATCCTTCGCGAACAGCTTCTTGCGCTCGTTGACCCCACTCTCGATCGTTCTCTCGACACCACTCCCGGTGTTGGTGAGGACGGCAACCACCACCCCGCAACCGTCCTCGTTGTTGGCGTGAACGGCACCGGCAAGACCACGACGATCGGCAAGCTCGCCCGCGTCCTCGTGGCTGAAGGCCAGAGCGTCGTCCTCGGCGCAGCAGACACGTTCCGTGCCGCAGCGGCCGACCAGCTCGCCACCTGGGGCGAACGCGTCGGAGTCGATGTGGTTCGCTCCGAGGTTGAGGGCGCAGACCCCGCCTCCGTCGCATTCGAGGCAGTCGCCACCGGCCGCCGCCACAACGCCGATGTTGTTGTCGTTGATACTGCCGGTCGCCTTCAGAACAAGGCCGGCCTCATGGACGAGCTTGGCAAGATCAAGCGAGTCATGGAGAAGCAGGCTCCCGTCCGCGAGGTCCTCCTCGTCATCGATGCAACCACAGGTCAGAACGCCATGTCCCAGGCCAAGGTGTTCTCCGAGGTTGTTGGTATCACCGGCATCGTCCTCACCAAGCTGGACGGCACCGCCAAGGGCGGCATCGTCATCAATGTGCAGCGCACCCTTGGTGTCCCCGTTAAGTTCGTTGGACTCGGCGAAGGCGCAGACGACCTTGCACCGTTCGACGCTGAAGGATTCGTTGACGCCCTGCTGTCCTAAGGGCCGGTCAGCACACAGGCGAAACCACTCCAGTGAAGCCTCGCCCCCTGGGCGGGGCTTCACTGTGTTCATCCCCAAATCGCTTGGTCAATGTCGACTGTGGTATCAGCTTCGAGTATCGAGTCGATTCCAGCTTTCTGCTCCGGTGGACTCCTGCTGAGGAACGATGCTCATGCGGGAGGCGTGACGATCTGGAAGAGATCTGTTGCATGGAGGAGGCGTGACTCTCGCGGAAAGCCCCAGGACTCAGTAAGGGGCGTGATGCTCTGGGAGACAAGGGCCGTTTCTTGAGGTGCTCTCGGGGCGGGGATTGATTAGGCTGAGGTGGAGAAATTAGGAGCCGCGTCGAGGACGATGCGGGAGAAAGGTTCCATCATGGAAATTGCAGTCGTTGGATCAAACAACGTTGACCTCATTACATACATTGAACGGATGCCGAAGATTGGCGAGACCCTTGAAGCACCCGAGTTCGAGATGGGTTGCGGTGGTAAGGGAGCCAACCAGGCCGTTGCCGCGTCGCGCCTCGGAGCCGAGGTTCGCATGATCACCCGCGTAGGTAACGACATCTTTGCCGCCAACACCGTCAAGAATTTTGAGGACAACGGAATCGACACCGAGTGGGTCATGGAGACTGAGGCGTCCTCCGGTGTGGCGCCGATCTTCGTCGATCAGGACTCCAACAACTCGATCGTCATCGTCAAGGGCGCCAATGGCCTGCTCACCCCCGAGGACGTTGCGAACGCTGCCGATGTCATCGCGGAGTGCAAACTTCTCGTTCTTCAGCTCGAGATCCCGCTCGAGACCGTCTACGCCGCCATCGATGTTGCTGTCGAGCGTGGGGTTCCGGTTCTCCTCAACCCTGCACCTGCAGATACTCGACTCGATCCCGAGTACGTTGCCAAGTGCACCTACTTCGTTCCCAACGAGACGGAGCTGTCTCTGCTCGCAGGCAAGGATGTCGAGGAGCTCGATGAGATTCGCGAGGCAGGCAAGAAAATCCTGGCCGAATCGAATCTGGAGAACCTCATTGTCACCCTCGGTTCCCGCGGCAGTCTGTGGCTGACGAAGGACGACGATGTTCTCGTTGATTCCCTCCAGGTCGATGCCGTGGACTCGACCGGTGCGGGTGATGCCTTCATCGGGTGCTTCGCAACCCGGATCGTCAAGGGCGATGATGTCCCGACCGCACTCGAGACCGCATCCCGCTACGCCGCGAACTCCGTGACCAAGCGCGGCACGCAGTACTCGTACGCAACGGCCGAAGAGTTCGAGGCATGGAAGCCGTAGGCACCTCACGGTCCGTCATCTGACGTCGGTACGTGGCGGGGGTAGTGGAAGCGACTCCGCTACCCCTTTGCTTCTGTCGGTAGAATGGTGCCTACCGTTCGGCGTGCTGAGTTCGAGGCCACGGGTGGTCGGGTAGTGAAAGGACACCGGAAACGGCTACCCTTAACGAAGTCAAAGGAATAGGAAGACTGTGTTTGATTCACTTTCTGATCGGATAACTGGCTCATTTAAGCAGTTGCGCGGCAAGGGCCGCCTCTCCGAAGCGGATGTTGATGCCAGCATCCGGGAGATCCGACGTGCCCTGCTGGAAGCTGACGTTGCCCTGCCCGTGGTTCGGCAGTTCACCGCATCGGTTCGTGAAAAGGCAGTCTCTGCCATCGCCTCCCAGGCGCTCAACCCTGCTCAGCAGGTCATTAAGATCGTTAACGATGAGCTCATCGAGATCCTCGGTGGCGAGTCGAGGGAACTGAACTTCGCATCCTCCCCGCCAACGATCATCATGCTCGCTGGCCTCCAGGGTGCAGGTAAGACCACACTCGCGGGTAAGCTCGGCAAGTGGCTGAAGGAGGAGAAGGGCAACAAGGTCCTCCTCGTTGCTTCCGACCTCCAGCGCCCCAACGCTGTCAACCAGCTTCAGATCGTTGGTGAGCGCGCCGGAGTCGACGTGTTCGCGCCCGAGCCGGGCAACGGCGTTGGTGACCCGGTCCAGGTTGCTCGCGACGGTCTCGCCCACGCGAAGGCATTCTTCTACAACGTTGTCATTGTTGACACCGCGGGACGCCTCGGTATCGACGAAGAAATGATGGAGCAGGCACGCAACATTCGCGATGCTGTGCGCCCGGACGAGACGCTCTTCGTTCTCGACGCCATGATCGGTCAGGACGCCGTCCAGACCTCCATCGCGTTCCGCGATGGTGTTGGCTTCACCGGCGTTGTGCTTTCCAAGCTTGATGGTGATGCTCGCGGTGGTGCAGCCCTGTCGGTCCGCGGCGTGACCGGCGTTCCCGTGCTCTTCGCGTCCACCGGTGAGAAGCTCGAGGACTTCGAACGCTTCCATGCTGATCGCATGGCCTCCCGCATCCTCGACATGGGTGACGTCCTCACCCTGATCGAGCAGGCCCAGAAGGCCTACGACGAGGAAGAGGCTGAAGAGCTCGCTGAGAAGATGGCGGGCGGCACGTTCACGCTCGACGACTTCCTGGCTCAGCTCCAGCAGGTCCGCAAGATGGGCTCCATGAAGAAGATGCTGGGCATGATGCCCGGTATGGGGCAGTTCCGCGAACAGCTCGAGAACTTCGACGAGCGTGAAGTGGACCGGGTCGAGGCCATGATCCGTTCCATGACGCCCCAGGAGCGTCGTGATCCCAAGATCCTCAACGGTTCCCGCCGCCTGCGTATCGCCAACGGTTCCGGCACCACGGTGCAGGAAGTCAACGGCCTCATGGATCGCTTCGAGAAGGCGAAGATCATGATGCAGCAGATGTCCCGCGGCGGTGGCGCCCCGGGCATGGGCTCCCTCCCAGGCATGGGCAAGCGCGCCAAGGCGCGCCAGCAGCCCGCGAAGAAGAAGGGGAACTCCGGCTCCAAGAAGGGCCGTTCGGGTAACCCCGCGAAGCGCGCACAGCAGGAGCGCGAGGCGGCCCAGAAGAAGGCGAACCAGCCCAAGGGTTCAGCATTCGGCGTTTCCCAGAACAACAATGACGACACCCCGGATCTCAACGAGCTCGCGAAGTTCCTCCGATGATCCACCTGACAGGGCCAGTGATCACGGGCACCGGGATTCACCCCGAGGCCTGGATCGTTGGTGGTCGCATCACGTACGTGAAGCCGGAGGGCACGCCCTCGCAGACCATAGGCGGTACGGCCCTGCCCGGACTCATGGACGTGCACTGCCACATCGGTCTCGGTTCGGATATCTTTGTGGATCGGGAGACCGCGCTTGCTCAGGCACGCACTGTTCTCGATAGCGGCGTGACCCTTGCTCGCGATCTCGGCACCCCGGGTGACATGACGTGGATTGACACGGAAGAGGACGTCCCCACCATCATCCACTGCGGTCGGCACATTGCCCGTCCCAAGAGGTACCTGCGCGGCATTGCCCGGGAGATCGAACCGGCGGAGCTTCCACAGGTCGTTGCTGAGGAGGCACGCGCCGCATCCGGCTGGGTCAAGCTCGTTGGCGACTGGATCGACCGGAGCGGGGGAGCGGACTCCGACCTTGCGCCCCTGTGGCCCAGGGAGATCCTCGTGGAGGCTGTTCAGGCTGCGCACGAGAACGGAGCCAAGGTCGCCGTTCACACGTTCGCAACTGAAACGATTGACGATCTGCTTGTGGCGGGCGTGGACGACATCGAGCACGGGACGGGCATGACTTCCGATCAGATGACGGAGGTGGCGAAGCGAGGGATTCTCGTGACACCCACCGCGAACCAGGTCGCGACATTCATCGATATCGCCAACCACGCCGGCACCAAGTACCCGGTCTACGGGAAGCGGATGAGGGAGATGTACGAGAACCGTAAGGAGCACATGGCTGCCATGGCGGACGCCGGCATCAGCCTCCTCATGGGTTCCGACTCCGGTAGCACCCTTGGTTTTGGCACGCTGCCCACCGAGCTTCTCACCTGCATCGACGCCGGCATTCCAGCCGAGACGGTCATCGCGGCCGCCTCGTGGGAGGGTCGGGCAAGGCTTGGCTTCGACGCGCTACCCGAGGGCGGCGTAGCCGATCTCGTGGTCTATGCAGAAGATCCGCGAACGAATCCAGAGGTTCTCTTGAACCCTACGGCTGTTGTTCTCGGTGGCAGGGTCCGCTAGATCCTGAGGGTGGTGCCGCGGCTTGTTGCTCGTCGTCCGTGAGTGATGCCACGAAGCGGACTCCCCGTATTACTTGGGTTGATGGCGCAGATCTGGCACAATTAAACGCTGTACCCGTCGCGTTTTCGGCCCCTCTCACCGATTCGTGACGTGTCCCGGAGACCGGGAGTCTTGGTCCCCACCTAGAAACCCGCAATCCACAACTCAGAACCAGGAGTGACCACACAAGTGGCAGTTAAGATTCGTTTGAAGCGCATGGGCAAGATCCATGCGCCGTTTTACCGTGTAGTCGTCGTCGATGCTCGCAAGAAGCGTGACGGACGCGTCATCGAGGAGATCGGCAAGTACGATCCCCTCCAGAACCCGTCGCTGATCGAGATCGACTCCGAGCGTGCACAGTACTGGCTTTCCGTTGGTGCACAGCCGTCGGACGCAGTCCGTCGTCAGCTCCACATCACCGGTGACTGGGCCAAGTTCCGTGGCAAGGGCAACACCGAGGGTGTTCTCGAGGTCAAGGAAGTTTCCGACGAGGAGAAGGCACAGGCACGCGCCGCCGCAATCGCCGCCGTTCAGGACGAGGCTGAGAAGCAGCGCGCCGCCAAGGCAGAGGCAAAGGTTGCCGCTGAGGCCGAGGCAGTAGCAGATGCTGCTGAGTCCACAGACGCTGAGGGTGCAGCCGAAGCAGAAGCTCCCGCTGAGGACGCCTAATGTTGGCTGATGTTCTCGAGCACCTCGTGCGCGGCATTGTCGATAATCCCGACGATGTTCGTGTCGACTCGAAGCGCGGTAGGCGCGGGGAGACCCTCGAGGTCCGAGTCAACCCTGACGACCTGGGTCGTGTCATTGGCCGTTCCGGCCGTACGGCACGCGCTCTGCGCTCCGTCATGTCAGCTCTTGTCGCACGCGGATCCGTTCGCGTCGATGTCGTCGAAACCGATCAGGCCTAAGTAGCTCAGTCGAGACGAAGTTGAGGGGTGCCGGCCCGTTTCTTAACGTGCGGGCACCTTCTTGTACCCTGGGAAAGTGCAGTTACGAGTAGCAGTCATCGGCCAACCTCACGGCCTCAAGGGCGAGGTGCGCCTCGATGTTCGAACCGATGCCCCCGAGAAGCGGCTGAGTGTCGGTTCTGTCTTGGAGACCGACCCGGCCGAGGCGGGCCCCCTGACGATCAAGAGGCACCGCACCTACAAGGATTCCTGGTTCGTTCTGTTCGAGGAAGTAAACGACCGGACCGCGGCCGAGTCCCTCCGCGGAGTCTCTCTTGTCATCGAGACCGACGAGGAAGAGGACCGGGATGATGATGGCTGGTACCGCCACGAGCTCGTTGGGCTCGAGGCCCTCGATCCCGATGGGTACACCCTCGGCACCGTGACCGGTCTGGAGAACATGCCCGGGCACGACCTACTCGTCGTTGAGGAACCGGATGGTCGGGTTGTGCGGGTGCCGTTCGTGGAGGCCATCGTCACCGAGGTTGACATCGACGACAACTGCGTCGTCATCGACGCTCCTCCCGGACTGTTCTCCGAAGACGAGATGATCATTTCCGAAGAGACGGAATAGCATGAGATTCGATATTTTCTCTGTCTTCCCTTCCTACCTGAACTCCCTGCAGCTCTCTCTTGTTGGCAAGGCAACCGAGGCGGGCGCGATCGACATTCGCGTCCACGATCTGCGGGACTGGACGAGCGACAGGCACCGCACCGTGGACGACACCCCGGTCGGCGGTGGCGCCGGCATGGTCATGAGGGCCGACATCTGGGGCAACGCCCTCGACACCGCCTTCGAATCAGACCTGGGAGTGGAGAACCCCCGCCGCATCCTCGCGATCCCCACGCCTGCCGGTCACCCGCTGACGCAGGAAATCTGCGTGGATCTCGCTGAGCGGTGCGACCAGATCGTCATCGCCTGCGGCAGGTACGAGGGTATCGATTCCCGCGTGGCCAGCCACTACGACAACCACGACGATATCGAGGTGTTCGAGTTCAGCCTCGGCGACTACGTGCTGAACGGTGGGGAGGTTGCGGCTCTCGCCCTCGTTGAGGCCGTTGCTCGCCTCGTTCCCGGTGTCATCGGCAACCCCGATTCCCTCGTTGAGGAATCCCACGGGAGTGCCGGCCTGCTCGAGTACCCAAACTACACGAGGCCCCTCGATTGGCGTGGCGAGTCGGTGCCCCCGATCCTCACCTCGGGTGATCATGGGCGGGTCGCGAGGTGGCGGAGGGACGAGGCACTTCGCAAGACAGCGTTGCGCCGGCCCGACATGATTGCTGCCCTCGAGGCCGTCGACCTGGATCGCCGCGACCGTGCGGTGCTGGGTCAGCACGGCTGGTACTGGCCGAAGCATCCCGAGGTCGGTGCCCACCCGGTCAAGCCGGTCACCGAACTCCCGACGGGCGGGGCCTCAGGCTACAGCGAGCTGGCGAGGAGGACCTTCCCGGATGCGTGCCCGGACTACATGTCGAAGGACGACATTGAGCTGTTCATGGATGCGAACCTCAGTCCCGACATGTTCCGCACGTACCTCTCCTCAGACTCGTGGGTTCTCGTGGGCGTACGCGACCCGAAGGGCAATCTGATCGCCTACTCTCTCAGCCTCGTTCCGCAGGAGGATGGGGTTGCGGGGGAGACGGAGGGTGCCCCCAGTGACGCCGTGCTGTCCGCTGGGGAACGCCAGGGGCCGCTCATTGAGCTGTCGAAGTTCTACCTGGATCGGCCGTGGAGGGGGTCGGGTATTGCTGGTCTGCTCATGACCGCAACACTGGAGGAGCTCGCGGCCCGGACGAAGGAATGGCCTCGGCCCTACCTGTGGCTCGGAACCAACAGGGGAAACAAGCGCGCCAAGGCTCTCTATACCAAGCTCGGATTCGAGAAGGTCGGGACCCGCGAATTCACCGTTGGTGAGCAGAATAACGACGACATTGTTATGGCGCGAACGCTAGATGTGACATACTAGAACGCGCTGATCACTCGCTGACACAGTACGCAGGACCTGCCGCAGGGGGATGCGTATCGGCGAGAAATATTCATCTTCGGCAGCCCAGCTGCCCCGATAATCGCTTGTGACCTGCGCGCACGAGTGGGAATAGAAGAAAAATGCATCATCTCGATATTGTTGATACCAAGTCCCTCAAGTCGGACATTCCCGAGTTCCGTGCGGGCGACACCGTTCGCGTCAACGTGAACATCATTGAAGGCAACCGTTCCCGTGTTCAGGCCTTCCAGGGTGTTGTCATTGCTCGTCGTGGTGACGGCATTCGCGCAACCTTCACCGTCCGCAAGGTGTCCTTCGGTGTTGGTGTTGAGCGTACGTTCCCGCTCCACGCTCCGACCGTTGACTCTATTGAGGTCATCTCCCGCGGCCGTGTTCGTCGCGCGAAGCTCTACTACCTGCGCGATCGCCACGGCAAGGCTGCCAAGATCCGTGAGAAGCGTAACGACAACAAGTAAGCGTAAAAAGACGGCCCGCCGGTTCGCCCGGCGGGTCTTCTCTGTATCTGCCCTATTATGGTGAGGGAAGAAAAACCAGGAGAGGTCATGGCTGAGGACGAGATCCACGAAGAAATGCCGCCGAGCTATGCCCCTGGCTCAAGCCCGCAGGAAGCGGGAGCCGACGCACCCGCGCAGAAGAAGTCGGGGTGGAAGTCGTACCTGCTGGAGATGGTGGGAATCATCGCCTTCGCGCTTGTCGTTTCCGTCCTCATCAAGACCTTCCTCTTTCAGGCGTTCTACATTCCCTCCTCCTCGATGATGAACACGCTCGAGGTGGGGGACAGGATCATTGTCAACAAGCTTGCGAACGACGAGGACGATATTCACCGCGGCGATGTCGTGGTGTTCGTCGATCCGGGCGGCTGGCTCGACAATCAGTCCGAGCCGAATCGTTCCGCGTTCATGGACACCATCTACAACGTCGGCGAGACCATTGGCCTGCTGCCGAAGGATTCGGGCCAGCATCTCGTCAAGAGAGTGATTGGTGTCGGCGGGGACGAAGTCGCCTGCTGTAGCGAGGGCGGCGAGATCATGGTGAACGGCGTCGCCATCGAGGAGCCGTACGTGCGTCCCGGAACCATCCCGTCGGCCATGGAATTCCGCGTTATCGTCCCGGACGGTCACGTCTGGGTCATGGGTGACAACCGCTCCAACTCCGAGGACTCGAGGGCGCACATGGGTTCGCCCGGTGGCGGCTTCGTGCCCGTGGACAACATTGAGGGCCGCGTTGCCCTCATCATGTACCCCTTCTCTCGGGCCGGAGGCCTGGGCGACGCCTCGGAAGTATTCGCGGACGTCCCCGAGCTGTGATACTCGCAACCTCCGAGCTCGAACAATCGCTTCTGACGGAGATGTCGGCGGAGCTGGGCCGCCCCGCCATCCTGGTCGGCATGGACGAGGTTGGTCGAGGGGCTCTCGCCGGTCCCGTCGCCGTCGGCGCCGTACTCATTACGTCCGAGACGCCACCGCCACCCGTGGGTCTCGCCGACTCCAAGGTGCTCAGCCACAAGGCAAGGGAAGCGCTCGTCAGTCCCATACGAGCTTGGGCACCGGGCGGCGTCGGGTACGGTTCCGTCGACACGATCAATTCCCGGGGGATCAAGGCCGGACTCAAAGAGGCGGGCATGGCGGCCCTCGCGCAGCTCCCACGCAAGCCCGATCTCGTGCTCCTCGACGGATCCTTCAATTGGCTCTCGGGGCCCGATCTGTTCGACACGGACCTGCCGCCCGTGCGGACCATCGTCAAGGGCGACCTGCAGTGCACGATCATCGCGGCCGCATCCATTCTCGCTAAGGTCGAACGCGACGGCCTCATGGCCCGGTTGGATGGCTCAGACAGCTATAGTTGGAAGTCGAATAAGGGCTATGCCTCGCCAGCCCACGTCGATGCTCTCGCCCAACTCGGAGCGCATCGGCATCACCGTACGGCGTGGCATCTTCCAGGAGTAACACATGAGTGAATTGGAAAGCTTTGAAGGCGACATGGAGCTTGCGCTCTATCGCGAATACCGGGACGTTCTCGGACTGTTCCGATTCGTTGTGGAAACAGAGCGCCGCTTCTACCTCGCCAACGACGTTGATGTGAAGATCCGCTCCGCAGGCAACGGCGAGGTGTTCTTCGATGTAGCCCTGACAGACGCGTGGGTGTGGGATATTTACCGCACCACCCGGTTCGTTCGCTCCGTCCGCATCGTCACCTTCAAGGACGTCAACGTCGAGGAGCTCAACAAGTCCGACATCACGAAGGACCTGGGGCTCGACAAGCCCTAACTCCTGAACTTCATCCGGCCCGTCCCCAGAAGGCGGGCCGGTTTCATTGTCCCGCAGGCAGTCTCCCGCGCCACCAGAAGCATGGTGCAATGGCGACCATGGTGGCGGAAAGGCGGGACGTGATGAAACTTGAGGGGCAGCGCGCGGCGCGGGCGATATGGTCGTACTTGGTGGAACCAGGTGATCCGCCGCCACCGCTGGACGATGCGGAACGTGCCCTCGAGGACCTGCGGACAAGACCGGCCACCACCACCCAGGCGGCGCGGTGGAGGACTCGCCTCGACGGCCTCAGTCAGGACATCCTGAGCGGCAACTTCCCGACCGATGCTGGGTTCGTCATGCCGGGGGATGAGCACTGGCCGGTCGCCCTCGATGATCTCGGTGAGATCAGACCGATTGGTTTGTGGGTCAAGGGATCGCCCAAGGTCCTGACCCACCCCGCAATCTCCGTCGTCGGTGCCCGGGCCGCAACCTCGTACGGAGTGGAGGTTGCCGGGTCCCTGGGGAGGGACCTGTCCACCAGCCACGTCCTTGTCTCGGGTGGCGCCTACGGCATTGACGCCGCGGTGCATCGCGCGGTTCTCGCTGGGCTTGGTAGGACGATCGTGGTGCTGGCCGGGGGAGTGGACCGCGCCTACCCGGCGGCACACCGTGAGCTCTTCGAGGCGGTCACCATCTCGGGTGGTGCTGTCATCTCCGAACAGCCACCGGGGGCCACTCCCGCCCGTCACAGGTTCCTCTCCCGCAACCGGATCATCGCGGCTCTCGGGCAGGTCACCGTCGTTGTCGAGGCCGGCATAAGATCCGGGGCTCTCGCCACGGCACGGAGGGCTGCCGAACTTGGCCGTGACGTTGGTGCGGTCCCGGGGCCGGTCACGTCGGCTCTGAGTGCGGGAACGAACCAGCTCCTGCGCGACTACGGGATTTGCGTGACCGGAGCCGACGATGTGCGCGAGCTTCTAGGAACCATCGGTCCCGACGCTCTACCGATCGTTCCCGAGTCAAACTACGACAGGTTGCGGGAACGGGAGAAGAGGGTGTGGAACGCTCTCGCTCCCGCCGTTGTCGCCACGCTACCGGCTGTTGCGAGAGAGGCGGGACTGTCTGCGAGCGAGACCGTGTCCTCCCTCGAGTTCCTCAAGTCGATCGGGCTTGCCCGCTCGATCGCTGGCCGGTGGATTAGAGTAATGGCATGAGTTCGCTAGCCCTCACATCGCTCCTCGATGCCTATCGCCGTGAACTCTCCGTGCGCCGCGGGCTCTCTGACCACACGGTCTCCGGCTACCTATCGGACGCACGAAGCCTCCTGAACTACCTTGCCGCCCTCGTCGGCATGGAGCTGACCGAGGCGACGACGGCATCCGACCTGGGCCTGGACGGCCTGGAGCTGGATGATCTCCGGTCCTGGCTTGGCAGCCAGCAACGCGCGGGATCCTCGCGTTCGTCCCTTGCGCGCCGATCCGCAGCCATCAAGTCCTTCACGGCGTGGCTGACGGAGCGCGGCGTCACAGAACGCGACGCTGGGGCGCGACTCGCCAGCCCAACACCGGATTCGCGGCTCCCGCACGTGCTGTCCGCGGACGACGCGAGCAGACTGCTCAACTACTCTCGTGACGTCGCAGAGGACGGGAACAAGTCGAAGATCCGAAATTGGGCCGCCTGCGAACTTCTGTACTCGAGTGCCCTGCGAGTCAGCGAGTTGACAGGCCTCAATCAGGCCGATGTTGAAGGCGACACCGTCCGCGTCTTCGGCAAGGGCAGTACTGAGCGGATTGTGCCGCTCGGAGTTCCCGCGCAGGAGGCGTTGGCCGCCTACCTCGATGTTCGGCACCTGTTCCTGGTCAGCCCGACTGACGCGCTGTTCCTCGGGGACAGGGGAGGCCGGCTTGACCCCCGCACGCTGCGGGGTATCCTGCACAGGCTGAGCGCCGCCGCAGGCGTTTCCGACACGGCACCTCACGATCTGCGGCACTCCGCGGCCACCCACATGCTTGAGGGTGGGTCCGACTTGAGGGCCGTCCAGGAGTTCCTGGGGCACCGTTCTTTGGGTACGACCCAGCGGTACACGCACGTGTCCCCGGATCGCCTCCGGCAGGCATTCGGGCAGGCACATCCGCGGGCCTAGCTGGTAGCGTTCCGTCCGATGGATAGCCAAGCACGTACCTGTTGATTCGCTAATGAGTTGTGGGGGGGGGG
>NZ_JASDVN010000023.1:0-15854 GCF_041440645.1 Flaviflexus sp. | reverse complement strand
CCCACAACTCATTGCACTAGTTTCCTCGGAGGAGTCCGAGGTGGAGGGCAAGGCTGAAGGCGTCCGTGCGGCAGTTTCGGGCTGACGGAAACTATGCCAGTATACTCGCCAGTGGGAGTGGCGAGTTGTGGCGGATTGTGCCAAGTTGCGAATTTAATTTCAACATGAACGAAAGTATACTTGATTCTCGATACGGCGGCATGAGTGGAAGGACTGTGCACATGCTGAAACTCGGGATCGATGTTGGCTCGACGACTGTGAAGGCCGTGGTGCTCGATGGAGAGCAGACGGTCTTCAGTGACTACCGCCGACACAACGCTGACGTGCGGGCTGAGCTCGCGAAGCTCCACCAGGACGTTAGTAGGGAACTTGGCGATGCTGAAGTGCAACCAGCTTTCACCGGGTCGGGCGGTATGGCACTGGCGGAGCAACTGGATGTGCCGTTTGTGCAAGAGGTCATTGCGGAGACCGAGGTGACCCGCCGCCAATATCCTGACACCGATGTCATCATCGAGCTGGGTGGTGAGGATGCGAAGCTTACCTACCTGCACCCCACACCTGAGCAGCGGATGAACGGCACGTGCGACGGAGGTACCGGCGCCTTTGTTGACCAGATGGCATCCTTACTGGCAACGGATGCTGCCGGGCTCAACGAGCTCGCCCTCCCGCTACACGGAGCTGTACTCGATTGCCTCCCGGTGCGGTGTGTTCGCGAAGACGGATGTTCAGCCGCTTCTTAAGCAGGGCGTTCACCGAGAGGACATTGCTGCCTCGGTGTTCCAGACGGTTGCCACTCAGACGGTGGCGGGGCTGGCCGCGGGCGGCCCGATCCGCGGCACCGTCATGCTGGTCGGACCTACCACCTTGCCCCCGAAATTAACGAGGGCTTGTCAAGTTGTTTGTGTAAGTGGGGGTGGCGGGTTAATGGGTTTTTGAATCGCTCTGGGTTTGATGGAGACTCTTTTTATTTGATTCCGATCAGCACGTTGGGGGTGCTGGTAGCAGTGTAGTGGGTGTTCTCGAACTCGATCGGTGGTACGTCTCCGAGGTAGCCGTGAAGGCGTTCAGTGTTGTGCCAGTGGACCCAGCTCAGGGTGGCCAGTTCTAGATCCTCGATCGTCTTCCACGGACCCGGGTGTGCCGGCCCGCGCACGAGCTCGGTCTTGTAGTATCCGTTAACCGTCTCAGCCAGAGCGTTGTCGTAGCTATCGCCAACAGTACCGATCGAGGGAACAGCGCCGATCTCCGCTAGACGCTCGCCGTAGCGAATGGACGTAAATTGACTGCCTGCATCGCTGTGACACCGAAGCCCGGGCAGGTGAGTCCCGCGCGACCAGCGGGCCATCTCGATCGCATCGAGGACCATGGGTGTGCGCATATGCGAGGCGACTCGCCAGCCGACGATCATGCGGGAGTAGACGTCGATGATGAAGCACACATACGCGATCCCGGCCCAGGTGGCAACGAATGTCAGATCGGTGACCCACAGCTGATTCGGGCCTGTGGCGGTGAAATCACGGTCGACCAAGTCAGGATGCCGAGGGGCAGTCGCATCACGGTGAGTGGTTCGGACTTTCTTGGTCCGTCGTGCCCCTTCGATCCCTGCTGCTCGCATAAGACGGGCGGTCTGATCGCGGCCGATATCGATTCCCGCACGGCGTGCAGCCTTCCACAGCTTCCGCACTCCATAGACGCTGTAGTTCGCTTCCCACAGCTCAAACAGCTGGGGAATCAGCTCCGCGTCCCGGATCGCACGAGCAGAGGGGCCACGTTTCTTCGCGGCGTAGTACGTGCTTGGAGCCACCTGCAATACCCTGCAGATGGACTCGACTCCAAGACGGCGCCCGGCCACAATATCGTCCCTATTTAAGTCGATGAAGGCCACTATTTCTTGTGTTGGCGGCCCGGTTCCGCCCCGAAGAAAGACGCTGCGCGTTTGAGGATCTCGTTGGCCCGGCGCAGCTCGCGGTTCTCCTGCTCAAGCTCGAGCAGACGGCGGGCCTCATCAGTGCTCACACCCGGGGCCTGGCCTTCATCAATATCGGCCTGACGCACCCAGGTGCGTACCGATTCTGGGCCGTATCCGAGCTGATCGGCAACTCTTTTGACCGTGCCGTTCTTTGTGCCCAGCTCTTTGCGTAACGCGCGCACCATGCGCACCGCTGCCGCCTTTTCCTCTGGTGAATACCGCCGCTGCGAGGCGCGTCCGGGATTGTTCATAACTGACATTATTCCATCCTTGTTTCCAAGCTCAGGAATCTCCATCAAACCCAGGGCGCATCACTTCAACGCCGCGGCAACGGCTTTGCGAGACTTGTAGGACACGAACCGCATCCCTGCCCGGATCAGGTGCACGACACAGGTCTGGACCGTTGCCATGGGCCAGGTTGCTTCGATCGCTTCGGGGAAGCCGGTCAGGCCGTCACAGCACACGATCAGGACGTCTTGGATCCCGCGGTTAGCGAGCTGGGCACAGACCCCGGCCCAGAACTTCGCTCCTTCGGTGGCTTGGATCCAGATCCCCAGTACATGCTTGATCCCATCCATATCCACCCCCACCGCGATGTGAGCGGCCTTGTTCCGCACATGGGCACCATCACGGATCTTGATCACCAGAGCGTCGAGGTAGATCACCGGATAGAAAGCATCCAGGGGACGCTGCTGCCAGATGAGCATCTCGTCCAAGATCGCGTCAGTGATGTTGCTGATCGTCTCCCGAGACAGGTCGACACCGACGGTGGTGGCCAGGTGGTGTTCGATATCGCGGATCGTCATGCCCCCGGCATACAAGCTGATGATCATCTCATCGAGCTGGTCCAGACGCCGACTACCTTTGGGTACCAGCATCGGAGTGAACGTCCCGTCCCGGTCTCGCGGGATCGCGAGTTCGATATCTCCCACGCTGGTGGCCACGGTCTTCGGGTAGGAACCATTGCGGGAGTTGGGGTACATGCCGGCGTCGGGGTCGCCCTTGTCATAGCCAACATGATCAGATAACTCGGCTTGTAAGCCACGTTCAAGGCCGGCCTTGATGATCTGTTGGATCAGGCCGTCTTTGCCTTCCAGGTCAAGCTCACCGGAATCAATAGCGGCATAGAGGTCGTCAAGGACACCCGCAGCCTCCAAAGCTTCAACGCCCTCTTTCTGGGCCCGGCGACGCTCCTGTCGAGCATGATCATCAATCATGGACATCAGTATCTCTCTTTCAGATCAGAAACCACCCCTTACACAAACAATCTGACACCCTCCATCTTCGACCTCAACGGAACCGACGTTCCGGTCGAGCTCCCCGGCGAGGGCGGCATTTCCGACGGCATTGTGCTCCCCGATGAGTGGAGCAAGTCCGGTTATATGAACTCCAACAACTGGTCGATGACGTGGACGATTGAGCTCCCCGGCACGAACCTGGTTGGCAACGAGACCCTGACCGTCCACGACACGCTCGGAGCAGGCCACCAGCTGTGCACGCCTGCGAGCGTCAAAGTCGAGACGGTCCGCGGGAGCACGGTTGTCGATGTCAGCTCGATTGCCGAGCTCGACAACGTCACGACCACTCTGCCGCAGGAGTTCGACATCGTCCTGACCGCCCCAGAAGGCGGCTTTGACCCGAACGTCACCTACCAGATCACCTACGAAACCTGCACCCCCGATGGGCAGATCGATCCGGCTGGAACTACATATGACAACAATGCGTCTGTCGCCATCTGGGGCGAGAGCAAGGGCAGCGGCGTCGAAAACCATCCCTGGCACGCAGGTGTTGCCAAGTCGGGCTCCGTTCTCGGTAGCGCCGACCGCAACGGCCTTATCGCCTGGACTGTCACCATCGACGGCGACGCCCTGGTGGGCAACGACTCGCTGACCATCGAGGACACCCTCGGCGACGGCCACGAAGTGACCGCGGAAACGCTTGAAAACCTCACGATCACGGAGCGTTACGGCCCGTCCGGGCAGCGCGACACGGACGTGACCGATCTTCTCGCGAAGTCGGACGACTCCTGGACCGCGAACTCCTTCGAGGCAACCTACACGGTTCCAGCGGACGATTCCTTCGATTTCAAGGCCTCCGACTACCGATACATCATCAGGTACACGACGAAGGTTACGCAGGACGATCTTCCGACCGGTGGCACCACGTATTCCAACGACGCGCTTGTCAACGGCTTTGAGGCCACCACCAACCCCGAGAAGGTTCCCGACCGTAGCCAGGGGAAGAGCGGCAGCATCAATACGAAGGCTCGGACACTTGACGGTGTGGAACACCTGCCTCAGACAACGGTGCAGTGGCGCGTCCGCATTCCCGGTGAGAAGCTCGCATCGCTCGACGGCGACCTGGTTCTCACCGACACGCTCAGCGACAGCCACACGGTCTGCGTTCCCGGTGACCCGACAGGCGGCCTGAAGGCGCAGCTCGGCTTCACTTTCGAGGCAATCGACCAGATCAATGATGGCGGCCTCCCCACCGCACAGCTGGGAGACTCGGTCACCGCTGCGTTTGACGAAGAGTCGAACGAACTGACGTTTACGATTCCGCAGCCCGAGCTCATTCAGCCCGACGGCACGACGACGACAGGGTTCAGCCCCGAGTACCAGTACCTGCTGAGCTACACCACCTGCACGACGTCCGGTGGCATGGATGGTGTCGGAACTGTTTACGGTAACGACATCGAGGGTGCCGGCATCGACTGGGGCACCTCTGCCACGCAGAACTACAGCGGCAGCGGAACCGGCCAGGGTACGACCCGAGGCTCCGTCGCTATCTCCAAGACCATTGACGAGTCCGCTCCCGGCGCCGACTTTGTTCCGGATGGCACCGAGTTTACGGTGCACGTTCAGGAAATCAACCCGTCCGGCGGAGTTGAGGTCGAATACGATCTGAGGGTCCCGGCCAACGGCGATCCGATCTCGGGCTTTAACGCTCGCGGTCGGGGATGGACGATCATCCTGACCGAGCCCTCGTTCCCGAACGTCCCCGGCGTTGCCTTCGGCGACCCCGTGTTTACGGCTTCGGAGAACGTTGTTGTCGAGGACGGTGGAAAGCGGGCAATCGCCGCGCTCACCCCCGGCGCGAACATCGCGGTAGAGCTGACCAACCAGACCGAGCTTGGCGCGGTCTCCGTCGAGAAGGACCTTGTGATCGAGGATGACTCCATCATCGGTTCCGACGAGCTTCCCGAGAGCTACGCTGTCACTGCCCACATCAACACCGATGGACTCGGCGACCTGGTTCCCGATTCCTGGAGCGAGGAGCTCACTCTCGTTCCCGGTACGCCCGTTATCATCGACGACCTCCTAATCGGCGCCGTTGTGACTTTCACTGAGGTAACGCCCGCCACGACGGACTTCCTCACGTGGGCAGCCCCCTTGTTCAGCCCGGAGAGCGTGACCGTCGCTGCTGGTTCGGACGATAACCCGACCCAGGTCACTGTCACGAACACGGTGGACCGCACGACCGGAACCCTGTCGATTTCCAAGACGGTTACGGGAGACCAGGCTGACAATGCTGCGGTTCCCGAAACCGTTACCGTCAACGCGACCTGGAATGAAGAGGGTGTCGAAGGGTCGAAAACGCTTGAGGTCCCGACCGATGGCACCTCAGTGCCGCTCGGCGAGGACCTCCTCGTCGGTACCGAGGTCACGCTGACCGAGGTCGTTCCCGCGGACGGCTCGAGCATCGCCTGGGGCACTCCCATTTGGACCGTTAACGGCACCGTTGTCGACAACGCCGTTGTCACCATCGGCCAGGAGAACGCGGCTATTGAGATCGAGAACGTCGCCAACACGTCGACGGCCACGATCTCGCTGATCAAGGCAGTCTCCGGCGAAGCCGCTGACTCCGTCCCCTCGAACGCACCTTCCCCGTCACCGCGAGCTGGACCGATGAAGCGGGCGAAGAGCAGTCGCTAGACCTGACGATCAATGCCGTTGATCCGACCCCGCTTGGTGTCGACCTTCCGGCAGGAACCGTTGTTACCGTGACAGAGGGCGACCGCCCCGAGGTTACCCCGGTGGATTGGGGCGCAATCTCGATTGTCGGTGACGGCGTCACCGACAACGGCAGCGGCAGCGCACAGGTCGTTATCTCCGAGCAGCAGGGTGATGTCACTCTCCTGACCATTACCAACGAGGCCGAGTGGGCGACCTCCACGTTCACGCTAGCGAAGTCGATTGTCGACAACGCGGGTGCAGAATTCGTTGCCGACGGCACCGTGTTCTCGGTTCACGTTCAGGAGTTCGACCCGGCGGGCGAAGCCCAGTCCGAGTACGACCTTGAGGTCACGCTCAACGGCACTCCCGTCACAGCATCGAACGAATTCGGTCCGGGATGGACGGCAGTTCTGACCGAGCCGACGTTCCCCGAGGTCCCCGGTGTCCACTTCGGCACTCCGGTCTTCGCTGAAACTGATGGCGTGACGGTCTCCGAAGACGGCGCAACCGCAACCGTCGTGTACAGTCCGGGCGAGAACGTTGCCGTTTCCCTGACGAACGATGCCGAACTCGGCTCGATCAGCATCGTCAAGGAAATCGAAGGCGGAGCCATCGGAAATGTTGACGTAGACCGCACCTACCAGGTGACTGCGTCGATTGACACGTCGGCCCTTGGCGAGGACTTCCCGGCACAGGACGATCGCGTCCTCACGCTGACCGCGGGCGAGCCCATCATCATCGCCGATCTCCCGATCGGTGCCGTTGTCACGTTCTCCGAGGCAGAACTTCTTGACGATGACATCCTGACCTGGGGCGAGCCCGTGTTCTCCCCGGAGTCCGTCACCGTCACTCCCGATCACGTTGATGAGCCGGCCGTCGTCACCCTGACGAACAGCGTTGAGCGCACCGTCGGCACGTTCTCGATCACGAAGCTCGTGACCGGTGCTCAGGCGGACAACGAGGCCGTTCCGGCCACCGTGACGATCAACGCTACGTGGGACGAGGAAGGTACCCCCGGTTCGAAGACCCTCGAGGTCCCGACCGATGGCACCCCGGTCCCGCTCGGTGAGGATCTGCTTATCGGCACCATGGTTACTCTGACCGAGGTTCCGCTTGAGGATGGTTCGAGCATCGCCTGGGCAGCTCCCGCCTGGTCCGGTGATGGCGTCGAGATCGACGGCAACTCCGCTGTCGTGACAGTCGGACGTAACGCTGAGGCAGCTGTCGTGGTCGAGAACCATGCGGCAACCTCCGTTGCTGGCCTCTCCATCATCAAGGGCATCGCCGGTGAAGCAGCCGACGAGGTTGCTCCCGAGACCGAATTCCCGGTCACCGTCACCTGGACCGACGCTGATGACGTCGAGCAGGTTCGCGAGCTCACGATCAACGCTGTCGAGCCCACGCCCCTTGGCGAGGATCTGCCCGCCGGCACGGTTGTGACGATCACCGAGGGCGACCGCCCCGGCTTCGACACCGTGATCTGGGATGAGATCGTCATCTCCGGTGACGACGTCACCGACAACGGTGACGGCAGCGCCGACGTTGTTGTCTCCGACCAGCAGGACGATGTCACACTCGTGACCGTCACCAACGAGGCGACCTGGGCCCCTGGCACCTTCACGCTCGTCAAGTACGTTGAGGGAGTCCTCCTGGACAACCCCGACGTGTCCGAGACCGTGACGATCATTGCAACCTGGGTTGAGGCCGATGGGGAGACTGGTGACCTGGTCACCGTTTCCCGTTCGATCGAGGTCCCGGTCGACGGCACCCCCGTCGATTTCGGAGAGTATCTGCCGCACGGCACGGAGGTCACCCTTGTCGAGGATGCTCTCGCCGGCAACGCGGCCTTCACGTGGGCAGCTCCAGCCTGGGGCGAAGTCGAAGGCCTTGTCATCAACGAGGACGGCACCGCGACGCTGACAATCGCAGCGGCACAGAACCCGACCGTTGAGATCACCAACGTTGCTCACGCAACGCTGGGCAACCTCTCGATCGTTAAGGAACTCTCCGGCTCCGGAGCGGACCTTGTCCCGGCGAACACGACCTACCCGGTCACAGCCACGTGGACCGACATCCTCGGCGCCCCGCAAAGCGTTGAGCTCGAGCTCGTCGCAGGGGAGCCCGCCACCATCGAAAACGTGCCGTTCGGCACCGAAGTCACCCTCACCGAGGGCGAGTTCGATGTTCCCGCAACCGTGACGTGGGAGGGAGCCGAATGGTCGGCTGACTCCAATGTCACCATCAACGGCGACGGAACCGAGGTCGTCATCGTTGTCGAAGACGAGGCAGGCACCGCCGTCTCCGTCACCCTCGACAACGATTTCGATGAGATTCCCGCGGACCGGAGGATCCCTCCGGTCCGGACATGCCGGTGACGGGTGCGGACGTTCGCAATGCGATCGTGCTCGGACTCCTCCTCCTGGCAGCAGGCCTCGTTGCGCTCTACACGGCGCGCAGGAAGAATGCCTAACAACCGATGGATGAATCCATCCGGTAAAACGACAGGTGGGTGACTCCACCCGGTCAACCAAGAAGCGGCGTCAGTCTACGGACTGGCGCCGCTTCCGTTGATAGGGAAAGAACCGTGAGGACAGGGGGTCGGGAGCTGTGGAGAGCACCTCCGATTGATCCGGTGGGAATCCCGTGCGTCACCTTTGTGGCCTGGATCGCGATAGCAGAATGGCGGCTGCTGGACTGAAAGCAGCTCGGATCGCGGATTCTCCTCAACGGCAACTCGAGTGGCGGGAACCGCGTGTTCATACGTGGAAGTCGCAGATCTCCTAGGACGACGACGAGAGTTACCGTTCCCGAATGGTGTCAGCACAAGGCCCGATCCGGTAAGCAGACAGCTAGAGGCTCAGGCCCTGCCTGACGGCATCTCTTCTGTTCGTCACCCTGAGCTTCCGGTAGATCGAAGCCTGGTGCGAGCGGACCGTGGCGGGGGAGAGGAACAGATTCTTTGCGATCTGCTCGGCCGTCATCGGTGTTGCCAGGAAACTGAATACCTCGTACTCGCGCTCGGACAGCAGTGCGCCGACACCGGTGGACTTGCGGCTTCGAGCAGCATCTGCCGCAATCCTCGTGATAAGGAAATCGTTGTGCTTCGTCCCCGAGTAGGAATGTGTTGTCATGAGTTCTCGGCTTGCGTCATCCAGGTAAATGAACGGAATGAGAACGCCCTCCGGCACTGCCGCGTCGAGGGCCGACTCAAACCGGCTGTGCGCCCTGCGCTTGTTTCCCTTCACCCAGTCAATCGCCGCGAGGGTCTTCTGATAGAGCGCAAGATTGAAACTGACGAGAGACGTGTCATCCACGTGGTCGAGTTCGCGGCGTGCACGATCGGGCAGTCCCAATCGGAACCACAGTTCGGCGATGATGATCCGGTTGGTTCCGGCCCACGAATGTTCCTTGACATCTTCGAGAAGGGCAATGGCGCGGGTGCGATCCCCGCGGGCGAGATGAAGGCAGACCTCGGCAACATGCTTGTATATTGGCCAGGGCATGCCATGAGTCTCCTCATCGTCCATCTTCCCCACCATGATCGTTGCCTCATTCAGCAGGGATGTGTCGCGCGACAGGGCAGCAGCATACGCAAAATAGAGTCGAGCAAGGTCTGTTTCGTCAACCCCGTAGCCGTCCACGCTATCGATTTCACGGACGAGCTGAACCGCGCGGTTCATGTCACCCTGCCAGAAAGACATGAAAGCATCCGGCCAGGCGACCACGTGGCCGACAACCGGGCTGTTCGGCGCCGACACTTTGTGATCGGTGTCAAACTCGTCAAGGAGGTGCCGGGCAACCCGGAACCGGCCCGAGAAAGCCTCCGCCGTGATAAGGCCGACCTTGGCGCTCTGTCCGATTAGTGGGAAGCCGGCGATCTCGGCGTTCGCGGACACGCTACCGAAAAGGGCGGCGGCGCGCCTGGGGGCGCGGCTCAGCTTCAGGCAGTTCCATGCGGTGATAAACGTACCGTGGGTAAAGAGACTTCTGTGGAGCTGTGTCGTTGTCAGGATCTCCTCGGCAGTGCTGACAGCCGCATCCTGTCCCGAGTGGTTCTCCAGCAGGAGGAGCTCAGCGAAGGCCTTGGTGATTCGAGTGCGTTCAGCCTCGTCCCCTTCGAGGGTTGCGATGCCGCGATCGGCACGTGCCTTCAGCATCTTGGCACCGATGGCATCCCCCAGGATGTCACGGCAGCAGGCGCGGATATAGAGAAGGCTCGGAAGGTCGCGTCCGGCAGTGGGAACCTCGAGGCAGAGGCTTTCAAGAGTTGCCGTGTGGTCGCTCGTGATCATCTGGAGCCACACGTCCTCAATCATATGAACCGCGAAGTCGGGGTCCTTGACCTTGAGTGCGTGGGTGATGGCAACCGAGGGATACCGCGTTGCCATCCACTCCGCCGTTCTCCTCTGCATCGCATCGTAGTGCTCGGGGTCGCGCTCCTTGAGAATGTCCTGGCAGCTCTGGGCAAAGAGCGGATGCCAACGGAACCGAGGATCACTGTCCTTGTCTCTCAAGAGTTCAAGGAAAAGTCCCCGGCGCTGGCATTCTTGTAGGAGAGCAGGGCTACTGATGTCACCTGTCAGGTGCGTGACGAGCTTCGGGCTGGTGCCCGTTGAGGCAGTGGCGGTGAGAATGAAGTCCTGGAGCCGCTTGGGCAAGCTGGTGAGCACTTCGTTGACGATGTATTCGGTGAGGAGGGTCGGGGCCGTACCGGTCTCCACATCCACGGTGGCCTCGTACTGGCTCTTAATGAGGAGCTGAACGGCGACCGGCCACTCGTGCGTTTCCTCATGCATGCAGCGGTTGGCGGCATGGATCCGCTCGGGGTCAAGACCGGCAGCGGTAGCAAGCTCGGTCATTTCCTCCCGCGTGAAAAGGAACTCCGAGTGGGGAATCGTGTGGGCAATGCCCTCGGCAGTCTTCTTTGCGAGCCACGAGGTGAGCGACTGCATCCCGGACAGAATGAAATGCAGTTGGCCCCGGCTGTAGCGAGCCAGTGGCACCACCAGCTCTGTGAGTGCCTTTTTGCTGAGGTAATGAGCATCGTTGATGACGACGACCGTGCGGCTGTCCTCGGGCAGATGGGAGAGCACCGAGGCAATGCGGGAATGTAGCGGGTCATCGTCCTGATTGAGCCGCGTGATCTCATCGTGGATCCCTTGATTGCCCGGGTACAGATAATGAAGCGACGAGAGTATCGCAGCGAAGAGCGGGACCGGATCTGAGTAGACAGCAAGGGCCGTCACCCATGCAGTACTTTCCTTCCGAGCATTGGCCATAGCGGCAAGGGCGGTGGCCTTGCCGAATCCCGGGGGAGTCTCAATAATTGTGATCGGAAAATCGCTACTGCTTGACTCAAGGAGGTCATCGAGGCGTGGTCGTGGGAGTGACCCTGGATTCGGCTCTGGTATGGAGACAAGGAACCAAGGCGTAGTAACAAGACGCTTGAAAGCACTCCGAGGCATAGCTAACTCTCCGGCTCGGTGGGTGCCCGACAGGCTCCCTTGCCAGGTGTGAACCACCGGACGACTCTGACTGATCGATTAGAAGATCGTGGAATGACTGTATGCCTTTTGCGGTGATTACGCAAGGATTCAGGCGTGTCTCATTAAGAAACGATGAGTGGCGCGCTTCCGGGTGATCCAGGTGTGATCCGATCCGGGCAGTACTGATTACTCATCAATAAAGGATTTTCATTCATTAGGTCCAGCAGTCATTTTCATCAATTAGTTTCTAGATTTCTCATAATTTGATGATGAAAACGGGACGATTTAGGCCCATATCGATTGAGCAAGTGGTCCCGAGGGCAAAGAATCAACTGCAAACTGGAACAAAAGATGTCTCGGTTTCTGAGCAGTCCGCCCGGACCCGAACTATCAGCCTTCTTGACGAGAAAGGGATAGAAGTCGGTAGCGAGCGGGTGGCTCATCTCTTTGGATAAAGCTGTCTGTTCGGGTGGGGGTAGTCGTGCGACATACATGTGTGAAGCGCTTTTTTGCTACGGCCACGGTCACGATCGCCACGAAACTCTGCTTGTCCACCGCCTACACGAGGTCGATTGACCAATCGTTTCTAAGCCCTACGTCAGTCCGCGGTAACCAAACGGACCGGCATCGCTCGAGGTGAATGACATGAAGAGAACAATGCGATCACGTAACTGGCGGTCACAGATGACAGCGGCCCTCGCCGCCGCCCTCTTAGGTTTGAGCCTCGCTCCGCTCAGCGTGGCAGCAGCGGGGGATTCGGATGACACGACGGGCCGCGGTGCCAAGATCGAGAAGCCCGCCGATCCGATTGAGAGCCACTCTCCCGTGGAGGACCCTGTCGATCCGGTAGTCGTGCCGGCACCGGATGATCCCGTCGATCCAGTAGTCGTGCCGACACCGGATGATCCCGTCGATCCGGTTACCGCTCCTGAGCCGGACGATCCCATCGTCGAAGAACCGGACGAGCCGGCAACGCCAATTCCTGGTGACGAAGGCTCAAGGGACCCGGCTGATGAGCAGGATATCGTCGTCCAGGACGACGTGGTTGGAATCGATGAGGGTCAAGAAGATGGTGAAGCGTCGTCGCTTGCCAGTGAGGCCGCGATTGAGCCGATGGCGGTGGGCTCGCCTGATGAGGCGTCGCCCCCCCTTCATCTATTGGGATGTGAAGAACGCAAGTGGGAACCCGGTCGGCGGAGCGACGTTTACTATCGCGTATAGATCGTGGGGTAGTTGGAATGGTACGACCACGGTCGTTGACTGTACTGCTTTCCCATGTACCGGGTCGGACCTTGATCCCGATCCAGGTGAGTTCCTAGTTAAGCAATTTGATGGACACAACGTCGTAACCGGTACGAGATATCGGATCACGCAACAATCTGGTCAGTTCTCGTATGGGCAGGCGAGCTATGAGAGACCTTCCGGTTCCAGCAATTATCAAAAGAGTATTGGTGATTCCGGGGGTTTCAATAATGCACACGGACAGCGTACTCATGGCTTCGGCACGTTTGTGCAACGATTTGTCAGTGTCAATCCGATGCCGAACCCGGCACTGCCCAACCAGTGTGGCCTGAGCATCGCTCTCGTATTTGACCTATCGAACTCGTTGACCGTTTCGGATGTCACAAACTCGAAGAAAGCGGGAGTGGCGTTTATTGACGCGCTTGAAGGTACTCCCTCAAGCGTCGGCATATATTCGTTTGCGACGTTTGCCCCAGCAGGGTCGAACACAAATCTCCCCGCAACTTCGGTGGCGACGGATGACGGTGCTGACGTGGTTCGTGCACACATCAACGGTCTTTCACGCCCGGACAACGCTCAGGGTGGAACGAACTGGGATGCTGGGCTTGGGCAAGTTGCCGGTGGTTATGACATGGTCGTTTTTATTACCGATGGAAAACCAACCGCTTACGGCACCCCGGGAAGTGCTCCGCCCGGAAATGATGACTACGGGACAGGTTTCGATCAGATCGACCTTGATACTGCGATTCTCCGGGCCAATGATCTGAAGTCGAATGGCGCGTTTGTCATGGGGCTCGGTGTTGGTAGCGGTGTCGACGAGGAAAATATCAAGGATGTTTCCGGCGACATAGAAGGTACTGACTACTACCTGGTTGCCAATTACGGAGCACTTGAAGAGCAGCTGGAAGAGCTTGCTCGTAAGAACTGCAGGGGCTCTGTCTCCGTAACAAAGCAGATCGTTGACGCCGATGGTGAGATAATCGATTCTTCCCCCGCTGGCTGGTTCTTCACTGCTACCACGACTGACGCAGTGCTGGTCGCAGACAATGAGTCTCTTGTTTCTTCACTGGAAAGGGTGACTGATGAAGAGACTGGAGCCGTCAACTTCCGTCTGAATTTGGGTACGGATCCAACAGCCTCACGGACAGTCGCAATCAATGAGACCCAACAAGATGGATATGAGCTTGTGCGGCAGAACGGTTTTAACGCAGTCTGTGAAGCTAGCGGAGCACCCGTCCCGGTCACCAACAGTGGGGACCTCGGCTTTGATGTCGATGTGAAGGTAGATTCCATCGTTGCCTGTACGGTTCTGAACCAGGAACCTCCCAAGCATGGTGCACTAACGATTGAAAAGAAGTACCTTGATGTTCCGGCAGGGACGGCTGACGATGCGTCCTTCACTGGAACATACTCCTGCTACATCGGAGGAGATGAGACTGCCGCAGGCACGTGGACTGCCAGCGGCGAGGGTCCCGCAATCCTGACAGCGGCATCAGGTTCGGTGCCTACAAACCAGATTCCGGTTGGCTCCAGCTGTACCGTGACCGAAACGGGACCGGATAATGCAGCTCTTCCCAACACTTCATGGGAGTGGGGAACTCCAACCATCGAGTATCCGGCTGATGCTGACTCCGCCGTTATCGTGGCCAATGAAACCGCCAATGTGGTGGTCACAAACACTGCCGAGCGCGTGTACGGCAATTTCGAAATCGCGAAGATTGTCGACGGCATTGCTGATCTTGATCTGGAGTACAGCGGTGACTGGCAGTGCGTTCTCGGAGATGAAACGGTCACCGGTGAATGGGGGCCGATCAAGGACGGTGAAACCTGGAGGTCCGATGTTGCGCATCTGATTCCGCTCGGTGCCGAATGCTCAGTTGTCAATGAGAATGGACGTCCGGACGTTCCCGTGGCAGACGATCCCTCCTACAGCTGGGACGGGGAGCCGACTATTGGCGAACCAGTCACGGCAGCTACTCAGGCTTCGACGATCATCGTGACAAACACGACCCTTCGTGAACTCGGCAGCGTGGAGTGGACAAAGGTCGATGACTCTGGTGCGAAGCTGTCGGGCTCGGAATGGGAGCTTGCCGGCCCCTACCTGTTCAATGACGGTGACGTGCTAGCGATTACCGACTGCACGGCTGACACCTGTGCTGGGCCCGATGCGGACCCGGAAGCCGGCGTGTTCCAGATCGAGGACTTGCCCTGGGGTGAATACACGCTCACCGAAACGAAGGCGCCGGCAGGCTACTACCTGAACAGTGACCCCATCACCTTCACCATTGGAAAAGAGGACCCTGCCTCACTCGAGGTGACCCTCGACCCAGTTGAAAATGAACGAAGAGATCCGCCTGCCCTACCGTTGACCGGTGGCATGAGCCGCGATTTCTTCATGATTGTTGGCCCGTCGATTCTCCTTCTCGGAGTGGGCGGCATGGGCTACGCGCACCTGCGCAAGAACCGCAGGGAGGTGGCGTAGAGGGTTTGGACTCAACCGGCGCTCATTGGCTCAAAGTGAGCGGCAAGCATTCGGCCTCGGGCCGCAAGGAAAGTAGAAAAATATCGACCCTCTACGAAGCCAATGGCGGCCGAGGGAAAGAAAGGAAGCGGTAGAAATGTCTACGAAACACACCGCATTACGGCGATTTGCCGCTGGGGCCGGTGCATTGGCACTCGCACTAGCTGGATTCGCTGGGGTGGGCACAGCCGCGATGGCTGATGACAACGACCCCGTCGGGACCAACATAGGCCCCGATCAGCCAGGTGCCCCCGTCGAGGGCACACTGACGATCAACAAGTATTCGGGAGGTCCGGTTGGCCCAGGGGAAATACTCGACCCGGACAATCTCCTTGACGGTGTCGAGTTCACCGTGACCCGAGTTGGGAAGGTCGATGGGGGCACATGTGTCCCTCTTGACCTCACGAACGCGAGTCATTGGGATGGCTTAGAAGACCTCTTTGACAGTGCTCCCGCAGCGCCGGCGGACCCCTTCTGCTTGACCACCACCGTTCAGGATGATGTGACGGTCGACGGAAAGGTGACGTTCACTTTGGATGTTGGAATCTACCTGGTTCAGGAAACTGGCCCGGGAGACCATCCGATCGTTTCCAAGGTTCCCGACTTCTACGTCTCCATCCCGACCTCCCTTGGGGAAGGCGGAGCTGGCTGGACTTACGACGTTGTGGCCGATCCGAAGA
>NZ_JASDVN010000022.1:0-5956 GCF_041440645.1 Flaviflexus sp. | reverse complement strand
CATCCCCAACTTCGAAATCAAAGAAAACCTGCCAACTACTTGACGCGGGACAGTGCATCTGCATCTGCACGGGTCCGTTCTTGCCGTCTTGAACGAAGCCGGGAGGGATGGTGTCCCAGTGGAGCCTGTTGTCGACCTTGACGGTCAGTCGGAACTCTTCTCCCGCGCTTACGTGGTCTGTGACGTCGGGTTCGAACGGGAGGTACCGCCTTCGTGTTCGACGACGGCCGTGTCATTGACCCAGACGCGGGCGCGGTGGGTGGCGGAGTCGAAGCGGAGCACGATGCGCTCACCTTCCCATCCGCGAGGCACCCTGACCGTGGTCTGGTAGTAGACGTCCCCGACGTAACCGCGAAGCTCACGACCGGGAACGATGTCGTTGAAGCTTGACGGCACCGCCATTTCCCTCGCACCAACGAGATCACTTTCAAACCAGCGTTCTGTTTCTCCCACACCATCCGGGTCGGTCTTGAATGACCAGATCCCCGAGAGGTCCTCGCGTTCACGTGTTGCGGTTTCAAGCGGTTTCAACATGTCACTCCTTGTCGGTACTGGTCTTCTTTAAGTTGTTGCCGGTCAATACTTGAGCTTGTTCTCGCCATTCCGGACGCCATCTGGTTCTGTTCAGTACGGTGGTGGCGATGGGGTTCTGGAGATAGCTTTTCACCGGTTTCTGGATCTTTCCGGCACGATCACTAATTCGGTAGGAACACGTTGGCTGAAGGCTGTGGCGGTTTCACCTGGTCTTTACCTCGTGGACGAGGTGGCAGTGCGCATAATCAGCGCGTTGAGTCGAGGGTGAGTGAGGACTGCGATCTCGGGCATCAAGTAGCGGTCCCATCTGCAGTCCTCTTGCTCGTGATTCTTCAGCTACTTCCCGTATTGGATACAACACTGCGTTCAGACCTCTGGTTTGTCGCAGCCTTCACGCACGGGGTGTTGCATGCACATCACGTGCGTGAGGGCAGCGATGGTTTGCCTGCTAGCCGCCCGTAATGATCATCGTGTCTCGGGCTGTCTGGTCAACTGCCTCTCGGGTGAAGGCCCAGTCGAGCGATTCGCCCTTTGACCACATCTCGAACTGATCATCAACGTGACCGGAGCGTGGGTGGCCGGAGGAGCCTGAGGAGATGATCCACGTAGCTGCATCGAGGTCGCTCATGTCGACCACGATCCGCATGGAGGGGCCGGCGGTCACTTCGTAGTCGACGAGCCCATCCTCATCGACTGCGGGTGAGAAGCCGTTGGCGTTCGGGATGGATGGTCCGCCGGGGATGGGGAGCGGATCGCCGTTGAAGTAGTTGCGGACGATGCTGGGGATGGTGTCGCCTCCCATGACGGGGTGGGTCGGGGTTTCGACGTGGATCTGACCCCACGTCCACTCGCTCATGTCCTCCCCCATCTGCTCGCTCAGGTCCGCATCCATGGCCACCAGTGCCGCGTTCATGGCATCATCCCGGGTCTCGACAGCCTCGGTCTCGGGGTTGTCCCACCACTGGGAGTCCTCCTCGAGGCCAGCGAAGAACACGAGGTAGTTCGAGGAATTGCTGGGATAGAAGCCCTCGATCTGCTTGGCGAGGGTGTTGTCGATGAGGTGCGCGTAGGCGGAGGCCATGATCGCGGCACCGGACTCGTTGATCGCGTTGTGCCCGCCATCCTCGAGCCACGCAGACAGGATGCCCTGTGCCTCCTGGACGCGCTCGTTGTCGCTAGATACATCGGCGAACTGCTGTCCGAGTTCGAGTGCGTAGGGAGACTGGTCGAGCATCATGATCTTTTCGGCCCGCTCGACAGTGAAGAGGGTTCCCGAATCGATGTCGGCTTCGATCTCGTCTCGGATGGCTTGGGAGCGGTACCCAGCATCGGAGTAGCTACCGAGGTAGGGTCCGAGTTCGCTTGGGGTCACCTGCTGGTTGGCGGCCACGATGAAACCCTCGTCGGGATCGAGAGCGGATGGCATGTCTTCAACGTCGTAGTAGCCCTGCCAGTCGTAGGCCGAGTCCCAGCCCGGACGCGGCCATCGACCATCGGCTCCGAGGTTTCCTTCCTGAGGGGTGAGCAGGTCCCCGTCCGCATCTGTCACGGTGGGGCGGATCGGGAAGCGGCCCGGTGCCTGGTAGCCGAAGTGACCGTCGGCGGTCGTGAACACGATGTTCTGTGCGGGTACCTCGAAGATCGCTGCGGCCTCCCGCACTTCGTCGGCGTTGCTTGCTCGGTTGATGGCGAAGATGGCGTCGCCGGTCGTGCCGGGCTTGAGAGCCGTCCATTCGAGTGCGACGGAAAAGTCCCCCGGAGCATCCGGCAGGTCCGCTGCCTTCGTATCGTCGATCAAGAGATCGGACACGATGGGGCCGTGGATGGATTCTCGGACCTCGATGTCGAAGGAGTCGCCGCCGGCGACGTTGATGGTTTCGGTGCGGATCTCGTACTCGACGTCCTCACCGTCACGTTCGTAGGTGGTTTCTCCCGTGTTCTTCTCGATCACGAGGTCGGTGACGTCACCACCCAGGTTCGTGAGCCCCCACGCGAGCTCGGAGTTGCGGCCGATGATGAGTCCCGGCATGCCGGAGAAGGAGAAGCCGGTCGCATCGTACGTGCAGTTGTCGGTGATCTTGACGCAATGGAGTCCCACCTGGTACCAGACCGAGGGATAGGAGATCGTCAGGTGTGGATCGTTCGACAGGATCGGCATGCCCGACTCGGTGTGTTCGCCGCCGATGATGAACGAGTTGGAGCCAACGGCGCTGCCCCGTCCCAGCATGATCGGGAGGGTCTCAAGAGCCTCGTGCGCACCGGTCACGGCCTCGGTGATGGCGATCTCCGAGTCCTGCAAGCCGGCCGCATTGCCCGTACTTGCTTTGCGTGTTGCAGCTCCGCTCGCATCCGTCTCGCTCTCGGACGCTCCGTTCGCGTTCGATCCATTCGAATCACTGGAGTCCGCATCATCATCCGAGTCTGGTCCGGTGCCGGCCGGTTCCAGTCCTCTGCCGTCCCCGCCCTCGCCGTTGGTCATGGGGATGCCACCGGTCCGCGGATAGGAGTCGCGATCCTCGAGATTCGTGCCGTTGACGGAGGGCAGGATCGGTTCGTGACCCGTGGTTGAGAACGCAGGATAGAGCTCCTCAACGCGTGCAGAGTCGCCAAGGCTCGCGTATGCCACGACCCTGCCGGTCTCATCATCGATGTTGTTCTTCAGGTCCCAGGCCATGGCCTTCAGCCACGCGAGGGAGTCGATGCCGGTCCAGGGCTCAATGTCGGCAACGGGAACCGAGAGGGAGAGCACCGTGTACTCGAGCCCGAGTTCCCCCGGCGAGCGATCAGCGATGTAGGCGTTCACGCCATCGGCGTACGCGTCGTAGAAGTCTCTCGACTCCTGGGAAATCATGTCCCATTCTTCTTCGGCGAGCTTGCGCCACCCCATGGAGCGAATAACGGTGTCGGCCTGCTTGGCGGCCTCAACGTCACCGACAAGCTCCGAGAGCCTGCCACCCGTCATGTGCCGGCGATAGTCCATCTCGAAGAAACGGTCCTGAGCGTGGATGTAGCCCTGGGCGCGGAACAGGTCGGCATCGGTCGTGGCGTAGATATTCGGGATACCGTACTCGTCCCGGATGATCTCGATCGTGCCATCGGCTCCCTCAATGACGTGCTCACCCCCGTGATAAGGGAGCGGCTTGTTCAGTTGCTTGACGAGGAAACCACCGCCGGCCAACACGAGTAAGACAGTCAGGGCCAATAGAACGATTCCGGTTTTCCGGATTATCCGACGCGACTTTGAATCAGACATGGTCACCTCTCAAAAGCATGTATCGCTCATCCTAGGCCGCAATCACCGTGTTCAGTTGGAGGACGGGCATCGAACTTACTTTCCGGTAACCGGGAGGTTCTGTGCCGTTCCCCTTGGCTTGCCAGGTGCCTACTCATGGGGCTTCACGCTGGTTCACTCTGTGCTTAAGCAAGACCGGGGGCTGGCGGGATGCGACTGGCGCCTGCCCGACGGATCTCCCCATCGATCCCTCTGCCGTCCTTGAACGTTGTTGCCATGGGCATTGAACGTTTCATCCAAGGGGTGGAAGGTGCGGTTTTCTGCTGAGGCTCTCCGACTGCTGGCACCAGGCGCGAAGGACGCAGGGCGGGTGCTGTATCCGGAGTTACGGTTGCGCCGCAACTCTTGGCAACTTGTTGCATAACGGATTACCCTCCATCACGCTTGAGTGGTAAGCCCTACTGACAAAGGAGTTAGGCCATGACCATCTCTCAACCCGCTCCCGCAACCGCAGACATTGGCGTCACCGGCATGGGGGTGATGGGACGCAATCTCGCCCGCAACCTTGCACGCCACGAGCACCGCGTTGCCATCCACAACCGCACCGTGTCCCGTACCGAAGATGTCATGGAGCAGTTCGGTGACGAAGGATCGTTCGTTCCTTCCGAAACTCTCGAAGACTTCGTCTCTTCCCTGACCCTTCCCCGCGTCGCCATCATCATGGTGCAGGCGGGCAAGGCAACCGACGCCGTCATCGATGATCTCGCTGACCTCCTCGACGAGGGCGACATCATCGTTGACGCCGGCAACTCGCTCTTCTCCGACACGCGCCGACGCGAGGCAGCACTGAAGGAACGCGGACTCCACTTCGTTGGCTGTGGCGTATCCGGTGGTGAAGAAGGCGCCCTCTGGGGTCCGTCGATCATGCCCGGTGGCTCGAAGGAATCCTACGACCGCCTCGGCCCCATGCTCGAATCGATCTCCGCTCACGTCGATGGCGAGCCCTGCTGCACCCACGTGGGTGAGGACGGTGCGGGCCACTTCGTCAAGATGGTGCACAACGGCATCGAGTACGCGGACATGCAGGTCATTGGCGAGGCCTACGACCTTCTCCGCCGCGGCCTTGGCCTCAAGCCCAAGGAGATCGCAGACATCTTCGCAACCTGGAACGAGGGCGACCTCGACTCGTATCTCATGGAGGTCTCGGTTGAGGTTCTCCGCCAGGTCGATGCCGAAACCGGCACACCCCTCGTTGACCTCATCGTCGACCGTGCAGGCCAGAAGGGCACGGGCATGTGGACCGTGCAGACCGCACTCGATCTCGCCGTCCCCGTGACCGGCATCGGCGAGGCAACCTTCGCCCGTGGCCTCTCCTCCGCAGTCGTGCAGCGCGAAGCAGCAGCAGACTTCGAGGGCGTCGCCGAGGAATGGAACATCACCGACCGCGACGCCTTCATCGAGGACGTTCGTCAGGCTCTGTACGCCTCGAAGATCATCGCCTACTCGCAGGGATTCAACGAGATCCAGGCAGCAGCTGAGGAATACAACTGGGACATCTCGCTCGCTGACATGGCCCGCATTTGGCGCGACGGTTGCATCATCCGCGCCCGCTTCCTCGGCGACGTCACCGCCGCCTACGACAAGAACCCGGAGCTCCCGCTCCTGCTTGCAGACGACTACTTCTACAACGCGGTGAAGGAAGCGCTCCCGCACTGGCGCAGGGTCGTGTCGCTTGCGGCACTGCACGGCGTCCCCGCACCCGTGTTCTCCTCCTCCCTGTCCTACTACGATGGCGTCCGCGCAGACCGCCTCCCCGCCGCCCTCATCCAGGGACAGCGCGACTACTTCGGCGCACACACCTACAAGCGAGTCGACAAGGAAGGCACCTTCCACACGCTGTGGGCCACCGAGGAACGCAACGAAATCGAGTCATGACCACCTCGTGTGGGGTGGCGGTCAGTTACCCCACACGGTTTCTCGTACTTAGCTCGCGACCTCGTATCCAGCGCGCGCAATGCAGGAACCACAACCTGCTCGCGCAACACGGGGACCACACTGTAGGTGGCCGCCTCAGGCTCAGCCCGCGCAAAAAACAAATACCCTCCATTGATTTCCTGCACCTTTTTTCGACCGGTTCCTGTCGCGCGTCAGACTATGTGGCAGGGGTAGTTAGTTGTTGAAATTACCCTT
>NZ_JASDVN010000021.1:19799-28818 GCF_041440645.1 Flaviflexus sp. | reverse complement strand
CTCCTGGGCAGCGGCGGATTCCAAAACAAACTACACCCCCAATTATGAAGAGCCCTTTTGAGTTCTGTTTCCAAGTAGTCGAGGAGAATGGGAACGTGGCTCGCTTCCACATCCTTGACTGCGGTGAGAAGCACGATCGAATCGTGTCCAGCAAACTCAGCGAGATCGGCCTGTCCCTTCTCGAGTTCATCTCGATACTTCTTCACAAATTCGTCGTACCGATCTTCCTTTTCTTCGTGGTACCAGGACCGAAGCTCCGTCGTTGGAGTGAGGTCTTTTGCCCACAGATCCACATCGGCGTCCTCTTTTGACACTCCTCGAGGCCACAGCCGATCGACGAGAACACGATACTCGGAGCCGCGTCGATGATCGCTGTAGATTCGCCGATAGGTCAGTTCCATGCCCTCACCATATTCCCCGCCACCTCGCCACGCCAGGTAATCTAAGGCTGAAAGGAGCACCATGTCTCTAGAAAGCAACGTCTTCGATACCGCTCTGATCTTCGAAGGTGGCGGCATGCGAGCCGCCTACACGGCTCCCACCATTAGCGTTCTGTTGAAGAACAACATCTACTTCGACTGGGTCGCCGGCATTTCCGCCGGATCCAACAACACCGTCAACTACATTTCGCGCGATCCGTACCGTGGTCGACTCTCGTTCACGGACTTCGCGGGCGATCCGAACTTTGGTGGCATCCGCACGCTACTTCGCGGAGATGGCTTCTTCAACGCCAATTACATTTATCAGCACACCTCCGGTCCGAACGAGGCTCTTCCTTTCAAAACCGAGACCTTCTACAACAACCCTGCACGGCTGCGTGTCGGTGGATTCAATGCCGAAACCGGTGAAACCACCTACTGGGGCCGTGAAGACATGAGCACTCCGGAGCGGATGAGGCTCATGGTGCAGGCATCGAGCACGATGCCAGGTCTCATGCCCGAGGTGACGATCGATGGCGAGAAGTGGGTCGATGGTGTGATTGGCACGTCCGGTGGTGTCGCCTTGGACGCCGCCGAGGCGGAGGGTTTCGAGAAGTTCCTTGTCATCATGACCCGTCCGCGTGACTACTGGAAGCAGGCGCCGCGCAACCCGCGCCTGTTCGAGAGGCACTTCCGCAAGTACCCGGCGGTGGCGGACGCTCTGAACACGCGCGCCACGAGATACAACGCGACCAAGGAGAAGCTGCTCGAGCTGGAGAAGGAAGGCAAGGCCAAGCTATTCTTCCCGGACTCCATCTCCATCAACTCCACGGAACGCAACATTTCCAAGCTCCGCCGCCACTACGTGCTGGGCATGGAGCAGGCCAACCGCGAGCTCCCGGAATGGCAAGAATTTCTCGGGGTCTAAGCCAACGCTCAACCATCAAGCCTAACTTTCTCCTAGCTCATCCCCTGCTTCTCGGTATCCCTTGAGCATTTTCTGGGGAGACCGAAGGCATACCTTGATCGACAGCTTCTGTATATTGGCATCTGTCCTGGTCACGGTCGTGATCAAGCCCTCACCCCTCACTTCAACTCATCCTTTCTTCCTGGAGCGCGTTTGCGGCGTCCTGCCGCTACTCTTAGTTCGATTACGTAACCTCTGGAGAGGAATGGACCATGGCTGGTGGACTTGTTGCACTGCTGGATGATGTGGCGGCCCTTGCTCGCATGGCGGCGGCTTCGCTTGACGATGTCGCAGCCGGAGCAATGAAGGCGGGCGCCAAGGCCGCCGGTGTGGTCATCGACGACACTGCGGTCACCCCTCAGTACTTGGATGGCGTAAAGCCCAACCGTGAACTCCCGATCGTGAAGAAGATTGCGATCGGCTCGATCCGGAACAAGCTCATCTTTATCCTCCCGGTCATTCTTCTTCTATCGGAGTTCCTGCCCTGGATTCTGACCCCGATCCTCATGCTTGGCGGAACCTACCTCTGCTACGAGGGCGCCGAGAAGGTGTGGGAGAAGTTCCGCGGCAAGCACGCGGAGAAGGAAGCGCCTGCCGCCGCTCAGGGACCCGAGGCAGAGGACAGCATCGTCAAGAGTGCCACGACGACCGACTTTGTTCTCTCAGCCGAGATCATGGTGATCTCCCTCGATCAGGTTGTCGATGAGAGCTTCTGGGTCCGCACCCTGATCCTCGTCCTCGTCGCCATCGCCATCACCGCCCTCGTGTACGGAGTTGTCGCTCTTCTGGTGAAGATGGACGACATTGGTCTCGCCATGACCAAGAAGGACTCCCCCAAGTCCAAGAAGATCGGATCCGGACTCGTCAAGGCCATGCCGGTGGTCATGGACGTCATCTCCATCGTTGGTACCTTCGCCATGCTCTGGGTTGGTGGCCACATCGTGCTCAACGGCGTCTACGAGTTTGGCTTCACCCCGATCCACGACTTCATACACACGCTTGCCGGCAACGTGGAAAACATTGCCGTCGTGGGTGGCCTACTCGCTTGGCTCATCGACACTGCCATCTCCCTCGTCATCGGTCTCATCTGGGGCCTCATTGTCCTCGCCATCGTTCACCCGCTCCTCGCCAAGTTCGGCAAGGGGCACGGGGATCACACGAACGATCATGCGACGGCGGACAACCGTGCGAAGGCGGACGATCATGCGAAGGCCGAAGAAGCGCCTTCCGTCACTGGCTCCACCACCTTTTCGCCCGTCACCGATCCTGCAGCGGCAGATCCCGCCGCTTGGGAGCCCTCAACCACAGCGCCCGCTGATTCGACGGCGTCGTCCGAACCCGACGTCGATCGTTCAGTTCCTGGCGACGAGGACGTGAAGTAGCCCGTACTCAAGTCGCTCCTCCCACCCCAACGTCAGAGGTGCGACGGGAAGAACAGAAGTGCCATTCGGACCGGCGCACCTCCATTGTGAGGTGCGCCACTTCTTTTCCGAAGCCCACATACCTGTTTCCCCATGGTTTGAACTGTTTCCTGTGGCGAATCGCATTGTGAGCATCTGGTGGTAGTTCAGAGTATTGGCCTTGTTTTCGTTATTGTTGAATCGAACATGTTTCAACAAGGAGGGCCCCGCGCATGTCGCCCATGATCTACACCTACACCGATGAAGCTCCGATGCTTGCAACGGAATCATTCCTTCCGATTCTTCAGGCCTTTGCCGCACAGGCAGATGTTGCCGTCGAAACTCGGGATATCTCACTCGCAGGCCGCATCGTTGCGGCCCTGTCCGATTACCTTCCAGAAGACCAGCGCGAATCCGATGCGCTGGCTGAACTTGGCGAGCTAGCAAAGACGCCCGAAGCCAACATCATCAAGCTGCCCAACATTTCTGCTTCCATGCCTCAGCTCAAGGCCGCCATTGCCGAGCTTCAGGCCCAAGGCATTGCTGTTCCCGACTACCCGGACAATCCCGCGACGGACGACGAGCGCGATATTCGCGCCAAGTACGATTCCGTCAAGGGATCCGCAGTGAACCCGGTTCTCCGCGAAGGCAACTCGGATCGTCGCGCTCCCCAGGTCATCAAGAACTACACCCGCAAGCACCCGCACCCGATGGGAGCGTGGTCGGCCGATTCGAAGACCGATGTGGCGACCATGATTGGTGACGACTTCCGTTCCAACGAGCAGACAGTCGTCCTCCCCTCCGACGACACACTGTCGATCGTGCACGTGGGCGAGGAGGGCGAGACCGTCCTCAAGGAGTCCCTCAAGGTTCTCGAGGGTGAGGTCGTTGACTCGACCATCATGTCCGCGGCCGCTCTCGACCGCTTCCTGGTCGAGCAGATCAACCGAGCCAAGAGCGAGGGCGTGCTGTTCTCGGTGCACCTGAAGGCAACGATGATGAAGGTCTCGGACCCCATCATCTTCGGTCACGTTGTGCGCGCATTCTTCCCCAGGACTTTCTCCCAGTACGGTTCCGTTCTCGAGGAGGCCGGCCTCATCTCTGACAACGGCCTCGGCGTCATCCTTGCCGGCTTGGACGAGGTTGAGAACGGTGAAGAGATTCGTCGCTCCTTTGAGGACGAGCTGGCCAGCGGCCCCGAGCTCGCCATGGTGAACTCCGATCGTGGAATCACAAACCTGCACGTCCCCTCCGACGTCATCGTCGACGCCTCCATGCCCGCCATGATCCGCGCATCGGGACACATGTGGGGACCGGATGGCGAGGAGGCCGATACCCTCGCCGTCATCCCCGATTCGTCCTACGCGGGCGTGTACTCGACGATCATCAACGACTGCAAGAAGAACGGCGCATTCGACCCGACCACGATGGGCACGGTTCCCAATGTCGGTCTCATGGCACAAAAGGCCGAGGAGTACGGCTCCCACGACAAGACCTTCAAGATGCCATCCGCTGGCACCGTTGAGGTCCGCAACAGCGCGGGCGAGGTTCTCATGAGCCACACGGTTGCCGCTGGCGACATCTTCCGCGCCTGCCAGACCAAGGACGCTCCGATCCGTGACTGGGTTTCTCTCGCGGTTCGTCGCGCACGACTGTCCGGCATGACAGCGATCTTCTGGCTCGACCCAGAGCGTTCGCACGACCGCGTGCTCACCGAGAAGGTGCGAACCTACCTCCAGGATGAGGAGACGGACGGTCTCGACCTGCGCATCCTGTCCCCCATTGAGGCAACACAGGAGACCGCAGACCGCCTCCGCCGCGGCGAGGACACGATCTCCGTGACCGGCAACGTGCTCCGCGACTACCTGACCGACCTCTTCCCGATCCTCGAGCTTGGCACCTCAGCCAAGATGCTCTCCGTCGTTCCCCTCATGAATGGTGGCGGCCTGTTCGAGACCGGTGCGGGCGGCTCCGCCCCCAAGCATGTGCAGCAGCTGCAGCAGGAGAACCACCTGCGCTGGGACTCCCTCGGCGAGTTCCTTGCCCTGGCAGAGTCCCTCCGCCACCAGGCTCGCATTGACGGCACCGAGCGCCTCAATCTCATCGCCAACGGACTTGATGTTGCGACGGAGAAGCTCCTGAACGAAGGTCAGTCCCCGTCGCGCAAGGTCAACGAGATCGACAATCGCGGTAGCCACTTCTACCTGGCAACCTACTGGGCCCGCGCTCTCGCCGAGCAGAACGACGACGAGGATCTGGCACAGATCTTCGCTCCGGTTGCCGACGCTCTCGAGGCAGGCGCTGACAAGATCGCAGACGAGCTCCTGAGCGTTCAGGGCTCCCCTGCCGACCTTGGTGGCTACTACCGTCCCAACCCTGAGATGACAGCGGCGGTCATGCGCCCCTCGAAGACGCTCAACGCGATCATCGATCCGCTGCGTAGCTAGGACAAGGATCCGATTAACCGGCAACGGGTTGGTGGGCACACACCCACCAACCCGTTTTCATGCATCAAACCGTTTTCATGCATCAAGCTGGTTTGACGGAGCAATCTGTCTTGATGGAGCAAGCTGTTTTGATGCAGCCAGCTGTTCTCACTCAGCAAGCCCTTCCCTTGAGCGGGCTGTTTCCGGGACGGAGCCGTGTCTTTTGAATAGCCGTTTACTTTCAGGAAATGGTGCAGTCCTAGAGCCCTCTGGGCAGGGACGAGATCTCTTCACAAATCCACTGGGTGAGACCGCCTTCTGCGAGCTTGCGGTCGATGAGTTCCTGTTGACCCGGTTCCTCGAGATCGACAATGAGTTGAGCGTGGCCCTCCACATCGCGGGCGACAACTGCCTCACCATCCTCGCTACCAGCCCAATCAAAGGTCGGGTGGAAACCAAGCTGGATCATGGCGTTCCATACCTCCTTGGCGCGACTCTCGTAGGAGGGCGTGAAGCGCCCGTTCTCCCCTTCGAAGGCGTCCGGGAGACCATCGGGGACTCGAGGGAACGCGCCCTTCTCTTCGAGCAGGTCGGCCGGAACGTAGCGCAGCACGTCACCGGGCTGGATGACACCCGGGATGGTGGGGCGCACCCAGATCCCTTCGTGATCGACCTCAGTGATCTCAACCCTGCTCGTCCCAATCGCTAACAGGTCACCGACCCCCACGTCGCTCGGAATGGAGCTGAGAAGGATCGTAGCGGGATCGTGGAGGTCCTTGTGTCCTGTCAGGAGTATCTCTGCTCCAGCTGAGGCAACGGCAAGGCTCAGACCCGTCGACATTGTTGCGCTCCTACGCTCAATCATCGACAGATCCTCCCGGATCTCGAGCGTTTGAAGCGTCGAGCCGGGAGTGTGCATCGTCACAACCTTCATGCCCCCATCCTACGGATTTGAAAGTGGTGACGAGAGCTGTTCGGCAAGGATTGGTCCAACGGTGGACGGGTAGCGTGCAGGTTGGTGGAGACGAGTGAACTGCGGGGATTCCTCCCAAGAGTTCTTCGCCATTTCCAGATTCCTCCGACCCTTGACGCTTTCTCTCACTCCCACTTTGAATCTCTCACTTTTCGGTCAAATTGCCGTTTCGTTTCTGCCTGGGCTGGGTTTGGTGGGAAAATCATCAATGACTTGGGAATGCCCCGAGATTAGGAGAGTTGTTATGAGCGATGCTCGCACTGGAAGTGCAGATATTGGTGTTGTCGGACTGGCCGTGATGGGAGCAAACATTGCTCGCAACCTGGCCCGCAAGGGCTATAAGGTAGCCGTCTACAACCGGACCTATGCTCGAACGGAGAAGCTCGTCGAAGAGCACGGAGATGAAGGTACGTTCATCCCCTCCGAAGAGATCGCAGACTTCGTCGCCTCCCTCTCCCGCCCCCGCGTCGCCATGATCCTCGTTCAGGCAGGATCCGGCACTGATGCAGTCATCGAGCAGCTCGCTGATCACATGGATGAGGGCGACATCATCGTCGACTGCGGCAACGCTTACTTCAAGGACACGATCCGCCGCGAGCGCGACATTCAGGCACGCGGACTCCACTTCGTTGGTGCTGGCGTGTCCGGTGGCGAGGAGGGCGCTCTCGAGGGCCCGTCGATCATGCCTGGTGGCACCCCCGAGTCTTACAAGAGGCTTGGCCCCATGCTCGAGGAGATCTCGGCTCACGTTGATGGCGAGCCCTGCTGCACCTACATCTCGAACGACGGCGCCGGCCACTTCGTCAAGATGGTGCACAACGGCATCGAGTACGCCGACATGCAGCTCATCGCAGAAGCGTACGACCTGCTCCGCAAGGGACTCGGTGACTCGCCCGCGCAGATCGCTGACATCTTCGAGTCCTGGATGGGCACGGAGCTGAACTCCTACCTCATCGAGATCACCTCCGAGGTTCTTCGCCAGACCGATCCCGCGACCGGCAAGGCACTTGTCGATATCGTCGTGGATGCCGCAAGCCAGAAGGGCACGGGTGCGTGGACGGTCCAGACCGCCCTTGAGCTCGGTGTTCCCGTGACCGGCATTGGTGAAGCCACCTTCGCCCGTGGCCTGTCCTCCTCCCCCGTCCAGCGTGGAGCCTCCGGCCCCCTCGAGGGCCACGAGGCTCCGATTGCCATCGAGAACCGCGAGGAGTTCATCGAGCAGGTTCGTCAGGCTCTCTACGCCTCGAAGATCGTTGCCTACTCGCAGGGCTTCGACCTCATTCAGGCCGGTGCCGAGGAGTACGGCTGGGACATCAACAAGGGTGAGCTTGCCAAGATCTGGCGAGCCGGCTGCATTATTCGTGCAGTCTTCCTTGGTGACATCACCGAGGCATACGAGAACAACCCAGATCTGCCACTGCTGATGGCGGATGAGAAGTTTGCTTCGAAGATCAATGCCTGCGTTCCCGCATGGCGCCAGATCGTTGGACTCGGCGTTGCTTCCGGCATCCCGATCCCCGCGTTCTCCTCCTCCCTCTCCTACTTCGATGGCGTCCGCGCCGAAAGGCTTCCCGCCGCCCTGATCCAAGGTCAGCGCGACTTCTTCGGTTCGCACACCTACAAGAGGATCGATATGGAAGGCGCCTACCACATTGAGTGGTCAGGTGATCGTTCCGAGTCTCGCTGGAGCTAGTCTTCAATAGCGGAGAAGGGGTCATGCTTGCGTCCACAGGAGGACAAGGGCGTGACCCCTTCCCTTTTGCTTCTATGCTTGCCCCATGAATGATTTGGTGCGCCCGGGATGGGCGGGACGTAGCGACTTGGAACGCGACTACTACGACACGGAATGGGGCATGCCGATCACGACCGAGACGGGCCTGTTTGAGAGGCTGTCGCTCGAGGCCTTCCAGTCCGGGCTGTCGTGGACGACGATCCTGCGGCGCCGGGAGGGCTTCAGGGAGGCCTTCGCAGGCTTCGACGTTGATGCTGTGGCCGCCTTTGATCAGGTCGACATTGATCGACTCCTCAATGATGAAGGAATCATTCGCAACAGGCGGAAGATCATTGCCACGATCAACAACGCGAAGGCGACCCTGGACTTGCGCGACGATCCCACACTGGGCAGGCGGGGAGCCATCGAGGCGGGACTTCCCTCTCTTATCTGGTCCTATCGACCAACGGATCATCCGGCCTACAAAGAGGCGGATCTTCCCGCGGAGATTCCCGAGTCCGTCGCGCTGGCGAAAGACTTGAAGTCGCGGGGTTTCCTGCACGTCGGTCCCGTCACGATGTACGCGCTCATGCAGGCGGTGGGGATCGTCAACGATCATCCGGAAGGGACGTGGCGCAGGGACATCGTGAGAGATGCGGTGGCTGAGGTGCTCAAGCGAACAAACTGAAACTGGTGCCCGGGTATCGGTCCTGCACAGGCGCGGGGTCCTGCGTCGAGGGACTTCTCTTGTGCCGGCCTAGTGCCTGAACTTGACGGTAAAGAATTGAGCGGACGGTTCTACGATCGAATGCTGCGGGTTCATGATCCGTATCGGGTTCAGTGCGGTGAATGCTCTGGACTGATCGATTCGGCTATCGCGTTTTGAGTACTTATCCGTCTCAGCCTCTTAGGCGGCGCGACGTTGCGGCTTCACGAGCGCAACGAGTCCACAACCGAAGGCGAAGATCAGTGTCATGGTGACACCGCCACCAAACATCATGACGTGGGTTGCGACCGATCGTCCGGTACCGGGACGCTCCCTGCCGAACACGAGCTGGCCGGGGCTCATGCCGAAGCGGTGGAGCACGCCAAGAACGATGACAGCGGCGTAGAAGGCTGCGAT
>NZ_JASDVN010000021.1:0-19789 GCF_041440645.1 Flaviflexus sp. | reverse complement strand
GATGAAGATCGGGGCGAGGACGCCGCCCTGGGAGATGGACCATGCGGCTCCGGCGATGCCGGAGGTGACGGCAATGGCGCAGTCGAGGTAGAAGGACGTTGCTGGGCGAGTAGTTTCAGTGTTCATGCTTCGAGGCTAATGCGACCAAGACAGTGCCATCAGAATGAGAACTCCCCACGACCGCCCAAAGTCGCTCGATTCTGCCTTGACGCCCAAGGGTCAACTTCCACTATTCCTTGCTACATCAACGTTTTAGCCCACACTTTCCCGTCCGGGGAGCTCGCCCCGGGGAGCGGTCACCGAGACTCATGGGTGTGGCCACGCTTCTGCGTGGCCACACCCATGAGTCTCGGATCTCCCATTCAGATCCCGCTAGATCCGGTCCGTTCGGGCAGGAGTTTCGACAGGTGTGTTACTTGTCGAGACCGAAATCTGCGCGACGATCCTCGGGAACAAGCTCGAGATACTCGGGGTTCTTTCCAATGAATCCAGCAACGTACGGGCACTCCGGGATAACCGACTGACCGGCGTCCCTCGCATCGTCAAGAAGCTGGGTCACCATCTTGCCAGCAAGTCCTTTGCCACCCTGGTCCTTGTCGACCACGGTGTGGGGTGCGGTGAGGACATCGCCCTCAACCTTGTAATCGGCGTAGCCGACCACTCCGCTGTCGACGAGAACCTCGTAGCGGGACTTCTCTACGTTGTTGCGTACTTCAATCATTAGTCGTCAATCTCAACAATCTCGCCACTGATGGCGTCAATTTCCACATCGGTATCGTCTCCACCGGTGCTGATTTCGATGGTGTAAATTTCTCGATCATCATCCCAGTCGAGGGACCATCCTGTCACCGTCCCGGCAACTTCTCCGGTCGCAGTCTGCATGGCAGACAGGTAGTCAACATCCCCGTAGGGGTCAACTGCCTGCTCATTATCATCCTCATCATCCTGGTCACGGACGAGGATCTCCCCCGTGGTCGCATCGATTTCGAGCTCCCACTCGCGACCGTCACCGATCGTGTCGATCTCCCAGACCCAGGCTCCACTGTCGTCACTCCAGTCCATACCGGCCTGGTGGATCGTGCCACCGCCGGTGTGAGAGTTGCTCAGCTCGATTGCCTCGCGGAGCGAGATCTCGAACTCGTAGTCTCGCAGGTCGGTGGTGCGGTCGGGTGTGGTGCCCGAGGCGTTGTCCTCGCTCGGCGTGGTGGCATCGCCCGAATCGTCAGTGGCATCGCCACCCTCTTCGTTCCGGTCGTCCACACCATCCTCTCCGCTACCGGAGTCCTGAGGTTCAATGGACTGCGCAGCGGTATCGACCGGCGTCTCGTCAGCTTCCGTGTCGTTCGAGTCAGAGCACGCCGCCAGAGTCAGGGCAAGAGCGGCTGCGGCACCGAGAGTTGTCATCCTGTTCATGAGTTTCCTCCAATGAGCGCGAGATGGTGGACATCTCACTCGTCGTTTCAACCTAACCCTTTCAGGTCAAGATGAAAGTCAGATTAGAGAGCCCTGGACAGCATCTCTCGCACGCGGGGCAGCACCTTGGTGCCGTAGAGCTCGATCGAGTTCATCATCTGCTCGTGCGGCATCATGCCATTCGCGTACTTGAGGTCGAAGCGATCCACGTCGAGCACGCGGACGTTCTCGTAAATCTTCTGGGCTACGGTCTCGGGAGAACCAGCAAAGAGAGCTCCGTGCTCGATCTCGGACACGAAGTCCTCGTACGTCGGGTCCGGCCATCCCCGCTCGCGACCGATGCGGATTCGGTTGAGACGGAACGGCTCCCAGAGCTCCTCGCGGGCCTTCTCGTCAGTCTCGGCGATGTGGCCGGGAGAGTGCATGCCAAGCGGCATGGGATCCACGCCCTGTTCCTTCTGTGCCTGCTGGTAGAGGTCAACATAGGGGCGGAACCTCGCGGGAGCGCCACCGATGATGGCGAGCATCATCGGAACTCCCCTGCGCACGGAACGCAGCACGGACTCGGGCGAGCCACCAACACCCACCCATGCGGACAGACCATTCTCGGTTGCCGGGGTGAGGATTGCGCCTTCGATGGGAGCGCGGTGCGTTCCCCGCCACCGGATCGGGCGTTCCTTGAGGGTTTCGGCGAAGATCTCAAACTTCTCTTCGAACAGCACGTTGTAGTCGTCAAGCTTGTAGCCAAAGAGCGGGAACGACTCGGTAAAGGATCCGCGACCAACAATGACCTCGGCCCGACCGTTGCCCACCGCGTCGAGGGTGGCAAAGCGTTCGTATACACGGAGCGGATCATCCGAGGATAGAACTGTGACAGCGGTACCCAGCTTGATGTTGTCCGTGCGGGAGGCAATTGCTCCAAGGACCATGTCCGGGGCTGAGACAGCGAAGTCGTCGCGGTGATGCTCACCGATGCCGAAGGCCTGAATGCCTATCGAGTCGGCAAGGACCGCCTCCTCGACGACGTCGCGAATAACCTGGGCCGCATGCTTGGGTTGACCGTCGGGGCCGGGGGTGATGTCACCGAACGTGTTCAAACCAAACTCGACGGACGTCGGACCGGATGTGTTTTCCATTCTTCCTACCATTCTTTGAAACTCACCCACGTAAACAATTGAAAGCTCAACTATATTCCCACGAGAAACGTCGAGACGCTTTTGCGTTCACCCCTCAAAATTTGGTAAGTTTCCTCACAGGAATCCTTGTTACCAGCCGGGGAAACGCGACCGAGAGGAGCGCAATTCGACATCGAGGATCTCTTGAAATATTGAAAATAAGCCATTTAACAGCGGTCCGGGCGCCGCTACGAGGGTGGAAAAAATGGATGCGATCACATCTTGGGACAGATTTTCTGATTCGCAATTGTGAATGATTCTCATTTATTCTGAACTCACAAACAAAGCTCGAGAGAAGGACTCCACAATGTCAATTAGAGCCGCAATCGTAGGTTACGGAAATCTCGGACGGAGCGTCGAAGAAAACATCAAGCGTCAGAGCGACTTCGAGCTTGTCGGCATTTTCTCCCGCCGTGCAGAGCTAGACACTGACACCCCGGTATTCCCCGTCGCCGACATCGACTCGTACGCCGACCAGGTCGACGTGCTGTTCCTCTGCGTTGGTTCCGCAACCGACATCCCGGAGCAGGCAACGGCTTTCGCCGCCAACTTCACGACCGTTGACACGTACGACAACCACAAGCACATTCCCGCCCACTACGCGGCCATGGAAGAAGCATCGTTCGCAGCCGGGAACGTCGCCATCGTGTCGACCGGCTGGGACCCGGGCCTCTTCTCCCTCAACCGCACCATCGCGTCCTCCCTCTTCCCCGAGGGTCAGCAGAACACCTTCTGGGGCAAGGGCGTGTCGCAGGGCCACTCCGATGCTCTGCGTCGCATTGAGGGCGTGACTCGCGCAGTCCAGTACACGATCCCCCGCGACGAGGCTATTGAGTCCGCTCGCTCCGGCAACGGTCAGGACATCACCGGTCACAACGCTCACCTGCGTCAGTGTTGGATCGTTGCCGACCCGGCCGATCACGACCGCATCGAGAACGAGATCCGCACCATGCCGGACTACTTCGTGGGCTACGAGGTCGAGGTTCACTTCATCTCCGAGGAGGAGTTCGAGGCTAACCACCAGGGTCTCCCCCACGGTGGCCACGTCATCACCTCGGGCGATCTTGGCGGCACCCACAATGCCGTAGAGTTCACCCTCAACCTTGAGTCGAACCCCGCCTTCACGGCAGCCGTTCAGGTTGCTTACGGTCGTGCAGCATACCGTCTGCACGAGGCCGGTCAGGCTGGCGCCTTCACCGTTCTCGAGGTTCCGCCGTACCTGCTCGCACCCGAGTCGCTCGAAGAGCTGCTTGCTCGCGATGTCTAAATACCTCAGTATCAACTGACCCAGGCACGTCCTCCGCCGCAGCCAGTTGATGTTGCAGTGACGCCTACCCCGCTACGCCGATAGCGGGGTAGGCTTTTCTTTGAACAAAGGAGAGGAATGGCTTACCACGCTGACTCATCGGATCTGACCGAGAAGGAAGTTTTGACCTGGGAGGGATTCGGGACAGCATCCCGTGAACTCGCCCAAATCATTGCGGACTCAGGATTCTCTCCCGACATCATCATCGCGGTCGCTCGCGGCGGCCTCCTCCCGGCCGGGGCACTCTCCTACTCCCTCGGCGTCAAGCTCTCGGACGCCATGAACGTCGAGTTCTACACCGACGTCAACGAAACCCTCCCCGACCCGGTTCTGTTGGCTCCACTACTGGACACGGAGAACATCTCCGGTCAGAAGCTTCTCGTCGTTGACGACGTCGCCGACTCCGGTCGCACCCTTGCCCTCGTTGTCGACATTTTGAATGAACATAATGCCGACGTTCGTTCCGCCGTGATCTACGCAAAGCCCCGCTCGGTCGTGAGCCCGGACTACGTGTGGCGGAACACTGACCAGTGGATCGTGTTCCCCTGGTCGGACAAGCCACCAGTTACTCCTCAACCCTGAGAGGGGGCTCACCATGCCGAGCACAATCCCATGCCTCTGGTTCGATAAGGACGCCGAAGAGGCGGCCGAGTTCTACTGCAGCACATTCCCCAATTCAAAGATCTTGCGAGTCGATCGCTCCCCGATAGACAATCCCAGCGTGGGCGAAGGAGCGGTCCTCACCGTCGAATTCGAACTTGACGGCACTCGCTATACCGCACTCAACGGCGGACCGTACTTCCAATTCAGCGAAGCCATCTCCTTCCAGATCGATTGCGCCGACCAGAAGGAAGTTGACTACTACTGGAACGCCCTGACCGCGGGCGGTGAGGAATCCCAGTGCGGCTGGCTCAAGGACAGGTACGGGCTCTCGTGGCAGGTTGTGCCGCGCCGTCTCGTCGAGCTCATCAACCACTCCGATCCCGAGGTTGCCAGGCGCGTTGGCGAGGTCATGCTCACCATGAGGAAAATCGACGTCGACGAGCTCCAGAAAGCCGCCGCCATCTCCTAAGAAAGCCCACAACTCCCGTAGGAAACTCGATCATCCTCCGAGAAACCCTACGCAATTCAAGGAAAGAACCACTTTTCCGTAAATTGACGGGGGTCATGGTTGCTCACGCTGTTCCGAAATATCTTCTAACTGTTAGCCCACGCGGGCAATAGAAGATTGGAAGGAACAATGAAAGCACTCTCCTGGTTACGCGGCCCCTGGGGTATCCCCACGGTTGCTGGCGGACTCATCATCTCGTCGTGGATTGCATCCGGAGTGGTCGGCTCGTCTCTCTGGGGTGACATCTTCATGATGATGGCGGCAGTGGTTGCCGGTACACCCATCGTTCGCAAGGCGGTCAGGGCGCTACGGGTGGGAAGCATCGCGATCGACCTGCTCGTTTCGGTTGCCGCAATCGGCGCCATCATCATCGCGAACTACTGGGAGGCCGCGGCCGTCACCTTACTGTTCTCCTTCGGTCACGCCCTCGAGGCCCGCACGATGAACAAGACTCGCTCAGCGCTCTCGGATCTCATCGAGGTCGCACCCGATGTTGCGATAGTCCTGAGGGACGACCAACAGGTCGAGGTCCCCGCCGGATCAGTCAAGATCGGCGAAACCATCGTCATCAAGAACGGATCGAAGGTGCCGGTCGACGGCATCGTCATCTCCGGGTCCGGAGCGCTCGACGAAGCCTCAATCACGGGCGAGTCCATCCCCGCCTCCAAGGGCGAAGGCGACCAGGTGTTCGCTGGAACCATCTCGACGGGCGGCCTGCTTCAAGTTGAGGCCACCGGCATCGGAGCTGACACAACTCTCGCCCGCATCATCACCCGCGTGGAAGAGGCGGCCGAGGCCAAGGCCAAGACCCAGGCATTCATCGACCGCTTCTCCCAGTGGTACACCCCCGCCATCATCGTCCTCGCCATTGTGTTTGGCCTCGTCACTCGCGACCTCACCCTGGCGCTGACACTGCTGGTCATTGGTTGCCCGGGAGCGCTCGTCATCTCCATCCCCGTCGCCATCGTGGCCGGTATCGGCAGGGCCGCAAAGGACGGCATCCTCATCAAGGGCGGCGAGTTCCTCGAGAACTCCGCGAAGATCAACGCCGTTGCTCTCGATAAGACCGGTACCCTCACCGAAGGACGTCCCGTCCTCACAAACATCGTGGTCCTGGATAAATTCACGACCCCTGACGCGGTCCTCGAGATCGCTGCCCGCGCTGAAGCAGGATCCGAACACCCGCTTGCTCGTCCGATTCTTCAGGCAGCAACGGAGCACGGCATTGCCACCCCCGGATTCCCCGAGGTCACCGAACCCGTAGCCGGCAAGGGCATCATCGCTACCTCCCAGGGACAGCGCATCCTCGTCGGCAACGCAGCACTGCTGGACCAGGAAGGAGTCCTGACACCAGAGGTAGCCGAGACAACGGCCAACGATCTCGCTAGCCGCGGCCAAACTCCCATGATCGTCGCAGTCGACGGAACAATCCTTGGCGTCATCGCCGTTGCCGACAGGGTGCGTGATGACGCGAAGGCCATGGTCGAAGACCTCCACAGGGCAGGAGTCAAGAAGGTCGTCATGCTGACCGGCGACTCTCCCCTCGTCGCGAACGCAATCGCAAAGCAGGTTGGTATCGATGAGGTGCGCGCCGGTCTCCTGCCCGAGGACAAGCTCACCGCAATCGAGGAGATGATGTCCCAGGGATACCGTGTCGCCATGGTTGGGGATGGCGTCAACGACGCACCCGCACTCGCCACCGCAGACATTGGTATCGCCATGGGTGCCGCTGGCACCGATGTTGCGGTCGAGACCGCCGACATCGCCCTCATGTCCGACCGCCTCACGAAGATCCCGGAGTCCATCCACCTCGCCAAGCGCACGGTGAGCGTCATGAAGCAGAACATCTCGATCGCTCTCATCACCGTCGCGGCACTGCTCGCGGGAGTGTTTGCCGGTGGTGTCACCATGGCAATCGGCATGCTCGTCCACGAAGCATCCGTCCTCATCGTCATCGTCAACGCGATGCGGCTCCTGCGTGGCAGAAAGCAGAACGATCAAGCACCAGTCGCTCCACAGAGTGAACGTGAGACCCTCGTAGCCTAGCAAGTGCAGGTCATTCCGAGCGAACCAAGGATGCCGAGGAAGCAAGCCAAGTACTGCTATCAAACCTAAGGTAAGGGTGGGTGGGCCGATTGAGATCGGCCCACCCACCCTCCCGTTAGTTCAGCGTTTGGTACTGCGGGCCATTCCCAGCCGATTACCGGGACCCTTCGAGCCCGCGACAGAGACGTGCCGGTGGCACGGCCCCTACCGGAGTGTCGATGCTGGCTGGTGGCGAGGAGCCTGTTGACCGTTAGAGATGTTCTGGATCGCGTACACGAGGAGTCCCTGACCAACGATGTACGTGAGCATGACGAAGAAGCCGTGGGCGGGTAGCGTGAAGTCGGCAAAGGCGCGGAGCGCGATGAGGGCATCGGAAACAAGGAAGATGATGCCACCTGCGGTGGCGTAGGGGCCGAGGCCCGTCGCCAATACTGCCATGGCCAAGATGACAATGGCGTAGACGATGACAGGAACGAGGAGGCTACCCGCTCCTTCGCCGCACAGTGCGACGAGGGCGATCGCGGCGAGCGCGTACGGGATGATGAGAAGAGGCTTCGTGAGAATCGAGTTCTTCCGGTACGGCCAGAATGCCACCACGTAGCAGGCCTGGGCGATCAGGAAGCCTCCGATCATTGCCAAGAACCCGCCGTCCCCATCGAGGAAACGCGGGAGTGTATCCCCGACCCAGGAGAAGAACAGCGCCGCCAGTCCGAGCTGGACGAGCCATCCGCGCGGGCTGTGGGTATTCACCCAGAGCTTCACCCCCAGGGTCGCCATGAGCAACACCTGACTCACCTCGGTGATCGCCGAGGCGGGAGAAAAGAGCTGTCCGATGAGGTGGATGAGGACGACGACATAGAAGGCTGCCGTGGCGGCGATGATAGCCGGGACGCTAGCTTCAGCAGGCTTACTCATGTCGACTCCTTCGCGGGGCATTTGCGCCTGAGAAAGAGCATACGTTGGAATCCCAGGACTTTCCCAGAATCGGCGCAAACGACCACGATGTGCCATGAAGCGGCCGAGTTGAAACGAGGCGCGCGCCCCGCTAGTTCTTGGGCCGGTTGATGGCGAGTGGGATGGTCAGTGCGGACAATCCTGCGCTGACCATGACTGCTGCGCTGAATGAGGAACCGGTGGCAATCCAACCGATCAGCAGTGAGCCAAGGCCCGTGCCGGTATCGAAACCAACGTTCCAGGTCGTGCTCGCGGCCCCGTAGTGCTCACGCTCCACGGCCTGGAAAGACAGCACCAAGGTGAGGTTCTGGAGCCCGCCATAGGCCGCACCAACGCACACGCACCCTGCAATGAGCGCGGGGATTGATGTGTTCGAGTAGTCCCTGACCGCGAGCGCAATGAGCGACATTCCAATCACGGTCATGAGGACCAGTGGCAGGACGAAGACTCCCGCACCAAACTTGTCGGCTAGGAATCCGATTCGCCATCGTACGAGGGCGGTTGTCACCATCATGACGAGCAATGCCACCATGACGATGGTGGCGCTCTCGATCATCTGAGCCATGAAGGTGATGAGCACTCCACCCGCCAGCGTTGCCGCCAAGAGCAGGACCATGGGTCGAACGAGTTTCCGGTAGGGCGGGGGCTCGAGCGGTTTTGGAAGATTCTCGATTCTTCGTCCCAGCTTGATGGCCGGGACTGCTCCCAGGATTGGGAGGAGGCCGATAGCAAAGATGACGGTGAAGCCGATCTTCTCGACAATCCAAGGGCTCGCAAGAATGAGGAGCACCTGGGGTATTGCGATCGCAAGTCCGTAGATGCCGATGGCCTCGCCCTGCGGAAGGGACTGACTAGTTCCGCAGTGAGGGCACTTCCGGTCACGGTAATGACGCCGAAACCGAGCCCGCGCAGCCCCGAGCAGACGAGAACCCACGTGAGGTCAGAGCTGAAGAAGAACCCGGCCGTGGGGAGTCCGAGCATGATCATGCCGAATGCCAGCACGAGCACCCAACCGAATCGGCGAAGCGCGCTGGGTACGGTCAGCTGGGTCAGGACAGTGACCGCCATGAGCACGGCATTGACGAGTCCGGCCCCTCCCGAGTCCGCTCCACCGTGGGTTGCCCACAGGGGTGCGACAGGCATGAGTGCTGCATACCCGGAAAAGCCTAGCGCGGTCATCGTCACCAGCAGCGGCATGCCGGGCTCGCGCAACACAGAATCCTTCACCGCAGGCCAGCATATCCCGAGGCGGGATCAACGAGTACGAGAGCAGAGGTTGGCTCCCCCGATGAGAGAGGCCTTTCCCGGTCAGGAACGGGGCGGGGCAGGGTTGAGGAACGGGACGCGGTCCTCGGTGTCGCGCCGTTCACTCTCCCACAGCACCACCTCTCCCTGTGCCCGACTCAAGGCAAGGTCGATGATGCGCTGGTTGGAGGAGCCACGGAACGCGAGATCGTGGTGGTAGAGCTGTTTGATAAACGGGCCATCAACAAGGACGTCACTAAGCGATAGGAGCTCCTGCTTGTCCTCGGTGTCGTGGGTCAGCTGCTCGTAGGTAAAACCGGACCAGATCCAGACACTCTTGTCGCCCCCAAAGCTTTCCTTCACGCGACGCACGAGAGGAATGAGTGTGGGGGTGGCAAGGAACGGCTCGCCACCGACGAGCGAGAGTCCCGCTACGTACGGCTGGGCCAGATCAGCAAGGATCCTCTCTTCAAGCTCCTGCGTGTAAGGGGCGCCGTACCTGAAGGACTGCGCGGCCTCGTTGTAGCAGCCTGGACACTTGAATGGACATCCCGAAACGTACAGTGAGCACCGCACTCCCTCACCGTCAACGAAGTTGAACGGCTTGTAGTCGGCCACGTAGCCGGCGGAAAGGGTTCGTCCGTCCCACTCCCCTGTCGCCGGCTGCGTGATGCCATCAATGTCGAGGTGAGGCACTTACCTCTCGACCTCATCCATGTGCTTGACGCGGCTTGCGATCTCCGTGTGTCTACCGTGCACCATGGGGCGGCGCTGTGGGTTACCAAGGTAGCCACAGGTGCGCTTCACGACGTCACAGGTCTTCGGATCCTCGTTCCCGCAGTCGGGGCACGCAAAGCCGGCTGCGGTTGCCTTGAACTCGCCTTCGAACCCGCATTCGTAGCACTTGTCGATCGGAGTGTTGGTGCCGAGGTAGGCAACCCGGTCGTACGCAAAATCCCACACCGCTTCCAGTGCGCGAGTGTTGTGGGTGAGCTTCGGGTACTCGCAGTAGTGGATGAAGCCGCCCTTGGAGTATTGGGGGTACTCGGATTCAAACTCGATCTTCTCGAACGGAGTGATCTTCTTGCGAACGTCGTAGTGGTACGAGTTCGTGTAGTAGTCCTTGTCCGTCACATCGGCGATGTCACCAAACTTTTCGCGATCGAGCCGGCAGAACCGGTCCGTGAGCGACTCGGAGGGAGTTGCGTACACGGAGAACCAGTACGGGCTTTCTGCTCGCCACTCCTCAGCATGCTGGTTCATGGTCTTGACGATATCGAGAGTGAAGTCCTTGGCCTCACGGTTGGTCTCCCACTCCGGCCCAAAGAAGCAGGTTGCTGCTTCGTAGAGGCCGATGTATCCGATCGAGGCGGTGGCGCGGTAGTTCTGGAAGAACTCAGAAACAGACTCGCTCTCCGGCTCAGCTCGCTTCCCGAGGGCGCCATGCTGGTAGAGGATGGGCGCATTGGCCGGGGTGGCTTCCTCGCACCTGGCGATGCGGTAGAGCAGGGCTTCCTTGACGATCTCCATGCGCTCGTTCAGGAGCTCCCAGAACCTATCCATGTCGCCACGTGCCTCGATGGCGATGCGGGGGATGTTGAGCGTGACCACGCCGAGGTTGTTGCGGCCAGCATTGACGGGCTCACCGGTCTGCGGATCGATCCACTTGGGAAGGAAGGAACGGCATCCCATCGGGACCTTGTAGTCACCCTCAATCTCCGTGAGCTTGTCGTAGGAGAGAACGTCCGGGTACATGCGCTTCGTGGAGCACTCAAGTGCGAGCTGCTTGATGTCGTAATTCGGATCGGCGGGCTCCAGGTTGACGCCTCGACGCAGGCCGAACACGAGCTTCGGGAAGATCGCGGTGTGCTTGTCACGGCCAATGCCGCCGATGCGGACCTGAAGGATCGCCTTCTGAATCTCGCGTTCGAAAACATCGGTACCAAGACCGAAGCCAAGGGTGACGAATGGGGTCTGACCGTTGGAGGAATAGAGGGTGTTGATCTCGTACTCGAGGGACTGCATGGCATCGTAGATGTCTTTGCGAGTCTTCTCCATCGCGTATTCCTCGCGCAGTTCCTCAGCGACCCACTTCTCTGCGGTGGCGACGTGCTTCGCGTAGTTCAGGCGAGCATAGGGTGCCAGCACCTCATCCGTACGGTCCACGGAACAGCCGCCGTACTGCGACGAAGCAACGTTAGCGATGATCTGAGCAATCTGAGCGGTCGCGGTGTTGATCGAGCGCGGGGACTCCACCCGAGCGTTGCCGATCTGGAATCCGTCTCGAAGCATGGAGGGGATGTCGATGAGGCAGCAGTTGGTCATGGGCTGGAAAGGGTTGTAATCCAGGTCGTGGAAGTGGATGTCTCCCTTGATGTGAGCGTTCGCCACAGGCCTGGGCAGCATCTCCTTGAGAGCGAAAGCCTTAGCAACAGAACCCGCCGTCAGGTCGCGCTGAGTATTGAAAACGGTCGCATCCTTGTTCGCGTTCTCGTTGACGACCGACTTCTCGCGGCGCAGAAGGCGACCCACGGAATACTGCAGGTCCATGGCCTGCTCGCGGTCCTTGTCGCGGTCGTGGCGGTACTCAATGTACGCGCGTGCGACCTCGGGGTACTCCGACTTCATGAGGCGGTTCTCGACTGCGTTCTGAATTGTCGGAATATCCAATATTCCGTCCCCGAGCTCAGCCACGACATCAGCCGTTACCGAGCTCGCAAACTCGTGATTCTCCATTCCACGATCGAGAAGAGCCGCTTCGACAGCGCGATAGATCTTGCTTGCGTCGAAGCGAACGGTACGACCATCACGCTTCACGACAACATTGTCGGTTGTGACCCGATTCTCCGATAACAACGACATCTTGTGCCTCTTTCTTCTCTGAATACTACATCTTGTGTCTCGCCTTCCAAATTACACCTATGTAAGTACCAAACCAAGTGCGATTCCGCGCGTCGTCAGCAACTCGTCGCACCGGTCAAATATGCAGAGGGAGCTTTCCACGCGACTCCGCAGATGGTGGCGGGAACACGATCCGCGACACTCAAAAAGTCGTCACAAATGTCCAAAATGCCCGTGTCTTACCGTCCACAGTATTCGCATAATAAACTTGCATTTGCAGACTTATGCGACCGCTATGCGTAATCTCGGCCACTGATTTGGGCCGGCCAGCCATCCGGGCGGTCAGGGTTGATCAAACGCTCACCCACACAGACCAGCCATGCACGATTCGTGGCGCACAACGAGTCCTCACCGAGTCTTAGCCGTCGACGTCGACGAGGTGGTGTTCGAGATCGTGGAGGAGGTATCGACTGAGTCCAGCGACGGTCATCTCCACTCCGTCCCCGCGCAGGCCCACCCTCTCCCAGTCGGCTTCACCAACCCGGCCGTATATGAAAAGAGTCCGATCCATTGAGTCCCCAATCTGCTCGCTCACGAGTGCAGGATCCGCGGCCCAGAACTTACCAGCTACTGCTTCCGCCTCGCCGTCGTAATTGGCGAACGTGGGGCGATCGGAGTCGAGCATTGCGCCGACTCGATCACCGAGAACAGTGATGAGGTCCCGGCTGTGGCAGGCGTACTCGACGGGCGACCACACGCCTTCTGAGGGGCGCATTGTTGCCCCGTCTCGCTGGAGCACCTCGACCCATCGGCCCGGCACCTGGGCGAGACGCCGGGCAGTTGTCACGACATCATGGGGAACGTAGCCGCACTGCTGGCACCTCTGGTCGATCACAAAGGTCCAGTCGGTTGAATCCGAGTCTGCGGGACGTGGTTCGGCTGCCATGATTCCTCCGTGAAGCCTACTGTTCAGATGCGCTTGTACAGAACAACGGAGTCCTCAAGCTCGAGTTCGTTGCCGTCCCGGTCGGTGTGGGTGCGGGGCCGTAGTTCCGAGATCACCAGCTCCCAGCTGTCCGGGGACAGCGCCAGCCCAGCTACCTCGTCCTGAGGCTTCACGAGCGAGTCCTGGTTCGGGTGGTGGGGCATGACAGCATGGGAGGTAATGAGGAAGTGCCCACCATGACCTACCAGCTGAGATGCCTTACGGAGGATGTGGCGGCGGTCGAGTGCGACCGGGGACTGGAAGAAGCTTGCGGTCACGAGATCGAACTCGCCCCGAACATCCAGATCGGTCAGGTCACCTGCAACGAATCGTGCCTGCTTCTCAGACAACCCTTCCGCCTGCGCAGTGCCTTGGGCTCGCCTCACCGCATTCTGTGAAATGTCGATGCCGGTCGCGGACCAGCCTTGCTTTGCAAGCCAAATAACATCGCCGCCTTCGCCGCAACCAAGATCGAGGGCTCGTCCGACCGGGAGCCTTCCCCCAACCTCAGCAAGGACACTGTTGACCTTCCCGGTCCACACAGCACCCTTACCCCCATACCTGTTCTCCCAGAACTGGTGGGGGTCGGTTACGTTCGGCTGGTTCTCGCGGTGCGACATAGTGTCAAGTGTCGCCAACTCGGCAGGGCGGGGCAAGCAGTTCCGTCAAGGGCGTGATGTCTCGACTCTTTCTCAACCCCACAGTCAGAGAAGACAGTCCGATCCACTAATCAGGTCAATTCAATAGCACTCAAAACACGTGCTCAGGCAAGTTCCGCTTTTCTTTGCAACGCTTCAGCATGCGTGATGGAATGGGCAAATGCAGGTTTCAATGTCGATCCCGGATGTCACCGACCTCCCCACCGTGATCGAAACGCTCAGTTCATGGCAGGAAGACAACTTGCCGGTTCAACTTCATCCCGGCGACATTGGCTGGCACAGCCTGAGGGGCCCCGAGGCCACGGCTGCGGACCTGAGGGTCTGGAGCCTTGACGAAACCATTCTCGCCATCGGCATGTTCGACGGTCCCCACCTTCTTCGGCTTGCGCTGTCTTCCACTGTCACTGGCGACAAGGAGTTCGCTCACGCCCTCGGCAACGACCTCATCCCCTCACCCCATCCCGGCGCCGTGTTCAGCGTGGGTGAACGATTCATCGAAGCCCGTGGCGCACGCGCCCTTAACGACTATCTTGCAACTCTTGGTTGGTCTCCCGGTGAGCTGTGGACCCCGCTCCGCTTCGACTTCAACAACCTGAGCACCGACCTCGACGCTCTTCTCGACGAACTGGATCTGCACGTTGAAGAGGTTCTCAGTGATGCGGTCAGAGACTGGTTGGTGGTCCATCGCTCTGGCTTCCACAAGACCCCGTACAAGGGTGGTGAACTCAAGGAGGCCATCAGGACATTCAAGGCAATGGTTTCAGCGAACCTGGTCGAGAGTCGACACTCGTTGCTTACGACTCCGAGACCATCATCGGTGTCGTGTCCGTATGGTCTGCCGGCAGGGGACGCCCCGGCCTTCTCGAGCCCCTCGCCATTCACCCGGAGCACAGGGGCCAGGGTTACGGCAAGCAGCTCGTCACCGCCGCCATGAAGCACCTAGAGCAGATGGGTGCATCGAGCGGTCTCGTGTGCACAAACACCTCAAACTGTAATTCGATCCACGCCTATGTCTCGGCCGGATTCACCGCAGACAGGCCCGTCCCGGACCTGGTGTACAGCGTCGCGGCCTAGTCCCGAGCATCTTTCGTAACGACACGACCCTTCGTTACGACACGAGGGTGGCGACCACGTTGAAGGTCACGAAACCAATCGTCGAGGTTGTTAGCAAGGCGGTGGCAACGAGGCCGCTGTCGGCCCCGAACTTCTCGGCCAGCAGTGTCGTGTTTGCGGCGCTGGGCAGTGCGGCCACGAGAACAAGGACGGCAAGTTCACCACTGGTGAGCGGCAGGCCCATCCTCATGGCGAGCACACCGAGACCCCACATGATGAGCGGGAGTACTAGGAGCTTAAGGAAGGCAATCCACGCAACGAAGTCCTTGGAGGAGGGTCGTTCCGATACCCGTCTTTGTTCACGGAACAGCACCGCTCCGACCGTGAACAGAGCGACCGGTGTCGCCGAGTCGGCAAGGATGTCGACCAGGTTGGCAAGGATGCTAGGTAACGCCCACCCTGTAGCGCCCCAGAAGACACCGGTCACCGTTCCCCAGACCATGGGGTTCTTGAGGACTCCCGAGAAGGAGACTTTGAGCTTCGCCAGGATCCCCTGATTGCTCGCAGCATCGAGCTGGGAGAAGGCGATCGCCGTTCCCTGAAGAACAACCGTGTCAGCCAAGATGATGGGAACCATGATGTGGAGGTTCTCGGTTCCGAGCACGGCGGTGACGAGCGCGATTCCCATGAAGCCAGCATTCGGTAGCGCCGCCGCGAGCGCACCGAACGATGTGGCGAGCCAGGTTCTCCCCTGGGTCCGACCGTAGGCCATCGCCAGGCCGAGGACGCTCCAGCAGGCCAGCAGCCACACCGTGAGCACTGTCGGGTTGATTGCCTGCTCGAGGGACGCGGAGGATCCCATGCGGAACAGCATGGAGGTGATGGCGAAGTAGAGAACGTAGTTGTTGAGACCCTTGATTGCCTCGATGGGGATGAGCCCGAACCGGGCGGCGAGGTAGCCGATGAGGATGAGCGTAAAGAGTGGTGCGCTGACAACAACCACATCCACCGGCACTGCCTCCCACTCTGAGCAAGGATGGCGCAATGCCTGCAGCATTCTTCGCAACTGTAACGAACAAACCCTATGTCGGCACCCGCGGGTGCAAGCTCCCCCACTCACTTCGTGAGAAGCCCGCAACTTCTCTTGCCGAGTAAGTTGCGCATGGTGGACATGAACAAGGGCGTGGCGGGGGCCCGCATTGGCGCCCGCCCCACCCATCACGATTTGTTGTTCATGACGTCTTCATCCATGTCGATGTTCTTGACGAGACCACTGTCGAGCGCCGCCTGCTTCACGGCCTCCGACACTGCCGGTAGCACGCGCGGATCGAACACGGAAGGGATGAGGAATCCGGGGTTCAGTTCCTCATCGGTGATGGTTCCGGCGATGGCGTCAGCTGCGGCAACCATCATGTCGTCCGTAACGTCCGTGGCCTGAGCATCGAGCAGGCCGCGGAAGAACCCGGGGAAAACGAGGACGTTGTTGATCTGGTTTGGGAAGTCCGAGCGTCCCGTTGCCACGATTGCGGCATGTTCGGAGGCGACCTCGGGGTCGACTTCCGGATCCGGGTTCGCCATAGCAAACACGATGGCATCCTCGTTCATGGCGGCAATGTCGTCACCGTCAAGCAAGTTCGGTGCGGACACGCCAATGAAGACATCGGCGCCAACAACCGCTTCCTTCAGGGTTCCGGAGAAGCCCTCCTCGTTCGTGTTGTTTGCCAACCAGATCCTGTGCTCGTCCGTATACTCCTCGGTGCGAACAATGACGCCGTTTCGTCCCGTAGCGCGGATGTGGCGGACTCCGGACTTCATGAGGAGGCGGATGATGGCGTAGCCGGCGGCGCCGACACCGGACACAACAACGCGAATGTCCGCCATCGTCTTCCCCACGACCTTGAGCGCATTGACGAGGGCTGCGAGGGTCACGATTGCGGTGCCGTGCTGATCGTCGTGGAACACGGGAATGTCGAGCTCCTCGCGGAGCCTGCGTTCAATCTCGAAGCAGCGAGGTGCGGAGATGTCCTCAAGGTTAATGCCGCCGTAGGCGGGAGCAATCGCCTTGCAGATGCTGATGATCTCTTCCGTGTCCTTCGTATCGAGTGCGACGGGCCAGGCATCAACCTGGCCGAACTGCTTGAAGAGAATGGCCTTGCCCTCCATGACGGGCATGGCGGCCTCGGGTCCGATGTCGCCAAGACCGAGAACGGCGGTACCGTCGGTCACGATTGCCACCGTGTTGGCCTTCATCGTGAACCGCCACGCGTTGTCGTTGTTCTCGGCAATCGCGGTGCTGATGCGAGCAACACCGGGAGTGTATGCACGGGAAAGGTCCTCGCGGTTGCGGAGCTGAATCTTCGATGCAATCTCGAGCTTGCCCTTTGAGTGCATGACGAAGGTTTGATCCGATACGCGGAGCACGCTCGTACCTGGGAGGCTGTTGACCTTCGCCTTGATCTTCTCCACGTGCCGTAGCCCCCTGGCGTTCGCCGACACGTCAATAATCATGCTCTGCTGGTCAGATCCAACAACGTCGAGGCCCGTGATGGCGGCTCCGGTTTCTCCGATCGCGACCGTGACGTCGGAGCTTGCGGAGAACGATGCCGGGGTCTCCACCCGGAAAGTAATGGCATAGCCTGGACTGGGTGAAACCACGTGAAACTCCTCAACGAGCTGATTTGTGCGTACCCCATAATTCTAGGAGGATTCGCTACAAATCTCCCACTAAGAAATGCTGTAACACCTTGGGAAACTGCGCAAAACACCCTTTGGTTTTGATGGCTACACCAAGATCAAGTACCTAGTACTGGCCAATAGTCCCGCTCAGGCGCCCGCGGTCTCGATCGCATCGAGGTAGTACCAGGCACCATCCTCGCGAACGAAGCGCGACCTTTCGTGGAGCACACCAATGCCACCTTCGGGTTCGAGGTAGGTGGCTCGGAACTCGACGATGCCGGTGTCGTCCCCAGCCCCACCATCAACCGTCTCGATGATCTGCAGCCCCCGCCACGTCGGATTGTCCTCAAGGTCAACCAATTCCGGCCGAGTCGTGGGGTGCCAGGTGTTGTACAGCCACTGGGAGTCGCCACGCTTGAACGCGGCAAATCGTGAGCGCATGAGATCTTCGGCAGTCGTGATATCCACGGGCCCCACTCTAGTGGCAGGCGAACCCCGCGCCCCCAGTAAAAACCGCACTCGGCCGGAACCGCCCTCGTCAGAGAACCCGCCGGCCGATAAGGTGGAGGGGACGCGGAGTGCGGTCCGAGCACACACGGAAAGGATTGGCCATGGCAGTTTTCAACATTTACGGCGACACTGGATCAGCCACGTTCTCGCAACAGGTGGAGGCTCGCAATTACCGCCAGGAGGGCGAGCTCTTCGTCTTTTACGCCGTTGGTTCCTTCAAGAAGAAGGTGCTGACCGTGCGAGCATCCCTCGTCGACACAATCGAGACAGAGAAGGCCTAGGCCCCTCGCTCCGCATTCCCTGATCGACGTTCTCGTACGACGACGAAATGCATCCCAAAAGAACAAGGACCAGACGCGGTCTTACTCACAGTACAGAGGTCCGCAGCCCGGGATCTCTTCGAACATCTCGCTGTAGGTAGAGATGAGTTCCTGTCGTTGCTCGTCGTCAAGCGGAATGGTCGGGTCGGTCTGAGATTCGACAGTGCCGAGGTGGCTGGACACAACTTCGCCCTCGACAACCGTAACCACGAGGGGAACGAGGATCCTGCGTTCCCCTGATCCTTCAAGACCCGGGTACTCGGGAGCGAACTCACCAAGCTCCTCGAGAAGGTACTCGTAGAATTCTGTGGCCTCCTCATCGACCTCAACGTTGTTGCCCTGACCGCGAGACTTCTGCCCCCTCATGTCTGAGACGTTGACGTAGTGAATCTGCTCGAGGTTGACGGCAGCCGCTGCTTCATTGAGCGGCCCCACCGCGTTCCTGCACCACGGGCACTCCGGGAATCCAAAGTAGATCGCCCCATCCCCGTCCTCCAAGAGTTCCCGAATCTCCGCCTCTGACGAGGGCAGGAATCGGTGGTCTTCTGGGATGGTCACGTCCATGTACTCGGCGCCGCGGCTGTTTGTCCCGCCGTTGAGCCCCTCGTACTCCTCAATGAACTCGGCCGACAACGCAGCCACCTCTTCGTCCGGCACGTCATCTGTCGTTGTTGAGTCTCCGTTGACCGACTGGTTCTCGTCAGCGGAATCATCAGTATTGCCACATCCGGCAAGAACGAGCAGGGCTGACATGACGGTGGCGATGCGGATGGTGTGCTTCATGGGAGGATCACAATCTTTGGAGGGTCTTCTCCCTATCGATTCTTAACGAATTTGCCAGGCGTTTGGTGGGCCTATGTACCTAGCGATGGTGCGACCAACGTCCGAGCAAGCCATCCCAATCACCCATCGCTTCACAGTGATTTCATTCACAAAATGATCGCCGTTCACTAGGCGCTCGTCTCACGACGCCAGCTGACAAAGCACCACCCGATAAGAATCTTTTCGAAACCAATTCGCCCAGATCTCGTCAGTCTTGCCATGAGCGGATGAGGACATCCGAGGATCCGTGTGTCGCGACATATCAGCGATATGGGACCCAACCGGCACGCGGAAGTTGAGTCAAAATCCGGGGCCACAACCGTCAGCAAAGCGCGAGGGCGGGAGGTGACATAGCTTCAACCCTGATCGCTACTCGCGGGACACGTGACTTCTCAGTTCCTGAGATTTACCTGAGCGAAATGTGACAGACAGCCCGAACTGTTTTACTGTGCTTGCATGTTCAACAACATCGCTTTCGGTTCCTCTGACGCTGCTCGTAGCGCCAAGACCATGTGTATGCGCGCAATGATGTGCGCTTGTTGTTGTCGCTAAGCGGCTAGATGCCTCACAACCCCACCGCCGGTTTCAGGGCACACCTGTAAGCACTAAGCCCACGCCCGTGTCCCGCGTCAAGTAGTTGGCAGGTTTTCTTTGATTTCGAAGTTGGGGATGG
>NZ_JASDVN010000020.1:0-6335 GCF_041440645.1 Flaviflexus sp. | reverse complement strand
CAAGGGTAATTTCAACAACTAACTACCCCTGCCACATAGTCTGACGCGCGACAATACCTACCGGGAGGCAACCGAGTCCCTGGACGGCATGGAGCTCATCGGTGTCGCAACGACCGGTTCCTACGGGAAGACCGTGGAGGCGAGGGTGGTGCAGTACAGGCACCGGTACATTGACCTTGCGCGCGCCGTCTTTGAGGTCCAGCACCTCGACCGGGAGGAGCTGATCAAGCCGGTCAACCTCCCATCGCTTGTCCGACTCGATCGGATTGCTACGGTCGTGAGAGAAGCCGAGGCAACTCTTGTGGCCGATGAGAACGTGCTGCGAAGCGAGCGGACAAAGAAAAGACTCCGCCGGGGTAAGAGCGCGGGGGACATGTCTCGTCACCCGTCCGTTGCTACGCTACGAACAGCGATTGACGCAGCCGCCGTTTTGGCTCAGGAAACGGGGGACAAGAGGCTCGCGAAGCGACTGCCGGTACTTGTTGGTGAGCTTGAGGTTGCGAGCAAGAATGCCTCGGCCGAGGGACTTGTTGCAATGGACGTGATTGCCACCGAATTGGCGACCGTGGCCGACCACGTTTATGTAGCCTACGAATCCGAGCATGGGAAAGAGTTTGACCGCAGGACGGAGATTGAGGATCCGTTCCGCTACCGGACGCTCGAGATTGCCGCCGGCGGTACCGTGACGAAGCGACGCACCAGCCGCAGAGCCAATGCGACCAGGGCCTCCGAGAAGATGACAAGCCAGAAGGTGAAACAGCAGCTGGCCGAGCGTATCGCCGAGGCGAAGGTTGCGCAGGGGGCCAACTCCTTAAAGATCCCGGTATCCCCAATCGTCATCATGATTGCGGCGGCGGTTGCCATCGGTGCGGGCGGTATCTATCTGTGGCTCAATCCGGTTGAGGAGGGTGTGATCTCGGATGCTGACGAGGCTGCTATCACGATCCCCGATGAGCTGGTGCCGAGCGAAACAGAGCGGAACAACGCCGTCAGCATTCCCGAAGGCGATGAGGTCCTCCACCTTCCCGACAGCGTGACGATCATCGACGACGCCAACATTATTGACGATGAGGAGGCTCTCGCGGATGCTCTGTCGACTATTCCACTGTTGTCTCCCGCCGACTACCTGGTGCTCACAACCCCGGAGGAGCTACCGCTCGACGAGTACGAATATCCTGATGAGAGGGGGCTCATTGAGATCTTCCCCGAATACTTCGAAGCCATTGGCGATGAATACGCCGGCCTGATCGACGAGAAGACGGTTGCCATCTGGTACGCGGACTCGGGCGAACAGTCGGGCTTCGACACGTCGTACGAACTCTCCATCGATGTCGATGAGGACTCCGCTGGCAGGGGCGAGTTCTATGACGCCATGAACGCTACTTATCCGTCGATCGAGGCGCAGGTCTGGGATGGTTTTGCCGGATACTCGAACGGCCTGAGAGGAGTGGGCTTTGAGGAGAGCGAATCAACAATCACCTCCGGTTCCTCCAACGTGACCGGCGCCCTCTTGGCCGCCCTCGTCACCTTCGCCGCCGTCACCGCTCTTCTCCCCCTTGCCATGAGGCCATTTGTTATTAGCCGCAGGAAGAAGGGATGGGAGAATGAAGTCAGGACTTCCATGACCGCGATGACACTCGCGGAAGAGGCCCTCACCCTCGAGATCTCCATGGTGGCAGCCGACCATCCGACCTATGATTCGAGCTCCCGCCTTGCCGCCTGGGAATCGGACTACCTGAACCTCCACCACCTCGGCGACGGCATCGGTGAAGAGCTATCCATCGAAACCCGAGTCGCCCTCGTTCGCACGGTACGCGAGCAGGCCGAATCCCTGTGGCGCATCAGGCCCGTGCTGGGGATGGAGGGGACGTGGGCGCAAGCATGGGAAAACGAAGGTGCCGTGATCTATGCTGCCCTTGGAGACAACTCGCAGGAAGCCATCGAGCAGATCTCTGCCCTCGCTCCGAAGCTCTCCGCAGGAACGATCACACCCACCAAGGCCCTCAGCGCTCTGGACACCATTGCGAGGGAGCGCAGCGAGACAGCTCGCCTGCGCTCCCTGACCCCGTCCGCTTCAGCAGATCTCACGGAGACAGGGGAGCGGTCCGAGATAGCGGAATCTACCAAGACCAAGGCCCTCGCCAAGGGCCAGTGTGATGATCATCTGGCAAAGGCGGAAGCCGATGCTCACGAGGAAATGAACTCGCTCAGAACCGCGGATGCTCGGGCGGTGATGTTGGAGGACGCGCGCACACTAGCCGATACTCCCGTGTTCTCACTTACTCGCACGGACGACATCGGGGTCGGTGTCGCCGGAGCGCCGAGTGTTGTCGCGGGGGAGTCAGTACAGCAGGTCCACCGGGAAAAGGATGCCACTCAGGCCTTCTTCTCCATCGACACATCGGCAACCCGATGGTTGCGTGCCGTCTTCACAAACATTTCCGGCTACTTCCAGGGCTACCACGAGAAGTCCGCGAGCGAAGTCATCACATCTATTGCCGCCTGGGTGATAGCAATTGTCCTGATCCTTAGCGGTGTCCAGGTCGTCAACTACATGATCGGGGACGGTCGCACCCGAGTTCCCGTCGAAGTGCGAGGCAGTAGCCCCGCCCTGTCGGTTTCCTACATCGAAGACGGTGAACCGGTCTCCGATGAACTGCGGCACATCCTCGAAACTAGGGCGCTCGGCGTTCCCGTCCATCTGCTCATCTACACAACTGACGGGGTGTGCAACGACGACACCATCGACGGCCTTTACACCCGTATGGATCAAGCGCCGAACGTTATCGCCAACAGCCACGACCGCGGTGTCCTCATGAACTCCTCCGTCATGATCTGCCTCGGCTCGGATTCTGGTTACCTTCACGAGGCCACTGACCTCGACAGCGAGGGACTGCCCTCAGCCGTCTACGAGTACGACTTCGAAGAAGGCGACACCCACGAGACCTGGCTACTCGAATGGTTCGAACAAAACGAGGACGCCACCCCCTACTTCAAGGACTACCGCGTCACGAAAGAATTCGACGAGAGCATCCGTTAACGCCATGGGGCTACGGTCACTGGGGAACGAACACTGAGGAACGAACACTGGGGGATAGATCAGTTGGAGAACATCGTTCCGGCAGATAGGTGCCTAGCGCTATTTGCATCTCCTAGCGTGCCAGCGGGGGCACGTTCTCTCGGGTGAGGGCTAGCGGGGAGTGAATGATGCTCCGTAGGAACTCGCGGAACCACTCGTGAGAGAACCTGGGGCGAGATAGAACGGCCACTTTATGTCGACTTGTGGGCGGAACGGGATACCGTAGCTGTAGAACCCTTTGGAGGAATACGGCTGTGAACGAACTGCTTTCGAGCGCACCCCTGCTCACCATCTTTATCGTTGTCGCCCTCGGCGCCGCCCTCGGTGCGGTGCCGTTTGGGCCGCTCCGGCTCGGTGCCGCAGGAGCACTTTTCGTCGGCCTCGTCATCGGCTCGCTTGCCCCCGACATCGGTGGCTCTCTCGGCCTCATCCAGTCGCTCGGGCTGGCTCTCTTTGTCTACATGGTTGGGCTATCCGCGGGGCAAACCTTCTTCGCGGACCTCAAACGACAAGCCCCCATGATGGGATGGGTGACGCTGTTCCTTATTGTTGCTGCGGGGGGTGCCATTGCACTTGGCAAGGTCATGAATCTCAGCCCCGACATGGTTTCCGGTATCTTTTCCGGCTCCCTTACGTCCACCCCTGCGCTCGCGGCAGCGAACGCCGTCACGACGTCCGGTGAACCGTCCGTTGGCTACGCCATCGGGTACCCCGCGGGCGTGATCCTCGCGATCCTCGTTGTCGCCTGGATTGTTGGCAGGGACTGGGAAGGTAAGAAGGATACGGATTCGCTGGCCGGTCAGGACATTGAGGCGGTCTCCGTTCGCGTGCGCAATCCCATGCCGGTACGCAGGGTCAAGGGTTTTTCTGAGCAGGAGCTCCGCATGAGCTACCTGCGCCGCGAGGGCCGCACCCGCGTGATCTCGCCCGGTGAAGAACTCATCGAGGGCGACGAAGTCCTCTTCGTCGGATCCGGTCCCGTTGTCGATGCTGCTATCGAACAGGTGGGGGAGCGAATCCCCGAGCATCTTGCCAACGACCGTGCACAGGTCGACTTCCGTCATTTGGTTGTCTCCAACGACAGTCTTGCCGGCCGAACGATTGCCGAGCTCAATCTTGCAGCTCGCTTCGGTGGCGTTGTCACCCGTGTGAAACGCGGCGACCTGGAGATGTTGGCTCGCGACGACCTCATTCTCGAGCTGGGTGACCGCGCCCTCGTCGTCGTACCGAGAGAGTCCCTCTCGGAGGTCTCCGACTTCTTTGGTGACTCGGTCCGTAACGTCTCCACCTTCTCCGCGCTGTCCGTCGGCGTTGGCATGGCGCTCGGCCTGCTCCTGGGCATGATCGAGATTTCCCTTCCCGGTAACTCTATGTTCTCCCTCGGAGCGGCTGCCGGGCCACTGATCGTTGGCATGATCCTTGGCGCCCTCCACCGCACCGGACCAATCATTTGGCAGATCCCGCAGGCCGCGAACCTGACCATCCGTCAGCTGGGCCTGCTCATCTTCCTCGCAGCCGTCGGTATTGCCGCCGGCCCTGCCTTCATGGACACCGCCTTCACGAGCCAGGGACTCTCAGCAATCGTCATTGCCGCCGTCGTTGTCCTCGTGTCGTCTTTCGGCCTGCTGGGGGCATGCCGTGCGTCAGGCCTGTCGAGTGCTCGCACCGCCGGCGCCATCGCCGGCATGATCGGCCAGCCCGCAATCCTCTCCTACGCAACAAGCAGGAAGGACGACGAAAGAATTGAGAGCGGTTACGCCGCGCTTTTTGCCCTCGGCATCCTCGTCAAGATCCTCCTCGTCCACCTAATTTTGTCGATATAACGAGCTGAAGACGCAAGGGAAGCGAGTGCCGGAGCGTTTTGGCGCGGCGCCACCGCTTTCGCCATGAGCGAGACGGTGCCCGTGACATGTGAGGCGGATTAAAAACTATATCGGTCAAAATGCATCAAAGCAGAACATTTTGGGCTTGAACAAAGATGAGAGAATTCTGAGAATTCGGTGAATTACCGCGTTAAATTGCGCGTCTTCACCAATATTCCGCTACACTCGACCTAGTGACCTAACCGGGTCCATGATTACAATTGATGAGAGGTGGGCAATATGTCCCTGAACCGTACAGAGCTCATTGCCAAGATCGCTGAGCGTGCGAACCTGACCAAGACCGATGCCGATGCTGCTATCTCCGCACTGCAGGAGGTTCTCGTTGAGTCCCTCGCTGCTGGCGAAGCCGTAAAGATCACCGGCCTCATGTCGATCGAACGCACCGAGCGCGCTGCTCGCAAGGGCCGCAACCCCCGCACCGGCGAGGAGATCGAGATCCCCGCAGGTTACGGTGTGAAGCTCTCCGCAGGCTCCGCCCTGAAGAAGGCTGTCTCCAACTAGTCTTCACCCAAGATCATGAGTGCTGGCCACCGTACGGTGGCCAGCACTATAATTTTCCCCATGAGCCAAGCAACCCCGTCCACAGGTTCCGTCACCGAGACCCGCGAAGAGCAGCAGATCAAGCCGGGCGACAACGAGCGCTACGCGCACTACGTCCGCAAGAACAAGCTGACCGAGTCCGCCGTGACAGGCAAGGCCGTCATCGCGCTCTGCGGCAAGGTGTGGATCCCGGTACGCAATCCCGAGGCTTTCCCCGTGTGCCCGCAATGCAAGGAAATCTACTCGCAGATGCAAGGCGGCGGAAGCGACAAGTAGCAGGCAAAATGCAAATAGCAGGAAGGCGACAAGTAGCCGCAATCGCGTATCGCTGGAAGTCGCCGCCGAAGCAAGTCCTTTTCCTCTCGGGCGCCAGGTCAACCACACGCCAGCATCGCGGCAGATTCCATCCCGCTCTCGAAAGCGGGGGCTTGCGCTACTCACAAATTGCTTGCATCACGAGTAAGACCGCCGCGCCGGCAGTGCATTGAGTCCTTTGCCGTCGGCCCATGGGTCATGGTTGAGGCCCCCTAATTCTGACCGGTACGCAGAGCCTGGCCTGTACTTAGAGCATTGAGCTGAGGTCGGTGCCGACGCTGGGGTATGCCGCGGTTGCGGTCTTCAGTTGCTGGGTTGTGAGCCCGAGCTTCATGGCGAGGGCAAGAACATTGACGAGCTCCGAGTACTCGGGTCCGAGCATGTGCGCACCAATAACGAGGTCGGTATTTCGGTCAACGAGGATCTTGACTGCCGCAGTGGTTTCACCAGTTCGGTAGTTTGAAGGCTCTTCATAATTGGGGGTGTAGTTTGTTTTGGAATCCGCCGCTGCCCAGGAG
>NZ_JASDVN010000019.1:31625-105484 GCF_041440645.1 Flaviflexus sp. | reverse complement strand
GACCGACAGTCCCAATCAACACCCGCCAATCGGAACCTGTCAACAAGGTAACGGGATACGCTGGTCCACCAGCCGAGTCCCGGCGGCATCCAGGTGACGGTGACCTGGGCGAGGATGAGGATCTGCAGACCAACCGAGTTGCCCTCGCGGGTGCCCTTCGCGCCGCGCTCCGCCCACAGCATGGCGGGGCCGGTGGAAAGAATGAAGTTCGTCAGCGGGTAGAAGAAAAAGGGAGCTGCGTTGGCGATGCCGCCGAGCAGGTAGAAGATCCAGGTGTTGAGTCCAAGGAAGAGGGCAAGCATGGTGCCGACGCGGATCCAGGCGTCCTTCGATGTTACGGGATGAGAATAGAAGCGCTGGAACTGCTCCTCACGCTCGTCGCGAACGCCGTTGATGAGAGACCAGGTCTCCAGACCAACCCAGATGGGAAGAGCAATGCCAAAGGCGGTGAAGACCCAGAAGAAGTCGTACTCGAAGGCGAGACGCCAGAACACGATCGTGCCCACAACGTCGACGCTCCAGTACCAGCAATGCATCCAGATCGGGTAGGGGCTCTTCTTCATCCTTGACGGCCAGCATGACCGCCCAGATGTAGACAAGGAAGCCCAGCGTCATGGTCAGACCAAAGGCGAAGATATTGCCGGCGTTCTCGCCGCTGAAGGTCATGGCGTCAATCAGCTGATCAACCATGCCGCCCAAGTATTCAGTCACGGAAGTGTCCCTCTTTCATCAGACGTGGGAGTCGAACTTCGGTCCAGTACCTCAGTGGCTGCTCATTCCCTAACTGTACTAGTATAGTTATACGGGTATGGGGATAAAAGTCACGGGATTGATCACAGTGTGAGGGAGTGCTTTGGGTAGAGCCGTACATGGACGAGCCAAAGGAGAATCAGTTCATGCCGCTGGTGGAATGGGCTGTTGCCTTAGGGGGAACCGGCCAGAGCCTCAGGCGGAATCGGCTATTGCCGTAAAGGGAAGCTGGCACTGGTGTGGATGGGTTCTCCCAGCGCTCAGGCTTTTCAGTCCTCGAAGTGCTGTGAAATGAGTTCGGATGCTCGATCGAGGTATTCATCGCTCACTCGGAGCGCCTGAAGGGTCTTGTCTCGGCCTACTTCGGGGAGTTCGAACACGGATGTCCAGAAGATCGACATGGGACGGTAGGCCACGTGGAAGGGATCGGGAACGATGTCGTTGCTGAGCTGGCGGTAAAGATAGTCGTACACGCCGCCACCGACGAACAGGTGCATCTCCGCAACGAGATCTTCCTTGCCGTCGTTGAGGTGCAGGGTTGAGAGGGACCACTCCTCGTCGGCCTTGAGTAGCTGGTCCGTCACGCTTCTGCTCGAGAGAGCATCGAGGGTCAGTCTCCTCATAGGAGCGTCCTTGAGGACAAAGGCGAAGTAGACCTGAGAGACGATGAAGTTGTTGAGGTACGGATCTGAGTTCCCGAGATCGAGAGTATCGACGGCCTTGTTGGACTCGTCGAGTATCGCTCGATACATGTCAACGAGCAGGGTTTCTTTCTTGGGAAAGTAGTACTGAACATTGGTCTTCTGCACCGATGATGCCACGGCAATATCGTCGTACCGAGTTCTCTGATAGCCGTGCTTGAGGAACAGGCGATAGGCGTTCCGAGCAATCGCGTTGCGCGCCTTGTCGTTCCTCCGCCGTGCCATATCGTTCCTGCCTTCATCACTCGTCTGGGTTGGCCAATCGTCCGAAGAACGGAGCTCACTCTGCCGATCGGAACCGCCTGGAGCACATCCTGGCCAACCACGGGACCATCCAATGGACCCCTTTGACTATAGCTCAGCACAATGAGCAATGGATGGGGCGAAGTAGTCGTGGACTGTGTCGATTGGATGACTGCGTGGGTGAACGGAGTCCTGGCTCCTGCTCACGAACTCACGTGCGTGGAGCTGTGTTCCCAGCTGTCCTTGGTGCGTCAACGCGAAGAATGGCCCCTGCTACCAGGGGCCATTCCATCTCACTGAACGATAGCGGCGCTAAGGCCTACCGGTTTAGATGTCGAAGTAGAGCTCAAACTCGTGCGGGTGCGGGCGCTGACGCAGGGGAGCGATCTCGTGGTCGTACTTGTAGTTGATCCACGTATCGATGAGATCCTGCGTGAACACGTCACCCTCGAGGAGGAAGTCGCTGTCGTTGCGGAGTGCCTCGAGGGCACCCTCAAGGGAGCTCGGAACCTGCTCGATCTGTTCGTGCTCCTCCGGGGGAAGCTCGTAGAGATCCTTGTCGATCGGATCCGCGGGCTCGATGCGGTTCTTGATGCCGTCGAGGCCTGCCATGAGCTGAGCTGCGAACGCGAGGTACGGGTTCGAGGACGGGTCCGGAACGCGGAACTCGAGACGCTTCGACTTCGGGGAGGAACCGGTCACGGGGATGCGGATGCAGGCGGACCGATTACGTGCCGAGTACACCAAGTTGACCGGAGCCTCGAAGCCGGGAACGAGGCGGTGGAAGGAGTTCACGGACGGGTTCGTGAAAGCGAGGAGAGCCGGGGCGTGCTTGAGCAGGCCGCCAATGTACCAGCGCGCCATGTCGGACAGACCACCATAGCCGCGCTCATCAGCGAACAGCGGTTCACCGTTCTTCCACAGCGACTGGTGGCAGTGCATGCCGGAACCGTTGTCACCGAAGATCGGCTTCGGCATGAAGGTGGCGGTCTTGCCGTTCTCCCATGCCACGTTCTTGATGATGTACTTGAACTTCATGAGGTCATCAGCAGCGGCAAGAAGCGTGTCGTACGTATAGTTGATTTCCTGCTGACCGGCGGTGCCGACCTCGTGGTGTGCGCGCTCCACGCGCAGACCTGCCTCGGCCATGGTCTTGCTCATCTCGTCGCGCAGATCAGCGAACTGGTCGTTGGGAGAGACGGGGAAGTAGCCGCCCTTCATGCGGGTCTTGTAGCCCTTGTTGCCGCCCTCTTCTTCGCGGCCGGTGTTCCACCAGGCCGTGTTGGAGTTGATGTGGTAAAACGACTCGTGCTCGTTCGTATCGAAACGAACGTCATCGAAGACGTAGAACTCGGCCTCAGCACCAAAGTAGACAGTGTCGGCGATGCCGGTGGACTTCAGGTAGTTCTCGGCCTTGGCGGCCACGTTGCGGGGGTCCCTCGAGTACACCTCGTCAGTGAATGGGTCGACGATCGAGAAGTTGACGACCAGGGTCTTTGCCTTACGGAACGGATCGATGAAGGCGGAAGCGACGTCCGGGATGAGCTTCATGTCCGACTCGTGGATCGCCTGGAAGCCGCGAATGGAGGATGCATCGAACATGAGTCCCTCCGTGAAGACCTCTTCGGAGAAGGATTCTATGGGGATATTGAAGTGTTGCATGATCCCTGGCAGGTCACAGAACCTGACATCGATGAACTTCACATCCTGTTCCCGTGTGTAGGCAATGGCCTCTTCAGCGTTGGCGAACATTTTTCTCCTCGTATCGTGGATCCACCGTTAATGTTATAGGTAATCCGGTTCCACTCTGCATATCTCTCGCTATTTAATTTCGCACATGTCCAGAATCTGGGATTGAATGCGACACAGTTTAGGATGGTGACCATGGCTGATTCGATACCCCTCGCTCCTCTTGGTCGCCGCATCATCGCACTCATCATCGACTGGGGACTGTCGATGGCCATCTCGGCAGGGTTCTTTCAGTTCAACGAGTTCGCCACCCTCGGAGCCTTCGCTCTCATGCAGTTCGTTCTTGTCGGCACCATGGGTTCCAGCATCGGCCACCTCGCACTTGGCCTTGGCGTGAGGCAACTCAATGGCCAGCTTCCCGGCCCGCTTAAGGCCCTCGGACGCAACGTTCTCCTCTGCCTTGTCATCCCCGGCATCTTCACGGTCCCGGATGGTCGCAGCTACCACGATGCCCTGATGAAGACCACGATCACCCGCATTCGTTAATCGCTTCCCACTGGCGCAAAGAGCCCTGCCGCACAAATCTCGAAGCGGTTGCCGGGTAGCGCCTTCTCCTCAATCTCCCGCTCCGGATGCATCCCACATCGCCGCGGCAAGGCTCGCCCCGGCTCAGGTCGTGCTACGTGTAGAAGGACTGTTCGTACTGAACTGCAGCATGCTGGCATGGAAAAGCCCCCTGCGCATTGCAGGGGGGCTTTAGGCAGGCTTAGCGGCCTCGGGCGGCCTTGCGGTCCGGCCTCGCACGGAAGGGGTCGATGCCCTTCGGGATGGGAAGCTGGTTGGTCTTGATCGAGTCGTAGCGCTTGGCAACGACACCAACTTCTGCGTTGGTGAGGGTCTTCGGGAGCTTCTTCAGTTCCTTCATGAGCTTGCCGAGCTTCACCTGACCTTCGTCGGTGCCGACGTGTATGGAGTGGACGGGAACGTTCGGGGCGATGCGCTTTGCCTGCTTGCGCTCCTCGTCAACGAGCTTGCCGACGCGGTGGATCGGGCCTTCGGTCACGAGCACGACACCGGGGCGACCGATGAGACGGAACACCATGTCCTGGGTGCGAGCATTGAAACGGACGGGCTCTTCGGAGAAGGACCAGCCGCGACGGATGCGACCGATAACGGCAGAGGCAGCTCCGGGAATCCCCTCCATCTGCTTGTAGGACGCGCTCTCAATGAACCGAGTGAGCGTGACCATGGTGAGCATGGGGCCGAGAATGACGCCCGAGATGGTCCAGAGGATCCAGTTGCCGGTGATGATGCCGACCGTGATAAAGCCACCGGTGACAAGAACGAACACTCCGAGGAGGATCCAGGGGAGTGCCGGGTAGGACTTCTTCGCGATCTTATAGCCATCACCAAGAAGCTGATACCATCTGCGCTTTTCGGGGTTCTTTTTCTCTGCCTTTGCCATGATTCCTAGTCTAGCGTGATCGTTCGCGAACAGATGCGATGAGGCCTATGACACCCATGACTAAAGCGGAGGCCGCGGCCACCCAGAATGCGTAGGCAAGTTCCTGCCTCTGGAGCTGACCCGCTAGGGCCGCACCAATGGCGACGCCACCAACATTGACGGCACCCAGTGCCGTCATGGCGACTCCGTCGCCACCCTTCGGTGCGCGCCGGGACGCGATCGTGAACATCGCCACAGAGGCGGGGCCGATCGCGAGACCGAGGAGGAACAGGATCCCAGCGAGCTGCCACGGGCTGTTCGTCAGGGGAGCGACGGGCACAAGGATGGCGAGGGCGATGCCGGAGATGGCGATGCGGGTGGGCTGGCTGATGCGCTCCGGAATGGCGACCGCACCAAGGGCGGTGATTGCGGCACCGGCACCCATGGCGGAGTAGATGAGTCCGGCGTAGCTGGCCGAACCGAACGCCTCGGCAGCCGTTGTGGTCGAGGTCTGCATGGCACCGAAGTAGGAGCCGAGGCACAGCATCGAGAAGAGGGCAACGGACACGAGAACGACGGTCCGCCACATCGCGGGGGTCGGGACTCCCTCGACCCGGCTCGTCGTGGTGGGTGCCGACTTGTGCAGACCCAGGGAGGTGACACAGCTGGCCGCGATGATCGCGGAAATGATGAGGGGTGCGGACGGCGAGATTGCCGTGGCGAGGATGCCAACGATGGCGGGGCCGAGAACAAAGTTCAGTTCATCCGCCACGGTCTCGTAGGACATGGCTGTGGCGATGGTCTTCGGAGTTTTTGCCACCGGGTACCAGCGGATACGCATGAGCGCACCGACGGGAGTGGTGGTGAGGCCAACGAGGGTACACATCGCGAGAACAACGCCGAAAGCCATGCCGGCCTCCGTCACGACGACCAGTCCGATGAGGGTGGCGGCATTGATAGGCCCGAGGAACAGGAAGGGCCGACGTTGACCTACCCGGTCGGTCCACTGCCCGATGAGGGGCTGACCAATGCCGGTGGCGATCGCGAGGACCGCGGAAGAAATGGATGCCGCCGAGATCCCGTGGTGCTGGGTGACGAGAGTCAGAACCCCGATGATGATCATCGAGGTTGGGAGGCGGCCCACAAAGGCAAGTGGCATAAAGACCTGACCCCAAAGCTTGGGCAGGTCTCGATAACTGGTGAAAGAAGAAAGTACGTTCATAACAAGTAAGTGGAGGGTCTACGCGATGTAGACCCTCCACTCTAACCTAACGATGGGTTAATGCCACTATCACAGACCGACTTCGGAAGCGAAGTCTCCCTCTTCCAGGCGTGCCTTGACGGCCGACAGGTAGCGACCAGCATCCGCACCATCAATGAGGCGGTGGTCGTAGGACAGAGCCAGGTAGATGTAGTTGCGGATACCGATGGACTCGTTACCGAACTCGTCCTTCACAACGGCGGGACGCTTGACGATCGTGCCAACACCGAGGATTGCGGACTCGGGAGCGTTAACGATCGGGGTGTCGAACAGAGCGCCGGAGGAACCGGTGTTCGTGATCGTGAAGGTGCCACCCGACAGCTCGTCAGGGGAGACCTTGCCGGAGCGGGTGCGGCCAGCGAGATCGCCAATGGCGCGGGCGATGCCGGCAATGTTGAGGTCGCCAGCGTTCTTGATGACCGGAACCATGAGGCCACGCTCGGTGTCGACCGCGATGCCCACGTTCTCGTGACCGAAGTATTCGACGTTCTTCTCGTCAACGATGCGGGCGTTGATCTTCGGGTGAGCCTTGAGCGCCTCGGTCGCTGCCTTGACGAAGAAGGGCAGGAAGGTGAGCTTGACGCCCTCGGCCTGATGGAACTTCTCCTTCGCGGCGGTACGGAGAGCCACGACCTTGGTGACATCGACCTCGACCACGGTGGTGAGCTGTGCCGAACCGTGGAGGGACTCCATCATGCGCTGGGAAATAACCTGACGCAGGCGGGTCATCTTCTCGGTGGTGCCTCGCAGCGGTGAAGCCTCGGTCACCTTGGCGGACTTGGAGGGAGCGGCAGAAGCAGCGGGTGCGGCCTGAGCGGCTGCCTGAGCTGCGGCTTCCTCAGCGGCCTTCTTCGCTGCCTCGGCGGCGGCCTCAACGTCCTGGCGGCGCACGCGGCCACCAACACCGGTGCCCTTGACGGAATCAAGGTCAACGTCGAGCTCGCGAGCAAGCTTGCGAACGATCGGGGTGACGTAGGAGCCAGTAGCGGACTCAGCGGCGGAAGCTGCGGGAGCCTCTTCCTTCTCCTCAGCAGCGGGAGCGGGAGCTTCGGTCTTCTCTTCAGCCTTTTCAGGGGCCGGTGCCTCTTCCTTTTCCTTTGCCTTGGGCTCTTCCGCGGGTTCTTCAGCCTTTGGCTCAGCCTTCTTGGCGGGGGTGCCGGAACCGATGATGGCGACGGGAGCGCCAACGTCGACGGTCTCGTCCTCACCCACGAGAATCTCGAGGAGGGTACCAGCAACGGGGGAGGGAACCTCAGTGTCGACCTTGTCGGTGGAGACCTCAAGGAGGGGCTCGTCGATCTCGACGGTGTCGCCAACTTCCTTGAGCCACTGGGTCACGGTGCCTTCGGTGACGGACTCGCCAAGAGCTGGCATTGTGACCTTCTCGCCCTCGGAAGAACCGGACTCGGCCGGAGCCTCGTCAGCGGATGCCTCTTCGGCGGGAGCTGTTTCCTCGGCGGGAGCTTCTTCTACCTCTTCGGCCGGAGCCTCTGCCGCCTCTTCCTCAGCTGCAGCGTCGTCGTCGGACGAATCGTCGGAGGAACCGGAGCCGTCGCCAATGTAGGCGAGAACCGCGCCTACATTGGCCGTTTCGTCCTCTTCAACAACGATCTTCTCGAGAACGCCGGCGACGGGGGAGGGAACCTCGGTGTCGACCTTGTCGGTCGAGACCTCCAACAACGGCTCGTCCACCTCGACTGTGTCACCCACGCTCTTCAGCCACTGCGTGACCGTACCGTCGGTGACGGATTCGCCCAGTGCGGGCATCTTTATTGCTTCAGACATTTTGTGTCAGTCTCCTTGAGCTTAGTTGTGGGTGTGCAACGGCTTGCCGGCGAGGGCGAGAACAGCCTCGCCCACGGCTTCGTTCTGGGTCGGGTGTGCGTGAATGAGTCCGTCGAAGTCCTCCGGGAATGCTTCCCAGGCGACCATGAGCTGGCCTTCGCCAACCTGCTCGCCCATGCGTGCGCCAATGGCGTGGAAGCCGACGATCGGGCCGTCCTTCTCGCGAACGAGCTTGACGAAACCAGCAGTTCCGAGCATCTGGGACTTGCCGTTACCAGCGAGGTTGAACTCGACGGCTTCGATGTTTTCCTTGCCGTACTTCTCTTCAGCCTTGTCCTGGTTGAGGCCAACGGAGGAGACCTCGGGGTTCGTGAAGGTCACGCGGGGGATCAGGGTCTCGTCGATTTCCTTGGGCTCGAGGCCTGCGATCTCCTCGGCAACGAAGATGCCCTGGAGGAAGCCGCGGTGTGCGAGCTGGAGGCCGGGAACGATGTCGCCGACGGCGTAGATGTTGGCAACGCCGGTGTGGAGGCGTGCGTTCGTGGTGACGAAGCCGCGCTCCATGGGGATGCCCTGCTCCTCGTAACCGAGGTTCGAGGTGGAGGGGCCGCGGCCGATGGCAACGAGCAGGTAGGAGGCGTCGTAGGACTTGCCGTCCTGGGTGAACACCTTGACGCCGTTCTCGTTCTGCTCGACGCGGTCGAACATGGTCTTGGTCTTGAAGTTGATCTTGCGCTTACGGAAGGCGCGCTCCAGGGCCTTCGAGATCCCCGGATCCTCGTTGGGGAGGAGGTGATCGAGGCCTTCAATGATGGTGACGTCGGCGCCCATGGACTTCCACGCGGAAGCGAACTCGGAGCCGATCACGCCGCCGCCGAGAACGACAACGGAATCCGGAACCTCGGTCATCTGGAGAGCCTGCTCCGAGGTGATGACGCGGCCTTCAATGGCGAGTCCGGGGAGGGACCTCGAGTAGGAGCCGGTTGCGAGGATGATGTTCTTGCCCTTGAGGACACGGTCGCCAACCTGAACGGTATCGGGACCGGTGAGACGACCCCAGCCCTCGACGGTCTCAACGTTGCGCGAGGACACAAGGCCGGTGAGGCCCTTGTACATGCGGGAGACAACGCCTTCCTTGTAGGAGTTCAGCGCCTCCATGTCGATGCCTTCGAAGGTGGTCTTCACACCAATGCTTGCGCCTTCGCGTGCTTCATCAGCAACGTCGGCGGCGTGCAGGAGTGCCTTGGTGGGGATGCATCCGCGGTGGAGGCATGTTCCACCGACCTTGTCGCCCTCGACGAGCGCCACTTTCAATCCCAACTGTCCTGCGCGCAGAGCAGCTGCATAGCCACCCGAGCCCGCACCGAGGATAACGATGTCGTATTCCTGCGTGTCAGCCACGTAGATCTCCCTTAATCTCAACTCGAAAACCCGACCGAACGGTCGCGTCACTCACCCCCATATTGTTCCACTTTCTAGGCCAAACGTCATGGTAGTTCGATCATGTTCTCTGATTGCTGAGGAAGAAAGTACAATCTATTCATGGGAATTTTCTCTCGTTTGAGTGCAGGTGGCTCTCGTGAGCGCAAGAATGCCACCACGGAACACTTCCGGGACTTCGCTTCCACCCGCAAAGGCGTGGAAGCTTTCTTTGAACCTGCGGGAGCCCGAGAACCCATGTCGCTCATCCTTGTTGCACGCGATGGCGAGTGGACGAGACGGCCCGTGCCGAGCGCGAAAGAGGCCGCCAAACTCGCCACTGAGCTGGGATTACCCTTCTACGAGGTCATCAAGACCGGCTACCCGCAGCGCATGCGAGAGTGGTCTCGGAAGAACAAGTAGGCGGCACGAAACTCACCTTTGAAGAACCGAAACGGGGTCCGCGTGACCCCGTTTTCAGCATCATCTCCCACCCGCCGATGCGATGTTCATCAGGTCCTCGCACTCGCATGTTAACCCTGTCTTCACCAGTGGTCGGGCCACCTGTGGCCCAGGTCAGTGATAACTTTCACCCTTGTGATCACGTCACATTCCGGGCGGATTGTTAGAAAGCAGACAACCATCAACCACAACGAGTCGAGGCTACTGCGTTAACCGGTTGCTGAGTCACCGGGATACTGAGCCAGCCGGTCACGATATAAGAGTGGGTCCGCGGAGTAACTCCACGGACCCACTGTCTCTTACTCTCTAGCCTTGCGTAGTTCCAGGTCTAACTAGCTCGAGCCATGCCAACCTCAAGGCCAAGCTGGTTCAAAGATTGTCTGCTTGAAGCGAGCTCGCCACCTTACTTACTTGGCGTCGGTTGTGTGCGCGGTTGCCCAGGAGAGCAGGGTCTGCACTGCCACGCCGGTGCCGCCCTTGGGGGTGGAGCCGAACGGGCCGTCCTCGTTGAACGAGGGACCAGCGATGTCCAGGTGTGCCCACGGGGTCTCGCCAACGTACTCGGCGAGGAAGAGGCCAGCGGTCAGCATGCCGCCTCCACGACCACCTGAGTTCTTGGTGTCGGCAATGTCAGAGTCGAGGCCCTTCTTCAGGTGGGCGGGCAGCGGCATCGGCCACATGTCCTCACCGGTGAGCTCGGCTGATTCGATGATCTCGTTGCGAACATCGTCGGTGCCCATGACACCGGTGATGCGGGAACCGAGGGCAACGATCTGAGCACCGGTCAGGGTGGCGATGTCGATGACGGCATCCGGCTTCTCTTCCACGGCGCGAGCAAGACCGTCACCGAGGACGAGGCGGCCCTCAGCATCGGTGTTGTTGACCTCGACGGTGCGGCCCGAGTACATGGTGAGCACATCGCCGGGGCGGGTTGCGGTACTGGAGGGCAGGTTCTCCGCCATGCAGAGCCAGCCAACAAGGTTGACCTTGAGGCCAAGACGGGAGGCAGCGTACACCGTTTCCAGCACGGTAGCCGCGCCGGTCATGTCGGTCTTCATGGTTTCCATGGACTTCGCGGGCTTGATGGAGAGGCCACCGGAGTCGAAGGTGATGCCCTTACCAACGAGAGCGAGGGTGTCGGTTGCGCCCTTCGCCTTGTACTCGAAACGAACGAGACGGGGTGGGTTCACGGAACCCTGACCAACGCCAAGGATGCCTCCGAAGCCGTCCTGCTCCAGCTGGTTCTCATCCCACACGCGAACGCTCAGGTTGCGATCGGTCTTTGCGTAGGCCTCGGCCACCTCCGCCATCGTGACCGGAGTGAGGTCCGCGGCGGGAATGTTCACGTGGTCGCGAACCTTGTTCACTGCCTCGGCAACAATGCTGGCCTCGGTGGCGAGAGCCTCAAGCTCAGCCTTCTTTAGCTTGCTCGGGGCCGTGACGGTGATGGTCTCCGGGGGAGCGGTCTGCACCTTGTAGTCCTCGAAGGTGTAGGCGCCGAGTAGAGCACCGAGACCGGACTGGTAGATCGACTCCGGATCATCGAACGGAACCGCCAGGGCCACGTGTGAAACGCCCGACAGTCCGCGCACTGCGGCACCAAATGCCTCGCGCAGGTCAATCGACTCCAGTTTGTCCTGGTTCTTGCCGGTACCGACGAAGGCCACGGTGTCGGCAGCAATGTCGGAAGGCGCGGGAATGCGCGTCAGGGCATCGGTCTTACCCGACACTCCAATCTTCGGCAGGACCTCATCGAGTCCGGCCGCCACCTTCTTCGGGAGCGAATCGGCCAGGATGTGAACGCCATTGTCGCCGGTGATAACGGGCACGACTAGGACGTTGGCAGTAGTTTTATCTGGGGCTTGTTGAATAAAGTTCAGTTCAGACACGTATATCATCATAGCTGGGTAATGAAGGAGGTCGAGTGGAAAAGAACTCGCCATCGCACGAACTGTCGGACAGTCGGCGCACCGCGCACGGCACAGCTCGCCTACTGCTACTCTTCATTGCCGCAGCCTCCCTGGTGTTCGCTTGGCTCGGAGTCGTCGGAGCCACCACCGCATTCATGGAAGATCGCCCGGGCACGGCCGTGCTGACGCTCATTGCCGCGATCACCTGGATCGCGATGAGCGCTGGACTTCTCCACAACGGCCGCCGTATGAGAAGGGTGGCGTGGATCAGCGCATTGATCAACGTCGTCATGCCCCTCATCGGAATCTTCGTGTCCCTGCCGCTCGACAAGTGGAGCCCATGGCGCGACGGTGGCCTCGCCTACTGGTACGTGCCGACCGTGCTCGCGGTTGTCGCGATGGTGTGGCTCTACAACTCCTCTCCCGCCCGCCTCGCCCAGCAGAACGGCTAGCGGGCAACCGGCCCGGAGATTCTCTTCTTCGCTTGTCTCTTCTTCACCCTCGAGCGTTCTCGCTCTCACACTTTTTCGCTCTCATACTTTCTCGCTCTCATGCCTTTTCGTTCTCACGCTTTCTTCTTCTCTGAGTCTTTCCTCCTCTCGAGGGGAGGCTCTTTCTTCAGGGGGCACGGCGTCCTGGATGTGAGCTGGTCGCGGTGAGAAAGGAAGGCCCTACCTGCGGGATCGCGGCTAGACTGTAGTGGTGTTCTACCGACTACTTTTCGACAATGTCCTGACCAAGATTGATCCTGAGCAGGCACACCACGAGTCAATCGAGGCCATCTCGCTCGCGGGTAAGTCACCTCTTGCTCCTCTCATGAGGGCGAGCTTTGGGCGAGGCCGCAAGCCCGGCCACTCGACGGCGTTTGGTCGTCAGCTCCCGGGTGTTGTGGGTCTTGCTGCCGGCATGGACAAGAACGCCGTGGCGATCGAGGGTCTTGATGCTCTCGGATTCGGCTTCATCGAGATCGGTACCGTCACCCCCGAACCGCAACCGGGCAACGAACAGCCCCGCATGTGGCGCCACCTCGAAGATCGCGCCCTGCGCAACGCCATGGGCTTCAATAACGACGGCTCCGAGGTCGTGGCAAAGAGGCTGAAGGACCTGCGTTCGACCAAGCGTGGACGCTCCATCGTCGTCGGCGTCAACATCGGCAAGAACAAGTGGACCACGGAGGAGGATGCGGCAGGCGACTACCGCATCGCGGCCAGCAGGCTCGCTCCCTACGTCGACTACCTCGTCATCAACGTGTCCTCTCCCAACACCCCGGGACTGCGCGACCTTCAAACGAAGGAAGCGCTCTCACCCATCATCGACGCCACCCGCGAAGCGGCAAACAAGGCCGCCAAGAGGCACGTTCCGTTGCTCATCAAGATCGCTCCCGATCTGTCTCCTGAGGGGATCGATGACATGGCGGGGCTGGTGCTCGAGAAGGATCTTGACGGCATCGTTGCCACCAACACGACCATCGACCACGAGTACAACCGCGGTGGAGTCTCGGGTGCACCCCTGACGGAACGGAGCCTCACGATCGTGAGGCGACTGCGTGACCAGCTCCCGGTCGACAAGGTCATCATCGGCGTCGGCGGCATCACCACCATCGATGACGTCCAGGCCATGCTCGGATCCGGAGCAGATCTCGTTCAGATCTACTCCTCGTTCGTCTACGAGGGTCCCAGCCTCCCCGGTAAGCTCAACCGCGCCAACGCCCACATCTGACCCTCAGTTCAGTAGCGCAAGTGAACCGCCATCCACCAACGCAAGTGGATCCCAGTTCGCCGGCGCTGTTGAGTCGTAGTTCGCCAGCACAATAGCTTCACAACGTGACGGAAGGGCTCTCCTATGGAGAGCCCTTCAGCGCATCTTTGTATTCTATGATCCGGATGCACTAATTCACCCGGATGCCCTCAACCTAAACCCCTTGATGAAGACAGTGCTCCCCGAGACAAGTACTGAGTATCAGCCTTTTTCTCGGGGAGCAGTGTCGTTTTCAGGTGTTCGATCAGCGAGTGCTAATTGGACGCACCGGTGAGGTTGTTACCGCTTGATCTCGGGACGCTCGTGGGGTGCGTTCTCCCAGGTGAGCCTCGGGTCATCGATGATGACGTCCTCGAGGACGCGATCGATCTTGTACAGGAGTTCGTCGGGGACCGTGATGTCAGCTGCGACGACGTTCTCTGCGATCTGCTCGGGGCGGGTGGCACCGATGATCGCGGAGGTGACGTTGTCGTTCTGGAGGACCCAGGCGAGAGCAAGCTGAGCCTGGGTGATGCCCAGTTCGTCGGCAATCGGCTTGAGATTTGCGACCGCACGCAGAATCTCGTCCGAGAGGAAACGCTGGATGGTGCGTGCGCCACCCTTGGCGTCGGTTGCGCGGCTGCCTGCGGGCGGCTCTTCGCCGACCTTGTATTTGCCGGACAGGACGCCCTGAGCCATGGGGGAGAAGACGATCTGGTTAATCCCGCACTGCTCCGACATGGGGATGACCTCGGGCTCGATCACGCGGTACAGCATGTTGTACTGAGGCTGGTTCGAGATGACCTGGAAGCCCAGCTCCTTGGAGAAGTCGTGGGCGTACTTGATCTGCTCAGCGGTCCACTCGGACACGCCAATGTAGAGAGCCTTGCCGGCGCGGACCACATCGGCAAAAGCCTGCATTGTCTCCTCAATGGGAGTTTCAACGTCGTAGCGGTGTGCCTGGTAGACATCGACGTAGTCGGTTCCGAGCCTGCGCAGGGAGTTATCGATCGAGGTCATGATGTGCTTACGCGACAGGCCAGCATCGTTGTGACGCCTGCGTCCCGTCGGCCAGTACACCTTCGTGAGGATCTCGATATCGTCACGATTCTCGCCAGCGAGTGCACGACCGAGGACCGACTCTGCGGCGCCGTTCGCGTACACATCAGCCGTGTCGAAGGAGGTGATGCCGTGATCGAGGGCGGCGTGCACGCAAGCCGTTGCGGCGTCCTCCTCGACCTGGCTTCCGTGAGTGAGCCAGTTTCCGTAAATGAGATTGGAGACCTTGAGTCCCGAATTACCAAGAAATTCGTAGTTAACCACGGCTCGAGTCTAGTCCCGTACCTGGCAACCTGCCCAACCGATGCTGTGCTTTCTCCGAGTGTCGTTGTGCCCAGCGGCACGCTCGGGTGGGGAGAACTGGAGAACGCCGAGGTCAGATGGACGACGGCTAACCGCAGGCACGGGCTAAAGCCGAGAATGAACAAGGGGAGCGCCTGGTACAAACAAGAGGGCACTGCGACCGGATCGGTCACAGTGCCCTTGAAGTTAGATTCTGTCGGTCGCCGGGTCTACTTGGCGCCAGCGGGCCACTCGCCACGTTCCACCATGGGGATGGGGCGGCGCCACCGGCGCGGGTAGAAGGTGCGGCCGAACATCTGCCAGCGAAGTCCGCGGGGGATCCGCTCCTCACCGAACTTCTCGACTGCCTTCTTGCGGAGCTTGCGAGTCGCCAAGAACGAGTCGACGAGCATGAGTGCCATGAGTGCGTACAGCACGATCATGGTGATGAGGGCTGCCTGGGCGTTGATCGTCTGAAGGAAGACGAGCAGGAGAACTGCGAATGCCAGGAAGAAGAAGTACGAGGCAAGGTTGAAACGAGCGTCAATGTAGTCGCGTGCCCAACGGCGGACCGGTCCCTTGTGGGTGTAGGGCAGGTGTGCCTCATCGCCGGTCTTCATGGCGAGCTGCTCCTGCTGGAACTCGATGTCGCGCTGTGCGCGGGCGGCCTTCTTCGCGGCCTTGCGGTCCTTGGGAACCAGGGGTCGCCTGTTGGCGGCCTCAGCCTCCTTACGCTTGGGAGTGGGCCTGCCTTTGCCAACGGGCACCGTGTTGATGACCTCTGGCTTATCCGATTCCTGTTCCTTGCTCACGTGCCAATCCTAACGTGGAACGAGTAGGGTTTGAAACATGACAGATCTCGCCTCCTTTACTGCCGCAGTCGACGATGTGCTACCCGTCGTGCGTGCAGAACTTGAATCCCTCGTTAGAATCCCCTCGGTGTCCTCCCCGGCATTCGACCAGAGCGAACTGGATCGATCCGCGGCGCGTGTGACCGAGATCCTTCAGGGATGCGGCATCACCGATATTGAAACCATCAAGCTGGAAACCCCGAACGGAACGGGTCGTCCCGCGATCCTTGCGCACAAGCAGGGTCCCGAGGGAGCCCCCACGGTCCTTCTTTACGCGCATCACGACGTGCAGCCCCCGGGGGAACGCGACACGTGGGACACGGAACCGTTCGAACCGACGGAGGTCGATGGTCGCCTGTATGGTCGCGGCACCGCCGACGACAAGGCGGGAGTCCTGCTCCACGCTGGTGCGCTTCGCGTGCTCGAGCAGCTGGGCGGTCTGCCCGTGTCGGTCACTCTCTTCATCGAGGGTGAGGAGGAGATTGGTTCGCCCACGTTTGTTAACTTCCTGAACACCTACAAGGATCGACTTGAGGCAGACGTCATTGTTGTGGCGGACTCGAACAACTGGACCGTTGACGTTCCCTCACTCACCACCTCCCTGCGCGGCATCGTTGGCCTCGATGTCACAGTTGATGTGCTCGACCACGCCCTTCACTCGGGCATGTACGGCGGCCCCATGCTCGATGCCGTCACCGTTGCCTCCAGGCTCATTGCGACCCTGCACGACGAGAACGGCTCCGTTGCCGTGGCGGGCCTCGCCGGATACGACGATACTCAGGCCGACTATCCTGAAGAACAGCTCCGCCAGGACATGGGGATCCTCGATGGCGTGGAACTGACCGGTACCGGCTCCATCGCATCCCGCCTCTGGACCCAGCCCGCGCTGTCGGTGATTGGCATGGACGTGACGTCGGTTGAGAAGTCCTCCAACACGATGATTCCGTCCTGCCGCTTCCAGCTGTCGCTCCGCATTGCGCCCGGGCAGGAACCCGCCGATGCGTTTGAGGCACTGAAAAAGCACCTCGAAGAGCACGTGCCGTTCGGTGCGCGACTCACCTTCGGTGCCGGCGAACTCGGCCCCGCCTTCCAAGCCGTCAACAACGACGTCATGGACATCGCACGCGACTCTCTGCGAGATGCGTGGGGCTCCGAACCCGTCGACATCGGCGTGGGTGGCTCCATTCCCTTTATCTCCGACCTCTCGAAGGTCTTCCCCGAGGCCAAGATCCTCGTGACCGGCATTGAGGATCCCGATACTCGTGCCCACTCCGGCAACGAGTCACTCGATCTGGGAGTGTTCCGCAACGCGATCCTCGCCGAGGCGCTCCTACTCTCAAGGCTAGGTCAGTGAGGGTCCTTCTCACCGCAACGAGGATCGAGACCGCACCGGCGGGAGTTGCCCTTGAGGCGGCCCTCCCCGCGTGGCGGGAGCGTGCCGAGGTCAAGGCCGTACCCATGAGTGACGGTGAGGGCGATCTGTGTGACGTCCTTGCCGAACTCCGAGGCGGCGAACTCGGTGTCGTTGACGCTGGGGGAGTGCCCGTCCCGGTCCTCACCCAGGGGTATCGCTGGACGATTGACGCGTCCCACTCGTGGGGTGAGGATTCCTCCACCCTCGGTCACGTGCTGGCTTCCGTCCTTGCCGAGAAGCCCTCGAGCATCACCATCAACCTGCCGTGTAGGGTACATCCCGACCTTGGTCGGGGCATGCTCGATGCGCTTGATGTTGATGATGCTTCGGGACTCGCGGAGCTGCTCGCGGGCACCGATGTCCTCGTGACGTCCTCATCCGAGCAGCCACTCCTTGGCGTCAATGGCTTGCCGCGCTGGCTCGACCGGCGCGGGCTCCTTAGCCCGCTCGAGGCTCAGGAACTGGAACGTCACCTTGGCGCGAACCTGCCGAGTCCGGTCAGGCGGTCACTGCTGAGTGGCGGACTCGATGCGAGAAGCCCGACCAGCGGCATCGGCGGAGGCGTTGGCCTGCTCTTCGAGGCGGTGGGGGCGCGTTTCGCGTGGGCCGGTGACCTCGTTGCGCGGAAACTGTCCGGCGAGATTGAGCGCTCCGACCTTGTGGTGTTTGTTACGGGCGAAATCGGCCTTGACCTGCCGAGATCCCTGTTCGTTCTTGCTCAGGTTGCTGAGGAGCACGCGATCCCCGTTCTCGTCGTGTACGGCTCCGGCCGCCTACAACGGCACGAACTCGCGCGCTTCGGGCTGTCCGGTTCCTATTCGTACGAACCGGACGGCGGGGACATCTCTGGATTGCGACACGCCATGGCCACAATCGCCCAAACCTGGGCACGGTAAAAAACGGTGAAATTTGGTAACGCATCCAGCAAGGTTCCAGGAGGGTCCTTGGAAAGCCTGGGAGATGGACGTAATCTTGTACTAGCCTTCTGGCTAAAGTTTTAAGGAGAAACTCATGACTGAAACACTCGCAGTCCACGGTGTAGAACTCACTGATGTCGCAGCGAACAAGGTTCGTAGCCTGCTCGCCCAAGAAGGTCGTGACGACCTGCGCCTCCGCGTAGCAGTCCAGCCGGGCGGATGTTCTGGCCTCATGTACCAGCTGTACTTCGATGAGCGCGAGCTCGATGGCGACCTCGTCCGTGACTTCGACGGCGTTGGTGTCGTTGTCGACCAGATGTCATCCCCGTACCTCGATGGTGCAACCATCGATTTCGCTGACACCATTGAGCGTCAGGGCTTCACCATCGACAACCCGAACGCCACGGGTTCCTGCGCTTGCGGCGACTCCTTCCACTGATGCGAGTGAAGCGACAGTTCGTCGCGCTCGCCGCAGTAGCGAGCCTGGTACTTGCAGGATGTTCTTCGAACGACGACGAGCAGTCGACCACCGGAGAAGAAACGATCGCCACCGAGGATGTGACAACCCCCGAGGAAGGCACAACCGAGGAGGAGACCACCCCGGCCGAGGTTGAGCCGCTGATCTCCGATGAGGGGATGCCGACCATCGTTGAAGAGGACGGTCTGAAGTTCCTCGAGTTCGAGGCCGCCACGGAACCGGATCAGCTCCAGGTCTCCGTCGTGGAAGAGGGAGATGGCCGCGAGATCACTCGCGACGACTTCGTCTTTGTCGACTACTCGGGCATGGTCTGGGGGAGCGACACGACGTTCGACTCGTCCTACGAGCGCGGCCAGGAAACAGCCTTCCCGCTGAGCGGTGTCGTTCAGGGTTGGCGCGATGGTCTTGCCGGCCAGAAGATCGGCTCCACCGTCATCATCTCCGTTCCCGCGGATCTTGGTTACGGCCCCATGGGTGGTAACGAGACCGCCGGCATCGGTGAGTCCGACACGATCGTCTTCATTGTCGAAATCCACGACGCCATCTCCGATGACGAGGTGGGCGACCCCGAGGCAACAGAAGTCACTCCGCTGGATGAGCTCCCCGTCGACATCGAGGGAGGGCTTGGCGAACTGTCGACCGTCACCGTCAAGGACGGCGCCGACGAACCCGAGGAGCTCGAGTCCATCGTCGTGGCAGAGTCCGATGGTGAAGAGGTTGGCGGACCCGGCTCGGTCGTGTACTTCCAGTATTCGGCAGCCACGTGGGAAAACTCGCAGACAGAGGCATCGATCGATTTCGGTGGTGTGCAGAACACCACAATCGGTGCCGGATCAGCCTTTGACGTTCTCGAAGGCGTTCCGGTTGGTTCGAGGGTCCTGATCCTCGTTCCCGGTGATGAAGAAGCGCCCGCCATGGCCGCTCTCGTCGATGTTGTCGCGCAGATCCCGGCCGTCGAGGACTCCGAGTAGGGCCCCGGAAACAAGAGAGCCGAAGAGTAATTCTCTCAGAAACATTTCCCCGCACCATTTCGGTGCGGGGAAATGTCCGTATTTACAAGAAACACGTACGGTTTCGCCCTTTCAATGGCACTCAATCCTGAAAAAACTATGTACAGTAGAGTCTTAGGACGATAGTCCCTATCTCTGCCCAGGATTCGCGGAGTGGGAAACGTGAAGGAAGGTACACTACCGTGCGTGAAACACAGCAACGGCGTAGGGGATTGGCCCGCTTCGGTGCGCTCCTCGGTGTCGTAGCACTGGCCGCCGGCTGTTCGACGGATCATTCTCCGAGCGAACCCGGTAAGGGCATCGATGTTGGATTCCTCCCCTCGACAAGGGGAATGACTGACAGGACCAGTCAGTTGATCGACCTGTGGAATGGCGCATGGTTTGCTGCCATCGCGGTCGGCGTTCTGGTCTGGGTGCTGGTCCTGTGGTGCGTGATCGCCTACCGCAAGCGTAAGAACGACAACGCGCTCCCCGTGCAGCTTCGCTATCACGTTCCGCTCGAGATTCTCTACACGATCGTTCCGATCATCATGGTCGGCGTTCTCTTCGTGTTCTCCACCCGCGCTACGGCAGAGATGAACGACGTGTCCGCAGAACCCGACGTCGAGATCGAGGTTTACGGCAAGCAGTGGAGCTGGGACTTCAACTACACCTCGGATGACGTGTACTTCTCCGGTGACCGCATATCCTTCAACGACGGTGAGGTTGGCGCTGAGGAGACGCTCCCGACCCTGTACCTCCCGGTCGACGAGACGGTCGAGTTTACCGTGAAGTCGCGCGACGTGATCCACTCCTTCTGGATCCCCGCCTTCCTGTACAAGATCGACATGATCCCCGGCCGCGTCAACACCTTCCAGGTCACGCCCCACGAAGAGGGCGTCTACTCCGGTAAGTGTGCAGAGCTGTGCGGCGAGTACCACGCAGAAATGGTCTTTAACGTCGCGGTCGTTGACCGTGAAACCTACGATGCTGAGATGGAAAAGCTCCGCGAGGCCGGCAACACCGGAACCCGTGGCGATGAGTACAACAGGCAGTACGCACTAGAGGGAGCAGATAATGGCGACCACTGACGTCGATCAAGCAATCGTCGAGGGAGAGTTCGTTCCGGGCCTCAAGCCCAAGAAGCAGTCCCTCGGTAAGGTGTTCATTTCGTGGATCACCTCGACCGATCACAAGACGATCGGTTACATGTACTTCATTACCGCGTTCGCGTTCTTCCTGATCGGTGGCGTTCTCGCCCTCGTCATCAGGGCCGAGCTGTGGGAACCCGGTATGCTGCTCCAGTCGAAGGAACAGTACAACCAGTTCTTCACGATGCACGGAACAATCATGCTGTTCCTGTTCGCAACCCCGATGTTCACCGCATTCGGTAACGTACTTGTCCCGATTCAGATCGGCGCCCCCGATGTGGCCTTCCCGCGCCTGAACATGTTCGGTTACTGGCTGTTCCTCTTCGGTGGCCTCATCACGATCGCTGGCTTCCTCACCCCGAAGGGTGCCGCCTCGTTCGGATGGACCGCGTACGTGCCACTATCGTCGAACGCGTTCTCGCCGGGCCTGGGTGGTGACCTGTGGATCATGGGTCTCGCCATGACCGGCTTCGGCACGATCTTCGGTGCCGTCAACTTCATTGCGACCATCATTACGATGCGCGCACCGGGCATGACCATGTTCCGCATGCCGATCCTCACCTGGACGATTCTCGTGACCTCGCTGCTGGTCCTCATGGCCTTCCCAGTCCTCGCGGCCGCCCTGTTTGGCCTCGCCTTCGACCGCATCCTGGGCGGTCAGATCTACAACCCCGAGGCCGGTGGCGCGCTCCTGTGGCAGCACCTCTTCTGGTTCTTTGGGCACCCCGAGGTCTACGTTCTCGCCCTGCCGTTCTTCGGCATCATTTCCGAGATCATCCCCGTCTTCTCCCGCAAGCCGATCTTCGGCTACAAGGGCCTCATCTACGCGACCATCGCGATTGCAGCTCTGTCCGTGACCGTGTGGGCGCACCACATGTTCACGACCGGTGGCGTCATGCTGAGCTTCTTCTCCCTGCTTACGATGGCGATTTCGGTCCCGACTGGCGTGAAGTTCTTCAACTGGATCGGCACGATGTGGCGAGGAAAACTCTCGTTTGAAACGCCGATGCTGTGGGCAATCGGCTTCCTCCTGACCTTCGTTCTCGGCGGTGTCACGGGCGTCATCCTGTCCTCCCCGGCTATGGACTTCCACATCCACGACACCTACTTCGTGGTTGCGCACTTCCACTACGTCCTCTTCGGCACGGTCGTGTTCGCCATGTACGCGGGCTTCTACTTCTGGTGGCCCAAGTTCACTGGTCGCAGGCTCAACGAGAGGCTGGGCAAGATTCACTTCTGGCTAACCTTCATTGGCTTCCACCTGACCTTCATGATTCAGCACTGGCTTGGTGTTCAGGGCATGCAACGTCGTATTCCGGACTACATGCCAGAGGATGGCTTCCAGACCTACAACCAGATCTCCACGGTCGGTGCTGCGGTCCTCGCCATCTCCACCCTCGTGTTCCTGTGGAACGTGCTCAAGACCCACACCGGTCCGAAGCCCGCTCCGCTCCCGGACGATCCGTGGGGTTACGGCGGCTCCCTCGAGTGGGCAACCGCAACGCCCTTCCCGGCACACAACTTCACGTCGCTGCCGCGGATCCGTTCCGAGCGTCCCGCCTTCGACCTCCATCATCCCGAGGTCGCGGCCATGGACCGCATCGAACCCGAACCAGTATCGGCATCTAGCGTGGAGGAAAAGAAGTGACGCAGAATCAGACTAAGGAACGTCGCGGACTCGTCAGCGAGACTGGGCTCTTCCTCTTTCCCGGCATCTTCTTCTGGATCGTTGCGGTCGCATACGCGCTCGTCGCCGATGCAGAACCCATCGGAACGATGGTCTTTGTGGGACTTGGCTTCATGTTCTTCTTCGTCTCCGGATTCCTCTGGCTGACATCCCGTCGCGTCGACTTCCGTCCCTCGGACAACGAGGAAGGCAACATCGATGAGGCTGAGGGCGAGTACGGCGAGTTCAACTCGTCCTCGTGGTGGCCCCTCGTCGTCGGCGTTGCTTCGGCCCTCGTCGCCGCAGGTTTCGCAGTTGGCTGGTGGATGTTCGGCCTCGGCCTGGTCGTCTCCGCCATCGGAGCCGTCGGATATGCCCTCGAGAACAACCGTGGACACTACTCTCACTAAGGCGTAGCAGCTACTCACGAATGCCCCGACTCGGTCGGGGCATTCGACTATCCAGGCACAAGTGATCAACGCCCGCCGCATACTCCGCCGTCGCGTCGCATCGCCCTCAGATACCAATCCGGTGGGTGCACGGATCCTCGGGCACTCAGGGGCCCTAGAGCGGCCACTCAGAGGACCCAGAGCGGCCCTTTGAGGAACGAGGCAACGGCCACTGAACGTCCCTGACAATTCCCGTGACCTCCTGGTGGGTCATGAGGATCCTTGCGACCGTAGCGGACTGCGGAACCCGATGTGCAAGACCTGCGCGCGACCTGCTGAATGTGCCCGTGAGAGTAGGGGACCGAAAGACTAAGGGTCGGGTATGGGGTGACAAATCAACGCATGCGCTGTCTCAGCATCATCGCGATCAGCGCGGTTGAGACAGCGCTGACGAATGCGGAAGGGGGAAGCAGATCGTCTGCTTCCCCCTTCACTGCTTACTGGTCTCTGTCGTCGTAGACCTCTCTGCGGCAATCTCGGGCTCTGAAGACAATGATCTCGAAGTCGTTGTCGTGGAGCTTGCCAAGGTTGTCCGCATGGGCGACGACGTCCCTTCCGCGGGCCGTGATGCGGTTGTAGGTCCCGTTCGTTAGGCACATGTCGTAGAACTGGTTCTCGGCGTCTGTGGCATCACTGGGGCGAATGAGGCGATCATCGTAGTCCAGCTGGTCCAGAAGAGCCTCACGGTACTCGGATTGACTGACTTCGTTGGCAGTCACACCGGTGATAAAGAAGAGGTTGATGCCGACAATGGAGACAAGAAGAGCCGCGGCAACCTGATAGATGCCGCGGTTCTTAGATTGTGTTGCTGTCACGTCCCTCGTTTCAGTTAACTATCGTGATGCTTCGGCCGTCCCTCAGCGTGATCGCGGTAGTTCTTCTGATCATATTCTCCATGACCATCGGTGTCATGAGAGTCCTCTGTTTGATCAGTGTACGGCTTCTGATCGTATTCTCCGCCGTGGCCCACAGCGGGCTCGTGGGTAGGCTGGGATTCGAAATCGGGATCCTCAGCGTGCGGTGACAGCGGGTTGTAAGGCGCGTTGTCCTTGACGTTCTCGTGATCGTGATTCTTCTCGGACATGGTGTCCTCCTTACCTGGATGGGGTGCCTAACACACTACACCGGGGCGGCTGATAATGCTCTAGATAAACCGAACAAATCGGTACTTCTCGACGGTCCTTACAGGCAACATTCAGATTAAGTTAACAATGTTTACAGTCTTGGGTTCATCGGTCGTTGCGAGGCGGTGAACCCCACGGAATAGTAGCCGCACGGCGCCACGAAGGGAGCTGGTGTTGGTCGTGGTGGTTCAAGGTGTAGTAGGTTCAGCAGGCGCAGAAGCACGTGCCCGAGCAGTCTCTGGGGCAATGAGGTAAGGGGTTGGGCGGCAGCTTCCGCTACCGCCCAACCCCATGTCAGTCTTCGTTCGTTCTCATTCAGTTGATCAGCCGATTCCGGCGTCCGCGCCACACTGGATTGCGATGTCGGAAATCTCGTTCACGGAGTGCTCGTCATAGACGTCAACACCGTTAGAGATGGACTCGATGGCGTCGGGGGCGAGTCGCTGGAGGGACTCATCGGTGATGCAGTTGAGGTAGCTGTCCCACTGGTCGGAGGTGATTCCAGCCTGGGCGGCGGTTTCCTCGGTCAGGCCACTTGCTGCGAGGATGTCCTCCATGCCCTGACGGAACTGGGCGGGGTCACCATTTGGGTCGCCGTAGGTTTCTTCACCGTTGGTCTCATCGTCGGTCAAGCCACCGTCGGTCGTAATGTCGTCCTCTGGATCGGTCGTGAATATGTCGTCTTCGGGAGTGGTGTTCTCCTCGGAATCGGTCGTCGTGTCGCCACCCTCGGTGGTCTCTTCGATTGTCGTCTGATCCTCGTCAGCGTCGGTCTCGTCGTCGCCAGCAAAGAAGAAGAAGTAAACTGCCGCGCCAATCGCGAGAAGAGCAACGACGATGCCGCCGATGATCAGTGCGGTCTTGGAGCCGCCACCGCCCTGAGGGGGCTGACCGTAGGGCGGCTGACCGCCGTAACCCTGCTGATCGTACTGGGGCTGTCCGTACGGAGCCTGGCTGTACTGGCCCTGGTCGTAGCCACCCTGCTGGTAGCCCGCATGGGAGCCGGAGGGAGCCGACGGGGGCTGGTTCCAGTTGCCCTGACCGTCGTGGGGACCATCCGGCAAGACTTTGGCGGAGTTGATCGCCTTCGCAGTTGCCCTGACCGTCGTGGGGACCATAGTTCTGATTGTTATTCCCAGTTGTCATTTTCATCTACCTTTGTTCGAACTGGCCCGTGGCCGGTCCGAAGCTAGTCGGAGTTCCGTTACGCATATCAACCTAACACCGGCAGAATCCGCGAGTACAGCTCCTTGGAGGGGTGTAATCCCCAAGGACTCACCAATGCCTCATTGCCTCAATTTTCCTACGGTTTCGTGGAAAGACCCATGCTCAACCTCGATGGTTTTAGGAGCGGTTGGAGGTGCGTGAAAGCTGGTTTTGATTCAGGGCTAGTCAGCAGGCGGGGGAGCAGCCTCGATCACCATATGCCCTGGTAGCAGCCGGTGTCGTAGTCGACAAGGATGCTCAACTGGTCATGGGGAAGCGGCAGTTCAGAATCTCCCGAGGCGATGATCTCGAGAGACTCAGTCGTCATATTGTCGTAGATTCCATCGACCACGCACTCGTAGTACGCGTCAATATCGAAACCTTCCGGGTAGACGGGAGTTTCGAGACCGTAGGTATCGTCCGCGTATCGCTCGATAAGGACCTGCTCGTAACCATCACGAACCTCGTCACGGCTGGGTTTACCGTCCCCTCGGCCCAAGACGAGCCAGAGTACGACACCCAGGACAGTAACCGCTACGACAGCGATGATGATCCACAGCCACGCCTTGGACTGTGTAGGTTGCTGGTAGCCGTCGTAGCCCTGGTAGTAGTTTGCCCCTGGTGGAGATTGCCGTACGGCTGGTCAGGGGTACCGTCCGGCTGGGCGTAGGGAGCGCCCGAGTAAGACTGTTGCGGGGAGGTGTGCTGGAAGCCTCTCTGATTGGGGTAGCCCTGCTGGAACTGAGAATTGTTCCAGTCCTCGTTGTTTCCCGAAGTCATCGCGGTTTGCCTCTCAATCAGGGTGAGTGGTCGGATCAATGTGGTGCGTGTGGTCGTTTTTCAACACGTGGTGCTGCGGTGATTGAGCTTTCCTCGGGTTGTACGTATGAGGAGCGCTATGGTGGAGGTTTAGAGTTGCAGGTTCGAGCAATGGATGGTTGAGGTCTTGAGGAGCCCTGCGTCTTCTTCGGACATGGTTGCCTCAGCATCGGCAGTGGCAATGATGGTGAGACCATCGACCGAAATGGTCTCCATGATGCGAACGGCGACACAGGAGTAGTACTCATCGAAGTCGAAATTGGCGGGGTAACTCACTTCCTCGGTGGAGAGCCCAAGCCCCTCGGTTTGCATCTGGAGGAGGCCTGCGCGGCCGTTCTCGACTTCTTCCTGGCTAGGTCGACCGTCGCTTGAATCCTCGTCGCTCGCGCCGATGAGGAGACCTACGACAATTCCGATGACAGAAAACATGATCAAGAGGGCAACGACGACAATGAGGAGCCCGTGCCTAACCCTGTTTGGTGAAGCTCCGTTGCCCTGCCGGGGAGGCTCCCTGTCGTAACGTCGTGGCTCCGGTGCCCGCTCGGAGCGTCCACCCCGCCACGGCTTGTCCCGATCACCGCCAAGGAACGGAGAGCTCCCGTAGCCCTGATAGTTGTCGTGGTTCTGCCAGTTCGACGTCATGCCGCCTACCTTGTGGTTGTGACACCTGATATAGACATTAGGGTATTGAAACCCAGTGGAGCGGGTGAACGTGCGTGGGAGTGGCGTTCGTGGACGAACCTGCCAATCCCAGATTGCACAATCTAGGAGAGCTGGTCCGTTGCGCACTGATTGCTGACGGTCGTCATGAGGGTTGCATCCTTGTCCGGAACGGGAACCGTGGGATCGCCGGCGGCGATCAGTCTCAGGCTCTCATCCGAGGCATCATCGTAAAGACCGTCGACGATGCAGTCGTAGTACTCATCGAGGCTGAAGGATGAGCGGAAACCATAGTCCTCGGGAATTGTACCGCTACTCTCAAACTGCTTGGTGAGGAGCTCCTCGAGCCCTTCGCGAACCTCCGCACGACTCGGCCTGCCATCGCCTCCCTGGTCGTCGTCACTGCCGAGGAAGAACCACAGGCCCGGGCCGCCAGCAACGAGGGTGACGATGGCGACGAGAACGATCCAGATGGTGGAGTTGGACTTCTTTGGCGGCACGCCGTAGCCGTAGTCACCCGGATAGGGCTGCTGATAGGTGGGGGACTGGTAGCTGTACGGGTCTTGATGAGCGTAGGGGTCGCGGTTCGCGTATGGCGGCTGACTGCCATTCTGCGCGTAGCCGACCTGCCCGGCGTTGCCCGCATAGCCTTGCCAATGCTGTCTTGAATTCATGATGCCTTCCCTTTCATCACGAAGCTCGCAGAGAGAGCTTGATTGACAACCTAACAGCCTGAAAATGAAAGGGAAGTGCCGCTCGTGGGGTTTGGTACCCCAAGCACGAGAGGCATGATAAAACCGTTGAAACACCAGAGAAAGCGCCTATCGAGGCTTCCTGAGGACCTGTCCCCAACAGCTACGAGAGGCGTTCTTCCGTCACGGAGTGACTCCGGAACGAATCGGTACGAAAGACTGCTGAACTAATTTTCTCTAGTCGGGAAGGCACTGGGCGAAGACCGCGCTCATCTCCTGCTGTTCCGACGGCGAAACATCGAAGTCGTGTTCCTCGATCTTCTCAATGAGAGAGTCAGGGAACTCGTCACGGCCGGTCTCGACAACGCAGTCGAACCAGGCGTTGTACTCCTCCTCCGTCATGATGCCCTCCGCCGAGGCCGAAGCGGCAGTGACTTCGGATTCCTCAAACATCGTTTTCATGCCATCACGGAACTTGTCCTCACCGCCAAGTGCGAAGAAGAGAATCACTGCGACCACGAGAACGAGCGCAACGACCCCGAGACCGATCCACAGTCCTTTCTTGCTCTTCTGAGGCTGGGAGTATCCGCCACCGTAGCCACGCTGACCATAGGGTGCCTGCCCCATAGCAGGCTGGGCTCCCTGATCCCGGTAAGGCTGATAACTGGAGCCCGGTCCCTGTACGTAACTAGCCCTGTTCCCGGGATGTTGTCCCTGCCCGCCCTGCGCGAATGCTTGCTGACCGTAGCCCACCTGGTTCGACGAAACGGATGGCTGATGGGCAAAGTGGTCCTGATCGCTCTGCTGGTACTGGGCCCGACCCGAGCCTTGAGGCTTGCCTGAACCCAGAGGCTGGTTCAAGCCCTGAGGCGCAGTGGACGGTTGCCTGTCCTGTGTCGTGGGGCTTCCCTGTGGTGTGACGCTTGCCTGATTGGCGGAAGCCGTATGAGATCCTTGATCGAACCGGTGTTGCTCGGGAGCACCATCGGCCCTCTCCTGCGGACCGGGATCCGGCTCAGTGGGACGAGGAGGCACGTGATTGACCGCCTGTGCCGGGTTGTCCTGCTCTGCGGGCTCCTGCGGCTTAGAGTCTTCTGCGGTGTTCTGTTCAGCCGTACCTTGTTCTGCACTGTCATCCTCGTCAAGGGATCCGAGAGAAGCGAAGGCGGATTCCTCCGAGCTATGAGCGGACGGTGCGGACTCCGCGGTCGAGTTCGACTCCGCGGCAGGCGACGGTGCTGAAAACGGGGATTCGAATGGGGGAGAGGAGATGGGTGCGACGAGAGTTGGTGGGTACTGCTCAGCCTCATGCTGCGGGGAGGCGACGTGTGGAGAGAAGTCCTCGTCCACGTCACGAGGAGACGTGTTTTGGGTTTCCTGAGGAGCGCGGAACTGTTGCCCACCACGAGGAGCATTCCACGCGGCGTCTGCCTGCGGCTGCTGGGTTTGGAAGGACGGGTTGAAGCCTTGTGGACCCGGGACCGGATTCTGCTGCTGGTGAGGAGGGACCTGTTGCTGGCCACCCTGCTGAAACTGTCCCGGGTCCCGTGGCTGGTGACCGGGATTTTGTGGGTACTGACCGTAGCCCTGGTGGTTCATCTGCCCATGAGATTGCTGGCTGTACTGACCCTGGTTTGGTTGCCCGGAAGCCTGAGGGTGCTGACCCGAGAATTGCGATTGCGTACCAGGAGCCCACTGGTGCGGTCCCGGTGCCTGGGGATTCTGTTCTGGAGGAGAGCACTGACCCTGAAGTTGTCGGTTCTGCCCGGCTGCCTGCTGGTAGGGCTGTGGCGGAAACGGTTGCCCCGGATGGGGCTGGCCCTGGTAGCCCTGCTGCCACTGCCATGTAGGAGGGGCTTGATGACCGGGATCCGGGTAGGGTAGCCCCGGTGCGGGCACGGATCCATTCTCGGGCGCTGAAGGGGCGGTCATGGGCGCGGGATCGGCGGGAGGCAGCTGCCGAGGATCTCGGCCTTCGCCGTTGCGTGGTGGAACGTGTCCGTCAGTCATGGTGCCCTTCCGGGTCGCTACTTATGGTCCGACGGACCCATATTCGGGCCCTCGGTGCGTGGTGGGTATCCGTTATGGCCAGGGTAGTGGCCGATGGTGTTGTGGGTCCACGCGAACACAAAAAATGCGGGTGGTAAGCATCAGCTCACCACCCGCACAGAAGAAGATAACTACTTCACGATGACGGTCTTCTTGGCGTCCTGGAGACGTGCAGCGACGTCTTCCCAGTTGACGAGGTTCCAGAATGCCTTCACGTAGTCAGCCTTGACGTTGAGGTAGTCGAGGTAGAAAGCGTGCTCCCACATGTCGAGCATGAGGACGGGGAGGGTGCCAACGGGAACGTTGTTTGCCTGATCGTAGAGCTGGAAGGTGGTGAGCTTGCCAGCGACAGTGTCGTAGGCAAGGACGGACCAGCCGGAGCCCTGGATGCCGGTGGCAACAGCGGTGAACTGCTTGACGAAGCCCTCGAACGAACCGAATGCGTCCTTGATGGCCTCGAGCAGCTCGCCCTCGGGCTCACCGCCGCCGTTGGGGGAGAGGTTCTTCCAGAAGATGGAGTGGTTGGTGTGACCACCAAGGTTGAAGGTCAGGTCCCTCTGGTACTGGTTGAGTGCACCGAAGTCACCGGCTTCCTGAGCGGCAGCGATCTTCTCGAGAGCGGTGTTAGCGCCGGTCACGTAGGCGTTGTGGTGCTTGCTGTGGTGCAGCTCCATGATCTTGCCGGAGATGTGCGGCTCAAGAGCAGCGTAATCGTAGGGAAGTTCGGGCAGTGTGTAGTGTGCCATTTGTAATTCCTCCATGTTTGCCCGGGATGACAAGTGCCGGGACGTCTGTGTTACTAGTCTCGCTGAAGAGCGGGCTTGCTGCTAGCAAACCCGCTCTTGGCGAAATTATGAACCGATTTCGTCGGTGGGACGCTCGAGCTGTGCGACGGATGTCGACGGCTTGCCGTCCTCAAGGTGATGGTGCGAAGCCTGAGCTGCCTTCAGCTCACTCTTCGTCACCGGCTCGACACGATCCTCGAAGAAGAAGCGGGAGACCTTTGAGCGCCTCTTGAGCTTCTTGTAGTCGGAACGCGTGTGGCCGTCGGCGTCGTTGGGGGAGCCGTGCTCGATCGGGCGGTAGACATCGTGCTGGACGAGGGTCCACAGCTCGTACTCGTCGAGGGGACGGTGCACCGAGTGGAACGCACCATCGGCGGTCTGGACGACGCGGCCCGTGGACCGTCCGTGCATGGCCAGCTCGCGATCGCGGCGCTGGAGCGACAGGCAGACGCGCTTGACGATCCAGAACGTGATGAACGGGGCGATGAGGAGTAGGATCCGCAGGGTCCACGTGATGCCGTTGAGCGACAGGTGGAAGTGCGTTGCCATGATGTCGTTCGAGCCCGCGAGAACGAGGATGAAGAACTCGACAATGAGGATGTAGCCGATCGCGGTGCGGACGGGGACGTTGCGGGGGCGATCCAGGATGTGGTGCTCGCGCTTGTCGCCAGTCACCCAGGCCTCGATGAACGGGTACATGGCCAGCGCACCGAAGAGAATGCCGGGGATGACAAGACCGGGGATCAGGATGTTCAAGGAGAACGTGAACCCGAGCCACTCGAACTCCCAGCCCGGCATGAGACGAAGTGCGCCCTCCATGAAGAGCATGTACCAGTCAGGCTGCGCACCAGCCGAGACGGGGGACGGGTCGTATCCGCCGTAGTTCCACACGTTGTTGATCGATAGCGTCGCACCGAGCAGGGCAATGAAGCCGAACACGATGAAGAAGAAGCCACCGGCCTTCGCTGCGTAAACCGGGAAGACAGGGAAGCCAACGACGTTGTCTTCCTTGCGGCCGGGGCCGGGGTACTGGGTGTGCTTGTGAACAACCACCATGAGCAGGTGGAGGCCCACGAGCGCAAGGATGAGGCCGGGAACAACAAGGATGTGAAGCGTGAAGAGCCTCGGGATGATGTCGGTTCCGGGGAACTCGCCACCGAACAGCGCAAACGACGCCCACGAACCAACGATTGGTATCGACTTCGCGACACCGTCGGCGATTCTCAGGCCGTTACCGGAGAGCACGTCGTCGGGCAGCGAGTAGCCGGTGAAGCCGGCGAGCAGGCCGAGGATGAGGAGCGAGAAGCCAACGAGCCAGTTGAGCTCACGAGGCTTGCGGAACGCACCGGTGAAGAAGATGCGGAACATGTGGGCCACGATGGAGGCCATGAACAGCAGAGCCGCCCAGTGGTGCATCTGCCTGATCAGCAAACCACCCTTAACCTCGAAGGAAATCTTCAGGGTCGATGCATAGGCTTCAGTCACCTGATTGCCCTGCTCCGTCACAGGAAGAGCATCCAGCGGGTACGTGGTCGTCGCCATCGACGGAACGAAGAACATGGCGAGGAAGATACCCGTGAGGATCAGGGTGATGAACGAGTAGAGCGCGATCTCACCGAGCAGGAAGGACCAGTGGTCGGGGAACAGCTTACGAGCAAATCCCTTGACAAGACCGGACAGACCAACGCGCTCATCAACGTAGTTGAGGGCGCCGCCAGACTGCTTCGGCTTCTGTGAATACTTTGGAGTGGTCACTTCTTACGCTCCCAGTAGCTCGGTCCAACAGGCTCGGGGAAGTCACCTTCCGCGACAAGGTAGCCCTCTTCGTCAACGGTGATCGGCAGCTGGGGAAGCGGACGCTTCGCGGGACCGAAGACCACCTTCGCACCGTCGGACACATCGAAGGTCGACTGGTGGCAGGGGCAGAGCAGGTGGTGGGTCTGCTGCTCGTACAGAGCAACGGGGCAACCCACATGAGTACAGATCTTCGAGAACGCGACAATGCCGTCGAGGGAGTTCTCGGGGTGCTTGAGATCGGCCTCGTCGAGACGGATGAGCAGCACAACGGCCTTCGCCTTCTCGTCTGCGTAGCCTTCCTCGTGCGAAAGATCGTTGAGTCCCTCGGGGATCACGTGGAACACGGAACCGATGGTGACGTCGTCCTTCTTGATGGGACGGGACATGTCGTGCGGACCGTCCGTCATCAGGCGCGTACCGGTGCCCCACATGGTCTTCTTCAGCTTGCCGATGTTCCAACCATCTTCCTCACCCAAGTTCGCAACGAGGGGAACAAGGAAGGGGAGCGGAACGAGGGCGAGAGCGCCACCGAGTGCCGCGGTGATGAAGGGGCGGCGGGCCACGCCCGAATCGGCGATGCCCTGACGCATGATCGCCACGGCCTCAGCCTGCGCGTCGGGGGAGGTGCGGGAGGTGTGACGCTCCTCGACCATCTCCTCGTCGTTCATGAGCGCCTTGGCCCAGTAGATGGCGGCGAAGCCGATACCACCGAAGCCGATGGCCATGCCCAGACCCAGGATGAGGTTGCCGAGGCGAATGTTGCCCAGGGTCGTGTAGTCGGGAAGCACGAAGAAAAGCACGACTGCCGCGATGGAGGCGAGTGCCGACAGGCTGAACACGCCGGTGACGATCGCGGAGTCCAGCTTCTTCAGGCCGGGCTTGGAGTCGTTCTTGCGAGGCTTGTGCGGGGGCAGACCTGGGTTCTCAAACCTCTCCTCGGGGTCGTTGCTGACCGTCGACCCGTACGGCTGAATCTCGTTGCTCAAGACTTCTTCGCTCCAATCCACACGGCGATGAGGCAGAGTCCGCCAATGCCGATAACCCAAATCCACATGCCTTCAACAACGGGGCCGACAGAACCCAGGTTGTTGCCACCAACGGACTCGGCGTCCTGCTGGTGAATGACATAGGAAATAATGTCCTGCTTACCCTCGGGGGTAATGTTCGCGTCGTTGAAGACAGGCATCGACTGCGGACCCGTCACCATGGCCTCGTAGATCTCGGTCGGAGTTGAGTCCATGAGCGAGGGAGCGACCTTACCTTCGGACAGCGCGCCACCGGCGCCAACGGCGTTGTGGCACATCGAGCAGTTGGTACGGAAGAGCTCCATGCCGGAAGCGGGGTCGCCCTGGGTGGGATCAACCATGTCGGCGGAGGGGATCGAGGGGCCGGGGCCGAGGGTCGCAACGTACGCTGCGACGTCGTAAATCTGTTCCTCTGAGAACTGAGCGGGCTTCACTTCAGCCTGGGGCGAGTTGTTGGCCATCGGCATGCGACCGGTGATCATCTGGAAGTGCACGGAGGCGGCGCCTACACCGGTGAGTGACGGTGCAATGTCGGTGCCCGCACCATCCGGCCCGTGGCAGGATGCGCAGTTCGCCTCAAAGATGAATTCGCCCTCTTGGACGTTGGCTTCGGATGATCCCTGGGTAGCGGTTGCGCCCTGGGGTGCAACCAGTGAGTAGATTCCGGCCGTAAAGAACAGGGCAAGTAACAGAAGAACGACCGGTGCGTACCGGCTTCTTCTTGCTAGGGCTGTGATCTTCACGATGATGGCCTCGCTTCTTCAAAGTTGGGGTTGAGTCGGGTAAGAGTAATCATCACTTGAGAACGTAAATGATGAAGAAGAGTGCAATCCAGATGACGTCAACGAAGTGCCAGTAGTAGGACGTCACGACCGCGGTCGACGCCTCACGGTGGCCAAACTTCTTGGTGATCTGGGTCCTCCAGATGATGAGGAGGAACGCGACGAGGCCACCGGTGACGTGCAGTGCGTGGAAGCCGGTCGTAATGTAGAACACCGATCCGTAGCTGGAGCTGGACACGGTCACGCCGTGGGCAACAAGCTCGGAGTATTCGAAGATCTGAAGGCTGACGAAGATCGCGCCCAGGATGAAGCTGAGCAGGTACCACTCGGTCATGCCCCACTTGTTCACCTGGAAGATCGAGCCTTGGCAGCGGGCAATGAGCTTCTCTGCCTTCCACACGCCAAGCTGACAGGTGATGGACGAAATCATCAGGATTGCTGTGTTGACTGCAGCGAACGGTACGTTCAACACGTCCGCGGCTTCGCTCCACGCAGCGCTTCCAGCGACGGAACGGTGCGTGAAGTACATGGCGAACAGTCCGGCGAAGAACATGACCTCGCTAGACAGCCAGACAATGATGCCCACTGACAGGACATTTGGACGCGTAACGTGTGGCGCACGATTGGCAGCCGAAGATGCTGTACTCACAGTCGTCATTATGTCTTAAAAACTCCTGAACATGTGCATTTCCTGGGATGAAAGTCCCATATCGGCGTGAAATGTCCCAATAGTGACGCGCATTTCACGCCGTACCGTGGCAATTCTCCACCAAATGAGTCCTACACCATAGTCGGGGCGAAAGGTGGGCGAGTTGCACAACGTGTGTCTTGTCAAACGAAAGCCTGGACGAATGACACAGGTTTACCTAGGACGGGATAGGATAACCCCTGAACCAATACAGTTCGGATGGAGGACAGAATGTCGGATCTCGTACGATCCCAAGAAGCGGGACTGGCCACCGCGAAAGCCACCGCCAAGGTCATGGTGTACAGCGATGATCGAGCAACCCGTGACGAGGTGCGGACCGCTGTGGGGCGTCGCCCCGGCAAGGGAGCACCCACGATCGAGTGGTACGAGGCAGCCACCCAATTTGGTATCGAAGACCTGCTGGAGAAGGAGACGTTCGATCTTCTGATTCTTGATGGCGAGACGGCGAAGGTTGGCGGCATGGGTATCGCCAAGCAGCTGAAGGACGAAGTTGAGGCATGCCCGCCGGTTCTCCTGCTCATTGCACGCCCTCAGGACGAGTGGCTTGCACGCTGGTCGCTCGCCGAGGAGACCACCGCCTTCCCCATCAACCCTCGAGACATCCAACAGAAGGTCACGAAGCTCCTGCTGGACACTCCGGCGCGATGAGCGCGTGGACCTGGCCCGACCTGACTTCCCGCGTTATTCGCCGCGAAGACCTCGATGTTGAGGACACCCGCTGGGCAATGGACGAGGTCATGTCCGGGCAGACGTCTCCCGTTGTCCTTGCCGGATTTCTGACCGCACTCGCCACGAAGGGCGAGACGACACCTGAGCTCAAGGGTCTTGCGGACGCGATGCTCGAGCACGCAACCCCGATCGAACTCGACCGAAACACCCTCGACATTGTGGGTACCGGTGGTGACCGACTCAAGACCATTAACATCTCCACCATGTCCTCGATCGTCATCGCGGCAGCCGGGGTCAAGGTCGTCAAGCACGGTAACCGTGCGTCCTCGTCGTCCTCCGGTTCGGCCGACTGTCTCGAGGCTCTGGGTGTCGACCTCAACCTCCCGATTGATCGCGTCATTGAGAACTTCAACGAGCTCGGCATCACCTTCCTGTTCGCGAACCTGTTCCACCCCTCGATGCGTCACGCGGGTGTCGCACGCAAGGAGCTCGCGGTCGGCACCGCGTTCAATGTTCTCGGCCCGCTGACCAACCCGGCACGCCCGAGGGCGGGAGCCATCGGCGTTGCCTCCGCACACCACGCGCCGCTCGTGGCCGGCGTGCTCGCGGAGCGCGGGAACGATGCTCTCGTGTTCCGTGGTGACAACGGCATGGATGAGCTGAACGCCGTCTCCGTCAACCACATCTGGGAAGTACACAACGGGACCGTTGAGTACAGCGTCGTGGATGCGGCGGAGGACCTGGGACTGAACCCCGCAACCGTGGATGACCTGCGTGGTCAGGACGCCGTCTACAACGCCAACGTCGCACGCAAGGTTCTCGCCGGTGAGGCGGGCCCGGGCCGAGAGGCCGTCCTGCTCAACACCGCCGGCGCTCTCGTTGCCTACGGCGAGGCTCCCGGTGTTGATCGCGAATCGGGCACACTCGTTGAGCGCCTGCGCGCCGGCATCGAAATCGCCAAGGAGACCATCGACTCCGGCAAGGCAGAGGACCTGCTTGGTCGCTGGGTGGCACTGTCCCACTCGGAAAGCTAAGGCCTCCTTCACAGCCGCCAATTATAGGAAAAAGTGAACCCCAACCGTTTGGGTTGGGGTTCACTCATCTAGTCCTTGATGAAGCTTTAGTCGCGACTTGGGGTCCTAGTCGAGGCCGATGTGGAAGGCCGCCTCGAGGTCGTGCTGGGAGTAGGCGCGGAACGCAATGTAGGTGACGGTGTCGATGACGCCCTCAACCTTGCCCATCTTGTCGGCGATGACGTCTGCCAGCTTGTCGTGGTCGGACACGCGCACGACTGCGATCAGGTCCCGGTCACCCGTCGTTGAGTAGACCTCGGACACGCCCTTGATCTGGGTGATTTCTTCCGCGACCTCGGGGACGCGTGCGCTGTCGGCATCAATGAGCACAATGGCGGTGAGCATTCTGGAATCCTTTCGCAACCGTTAATGGCTTCAGTTTACGCTTCCCGGGATGTTCTCGTGCGCTCCGCTGGTTCTTCAAACGTAAATCTCTGCGGGGAATAGCGGGACACGGCAACGGGCTCGTCGGGGCTATTGAGGAGGCGGGTGCCGGGGCTGAACAGCCACGAGAAGAGGAGTTCCGTTTCTTCCACGGGTGCCGCGCCACATGCCTGCTCTGGCCTTTGTACAGGGGGAGTGGTGGCCGAGAGTGTCTCGGCCAGGCCCATGACCTGGTGCATCGAGGTGGCGGTGGTGCTACCTGTCAACCTGCCGTAGCGGACGACGATGATGTCCCAGCCCTTGACTACGGGACGGGAGGCCCTCAGCTCGGGAATGTTCGTTAGTAGTTGGAGGTGTTCCTTGCGGGTGGCGGCGCGGATAAGGGCGGCAAGCCTGTCCCGCTCTTCCGCGGCTCTCTCAAACTCTTCCCGTTCCGACATTTCCTTCAGTGACTCCATGGCCCTTTCCACGGCGTCATCGATGAGGCCACGCAGGATGGTGCCGGTCTCGAGCACGGCGCCTTGACGAGTGCCGGTGAGGCAGGGGGCTGAACACCTGCCCATTTCTGCCAGCGAGCAGGCCCTGGCGTTCGCCTTGGGAACGAGGGGGAGGTTGGTTGTGCACGTGCGGATGTTCGTGGTGCGTTCAAGAAGCTCCTTAACCAGCTTCGCGGCCTTTGCGGTTGTGAACGGCCCAAGTGCTGACGCGAACTGATCGTTGGTTAAGGTGCGGACGATCGAGAGGCGCGGGTGGGGTTCGTTCGTGAGGACGAGCCAGGGCCGCTTCTCGGGTTTTTTCGACCTGCGGTTGTAGGGCGGGTCGTAGATCTGGATGTCGCGCAGCTCCAGCACTTGTGCCTCGAGCCTGGTCTTCGTCGAGGTTGCCTCCACGCGGACCGACAGGTCCACCATCTCGCCGATACGGGACCGCTTCTCGGCGGCCGTGAAGTACTGGCGGACCCGCTTGTAGACGTTGACGGAGGTGCCGACGTAGAGAACTTGCTCGTTGGGTCCAATGAACCGATACACCCCGGGAGTGCGGGGGAGTCCGTCCGCGAGATTGGCCCGCACCCTCCGCTTGTAGGGAACGGTGTCCGTGACGGTCCGCAGGTCCTCCATGTGGCTCACCCCGAGGGGACCGAGCCTGCCCAGCATGAACTGGAGGAGTTCCTCCGTTGCCTTCGCATCATCGAGGGCGCGATGGGTGGGGGAGACGGTGGTGCCAATGACCCGGGCCAGGGTCCCGAGCTTGTAGTTGGGTGTCTCGTCCTTGGAGATGGTGCGACGTGCCAACTGGACCGTGTCGAGGGTCATGACCTTCGGGAAGGGCAGGTCAAGGGCCTGCGCCGCGGCCTTGAGGTGACCAACATCGAAGCGTGCGTTGTGGGCGACGAGAACCGTGTCGGGGGAGTTGCCGACGAACTCGAAGAAGGCGGGTAGGACCTGGGCGATTCGTGGCGCGTCCATGACCATGGCGGTGGTGATGCCGGTGAGGACGGTGATGGAGGGCGGGATCGGTTGGTTCGGGTTCACGAGTGTCGCGAACGTGCCAACCACCTCACCACCGATCGACTTCACGGCGCCGATCTCGGTGATCTCCTCGGCACCGGGCGCGCCGCCCGTGGTTTCCAGGTCGACAACGATGAAGGTGACGTCTCGGAGGTCGGTTCCCAGGTCGGAGAAGGCGAGCTGCACCTCGGTGCCCTCGGGTGCCCTGCGATCATCCTCTAAGACCAGCCGACCAGCCACTAAATTCTCATCCCGTCGTCATTGTCCTTACCCGTAGCGAAAGAAATGACCCACGCAACGAGCGCCCCGACCGAGGCGATGACAACAACGATAAAGAGGGTGGGGGACAGACTGATGACGGAAATCTCGGACAGGATGATGAGAAGGAGCCCGATACCGGCCACGGCGAGGAGGGTCTTCTCAAGTGTTGAGAGTGATCGTTATCCCATTGCCCGATATGTGGCGTCTAAGACCTCGTCCGCGGCCTCCGGCTGCTCGTCGTCAAGGTCCGGTTGCGACCAGTTGCGCGGATCAACGGGCCGAGCACCAGGGGGAACAGCAGAAATGGGCCAATCGGTTCCGTCGAATGCGTCCTCGAGCTCCGCCGCGTACTTGTCCCAATCGGTGCCATCAGTTCCGTCATCTTCATTCCTTGGACCCATAAATAAAATGGTAGGCCAGATAGAATGTTTTTCGTATTGTTCCACATAAGGAAGGTTACCCATGGCTCTGAACCGTGTTGCACTCCTGACGGCGGGCGGATTCGCCCCCTGTCTGTCGTCCGCCGTTGGCGGTCTCATCGAGCGCTACAGCGAACTGGACCCCGAGATTGAGATCATTGCCTACCAGTACGGCTACCACGGCCTGCTGACCGGCGACAAGATCGTGTTCGACAAGGAAGCACGCGAAAACGCTCGCATTCTGCAGAACTTCGGTGGCTCTCCGATTGGCAACTCGCGCGTCAAGCTCACCAACGTTGAGGACTGCGTCAAGCGCGGTCTCGTCAAGGAAGGCGAGAACCCGCTCGAGGTCGCAGCAGAGCAGCTCCGCGCCGACGGCGTCGATGTCCTCCACACCATCGGTGGCGATGACACGAACACGACCGCAGCTGACCTCGCCGCCTACCTGCACGATCACCAGTACGAACTGACCGTTGTTGGCCTGCCCAAGACCATCGACAACGACATCGTTCCGATCGCACAGTCCATGGGTGCCCTCACCGCGGCCGAAGAGGCAGCAGAGTTTGCCGTCAACATCATTGGCGAACACCGCTCCTCGCCCCGCATGCTCATCATCCACGAGGTCATGGGCCGCAACTGTGGCTACCTGACGGCACGCGCCGCGGCCGACTACCGTCGCTGGGTCGATCAGCAGGAATGGCTGCCCTCCGCAGGTCTGTCGAAGGAACGCTGGGACATCCACGCCGTGTACCTGCCGGAGATGGACATCAATCTCGACACCGAGGCTGAGCGTCTCAAGAGCATCATGGATGAGAACGGCAACGTCAACATCTTCCTCTCCGAGGGCGCTGGCGTCGACGAGATCATCGAGGAGATGGAGGCCGCTGGCGAAGAGGTTCCCCGCGACCCCTTCGGCCACGTCAAGCTCGACCAGATCAACCCCGGACAGTGGTTCGCCGAGAAGTTCGCGGCCCGCCTCGGCGCCGCCAAGGTCATGGTCCAGAAGTCCGGCTACTACAGTCGCGCCGCTCGTGCACGCGACGAAGACCTCCGCCTTATCAAGGGTCTCGTTGATTTCGCTGTCGAATCTGCTCTCCGTGGCGACTCCGGCGTTGTTGGTCACGACGAGGAAGACGACAACAAGCTGAAGTCGATCGACTTCAAGCGCATTGCCGGCCACAAGGCGTTCAACATGAACGTCAAGTGGTTCGAGGATGTTATGGACACCATCGGTCAGCCCCTCAAGGCCGACTAACAACCAATTGGCTGTGCCAACGAATCCGTTGGTACGGCTGTCAAACGGGGTCACGGGACCGCTAGCACTCGTTCCGTTACCCCGGCAAAACTACCCCAAAGTGACCACGTGCCGGACAGATTCCGCCACGTGGTCACTTCTGTATAGGATCGTGTCGTGGAATCGCAATCAGTGAATGAGATATACCAGTCGCTTGAGCACTGGCGGGAACTGCCCGCTAAGCATCAGCCCGCGTGGCCTGATGCCAACCAGGTGCGGAGCGTCGGGGACTATCTGCGCTCGATGCCTCCCCTCGTGTTTGCTGGCGAAGCAGACACCCTGAAGGAGCAGATCGCCAAGGCAGGCCGCGGCGAAGCTTTCATCCTCCAGGGCGGGGACTGTGCAGAGACGTTTGCGGACTCCATTTCCGCCGCACGCATCCGCGCGAAGATCCAGACCATCTTGCAGATGGCCATCATCCTCACCTACGGTGCAGCACTGCCCGTCGTGAAGATTGGTCGCATGGCAGGCCAGTACGCGAAGCCCCGCTCCAACCCGCTCGAGACTCGCGACGGTGTGGAACTGCCCTCGTACATGGGTGACGCGGTCAACGGGCACGACTTCACCCCGGAGCAGAGGATCCCGGATCCGGAGCGCATGGTGGATGCCTACCATCGTTCGGCCACGACCCTCAACCTCATTCGTGCCTTCACTTCCGGCGGCTTTGCCGACATGTCGAAGGTTCACGAGTGGAACAAGGGCTTCACAGAGAACCCGGCGTACAAGAAGTACGAGAAGATGGCCGAGGACATCGATTGGGCTCTGCGGTTCATGAAGGCCGCGGGAATCGATTCCCCGACCCTGCGGACCGTCGACATGTACTCCTCGCACGAGGCGCTGCTGCTCGAGTACGAGACCGCCATGACACGCATCGACCAGCGCACGACCCAGCCGTACAACACGTCGGCCCACTTCCTGTGGATCGGTGAACGTACCCGCGATCTTGATGGTGCTCACGTTGAGCTCCTCTCGCACGTGCGCAACCCCATCGGCGTCAAGCTTGGCCCGACGACGACCGTGGACACGGCTCTGCGGCTCATGGACAAGCTGAACCCGGAGGGCGAGGAGGGTCGCCTCACCTTCATCACCCGCATGGGTGCCTCGAAGATCCGCGACATTCTTCCCGCACTCGTCGAGGGCGTCGCGAAGGACGGTCGTCCGGTCACGTGGATGACGGACCCGATGCACGGCAACACCATTACCGCCTCCAATGGTTACAAGACGAGGCGCATGGAGGATATCATCGATGAGGTCCGTGGCTTCTTCGACGTTCACATCGCGCAGGGCACGATCCCCGGCGGCGTGCACATCGAGCTCACGGGTGATTCGGTGACCGAGGTTCTCGGTGGCTCCGAGGAGCTCTCCGAGGAGATCCTCTCCCAGCGCTACGAGACCCTCGTGGACCCGCGCCTCAACCACCGCCAGTCACTCGAACTGGCCTTCCTTGTTTCCCAGATGCTGAGGGACAACGACTAAGAGTCGTGAGCTCAAGCAATTATTGAACACATGGCACTGCGCCCCACCTCGGTGGGGCGCAGTGCTGTTCTAAGGGATTGAGGAAAAGCCCGGGCAGGGGCGCGCAACCTGGATGGCTCTGACTCGCGTGCGACAAGATGCGATGTGAGTAGAGCTGCGCAACGGTAGTCGTGGGGGTAGTCGTGGCGGAAGCCGTGAGTTCTTTCGGTTGGCCTACTAGACGACGATGAGGGTGATGACTGTGCCACGTGGATGCATTTCACCCGCGGGGATGGACTGGTCTCGCACCTGGTGGAACACTCCGCCGAGGAAGTTGTCGTACTCAACCTCGAAGCCAGCATCGTTCAGAATACGCGTGGCCTCATCCCGGTTCATGCCATAGACGTCTGGGACCTCGAAGAGTTCTGGCCCAAGCGAGACGGTCAGTGTGACCGTATCTCCGCGATAGCCGGAACCGAGGGAGGACTGGGAAATGACGACACCTTCGGGAACGTCATCCGAGTACGCTTCCTCGATATCAACCTCGATGCCCTGATCTGTCAGGGTCTGCGTTGCCTCGTCGGCAGTTTGGTTGCTGACATTGGGGATCTGGACCGGTTCGCGACCCAGCGACACGGTGAGGACCACGACCGTGGAATGATCAACCTCGGTGGTGGGAGGAATCGACTGCTCAATGACATTGCCTTCGGGAACAGTATCCGAATAGTCTTCCTCGAATTCTGCCTCGAGGCGGCTACCCGAGAGCAGGTCGGCCGCGGTGTCGCGGGGGAGCCCAATGACGCTCGGGACCTCGACCTGTTCAATACCAAGGGAGACCGTGACCGTCACTTCCTCGTCCCTCGCCATCTCCGCAGGAACAGCTGGGTCTGTCGAGATGACGAAACCTTCCCGGACGTCGTCGGAGTAATCTCTCTCAACAACGGGAGTGAGCTCGAGCTCCTCCAGGATCTCGACCGCGGCCTGCTCCTGACGGCCAGTGACATCGGGGAGGGAGATTCTCATGCCGGGACCGGCCGTGAAGTACCAGAAGATGCCCGCCGCTGAGGCGGCAACCAGAAGCAGAATGATGAGCCAGCGCCACAACTTCGACGACGTCGATGAGTCGACCTCGTTCGACCCGGAGCGCTGCCGCGCCAGTTCGTGACCGCGGGAGTGCTTGCGCTTCGTCTCCGGGGGAGCCGTGAGCAGGGCAGTTTTGTGGGCGGGAGTGAAGGCGCGCGTGTCGTGCGCACCCTCGGGGCTCTGTTGCCCAGGCGACGAGTGGCGTTTCTCGAGATTCGTGGGGGTAACGGCGATGCGGCGCTTGGCAACGATGTCGTCGAGGTTGCTCAGGACCTCCTGAACCCTGTCGCGGGCCACGTTGCCGTTCGCGGGACGCTGCTCGGGATCCTTCGCCGTCAGCAGTCCAATGAGGGAGTCGACGGAGGAGGGGATCCATGGCGCGATCGTCGAGAGCCGCGGCATGTTGTCGTTCACGTGCTTGTAGGCGACGGCGATGGCGGTCTCGCCGCGGAACGGAACGTCACCCGCGATGAGCTCGTAGAGCATGATGCCGGCCGCGTACACGTCGGAGCGGGAAGAGATTTCTTCTTGGAGGACCTCGGGGGCAAGGTAGGCAACAGTGCCGAGGACCGTTCCGGAGTTCGTTGCTCGCGCCGCCGCCATGGCACGCACGAGACCAAAGTCGGTGACCTTTGCGGTCAGTTCCTCACCCTGTGCCAGCATGACGTTCTCGGGCTTCACATCGCGGTGTACAAGACCGGCTTGATGAGCATTGCCGAGACCGGACAGAACCTGACGGGTGATCTCCAGTGCCATGCCGAGCGGGAAGGAACCGCGGCGCGACAGGGCGGTCCGCAGATCGTCCCCGTTGATGTACTCCATGACCAGGTAGGCGGACCTGTCGGAACCGGATAGTTCAAAGGTGCCCTCGTCATAAACCGAGACCACATTCGGGTGGGAGAGTTTTGCCGCGGACAGGGCCTCGCGGTGAAAGCGATCAACGAACTCCGTCTGATCCGCCAGGTGCGGATGCATGACCTTGAGGGCAACATCCCGGTCCAGCTTCTCGTCCTGCGCCTTGTAAACGGTCGCCATTCCACCGCGGGCGATGCGTGCACGAATACGGTACCGCCCTTCAATGACGGTACCGAGAAGAGGATCTGGCACAGAATTCACGTATCTAGCCTAGACGACGCTCCCCAGTCCCACTCTGAAGCGGGGCTGGGGAGCGCTGACCTGTGATGTTTAGCGGAACTGCGCCATGGAGGACTTGACGCGCTGCACGTAGGCCTGAGTGTCGGAGAACATGCCGTACCTGCGGACCGAACCGAGTCCCTGGTAGTAGCCAGCAATGCCAACGTCAAGGGAGCCCGACATGGACTGGAGCTGACGGATGATGACAACGCCGGCAATGATGTTGTCACGGGGGTTCAGGAGGTTGAGATCGTAGCCGACAAGGTCGGAAGCCCACTCGCCCGAGGACGGGATCACCTGCATGGTGCCGATCGCGTTCGCGGGGGACACCGCGCGAGCGTCGAAGCCGGACTCGCGGAATGCGTGAGCCTGAGCGAGGGCCGGATCGACACCGTACTGGATGGCGATCTCGCGAACCATGGCCTGGGTCTCGGCGCGGGACGGAACGGCAATCGAGTTGAGGTACGCCTTGTTCTCGTTTGCGGAACGAACCGTTGCATCCGGGTACGTGTAGTGCAGGAACGTGTTCGGGACCAGGTTCTGGTCGGTCGAGCTGGAGGGGGCGCTCGCGGTCCCTGCCACGGTCAGCTTCTGGCCAGGGTAGATGACGGTCGAGGAGAGGCCCGAGGCCTGCATGATCGCCGACACGGAGGTGCCGTGCTTGGTGGCAATGCCCGAGAGAGTGTCGCCACGCTGAACCGTGTACGTGGTGTTCGAGGACGAAGCCGCAGGAGTGGACGGAGCCGGGGTCGACGACGAAGACGAGGAGGCAGGCGCGCCGCTCAGCGTCAGCTTCTGACCGGGGTAAATGATGTTCGCGTTCGACAGTCCGGAGGCCGAGACGATCGCAGAAACCGTAGTGCCGTGCTTGGCGGCGATGCCGGACAGGGTGTCGCCACGCTGGACCGTGTAGGTGGTGGCAGACGAGCTAGAGGAGGAGCTCGACGAGGAGGAGCTGGAGCTCGAGGAGGAGGATGCCGGCGCGGATGAGGATCCGCCACGAAGGTTGAGCTTCTGGCCGGGGAAGATAAGGTCCGAGGACAGGTTGTTCGCCGACTTGATCGCCGCCACAGTCGTGCCGTTCTTGATGGCGATACCCGAGAGGGTGTCGCCGCGGACCACAGTGTAGGTCGCGGATGACGAGCTGGACGAGGTCGAGGAGCTGGACTTGGTCGAGGATGAACTCGAGCTATTCGACTGCGCGGGGGTTGAGTTGGAGCTCGGGATCTCGAGGCGCTGGCCCGGGTAGATCACAGCATTGTTACCCAGGTTGTTTGCGCTCATGATCGAGCTCATCGAAACGCCGAAACGCTGAGCGATGTCCCAGATCGTGTCGCCACCAGTCACCTGATAGGTGGCGGAGGGCAGTTTGACTGCCGGGCTCTGGGGTAGGTCGGATGCTGAGGCAGGTACGGGTGCCAGTACGCCCACGGCAGCGGTTGCGGTGACGGCAACTGAAGCGCTGATGGAACGACGCGAGTAGGCCATTAATCCTCCGAATGGGAATCACGTGAACAATGGTTTTAATGATCCTGTTGTTAATCGTGATGTATTTGTGACAGATGGTTCAAGTGTGACACTAGTCGGTATTGCGGCGTGTCGCCAACCAAAATCAAAAATTGGTCCTACTATTTTTTCGTGAACTCTGTCTTACCTGAGAATCTTTCCCTTCCAGAAGTCGCAGAAGCCCTCAATATTCGACTTCGTGACGTCCGCACCCTCATCTCTGAACACAAGCTCCTGGCCACCCGTCCCGTGGGTCCTCTTGTTGTGACCAGCGATCAGCTCATTGAAGAAGACGGTCAGTGGAAGGTGCTGGGCAACCTGCGCGGAACGCTCATCCTGCTAGCCGATAGTGGCTTCAGCGACGACGAGGCGCACAATTGGCTCCACCGTGAAGACGCCGAGCTGGGCAAGACACCCATGGAAGCGCTGCGCAACGGTGAGCACCGCGCCGTCCGCCGCATCGCCTCCAGTCTGGCCTACTGAGCTTCCGGCTTTTCGACAAGACCAATCGAAATCGCACCAACACGTTTGGTGCGATTCGTCTTTATCGGGCACCTGCGCCGTCCCCAGGTTGCGACCTACAGGTCAGCCGCGCCGGCACTCGAATGGGAACAAGGGAGGGCTCTTTTCAGGGTGACCAAGGTATGTGGACGACGAGCTGTCCGGAGCGACCTCACCCGTCGAGGCAGGCCCGCTAGCGGCAATTAGCCGAACAGTCCGGAACTACATGGATAGCCGCGACCGAGGGATGCACTGGGGAAAAGGGATGAAGGCTCCCGAAGGAGCCTTCACACATTCCCGCAAGCCTCTACGGCGTCGGGTCCTAGTAGACGTGGGGCCTCTACTGATGGGGCGGTTCAGTGCTGCCGGTCGGTCAGGCGAGCCATGAGCGCATCTAGGATCTCCTTGCCCGGGCCTTCGGGTAGTTCCTCCCAGGCGGCAAGTGCCTCCTGCTCGCGCTCCGCAATGAGTTCCTCGTGCTCATCCCAGGCGCCACTTGATGTGATGATGTCGGTGACCTGGCGGACGTCGTCATCTGTGAGTGGCGTGCCGAGTGAGTTAGCGATGAGGAGGGCATCATCCGTTCCCGCGGTGCGAGCGAGAGCGGTCAGAATGAGAACGGTGCGCTTGCCTTCCTTGAGGTCGCCACCGGTTGGCTTGCCGGTCGTCGAGGGATCGCCGGCGACACCAAGCGCATCGTCCCTCATCTGGAATGCCTCGCCCAGCGGGGAGCCGATGCGGGAGAGCAGGACAAGGAGCTCCGCATCCGCACCCGCGGCCTCCGCACCGATGAGGAGAGGGTCGCGCACAGAGTAGCGGGCGGACTTGTGCCTGATAACGGAGAAGGCATCCTCGCGGGCCGCCAGGAGCGCCTCACGCGGGTTCGGTCCGTTCAGTAGCGTGAGAAGGTCGATGTTCTCAGCCCTGATATCAAGGAATTGGCCGAAGGCCACTTCAGCGCACATGGTCTGGAAGCGACTGTTGGCTTCGAGAGAGGCGTGCTTGAGCATGTGAGCCGAGGCTACAGCGAGGAGGAAGTCACCGGAGCAGATGCCAGCATCCCGACCAAAGAGTGCGGAGTTGCCCACGAGTTCGGAGTCGTTGAAGTTGCTGGCGAACTGGATGTGGACGGCAGGCTGCCCGCGGCGGGTCGGAGAATCATCCATGATGTCGTCGTGCACGAGGGCCGCACCCTGGAACACTTCAATGGCGGCAGCGACCTCAAAAGAGTCGGAGGAGGGCGCCTCACCGGTTGCGGTCATGGCGCCGGCGAGAGACAGGAGGCCGCGTACCCTCTTGCCGCCACCCAGAAGGGAACGAGTCGGGTCGACGAAAGAACGAAGAAGTTCTCGATCAGCATCCGGAAAACTGAAGCCATCAATGATGTTGATGGCGCGTTCGGAAATGATCTGGGGCAACGACTCATGCATGCCCTCACTCTATCTTGAAAGCACAGAGCAGTTGTGGGCCCGCTCCATCCACAGCTTCGGTTCCTCCGAGAAAATGGCGGGCAGGTTCGGTGTTGGATCGGCTCATGAACAACGTCACTCATGGACTCATGCCCCTCGCAACACTCGCACACATCGCCGTTGAATCGGCCAACTACAAGACAGATGGCAAGCTCGCACTCGTTGAAATCGAGGAGGGAAAGCCCGTCGACGTCCTCATCCTGCCGTTCGATCACCTACCCGGTATTGTTGGACGAAACCCAAGATCCTCCACGGTTGCCCTGCTTTTCCCAGACAGTCATGACCTGGAGAGCACCACCCTCCGTGAGCAGGCGGAACTCATCGACCAGATCGGCAGGTCCCGCGGCACGGATGCTGGACCATGGGACACGGTGGTCGCATACGGGGGAGTCCGGTTCCGGATCTACTCCAGCCACGGCTGGCTCGACGAACCAGAACTCGACGGCATGAACAACGAGGTGCTCGACCGACACATCGCGGCATTCTCCGGCTTCGCGCCCAAGGCGTTCCCACGCCCCTTCAGCGTCCACGACCTCGAAGAGGCGCACCACCAGTGGCGGGCACTCCTGACAGACAGCCTCGAAGGAAGGCCACCGATGGTCACTCCCGAACGCGGAACCCTCGAGGCTGGCTCCATCCGCGACACCGTCATCGTCTGGGCAGTGGGACAGGACGGGAACGACACCCTCGGACCCCGCGGCACCTTCATTCCACCGACAACGCCACCTGATCCCGACCGCATCAACGCGGCCTTCACCGTTCTCGCGAACAGGGTCGGCAACACCGATACCGTTCACGCTCTCGGGTATGCCTGCTATCTCGCGTGGTGGAGCGGCTACGACAGGCTCGCCACCCACCTTTATTACAGGGCTCGAGCAACGGGGCAGAGAAGCAGGCTTGCCAAGCTTGTCTGGACCGCCATGACTCAGAACATCACCCCGCCCTGGATGAGGTTCTGAGCCGCTCGTGCGCTCGCGATTGGGGATGATGAAACACGTCACATGAGATAGCGTGTCCTTCAAGAGGAACCACCCCGGGCAGACCACCCACACTGCCCAGGGGTGAACGGTTCAAACCAGCCCACCACACACAGAAAATGGGAATAATACTCGTATGACTCTTGAAACGACTGCGTTGGAAGGTGTCCATCTATCCCTCGGTGCAACGATGACCGACTTCGCGGGATGGAACATGCCGCTGCGATACAGCTCCGACAGGGAAGAGCACGAGGCCGTGCGGAACCGGGCAGGAATGTTCGACCTGTCCCACATGGGCCAGGTCCGCGTCGAAGGACCGGACGCCGGCAAGCTCCTCGACTACGCGCTCGTCAACGTTCTGTCCGAGATGCCAATCGGGCGGGCACGCTACTCACTCATGGTGAACGAGGACGGCGGGATCCTCGACGACCTCATCGTCTACCGCAACGACGAGACCGATTTCCTCGTCATCGCGAACGCAGCGAACCGCCTCACCATCGTCGATGAGCTCACCAGCAGGTCGAACGGCATGCAGGTCGCGATCCAGGACAACACGCACTCCCGCGTCCTCATCGCCGTCCAGGGTCCACTCAGCGCCGACATCGTCGCCTCCGTGGTCGACGACAGGGAACGCCTCCTCGAGCTCGGCTACTACCGCCACGACCAATTCGTCATCGCCGGAATGCCCGTCCACATCGCCCGCACAGGCTACACGGGCGAGTGTGGCTACGAGATCATGGCCGACGCCAACGGGGCAGAGAAGCTCTGGAACCTCCTGACGGAGGCTGGGGGCGAGCGGATGCAGCCCTGTGGCCTCGCCGCACGCGACACCCTCCGCCTCGAGGCGGGCATGCCCCTCTACGGTCACGAACTGACCGCCGCCCAGAAGCCCGCAGACGTTGGGCAGGGCCGCGTCGTCAAACTCGATCACGATTTCGTCGGAGGCGACGCGATCCGGGAGGCCGGAGAGCCCGAAACAGCGCTCTATGGGCTCAAGGGTGAAGGCAGGCGAGCAGCCCGTGCGGGTTCCGTCCTCTCCATCGATGGCACCGAGCTGGGTGTCATCACCTCCGGCGTCCTGTCCCCAACTCTCGGATATCCGATTGCGCTCGCGATCCTTCCCCCAGGACTGGAAGAAGGACAGCCCGTGACCGCGAACGTTCGCGGCAAGGACCAGCCGATGACCATTACGTCACTCCCGTTCTACAAGAGCACCAACTAGGAAAAGAGGCACCATGTACCCCGATGATCGCAAGTACAGTTCCGACCACGAGTGGCTGACCGACCAGGCACCCGCGCGTGTCGGTATCACCCAGTTCGCGGCAACGTCGCTTGATGAGGCCGTCTACGTTGAGCTTCCCGAGGTTGGTGACACCGTGACCGCTGGTGAACCCTGCGGTGAGATCGAGTCCGTCAAGTCCGTGTCCGACCTCGTTGCGCCCGCCTCCGGCACCGTCGTTGCCATCAACGAGGCCGTGGTCGCCGATCCGAAGCTTGCAACCGACGATCCCCACGGTGAGGGCTGGCTCTACGAAGTCGAGGTCTCCGAGACTGCTGATGACCTCATGGACTCCAGTGCGTACGAGGCGCTTATCGCGGAGTCCAAATGACGGGGTTTGATAGGCGGCACGTTGGCACGTGGGGGAGCGACCGCGACCACATGCTCGCCACTATCGGGGTCAAGAGCCTCGACGAGCTCTCCGACATCACTCTGCCCGGTGGGCTCACCCGCTCCGCCATCGAGGGGCTACCCGAGGCTCACAGCGAGCAGCGGGTGCTGACAAGGCTCGAGGAGCTGAGCTCCAAGAACACGGTCCGCATCTCGATGATTGGGCAGGGCTACTACGACACCGTGACCCCGGCCGCGATCCGCCGCAACATCCTAGAGAACCCGTCCTGGTACACCGCGTACACGCCGTACCAGCCCGAGATCAGTCAGGGCAGGCTGGAGATGCTCCTGAACTTCCAGACGATCGTCTCCGATCTGACGGGAATGGACATCGCCGGCTCCTCCATGCTCGACGAGGCCACCGCCGTGGCCGAAGCCATGCTGCTCGCCAACCGCGTCGTCAAGAACCGGAGCAAGGTCCTTGCCTCCCCGGACATCTTCGATGCGACGAAGGCCGTGCTCCACACGCGGGCGACGGCCGTGGACATTGAGCTCGTCGAGTCGGACCTCAGCGCCGTTGAGGACGACGTTGCCGCAATCATCCTGCAGTACCCCGCGGCCTCCGGCCACGTGCCGGACCGGTCCGAGCTCGAGGCCATCACCCAGCGCGCACACGACGCCGGGGCTCAGGTCATCGTGGCCGCCGACCTGTTGGCCTTAACGATCTTGGATTCGCCGGCCTCGTGGGGCGCCGACATCGTTGCGGGTTCGTCCCAGCGCTTTGGTGTTCCCATGGCGGGTGGCGGTCCCCACGCTGGCTACCTCGCCGTCAAGGATGCTCACAAGCGGCAGCTGCCCGGGCGTCTTGTTGGTGTATCCAAGGACGTCGATGGTGCCACCTCCTACCGACTCGCCCTTCAAACGAGAGAGCAGCACATCCGCAGGGAGAAAGCCACCTCCAACATCTGCACGGCCCAGGTGCTTCTTGCCGTCATGGCGGCCGGCTACGCCGTCTACCACGGTCCCGAAGGTCTGCGACACATCGCGACCACGGTGCACGAACACGCGGTTCGTCTTGCTACCGAGCTTTCAGCGCGGGGAGTCGGACTCTCCTCAACGTCATTCTTCGACACCGTGGAGCTCACCCTTCCGGGCGGCGCCGATCGTGCGCTCGACCTGCTACTCGCCAGCAACATCACGGGATGGCGGGTCGATGACACAACGATCAGGCTCTCCTGCGATGAGAAGACGACGCCAGAGACCGTCGATGCGATCGTCGCCATCCTTTGTGGCGCCGAGAACGACCTCGTGGGGGACGTTGATGATCGTCAGAATGAGCAGTCGTCGATTGGGCTACCCCAATCCCTGGAACGAAGCGACGAATACTTGACTCATCCAACCTTCCACCGCTACCGCACAGAAACTCAGCTCATGCGGTACCTGAAGACGTTGGCGGACAAGGACTACGCGCTGGATCAGGGCATGATTCCGCTCGGGTCGTGCACGATGAAGTTGAACTCCGCTATCGAAATGTCCGCCATCACGTGGCCTGGGTTCGCCGCGATTCACCCGTTCGCGCCAGCAGCTGATCGGGCGGGCTACCTTGAATTAATCGAGGAGCTCGAGGATTGGCTGAGTGCCGCCACCGGGTACGCGGGTGTCAGCCTCCAACCCAATGCCGGCTCGCAGGGTGAGCTGGCCGGTCTGCTTGCGATCCGCAAGTACCATGACTCCCGTGGCGACGAAGGACGACGAGTCTGCCTCATCCCGGCCTCGGCTCACGGGACGAACGCGGCCTCCGCGGTTCTTGCGGGATTCCGGGTGGTTGTCGTTGCGACCGCCGCCGACGGCTCGGTCGACCTCAACGATCTCGATGCGAAGATCGAGGCAAACCGAGAAGAGCTTGGCGCGATCATGATCACCTACCCGTCGACGCACGGGATCTACGAAGACTCGGTGAGAGCCGTGTGCTCGCGCGTTCACGAGGCCGGCGGCCAGGTGTACATCGACGGCGCGAACCTCAACGCACTCGTTGGTGTGGCGCGTCCCGGAGACGTTGGTGGCGACGTCTCGCACCTCAATCTGCACAAGACATTCGCTATCCCGCACGGCGGGGGCGGTCCGGGAGTCGGCCCGGTTGCGGCACGTGAGCACCTTGTTCCGTTCCTGCCGTCTCACCCATACCGGGATAACGAGAGGACCGGTAACGAGTCCGCTTTAATGCCGGGACGTGGTGCTGTCGCTCAGGCGCCCTACGGTTCCGCGGGCATCCTTCCCATCTCCTACGCCTACATCCTTCTCCTCGGAGGGGAGGGGCTCCGCCTTGCGACGCAGTCGGCTGTCCTCGCCGCGAACTACGTGGCGGCCCGCCTCGATAAAATCCTGCCCGTTCTCTACCGCGGCCCGGGTGGGCTCGTTGGTCACGAATGCATCATCGACCTGCGTCCACTCCGAACCGAAACAGGAATCACCGTTGAGGATGTGGCCAAGCGACTCATCGACTACGGCTTCCACGCGCCCACGATGTCGTTCCCCGTTCCCGGCACGCTCATGATCGAGCCCACCGAATCGGAGGACCTTGGGGAAATCGATCGTCTCTGCGATGCTCTGCTCAGCATCCACGACGAGGCACGGAAGGTGTCGGAAGGGGAGTGGCCCGCGAAAGACAATCCTCTCGTCAACGCACCCCACACTGCCGCATCGGCTCTCGTGGGTGAATGGTCACATCCGTACTTGAGGGAAACGGCCGTCTATCCCGCGGTCTCCTCAGAGGCTTTGGCTAATCCTGGGGCTTTGTCGGCTCTTGTTGCGTCAAAGTACTGGCCGCCTGTTCGGCGGATCGACGGGGCATATGGGGATCGCAACCTCGCCTGTTCGTGCCCGCCGGTCTCGGAGTACCTATAGTGGGTTAGTCCGTTCCAGAAGTTCAAGATCACTGTTCCCATTTCGGTAAAAGTCGGGTATGGGAACAAATCTTTGCTTTCTGGCGTTGTCTATCTACAGGTCCTCTCTTTTGGAAGACCGTCCTCTAATTTGGAAGGTATTCAGTGTCTGAAGCGACTAAGACTAGAACCCCCGACACAGACGTGAAGGAGGATGTCGAGACGTCTGCGCGCCGTACCACGAAGAAGGCTGCGACGAAGACTACCGCGAAGGCTCCGACGAAGAAGGCGCCCGCGAAGAAGACCGCCGCGAAGAAGCCTGCCACCAAGAAGGCCGCCGCACATGCTGAGTCCGAGGTGGACGAGGTCGTCAAGCCGGACGTTGAGTCCCCTGACGAGCTCGATTCGGCTATCTCACCCGACCTTGATGCTGAAGACATCGAGGAAGAGGACGTCGACCTCGACGAGGAAGAAGACGACGTCGATCTCGAAGACGATGAGGACGACGATACCGAGAAAGACAAGGCCGAGGCCGGGGACAGCCCGACCCGCCGCTCCATGCGTCACGCCGAGGAGCGCACCGGACAGTTCGTTGTCAAGGACTCCGATAGTGCGGACGAGCCTGCCCAGCGCATTCACGTCGCTGGTGCTACGGCTGACCCCGTCAAGGACTACCTCAAGCAGATCGGTAAGGTTGCTCTGCTCACCGCAGAGGAAGAGGTTGAGCTGGCTCGACGCATCGAGGTTGGCCTCTACGCGAACTACATCCTGACCGAGGACCGAGACAAGATCAAGGACAAGGCTTACGAGCGCCGCCTCAAGTGGATGGTGCGCGACGGTCAGCTCGCCAAGAACCACCTGCTCGAAGCGAACCTGCGTCTCGTTGTTTCTCTCGCGAAGCGTTACACCGGCCGCGGCATGCTCTTCCTTGACCTTATTCAGGAAGGCAACCTAGGCCTTGTTCGTGCGGTCGAGAAGTTCGACTACACGAAGGGCTTCAAGTTCTCCACCTACGCAACTTGGTGGATCCGCCAGGCCATCACCCGCGCCATGGCGGACCAGGCCCGCACTATCAGGATCCCGGTCCACATGGTTGAGGTCATCAACAAGCTTGCTCGCGTGCAGCGTCAGATGCTCCAGGATCTTGGTCGCGAACCAACGACAGAGGAGCTCGCCAAGGAGCTCGACATGACCGAGGAGAAGGTCATCGAGGTTCAGAAGTACGGCCGCGAGCCCATCTCTCTCCACACCCCGCTCGGTGAGGACGGCGACTCCGAGTTCGGTGACCTCATTGAGGACTCCGAGGCAGTTGTGCCGACCGACCGCGTCGCGCACATCCTTCTTCAGGAGCAGATCCACCAGGTTCTCGACACCCTGTCCGAGCGTGAGGCCGGCGTCATCACGATGCGTTTCGGCATCAACGACGGTCAGCCCAAGACACTGGACGAGATTGGTAAGAAGTACGGCGTGACCCGTGAGCGCATTCGCCAGATCGAGTCGAAGACCATGTCGAAGCTCCGCCACCCGTCCCGCTCCCAGGTTCTGCGCGACTACCTCGACTAAGAGGCACGTCCTAACCAGTACGCACTGACATGAGGCCCTCGTAGGAGGGCCTCAGTCGTACCCGGAAGCAGCTTTCAGGGAATCACAGGTGTCTGGGGAGGGGGACTTGGGAAGTAGAACGCGTGAGATGCGTTAGGAACGAGTCCTGATGGGGCGCGGTGCCTGGGTGCCTACTGCACGAGTTGCACGTTCCCACTCGAGGGGTAGGATCTCGTCACCGAACCTGTTGGTCGCGACATGCATGTACCTTTGGCGAGTCTCCTCTGCGTACAGATAGAAGCGGAGAAGTTCGCGCGCGCACTCGGCATCGCCGAGGCTCCGATGATGGACGGGTCGTGCGATCCCGGCGCGCTCGAGGCAGGCAACCAGATTGTGCCTGCCCTCGGGCAAGTAAATGTATGACTGCTCCATCGTGCAGACCCCGATCTCTCGTGGCAGGTCGAGGGGGAAACCGTTCCTCTCAAACTCAGCATTGAGGAAGTCGAGGTCGAACCGCACGTTGTGGGCGACAAAGACTCGCCCTGTGATGAGTTCGTGGATGGTGGGAATCAGGTCGTGGAAGGAGGGGGCGTCAGTCAGGTCTTCGTCCGTGAGGCCGTGGATGTGTGTGGCGTCGACGGGCCGATGCGGTTGGACGAGGCTCGACCAGCGTTGCACGACGTCGCCATCATTATCGGCGATGATGATGGCGATCTCGATGATGCGATCCACCCGGGCATCAAGGCCCGTTGTCTCGAGATCGACTACTGCAAATTCCACGCTCCGATTCTCCCCCAGATCCGTCACCACCACGAAACGAATGCGCCCATTGTCCGGTTTGTCATACTGAGTGCGCTGGTCGGGGATGTAGAGGTCTCGTCGATCTCGGGAAATGGAGGTATTTTGGGCCGCAAGCGAACTCACACGGACGTTGGGATGAAAACGAAGTGAACTGTGGTTGTATATAAATGTGAGTACATCAGTAGTAGAACCAACGCCATTGACCGCGACAGACCGCTGCGACGCCTGTGGTGCACGCGCGTACGTCAAGGTTGAGCTCGAGTCCGGCTCGTTGCTTTTCTGCGGTCACCACGCCAACCAGCACCTCGACAAGTTGTCGGCAACGGCAAAGAACATTATTGACGAGAGGTCACAGCTCACGGCAGAAAGCGTGAACTGACAACGCAATCTTTCCACGAGTGCGGGCTTAAATCACATGTTGATTTAGCCCGCACTTTTTCACATTGGCGAGGCAATATGCGGTTATTGGGGCAAACTCCACTACCATCGAACGGTGCCTGAATATACCGCTCGTCATCTCTCTGTCCTCGAAGGCCTCGAGGCGGTCCGTAAGCGACCCGGCATGTACATCGGCTCGACGGACTCTCGCGGCCTCATGCACTGCCTGTGGGAGATCATCGATAACGCAGTGGACGAATCTCTCGAGGGTCACGCCGACCGCATTGGTGTGACACTTCTTCCCGACCGTTCTGTCATCGTTGAGGACAATGGTCGTGGCATCCCCGTTGACGAAGTTCCCGGTGTGCGCCTGTCCGGTGTGGAGGTTGTCTACACGAAGCTGCACGCCGGCGGTAAGTTCGGCGGCGGCTCGTACGCGGCTTCGGGCGGTTTGCACGGCGTCGGTGCGTCCGTTGTCAACGCCCTGTCCCAGCGCCTCGATGTCGAGGTCGATAGGGACGGCAAGACCCACTCCATGAAGTTCCGCCGCGGTGAGCCCGGCGTCTTCAAGGATGGGCGTAAGAAGTCCCCGGACAACGAGTTCACTCCCTTCACGACTGATTCGTCTCTCGAGATCACGGGCAAGGTTGCGAAGAAGAAGACCGGTACCCGCGTCCGGTTCTGGCCGGATCCGCAGATCTTCCCCGAGTCGACTTCGATGTCGCTCGACCAGATTCTTGGCCGCGCCAAGCAGACCGCGTTCCTCGTTCCCGGACTGACCCTCGTCATTCGTGACGAACGGGGTGAGGAACCCGTGGAGGAAGAGTTCAGGTTCGATGGCGGCGTTGTCGACTTCGTTGAGGAACTTGCCCCCGACGCTGCCGTGACCCGCACGATCCACGTGCAGGGGAGCGGTTCCTTTACCGAGACCGTCCAGACCCTCGACAAGAAGACAGGGCACCTTGTCCCGGTCGAGACTGAGCGCGTGTGCACCGTCGATGTGGCTCTAGCCTGGGGGCAGGGCTACGAGACAACCATGAAGTCGTTCGTCAACATCATTGCCACCCCCGTGGGTGGCACCCACGTCCAGGGTTTTGAAGCCGGCCTCACCCGCGCGCTCCGAAAGCTGATCGAGGGCAACACCCGCAGGCTGAAGCTGACAGCCAAGGACCCCAAGATCGAGAAGGAAGACATTCTCGCCGGCCTCACCGCCGTCGTCACCGTGTCCCTTCCGGAACCCCAGTTCGAGGGTCAGACGAAGGAGATCCTCGGCACCGGACCCGTCCGCGGCATTGTCAACAAGGTCGTGGGGGATGGTCTGATCGAGATCCTGTCGTCAACGAACCGGTCCCAGCGAGACGAAACGAACCGCCTGCTTGAGAAGATCGTGGCGGAGATGAGGGCGCGGGTTGCCGCTCGCCTCCACAAGGAAATCTCGCGACGCAAGAACGCGCTCGAGACCTCGACGATGCCGACGAAGCTCTCCGACTGCCGCTCCGAGGCCGTTGAGAACACGGAACTGTTTATCGTTGAGGGTGACTCGGCCCTGGGTACCGCGAAGCTTGCTCGCAACTCCGAGTTCCAGGCACTGCTCCCAATCCGAGGAAAGATCCTCAACGTTCAGAAGGCATCCCCGGCCGACATTCTGAAGAACGCCGAGGTCGCCTCGATCATCCAGGTGGTTGGTGCCGGTTCCGGTCGCACGTTCGACCTGGAGGCGGCGCGCTACGGCAAGGTCATTCTCATGACCGATGCTGACGTCGACGGCGCCCACATCCGCACCCTCCTGCTCACCCTGTTCTTCCGCTACATGCGTCCCCTCGTCGAGGCTGGCCGCGTCTACGCCGCCGTCCCTCCGCTCCACCGAGTCGATGTGATCGGCCGGGGCAAGGCCAAGAACGAGATCGTCTACACGTACTCGGAAGCCGAACTGACCGCGCTGCTGAAGAAGCTGGAGAAGCAGGGACGCAAGTACAAGGAACCCATTCAGCGATACAAGGGTCTGGGTGAAATGGATGCGGATCAGCTTGCTGAGACGACGATGGATCCGTCCCAGCGCACCCTGCGCAGAGTGTCGATGGCGGACGAGGAATCGATCCAAGCAGCCGAAAGCGTCTTCGAACTTCTCATGGGCAACGACGTCGCCCCGCGCAAGGAGTTCATCATCGACGGTTCCAGCGACGTGGATCGGGCCCGAATCGACATCTGAGCCCTGGTAAACTGTCGAGCATGGAGTCGAACCGCGTGACTGCGCGCGCTGGATCCCTCGATCAGCGTTTGCGAGTGCCCGTCAATCTCGAGTTCCCAGGATCCCACCTGGGGCTCTCGTGGGCATATCTCGGAGCTGACGATGTGAACGAAGTTTACGAACTGGACATGAGGTGCCGGCCGAACGATCGCCCCTCCCTTGTTCGTCGGAAAGAGGACCTCGAACCACTCCTCGGCGCGGCGCTAACGGCTCACACGTACGAGATGCTCGGCGGTCGCGACTCCCACGGCGAGCTCCGCGCAGTGGCAAAGGTGGCTCTTCTCGCGGGTGTCGATTCGGAGCACGTCAGCCAACTCGAGGCCTTCATTGATCCGCCATGGCGGGGGAGAGGCATTGGCCGCGCCCTCATCGACTGGCAGGACGGCAGGGCACGCCAGCTCATCTCGGCCGACGGTCGGGACCTCCCCGTCTCCATCGAGTCACGGGTTGTCTCGCACCTGACTGAGCGCCGCCGGCTCCTGGCCGCCGCGGGATTCAGCCCCAACCGCACCATTGAGTACCTCGTGCGCACTGTTGAGCGGAACGAGGAACCGAGCTCAGCGATTCAGACAAAGCTCGATGAAGCCCGCGTGGGCCTCATTCCATTCGATCCCTCCCTGGGCGAGGAGATCCGCACGGTCTTCAACCGCTCCCAGTCGCACAGGCTCGGTGGCAGGCTCATCCCATCACTCGATTTCGCTCGGGAAGCCGGCCAGATGGATCCCGCCCTGTCCTTCGTGGCCGTAACAAACGAGGATCCCCTCGTTGTGGGTTTCCTGCTCGCGCGAGTCGACGAAGGGGAGTTTGGCGCGGAGTCCAGAATCGTCTTCCTCGCAACAGAGCGCGGCTGGCGCAACCGTGGAATCGCGGACGCCCTCATGTCCGCCCACCTGCAAGCCTGCAGCGTAGCTGGGATCCGCGCGACCGGAACGACGGTCGATACCAAGCTCAACGAGTCTTCCAAGTCCTGGGTGACGCGCTGGGACTTTTTCCCGCGGTCAACCGACATCGTCTACGCCATCGAGATGTGATGCGGATTGAACTAACTCGGGATCGTCTGCCCGAACTCGTCAGCATGGTCGCCGTCATTGAACAGCACGACCGTTCACCGTTCCGTACACTCCCGTCCGAACTCGAAGACTACTTTGATTCCGGCATGGACACGGAGTCGCTGGGACTTGTTGTTAATGGTGTCCTCGCGGGCTACGGCGTGGTCCGGGTACCGGATGATGGTGGACCGCTCCGCTGCTCCGGTGGCACCCATCCCGACTACCGCGGATACGGTCTCGGCAGGCAGGTCATCCAGTTCTTTGACGCCTCCGCACGCAAGCTGGCGAAGGGCCGTCCGGACGCTCGCATGGAGGTTCATGTCGATGAGGGACGCGACGGCCTCATCGATCTTCTGGAACGGGCCGATTTCGAACCCGGTGGCGGCTACGTCCAGTTCCGCAGGGACCTCGCCAGACCACGTTCCCACGTTGAGCTTCCCAGTTTCTTCCGACTGCACCCGTGGTCGGAAGTGAAGGACACCGAGCTCGGTGCAACCTTCCGTTCTCAATTGGCCGAGTTGAGCGACGCTGTCGAATCCCAGTTCTTTACACCCGAGTGGTCCTTCATCGTGGTCGATGGTCGCTCCGATCGTGCGAAGCTCGCGGGCTACCTGCTGTCCCACAAGTATCAGCAGGACTGGTCGGCCTTCGGTTGGTCCGAGGGCTACACGGAGGAACTCGTGGTCCTTCCCAACTATCGCGGCCTCCGCCTTGCGACTGTCCTCCTCAATGCAGCTGCCGACGCCTACGAGGACTCCGGCGTGGAGTACGCGGGGATGGACATCAGCGTTGACGCGGAGGGAAACTCACCAATGCTGGACCTGTTCACCCACTTCGGCTACGAGCCGGTCCGTAAGACGATCCTCTATTCCCGGCCCGTGTTCCCGGGTGGGGAGGCTCCGCAGCCCGAACCCGGAGACATCTTCTAGACCCTCGCAAGAGTCAAGGGCAGCGCCGCCATGGAAAATGGCGGCGTCGTCATTCCAGGTAGCTTTACCAGTGGCTTTGGTCGGTCTTGGCTCTAGTCGGTCCTTGCTTTATCAGTTATTCAATGTGGGGCAGGAGTTCGAAGAGCGAACCGATGGGCTGGGCTCCCTCGTAGGTGGTTGAGATTCCCGCAGTCACCAGAAAGTAGGGGGTCACCCCAGTTGCGAGCGCCGCCTCCATGTCGATCCCACGATCCCCAACGGCCACGCAGTCCCGTGCCTCGATGTCGTTACGGGAGAGAATCACCTGAATCATCGTCGGATCAGGTTTGCGCGGGTAACCATCCGAGGCGCAGATCATGTCGTCCGCGATGAACCCCGTGGTGTCGAGCAGTTGCTGAGCTGACTCTCGATCGCGGTGAGTGACGACAAGGTTCTTGCCGCCGCTCTTGGTGCATGCAGCGGCAACATCGAGGGCTCCCGCCATGAGGGGAGCGGGATGAACCTCCCACGTCTGCTTGACCCGCTCGTAGCGCTCCTCAAAGAGGGAAACAGCGATCCCGGAGCGTTCGGATAATGTTTCGATGGCGTGATCGCGACTCACCCTCGTGAGGGCAGAGATCTCGGAGAACTCGACATCGACGCCGTGTTCGAGCAGGAGCTCACGGAACGCATTGTCGATCGATGGATACGTGTCAAAGAGCGTCCCGCCCATGTCCCAGACTATTGAGGTCATAGGGCCATGTTCTCAAACTTTCACGTTGATCAATGGATCAAAAGTCCGCGAAATCTAAGTCCTTCACTTCCGGGCTTACCACTTGTAAGTGAGCTGAACACGTCATGTGGGCGGATCAAGTGAGGATAGTGCCCCACGCTGCGACACCAGCGTGGGGCACTAAAGTGGTGCGACCTGCGCCGCACGTTCTTAGCCGATGCCGCCCACGATCGTGGTGAGCGGGGTACCGGATGCGTCGCGCTTCTCGTTGACCTCGGGAAGGTCGATGGGCTGACCACCGGTACCAACAGCGCGAGGATCGAGTCCGACCCAGGCGAGGGAGAGCATATCCTCGCCGCGCAGGAAGCGGTGGGTGCGGACACCGAGGGTGCCGCGTCCCTTGGCCGGGTAACGGTCGAGCGGGCTGACCTTCACCGAGCCGGTCTCCGTTCCGGGGAGTGCCCCGAAGGATCCGGTAATCGTGACGACCTTGGCTTCTGCCAGCAGATCACCTGGCACCACACCGAAGGCACGGACCACAGCGTCTTGTGCGAGCTTGATGCCGGCAATGCCCTGACCGGTGCGACCCTGGGGGCGGACGGCGTCGGCGCCGAAGCGAAGCAGGTACGCATCCGACGTGACAAGCACCAGCTGAGCATCGTCACCGGCATGACCCACTCCGACGATCGAGTCGCCTTCCGAGAGAGAGATGATGGCGAACTCGTCGGCCTTCGGGTATCCCGGCGTGACCCGCTTGATCTTGCCTTGGGCAGTCGCAAGAGTCACCGGGGTAGCATCCTCCTCGAGTGAGATGAGCCCAACCGGTTCGCTTCCCGGAGGTAGGAGTTCCTTGAGGGGGACGCCACCTGCGAGCGACGTTGTGCCCTTGGGGAGCGCAGGGGTGTCGACAACGTCGAGGCGGTGAACCTCACCGGTCGCGGTCACGACACCGATCTGGCCGCGGGTGGTGGCCGGCACGGACGAGACGATCGCATCGTGTGACTGCCGACCCAGGTTCTCGGGAACCTCTGATGCTCGAGCAATGAGTCCCGTGACGGAGAGTGCCACGTGGCAGGGTTCGTCGCTGACCTCAACGTCCTCATCGGCAATGATCTGCTCGGTGCCGTCGGACTCGAGCAGGATCGTGCGACGCGGGGTAGCAAACTGGCGGGAGATCTCCGTCAGTTCATCGGCCACGAGCTCCTTGAGGCGCTTGTCGGAGGCCAGAATCTCCTCAAGCTCGCCGATGGTCTTGAGCAGGTCATCCCGCTCGGACTCGAGCTCGAGACGAGAGAACTTCGTGAGTCTGCGCAGGCGTAGCTCGAGAATGTACTCGGCCTGCAACTCAGACAGGTCGAACACCTGCATGAGTCGATCACGTGCAGCGGCGGTATCGTCCGAGGTTCGGATCACCGCGATGACCTCATCGATGTCGAGGATGGCGATGAGGAGGCCCTCGACGAGGTGGAGCCTGTCCTTGGCCTTGCCGAGGCGGAAGCTGCTGCGACGCCTCGTGACGTTCACGCGATGGTCGACAAAGACCTTGAGGAGGGGAAGCAGGCCGAGGGTCTGCGGCTTGCCGTCGACCAGGGCCACGTTGTTGATACCGAACGAGTCCTCCATCGGAGTCAACTTGAACAGCTTTGAGAGGATCGCGTCCGGGTTGACCGTGTTCTTCACCTCGATGACGAGGCGGAGCCCGTGGTGACGGTCGGTGAGGTTCTGAACGGACGTGATGCCCTGGATCTTCTTCGACTGCACGGCAGTCTTGATGCGCTCAATGACCTTCTCCGCACCCACCTGGTAGGGGAGCTCGGTCACGACGATTCCCTTCTTGCGGGAGGTGACGTTCTCGATGCGGGTGGTGGCGCGGGTCTTGAAGGTGCCGCGGCCTGTTTCGTAGGCCTCGCGGATGCCGCTGAGACCGACGATCTTGCCGCCCTCGGGCAGGTCCGGACCGGGAATGAACCGCATGATGTCGTCCAGGGTGGCATCCGGGTTCGCCAGCAGGTGCTTGGCTCCCGAAATGACCTCACCAAGGTTGTGGGGAGGCATGTTCGTTGCCATGCCGACGGCGATGCCGGTGGCGCCATTGACGAGCAGGTTGGGGATGGCAGCGGGAAGGACATCGGGCTGCATGTAGGAGTTGTCGTAGTTCGGAACCATGTCGACGGTGTCCTCGTCGAGATCCCGGGTCATGGCAAGGGCGGCCGCCGTTAGGCGGGCCTCCGTGTAACGAGAAGCTGCGGGACCATCGTCGAGGGAGCCGAAGTTTCCGTGACCGTCGATGAGGGGCAGGCGCTGGGTGAACGGCTGCGCCATGCGAACCATGGTGTCGTAGATGGCGGCATCGCCGTGGGGGTGGAGCTTGCCCATGACCTCACCGACAACGCGGGAGGACTTCACGTGGCCGCGATCGGGACGCAATCCCATCTGGTCCATCTGGAACAGGATGCGGCGTTGCACGGGCTTGAGACCGTCCCTCGCATCCGGCAGTGCGCGGGAGTAGATCACCGAATAGGCGTACTCAAGGAATGAACCCTTCATTTCCTCCGATACGTCAATATCGACGATGTGCTCAGCAATATCGGTGGGAATGCTCGTGTTCTTGGGTTTTGCCATTGGGCCATTATTCCATGGCGCACCTTGGGAATCTGTGAGGCAGAGCCGCTTCGGGGCGTGGAGGTGGTCACCCACTAAGCTGGTACGCATGACAGATTTCAGACCCTGCGTGACAGACGTCCTTGCCGGCGCCGCCGGTGTCCTCGGCTACGACCTCCCTGGTTTGGATACGACTCGATCCCGCACGGTCCTTGAACTGCCTGATGCGTCGAAGGTCGTTGTGGTCCTTGTTGACGGCCTCGGGTTCCACAACCTGTCTGCTCGCACCGGGCACGCCCCCTACCTCAGGCGTAGGCTAGCTGATCGGCCCGACCCGATCTGGACCGTGTCCCCATCGACCACCGCGGCTGCCGTCACGGGGCTTGGGACGGGACTTCCTCCGGGGCAGACCGCGATGGCGGGGTACTCGCTGCGGGACCCGAAGACGGGTCAGTCCTTCAGCCTCATCTCGTGGAACACGGATCTGCGGGCCGAGGACTGGCAGCGCCAGGAAACCATCGGGGAAAAGCTCCTGGAACAGGACCGCGAGTTGGCTATCGTCCAGCCAGCCAAGTTCCTTGGCTCGGGACTGACGAACGCCGCGTGGCGAGGCGGCAGGCCGGTCGTGGGAGAAACACTGGACGACAGGGTCGACGCCGCCCTCGGGGCGCTCAAGACAACGGATCTCGTGTACCTGTACTGGGGCGAGGTCGATCACGTGGGACACGGTCAGGGCTGGAAGTCGGACCGGTGGATTGCTGAACTGGAGTTGCTGGATGGCGGGTTGGCTCGTCTATCCCGGCAGGTGCCTGCCGACACGATGATCATCGTCACTGCCGATCACGGCATGATCGATGTTGAGGAACGCATCGATGTCGCGGACGTTCCCGAGCTGGCGGCGGACATCACCCTGCTGGCGGGTGAGGAGCGCGCCGCGCAGATCTACACGGACAAGCCGAATGACGTGGCCGCGAGGTGGCGGGACTACCTGGGTGATCGCGCAACCATCATGGCGAAGGACGAGTGGGTAGAATCGGGACTTCTTGGTCCAGCAAGTGAGCAGACCCGCTCCGTGATTGGTGACGTCATTGCCTTCTCTCATGGCAGACTTGGCATCGGCGATTCGCGCTTCATGAGCGCGGGCGTCCTCAGCATCATCGGTCTGCACGGCTCGCTGACCGATGAGGAAATGCACATTCCCTGCCTAGTGGAGGTCACGTCTTGAGCGAGCTCGTTTTCTTTTCCGGAACAATGGACTGCGGCAAGTCGACCCTTGCCCTCCAGCTCGCATACAACCGGAACGCGAGGGGACTCGAAGGACTCATCTTCTCCCGCAACGACCGCGCAGGAGAGGGCCGACTCTCGTCCCGCCTCGGACTTGACGTACCTGCCATCGAGGTCACGTCCGACACCAACATTTGGAAGCTCATCACCGATCGGAGGATGAGGGGCGAACGCGTCGACTTCCTCGTGTGCGACGAGGTCCAGTTCTATTCCGTGGAGCAGGTCGAGCAGCTCGCCCGCATCGTCGACGAGATCGAGATCGACGTCTTCGGGTTCGGTATCACCACGGACTTCCGGACGAAACTCTTTGCTGGTTCGGCACGAATGATGGAGCTGGCGGACCGGGTTGAAAGGCTCCAGGTCGAGGCACTGTGCTGGTGCGGTGCCCGCGCAACCCACAACGCACGCACCGTTGGTGGCCTCATGGTGACTGAGGGTGAACAGATCGTCGTCGGAGACACGGGCAGCCAGGAAGAAACCGGCTACGAGGTTCTGTGCCGCAAGCACCACCTGCGCTCCATGACCGCAGCATTGGTTGGGGCCGCCCCCATCACCGAGGATGCTCTGCCCCTCGGAGAAACCGACAGCTAAGTCCGCTGCTCCGAAGATTCTTGATGGCAAAAGCAATTGTTTGTCGGCGACTGATCGTCGGCGATGAATGATCAGTCGCTGACAGTTCTGCCTTAGTCCTCATGAACTGTGCCCCGATCTCCAACAGGCGATCGGGGCACAACGTCACAAGTGTGGAACTCTGGCGAGTTCGTGGGTCTGGGATCTAGTCCTTCGACTGTCCGAAGACGATCTCGTCCCACGACGGCATGGCCGGACGGTTGCTACCGCGCTTGCGGCGCTTCGGGGCCTTGGACTCCGGATCCTTGAACAGCCCGTCGTCCTCGGTGGCCTCGTTCTTCTCAACATCCGCGGAAGTCGAGTCAGTGTTGGTGGCCTGAGCGGGGGAGGAGGGGCTAGCGGAGGACGCGGCCGACACTGCGGCAGAGGAGTTGGATGAGGGAGCGTATTCTGGCTTCGCGGTCGGTTCCGCGCTGCGCGCCGACGAGCTAGCTGGCCTTGCCATCTTCGGTCCATCAAACTCACCCATGTCCAAGTTGGGTGTGCGTGAGGGACGCGGGGGAAGGGAGAGGACTGTCGCGTCCGTTGCTTCCTCGGGGCGGGATGCCGGGGGATGAGCAGCGGGCGGAATATCATCCGAATCGTCGATGCTGATCGCCTGCTTCGTGCCCCTGCGCGCGGAGAGCGTGTCGAGCATGGAGACGATCGAGCTGTCGGAGTCCTTGGAGTTGCTCTCCTGCGGCTCAGGATCCGTGGCTTCCGGTGCGGATGCGACGGTAGCTGAGGATGCGTGAGTCTCGGTGGCGCTGACTGCGCTCTGCAGAACGACCTCGTCCTCCTCTGCTGAGTGGAGGGGAGAGACGGAGAGTGGACGCCACGGCGAATCCTTGATCGGGATCTCGGTTTCGGACAGCCAACGTGCCTCATCGTTCAATGCGGTCAGCGAGCTGGTCTGCTGGTTGATGCTCCAGCTTGCGACGGTCTCGCGGCCGGCCACGGTGTAGGTAGCGGTCAGTTGCCAGTTCTTGCCTGGTTCTCGGATTGCGCTCCACGCGATACTGTCAGATGCGACATCTCGGGACTTAAGCCTCGATGTGACGAGTTCTTCCACGGTGAGTGCGCCGATCTCGTGGCCGATCCGATAGGAGCGTGCCTGGGTGGCTGCGTACTCGCGTTCAGCAAGGATGGGGAACTCGTAGGGGGAGAGCTGGGAGGCCGGCATGGAGGTCAGTTCGGAGAGCTCTTCGAGGGTGCGGCCGGCGCGGAAATGGGCCTGAATGTCGCGCGGAGACATGGGTTTGGGGTCCTCTGTCGGGCTCACGACACGGTCGCGGCGCAGTGCCGCACGCAATTCATCAGTAATGGGTAGGGAGTACCGGTTACCGTCTGAATCGTTCAGCGTCATGTGGTTTCCATCGGGCTGTACCCCAAGAAACTCGAGCTCGAGCATGTGTGTCCTCCTAGATGACATCTCCTACCAAGGGTGCCAGCTTGTAGCGCAAAAAGCCGGCAATCTTCTCGGAGTGTTCACTAGTTTAGCTGGCCTCCTTGACGGGAGCATTCAGGGACTTGCATAATTCGCACGAATGGGGCAATAATGTCCCCGCTACCAGGTAGGTAGCGAACCTAGGGTATGGAAGCGTACATAATGGCGACTGATTACGATGCACCTCGCAAGCGGGACGAAGATATCGAGGAGGATTCTCTCGAGCAGTTGAAGACCAGGCGCTCTGATCATCAGTCTGGTTCAGTGGATGTCGACGAAGCTGAGGCCGCAGATTCCTTTGAGCTCCCCGGAGCTGACCTGTCGAACGTTGAGCTGTCTGTCGCAGTTCTTCCCGCACAGGAAGACGAATTTACGTGCTCTGAGTGCTTCCTTGTTCACCACCGTAGCCAGCTGGCGTACGAGAAGGACGGCATGCTTATCTGCTCGGAGTGTGCTTCTTAAGGGAGTCAACGAGCCGGCCGGGGTGACGGGAACAGACCACCCACGTCGCAATTGGGTCGCTGTCGTCAGTGTTGTCAATCGCTACCCCCGTCTTGATCCAAGGCGAGTAGCAGACAAAATCCCGGCCGGATGACTCCACCCCGAGCTTTTTGTGGAGACCGTCCTCGTCAAGACCCCTGGCCTCGCCCAAGTAGGCGAGGTCGATGTGTGCCCTGCCGCAATGCAGTTCAATACCAGATGGTCCAGCGCCGGACTTCGTGATTGAGACCTTCGGAGCCATCGCCCACATGACGAGCGGTCCCACGATCGCCAAGGTGGTGACGGCGACGAGCGTGACGAGCTGAGAAAATGGCAATCCCAGCAGCCCAAACATGCCGCACAAAACCGCTGCTGAAATAAGAACTGAAGCTTTCGGGGTGAGCTTCTCCGAGTAGTAGGTCACCCTAGTAGCATCCCATCAATACCGCGCATCCAACAAACCTATCTCTTGGTAGGGTGGTATCGATCAATATTGAAAGGCGCAAGAATTGGCATTCTTCTCGCGACGCAAGAAGCAGGAATCCGAACCCACCGACGTAGTCGAGGAGACCACCGAGGTCGCGGGCGAGGACGCTCCCGCTCAGCGCGGACCACGTGATATTTCCGAGGTGGAGTCCGTTGAGGGCATGCACAACTTCGGAGTACTTCACCTACCCAAGAAGTCCGGTGTTCGCGTCCAGTTCACCATTAACAAGCGCACGAGGGCAGCGATCGGCGCTCTCGTTCAGTTCGCCGGCACCTCTGTCACCCTCAATGTGTATGCCGCGCCCAAGCACACCGCTCTCTGGCCCGACGTTCGTGACGAACTTGCCGAGACCGTGATGGGTGATGGTGGCACAGCCAATTTCCGTGAAGGACCCTTCGGCCCCGAGATCGAGGCCATGGTTCCCAAGAAGGGCGTGAACGAGATCCGTCACGTCCGCTACGTCGGCTTCGATGGTCCCCGCTGGTTCCTGCGCGCCACCGTGGAGGGCGAGGCAGTCTCGAGCGCGGAGGTGCGGGAAACGGTCTACAAGTACTTCGATGAGATCGTCGTCGACCGCGGCGCGGAACCCCACCCTGTGCGTGACCTTCTTGAGCTGGAGATGCCGGAGTCGGCGCAGGAGCGCGTTGAGGCCAAGTTGGGGAAGATCCCGGCCGGCAAGACCCGCGGCCCGGAACTGCCGGAGCTTGCATGAACGTCACCGGTGAAGTCGAATTCACCGGACGCATCCAGGCGCTCACCCTCCCCGCGGTGAATGCCCATCCCACTTTCAAGGTCCAGGTCGTCAGCGATGACGACCTGGTAGAACTCGTTTTTGTAGGTCACCGTCACCTGCCCGGCTTCCGGGTGGGCCGGAACCTCACGGCACGGGGTAAGCTCCTACGAAGCACCCGTCAGGTGATGTACAACCCGATCTACTGGCTGAAAGCAGACGATTTATGACCACACCAGATCCCACGGACATTCCCAAGAAGGGCGGTCTCGCGTCCGTCGTGGCCGACGACTTCTCCATCTGGGAGGCAGTCGGTGGCGTGCGCGGACTCATCGAAACGGTCCTGCCGTCGGTCCTGTTCGTCGTGGTCTTCACCATCACCGGTGAAACCGTCCCCGCCGTGCTGACGGCGGTGGGTACGTTCGCTGTCTGCCTCATCGTGCGCCTCATCCAGCGCATCGACATCACCCCGGCACTAAGCGGAGCTATAGGTGTGCTCATTTCTGCCGTGTGGGCGTGGCGCTCGGGTGAGGCCGAGAACTACTTCGCCATGGGGCTATGGACCAACGGAGCCTACCTTGCAGCGTTCCTCATCTCCATCATCGCCACGTGGCCGTTGATCGGCGTGGCCGTGGCGGTCCTCAAGGGTGAGGACCAGTCATGGCGTACCGACCCGGACAAGGCGGGTCTCAAGCGCCGCTACTACATTGCCTCGTGGCTCTGGGCCGGCATGTTCGCCCTCCGCCTTGCCATCCAGCTGCCCCTCTACCTTGCTGACGATCAGGTTGAGGTCCTCGGCATCGCGCGCGTCCTTATGGGACCGTTTCTCTTCGCAGTGGTCGCGTGGTTGACCTGGGTCCTGTGCCGTGTACCGGGCAAGAAGATCATCGTCGGCGAGCACGCCGAGGAGGATACGTCCGAAGCCGGCGCGCTAGCCGAAGGCAACGACGCGAAACGGTCAGAGCAGTAGATTTCAATCCCTCGACACGTCGTTGTGGAGCGTCGCAACGACATTGCTCTCAGCAGTTGCACAAGACTATCCTTGAAAAGTGTCGACTGTCTTGAAAAGTGTCGACTGTCTTGAAAGGTGTCGACTGTCCTTGAAAAGTGTCGACTGACTTGGAAAATGTCGGAGGCCTTTGGAAATCTCTGTGGCCTTTGGAATTATCGACGGCCTTTGGACATACCGAAGCACCACGATCGGGGTTTGAGAACCGATCGACGAACCTAGGATCACTCCTGCTGGACTACATCTGCTTGGCTACTCCTGTTCGGTGACGTCCGCTCCCATAAGCTGACCGATGAGGTCGAGATCGACTTCCGCTTCCTCGGAGAGCAGCAGGAGGATCTGATCCCCACCCTCGAGGGTGAGGTCGCGTTCTGCGTTGAGCGGGGTGCCGTCGCGCACGATTGCCGTCACCACTGCGCCCGCGGGCAGAATGACCTCGCCAATCGACATGCCAACCACGGGAGCTGAGTCGGTCAGGTGGGTCTGGTAGAGGGACGTGCCGGACCTGTGGAAGCTCGTCATACGCACGAGATCGCCCTCGGACACGGCCTCCTCAACGAGTGAGGTCATGATGCGGGGGGTCGATACTGGAACGTCCACGCCCCAGTTCTCATCAAACAGCCACTCGTTACGGGGATTATTGATGCGAGCAATGACGCGGGGAACGCCGTAGACGAGCTTGGAAAGCATGGAGGTTACGAGATTGGCCTTGTCGTCACCCGTGGCCGCGACAATGACATCGCAGTCCTCAATGCCGGCCTCGGCGAGCGCCTGTGGATCGCACGCGTCGCCCAGCAACCAGTCCACGTCGGGAACGGATGCGACCCTCATGGCCTGGGTTTCCTTGTCGATGAGGGTGATGTCGTGAGACTTACTCGAGAGTTCTCGCGCGATCGAGCGACCAACCGATCCCGCGCCCGCGATGATGACCTTCACTCTGACTCCTCCCGAGGACCCTCGGCCAAAACGGCTTCGATCTGACGGATGTTGGTGGGTGCGGCAACAACACGCACCTCATCGCCCTCTTGGAGGACGGTGTCGTAGCGGGGAATGACACCCTCGCCGCCGCGAATGAGGAACGCGACCCGCAGGGGGAGAAGGTTCTCCAGTTCCGCCACAGACCTGCCCAGCCAGGGAGTGCCGAGCTGAACGTGATAGATCGACAGCTCAGCAGTCGAGTTCCGCAGCTCCACCTGAGCGGGAAGGGGAATGAGGCGGCGGATCACCTGATCAGTCGTCCACGACACGGTCGGGACCGTTGGGACACCGAAGCGTTCGTAGATCGCGGCGCGCTCGGGATCGTAGATGCGGGCCACGACATTGGAGACACCAAACGTTTCGCGCACAACCCTGGCGGCAATGATGTTCGAGTTGTCGCCAGAGGAGACGGCGGCAAAGCCGGCCGCCTCTGCGATGCCGGCCTCCTCGAGGGCCTCCCGGTCGAATCCGACACCGGTGACCTGCTGCCCCTCGAAACTATCCGGGAGCCTGCGGAAGGCCTCGGAATCCTGATCGATGATGGAAACGGAGTGGCCGCGATTACTGAGTTCGACCGCGAGGGAGGCACCCACTCGCCCACATCCCATAATGACGTAGTGCACGGAACGTTACGCTACCCCAAGTCGCTCCGTGGCGTAGCCTGAATCCATTATGAATGTCGTACACGCACCGGGTGAATATCGGCAGCTGCGGATCGTAACCGCGGGTGGCCTTGCCTTCCTAGCACTCATCCAAACCCCGCACTCAATCCTGCGTGCGGGCATGGGTGTTGGTCACAGCGTGAACTATGTTGAGGTGCTCGCGATCGGCGTCGTTGTCCTTGCCGCGACCTGCCTCGGGTACGGCCTGTTGGCACGCATGGTGTCCCGCACGGCGGATCACCGCCTCGTGGCCCGCTACGTGTCGGACGTGCCCTCCGTCGTGACGGCAGCATCCAAGCTCGTGGCCTACGTGTTCGTCGTTGTGCTCGCGGCCGTCATCGCCGTCAACTCTCTCATCCCGATCCTGGACCTGCGCATTGTCTCGACCCCGATCATTACCTCGATCCTGATTCTCGTGCTTGCGCTACCTTCCATCTTCTCCCATCAGCCGAACGCGAAGCTGCTGAAGTACGCCATGGTGCCCGCAGCTGTTGGGATGATCGCCATCATCGTCACGGGACTGTTCCTCGAACTCATCGATGGAATCAATGTTGGCAACGCGATCACGGGCGGCACCATTGAAGGACGAGCCGGCACGGGACTCGAGTGGCCGCTCGTGATTGCCGCCGTCGGGGCGTGCCTTCCTGCCGCTCTCACGGGATTACTGACGGAGCGTTCCTTCGGCGAGGCATCGGTGCGCCGCGTGTCGGTCCAATCCGTTCTCGCGGTCCTCCTTCCCACGACACTGGTTATTGCCGCCAGCCTCTATCTGATGCACCTGGTGGAGATGCCAACGAACGTTCGGCTCTCCCCGCTTCTCGCACTCGGTGAGATCTTCTTCGGAACAACCGGTGCCGCGATCATCGGCATTGCCTTCTTTGTTGCTGCGGTGGGGATCGGCTTCGCCGCCTACTCGCAGGTCGCCCTCTACCTGCGTGCCCTCGCAACGGACGGAATCCTGCCGAAGAACATGGCCCCCGCCGATGCTCACCGCCCCCGCAGGATCGTCATCATCGCGATCGCGGTTGCCTGCTCGGCCGCCTCGCTGCTCATGGAGACCTCCCTCGGGGTTTCCACGGGCCTCGTGGTGGTACTTTTTGTGGCCTACCTGCTCGTCATGATTGGGCTCATTGCTCGTGGCCGGAAGATCATGAGGGACTCGACGATCCTCGAGGAACGCAAGGACGGCAAGATCTCGATCAGGGTTGGCTTGCTCCTTGGTCTCCTGGCGGTGGCGGTGTTGGTGCTGGCGGCACTCGTTCAGCCCTTCTACACGATCGTTGCTTTCGTTGTTCTACTCGTCCCCTCGATCATCCTGCTCCTGTTCCGCAGGGGCAGGGGCAAGGTTGTCGAGACCCTGGCGGCAGGCGACCTGTCGCAGGGCAGGATCCTGCCCACCCGCGTGCACGCTATCGTCCTTGTTGAGCGGCTCGACCGCCCCACCCTTCAGGCCATCTCCTACGCAAGGGCAACGAGGCCGTCGACACTGACAGGACTCGTCGTTGACGTTGATCCGAGCAACACCGAGGCACTGACCCGTGACTGGCGGGCCGCTGAATTGCCCGTCGAGCTCCGCATCCTCGGCACCCCGAGGGGAGCGGCACGCCGCCCCGTCATCGACCACGTGCGTTCCCTCCGGAAGGCGGCGCCACGAGACATCGTCATCATCTACGCGCCCCGCGTTGTCTCCTCCCACGCCATGTGGAAGCGCTTCTTTGTTAGGCATTCAACACCTGCGCTCCTGTCTGAGTTGAAGTTGGAGCCGGGTGTTATCGTGGCTGAAGTTCCCTACCAGTTGGAAGATAGTGAAGAGCAGTGAAACGTGAGTTGGTGGCGGGTAATCCCGTCCATGGTGGATATACGCTGGCGCGGGACGACGGCCGCATCATCCTCGTGACCGGGGCAGTCCCCGGTGAACGTGTCGAGGTCGAGATCGACGACAGTCAAAAGACCTGGAAGGGCACGGTCACAAACGTTCTCGAGCCGTCCCCTGATCGTGTTGATCACGTATGGAATGAGGCGGGGGGAGCGGAGCTCGGTTACCTCAAGCGTTCCGCCCAGCTTGCCTGGAAGACCGCTGTTCTCGAGGACTCCATCAACCACCTTGGCGGCAAGCTCGGTGAGCACCTCAAGGACCGCGGACTCGGCATCAACGTTGTCGAGGTCGGACCGGGCCTTGGCACCAGAACTCGCCTCGACCTCGATGTGGACGGCGATGGCAGGCTTGCCATGCACGGGTACGCCTCCAGCGACCTCGTCGCCATAGAGTCGATGCCGCTCGCAACCGAGAACATCAACGCCATCATCGAGAACCAGGACGAGTGGGCCGGCACATGGCGGCCCGGGGACCGCGTCCGCATCGTCGACCCCTCGGGTCAGGGTACCGTCGTTGCCGTCGGCAAGGACGTCTATCGGGCACCGGGGGAGAAGACCTCCACCCGCGTTCTCGAGCGTGCCGCCGGATATTCGTGGGAGGTCAGCGCCACCGGCTTCTGGCAGACCCACGAGAAGGCACCCGTCACGCTGCTCGATGCCGTCCTCAAGGGCGTTCGCCTCGAAAGCAAGGACCGCGTGGCCGAGTTCTACGGCGGTGCTGGACTGTTCACCCTTCCCCTCACGAAGGAGGCACGTTCTGTCCGCATGTGGGAAGGCAACGCCGCCGCCGTCAGGGACGCGAAGCGCAACGCTCCCGATGCTCGAATCACGCATGCCGCGATTAACGCCAAGACACTTGCCGAGGGCTCCAAGGGCGCCGATGTCGTCATCGCCGACCCGTCGCGAGCAGGTCTTGGTATTCCCGGAGCGAAGGCCATCGCCAACTCCGGCGCTCAGGCCATCGCCCTGGTCTCGTGCGACCCCGCCGCCATGGCCCGCGACGTCAGCACCATGGTCGCGGAGGGACGAAACGTCATGTCGCTCGCATCTTTCGATCTCTTCCCGCACACGGCCCACATCGAGGTCGTCACCGTCCTCGCCTAACCAACGTGCCCGCCCCGCGTTCCCGGACGAGTGGCGGGCACGCGCGAGCAACCGGAGCCCGCTGATCCCCGCAGCGAGCAGCGAACTCGAGAAGAACCGTGCACGATGCTCGATGGCGGGCGCGTGCATGACGCTCTTCGCAGTGCTCTCCCGCCCATGACGTTGTCATCGTTCGCGTGCTGATCATTACTTCCCAATAGAACGGTTCTTGTGCGTGTACCGGAGTGCCCTGAATTGTCCTTTTGACGTGGATAAGAGTCACAGTTCCCATCGTGAACATCTGTCCCAAGGGGGCAATGGAACGGGGTGGGGAGGGTAGTCTATAGGCCAGAGTGCAACGGGAGACAACCGAGGGCTGGCACGTGACTGGCCACTGTGCTCGGGTTCCAAGCGACCACTTTTGGA
>NZ_JASDVN010000019.1:0-31615 GCF_041440645.1 Flaviflexus sp. | reverse complement strand
CGATATGAGCATAATCAAGTGCCATGGCGTGTCCCTCAGGTTGATGAGAGCCATCAATTGGGATATCTTGAAATCGAGATAATGTCGATTTTTGTCGCATGAATTGAGGAGTACACCGTGAGTGTAGATAGTTTTGGAGCGAAGGCTGCTCTGAATGTCGGGGATAAGACCTACGACATGTATCGCCTAGATGCAGTTCCTGGTCTCGAGAAACTGCCCTACAGCCTGAAGGTCCTGGCTGAGAACCTGCTTCGCACTGAAGACGGTGCGAACGTGACCAAGGAGCACGTGAACGCTCTCGCCAACTGGGATCCGTCTGCTGAACCCAGCGAGGAAATTCAGTTCACTCCCGCGCGCGTTGTCATGCAGGACTTTACCGGCGTTCCCTGTGTTGTTGACCTTGCCACCATGCGTGAGGCTGTCGTTGAGCTCGGTGGTAACCCCGAGTCGATCAACCCGCTGAACCCAGCCGAGCTCGTCATTGACCACTCCGTCCAGATTGACGTGTTTGGTACGAACCAGGCTCTCGAGCTCAACATGGAGCGCGAGTACGAGCGTAACGGCGAGCGCTACCAGTTCCTTCGCTGGGGACAGGGCGCATTCGAAAACTTCAAGGTCGTGCCCCCCGGCACCGGCATCGTCCACCAGGTCAACATTGAGTACCTGGCTCGCGTGACGATGGCGACCGAGCTGGACGGCACCACCGTTGCCTACCCCGACACCTGTGTCGGCACCGACTCTCACACGACCATGGTCAACGGCCTCGGCGTGCTGGGTTGGGGCGTTGGCGGCATCGAGGCCGAGGCGGCCATGCTTGGTCAGCCCATCTCCATGCTCATTCCCCGCGTCGTTGGGTTCAAGCTCAAGGGCGAGATTCCCGCTGGCACCACCGCCACGGACGTCGTTCTTACCATCACCGAGAAGCTCCGTCAGCACGGTGTGGTCGGCAAGTTCGTCGAGTTCTACGGCGAGGGCGTTGCCCAGGTCCCGCTCGCGAACCGCGCCACCATCGGCAACATGTCGCCCGAGTTCGGTTCGACCGCCGCGATCTTCCCGATCGACGATGTCACCCTCGACTACATGCGCCTGACCGGCCGTTCGGCAAATCAGGTCGCTCTCGTTGAGGCATACTCCAAGGAACAGGGACTGTGGCACGACCCGTCCCGCGAGGCAGAGTACTCCGAGTACCTTGAGCTTGACCTCTCGACTGTCGTTCCCTCGATCGCTGGCCCGAAGCGCCCCCAGGACCGCGTCCCGCTGACCGAGTCGAAGGAATCCTTCGCCGGCACCCTGCCCGACTACATTTCCGGCAAGGGTCACGAGTCCACCGAACTCGATCTCGAGATCGAGTCGACCATGGACGCATCGGATCCGATCTCGGGAGACGCTCACTCCGTTGAGGCAGATTCCCGCGAGATTGCTGCGAAGGCATCGACCCGCCCGCACCGTACCGTGCCGATTACGATGCCGGACGGAACGAAGACGAAGCTCGACCACGGCGATGTTGTGATCGCCTCCATCACCTCGTGTACCAACACATCGAACCCGTCGGTCATGATGGCGGCCGCCCTGCTCGCCAAGAAGGCCGCCGATCTTGGTCTTAAGTCCAAGCCCTGGGTCAAAACCTCGATGGCTCCCGGCTCGAAGGTTGTCACCGACTACTACGAGAAGGCCGGCCTGTGGCCCTCGCTTGAGGCCCTTGGCTTCAACCTTGTCGGCTATGGTTGCACCACCTGCATCGGTAACTCCGGCCCGCTTCCCGAGGACATCTCCCGCGTCGTCAACGACGAGGACCTGACTGTTGTCTCGGTGCTGTCCGGTAACCGTAACTTCGAGGGTCGCATCAACCCCGACGTCAAGATGAACTACCTGGCCTCCCCGCCGCTCGTCATCGCCTACGCCCTTGCCGGCACCATGGACTTCGACTTCGAAACCGAGGCTCTTGGTCAGGATCTCCTCGGCAACGACGTGTTCCTCGCCGACGTGTGGCCGACCCAGGACGAGGTCCAGGAGACCATCGACGCGGCTATCGACTCCGACATGTTTTCCCGCAGCTACGGCTCCGTCTTCGACGGTGACGAGCGCTGGCGCGCACTCAACACTCCCGAGGGCAACACCTTCGAGTGGGAGGACGACTCCACCTACGTCCGTAAGGCTCCCTTCTTCGACGGCATGGGTCTGACCCCGGAACCGGTCCAGGACATCTCCGGTGCTCGCGTTCTCGCGAAGCTCGGTGACTCCGTCACGACCGACCACATCTCCCCGGCCGGCGCCATCAAGGTCGATTCCCCCGCGGGTCGCTACCTGTCCGAGCACGGTATCGCCCGCAAGGACTTCAACTCCTACGGCTCGCGCCGTGGTAACCACGAGGTCATGATTCGTGGCACCTTCGCCAACATCCGCCTGCGCAACCAGTTGCTGGATGATGTTGAGGGTGGCTTCACCAAGAACTTCGTGACCGGTGAGCAGGACACGATTTTCGATGCGTCCGAGTCCTACCGCGAAGCCGGCATCCCGCTCGTTGTTCTCGGCGGCAAGGAGTACGGTTCCGGATCCTCCCGCGACTGGGCAGCGAAGGGCACCTCGCTCCTCGGCGTCAGGGCCGTCATCACCGAATCGTTTGAGCGCATTCACCGCTCCAACCTGATCGGCATGGGCGTGCTTCCCCTCGAGTACCAGAACGGCGACACTGCAGAGTCCCTGGGTCTCGACGGCACCGAGACCTTCGACATCTCCGGCATCTCCGCCATCAACGACGGACCGACCCCGAAGACCGTATCCGTAGTCGCTACCAAGGAGAACGGTGAGCAGGTCACCTTCGATGCGAACGTCCGCATCGACACCCCAGGTGAGGCTGACTACTTCCGCCACGGCGGCATCCTCCAGTACGTGCTCCGCACCCTGGTGAAGTAACAGGCTCACTCACGAAGAGTGAAGGCGGCGGGGGCCGGCCCGCCGCCTTTCCTTATCCAAACCAAGAAGCACACGTCTCTAGGTGAAGTAGCCGAGGCCTCTGGGTCAAGGAGCACATCATGCCTCTAGGTCAAGGAGTACATGACTCTAGATCAAGGAGCACAGGTCTCTGGGTCCAAGGCACAGAGACCTCGGTGTGCAGGCTTCTGGCGCACGGGCACGTGTGCTGTCGGTGCACAATCGTCCTCGGCATGATGCGACGCATCGATTGCTGGAGGTTCCGGGAACTCAGGGGAGGGGAGCGGTACACCGTCTGTCAGATCGCGTTCTGCTTGCGTGGGGGACAGGATGGATGCATGCCTTCAAAGAAACTGTGGGTGAGTGCGTGCCTCGCAAGCATCATGTTGGCGGCCTGCTCCACCACACCCGACCCGGAACCGTCCGTCACTGTGACGGCCGAGACTGTTGCGCCCACACCACCGGAAACGGTGGATGAGGAGGACGTGGGTCGCGCCGAACAGGCGACATTCGAATACGGCATGAAGGTTGCAGAGCGGGCCCTGCCCGAGTCCGGCAATATTGTCGTTTCACCCGCCGCCATGACCTACCAGATGTCGATGGCAGCCTCAGGTTCCGCCTGCGCCTCAACCGATCGTCTCGAGGGTGTCGTTGGAGTCCCCGCCGGGGAAGTGAACGAAACTTACCGTGAACTCGCCTCGCAGCTCGCTTCAAGCGAGACAGACTCCTACACGACGTTCCTGACGGGTCTCGTCATTGAGAACTCGACGCGGGCCGGTGCTGGCTCGGACACGGTCCACACCATGGTTGCCGACTATGCGGCGCCCTTCCTCAGCCTCCCTGCTGAGGAGATGACTGTCGCTGGCAACCAATGGATTGCTGACGCCACCGCGGATGAACAGCCGGTGCTACCGGAGTCCATCCCCGCGACCACCGACGTTGCGATCATGGTCAACCTGCACTATTCGACCACGTGGAGCGAACCGGTTACGGTCACGACTGTTGATTTCGAGTTTTCCGATGGTCACACGGAGCCCGTTCCCGCGATAGAGGTCACGGGAGCGACCGTGTGGGAGGCAGACGGTGGAATGATCATTGAACTTCCAACGTCCTCTCCTGACCGCACCTATCTGTATGTGTCTGATGATGGGGACGTCAGCGATCTGGTTGCGGGGGACTGGGTGGCACAGGGGGAGGGCGTGACAACGAACGTTGTCGTCCCGACCGTCTCAACGAGCAGCACCATCTCGTACGCGGACATGGACGACGAACTCAACGTCTTTGAGAGTAATTGCGAGACCGAGACGCTCCTCGTCAGCCAGTATGCCTCCTACGACATCACGAACCAGGGGATCTCCACCGATCAGATTGCACAGACCGAGACTCCCGAACTCTCGCCAACCGAATCGGATGACGTGGTTCCCACGGTTGTCGACCGACCCTTTGCCCTCAAGACCGCGGACGCGGACACCGGCTGGACGATCCTGTACGCGATCATGTCCGATCCCACCTACAAGCTCTAGCGCGAAGCAGTTGGCTGGCCGCAGAGCACCCACCATCAAGCAAACAGTGAAGTCGCGAGTCAAGCCATGTCGGGAAGCGTGGCATTTGCGCCACAACCATGAAAAGGGAAGATCATGAAGATGACAGGAAAGACAGGACTGGCCGCGGCGACGGTCGCGGCCCTCATGCTCGGAGCATGCGGAAACGGGAACGGGTCCGAGGATCCGAGTGAGGATCCCACATCCGAAGAGATCACGACGGGTGAGGACGTGACGAATGGCGAGGGGTTCGGCAACCACCGGGACGCAACCGATGACGAGAGGGCGCTGGCCATCCGAACATCGCTCGATAGCTCCATTGAGGTATCTCGCGCCCGCGGCGGCGACAACACCCTGATCTCGCCAGCGTCCCTCACCTACGCTCAGGCGATCGCGGGCGAGGGAGCCCAGTGCGAGACGGAGAGCGAGATCAACGAGTTCTTGGGCGTCGAGGACGATGCTCGCAGGTCCGTGTACTCCCAGCTCGGGCAGCAAGTGAACCGGTCCGGTGACGAGTGGGTGACGAGCCTGAGTTCCGCGATCGCTCACAACGAGGAGGAGACACTCATCAAGACCGACTTTGTCTCCGATGTTGCTGGCGCCTACGGGAGCGAGTTCATGACCGACACGGTCGAGAACCTCCAACCAGAGCTTGATGCCTGGGTCGATGAGGCCACGGGCGGTTTGCAAACGGAACTGCCGAGCCCGGTCGCGGAGAACACGGCGCTCTCCTTCGTCTCTGCCGTACGCTACGAGACGCGGTGGGCAGGTGGCGTCAGCAGCACGAGCATCGAGTTCACGACGCTCGACGGTTCGACCGAGGATGTCGATGGCTACCACTTCAACGAGAACGCGGAAGGCTGGCGGGTCGACGGTGGCATCGTTGTTAGGCTGCCAACCGAATCCCGCGACTCGACCTACCTGTACTACCCGGACGACGTGACGGACCCGCTCGATCTCACGAGCGAGGATTGGGATCTCGATCGTTCCGAATCGATCTACGTTGACCTGACGCTTCCCGCTATCGACCTCGAGTCCACGACCGACATCCTCGAGTACAAGGAGGAGGTGGGATTGGCCAACCTCGATGACTCCACGGTTGGGTGCGGTTTGGCGGACTACTCCGAATCAGAGAATGTCTTCATTTCCGTCGTCGTGCAGAACGCGACCTTCACACTTGACGATGAAGGCATTGCCGCCTCCGCGGTCACCCAGATCGATGCGGTCGACGGCGCCGCCCCGTACCCGGCGGAGTTTGTCGAGGTCACGGTTGATCGCCCGTACGCGCTTCTGACCGTCTCGGACGTCAACGGATGGGCACTCATGTACGCGACAGTGACGAACCCAGCGGCAAGCTAGCTTGTCCTTCCTCACGTTCCGGGCTGGCTCATCGCCAGTCCGGAACGTCTGCCGATAGACTAACCCGGTGATTATTGGCCAAGACCTCTCCATGCGCATCGGTACCCGCGAGTTGCTGACCGACGCGAACTTCCGCATCGACAAGGGCATGCGGATCGGACTCGTTGGACGAAACGGTGCCGGCAAGACCACCCTGACCAGGCTGTTGGCGGGTGAAGGTGTCACCTCCGACGTCATTGAGCACACGGGCCAGATCACGAGGTCGGGCGAGATCGGCTACCTGCCGCAGGACCCCCGTACCGGTGACCTGTCGGTCCTCGCGGGCGACAGGGTGCTGTCCGCCCGCGGCATTGACGACACGATTCGCAAGATCCGCAAGGCCGAGAGGGACATGGGGGAGTTCACGGGAGCCCGTCAGCAGAAGGCAATGGAACGCTACGTTCGCCTCGATGCCGAATTCACCGCGGCGGGCGGATGGGCGGCGAACTCCGAGGCCGCCTCGATCATGAACGCCCTTGGCCTGCCCGGCAGGGTCATCTCCCAGCCCCTCGAGACCCTGTCCGGTGGTCAGCGTCGCAGGGTCGAACTGGCTCGCATTCTCTTCTCCCAGGCTGAAACCCTGCTGCTGGACGAGCCCACCAACCACCTTGACCACGACTCCATCCTGTGGCTCCGCGACTACCTGCGAAACTACTCCGGTGGATTCGTTGTCATCTCCCACTCCGTTGAGCTTCTCGACGAGACCGTCAACACCGTGTGGCACCTCGATGCGAACCGCGCCGAACTCGACGTGTACTCGATGGGCTGGAAGCTGTACCTGAAGCAGCGCGAGACGGATGAGAAGAGGCGCCGCAGGGAACGCGCCAATGCCGAGAAGAAGGCCGCAACCCTACTTGCTCAGGCAGACAAGATGAAGGCGAAGGCCACAAAGGCCGTGGCGGCACAGAACATGGCGCGTCGCGCCAACCGGATGCTTGAGGGCCTCGAGGCAGAACGAGCCTCCGACAGGGTGGCGGCGCTCCGCTTCCCCACCCCGGCGCCGTGTGGCAAGACACCGCTCACGGGCCACGAACTGTCGAAGAGCTACGGCTCCCTCGAGGTCTTTGCTGGCGTCGATCTCGCCATCGACCGGGGATCCAAGGTTGTCATCCTCGGCCTCAACGGTGCCGGTAAGACCACCCTGCTGCGGATCATGGCCGGCCTGGAGGAACCAGACACCGGCATGGTCAAGCCCGGGCACGGCCTCAAGATGGGCTACTACGCCCAGGAACACGAAACCATCGACACGAGCAAGACCGTGTACGAGAACATGAGGGCGTCCGCACCCGACCTGGACGACACGGAGGTGCGAAAGGTCCTCGGTTCGTTCCTGTTCTCGGGAGACGACGCGTCGAAGCCCGCCGGTGTGCTGTCCGGTGGTGAGAAGACGAGGCTTGCTCTCGCCACTCTCGTGGTGTCGGCGGCAAACGTTCTGCTTCTCGACGAGCCGACCAACAACCTCGATCCCGCGTCCCGCGAGGAGATCCTCGGTGCGCTCCGCACCTACGAGGGTGCGGTCGTGCTTGTCAGCCACGACGAAGGGGCGGTCGAGGCGCTCAACCCCGAGCGCGTGCTCCTGCTCCCCGATGGTGACGAGGACCTGTGGTCCGATGACTACTTGGAGTTGATCGCACTCGCCTGATCGAGGATCTGATCCTCAATCTCCTCATCCGTTGGTCCATGCGTGGACTTCTTCGGCTTCTTCACCTCCCAGGGTGCCTTCGTGAGTCCCAGGTCCCTCATCTCATCCTCTGTGAGATCAAGCTCGGACAGGTCCACGCCGTCAACGATCCACGAGTTCTCTGACACCTCACGGCGGGCAAGGATCGGGACAACAGCGAGCGCAGCGACCGCGAAGAACCGCCACTCCCACGCGTACGCGAGATGGGATCCAAGCGAGGTGGAGGGCTTGGGGTAGGACCGTGGTGCGCCCGAGGCTTCGGATCCTGCCTGACCGCCGGCGAGCTCGACCCTACCGTCAAACACGGGTGCAAGGTCCGCCTGAACCGCCTCCGGCATCGCCGCCACCACCTGGGCGGGATTGAGTGTGTAAATGTAGCCCTCAGCCGGTTGGCGGCTATTGGGTTCCTCTGCTGGACGCACGCGACCCTCGACGGTGACGGTACCCTCTGGAGGCGGGGGAACGCTGCCTGCGACGCCGCGGTCGCCGTCTGCCTGTATGAGGGGGATCCAGCCGCGGTCGATGATGATGGTGGCGGGTTTGCCGTCCAGCTCGGTTTCCATGAGCGCGATGACCTGGTAGGCGGCCTCGCCGGAGACGGAGCGTCCGCGCAAGAGCACCTGGCTGTCCTCGATGAACTGCCCGGTGATCGTGGTGGCGCGCCACTCGTCGGCTCCTGAGAGATCCTCGAGGCTCGTGGTTTCCCGGTCCCAGGCTGTCTCGATCTGGTGGGCGGCGGCGACCTTCTGTTCGTACCTGTCCTGCTGCCATTGGCCGAGGAAGAAGCAGACGATGGAGGCGATGATCATGAGGACGATGAGTCCGATCCAGCGCGGGGATGTGAGGAATGAATATCTGCTCATTACCGCAGGAACTCTCCCTGGTTCAGGTGGTTGGTCTCGCTGTAGGTCGTGAGTTCGCCGTGGTTTTCAACGATCGTGGGGGCGGGGCCGCGTTCGCGGCCAGCGTTGGCGACGAGGACGGCGATCGCGGGAATGACGACGGCGCAGATCCCGAGAACGATGCGGATCGGCCAGTTCGGGATGACGAGAACGAGGACGAAGCAGATGAGGCGGAAAACCATGGAGACGAGATAGCGGCGGCTACGGCCCTGAATGTCTTCGTCCAGGGCGCGACGTACCGAGGTAACCGATACGATCTTCGCGGCGCGCTTTCCCATACCCACAAGGTTACGCCACCTTATGGATCTGCCCTCATCTCCCGATAAGGTGAAGGCATGAAACTTGTTCTCATGAGACACGCTCGGGCCGCTGACGGGAGCCCGGATCGGGCCAGGCGCCTAAGCGACGAGGGTCGCGAGCAGGCGAAGGAACGCGGCAGGCAGTTGGATGGTCACTTTGATGCCGCGTACGTGTCCGACTCGTCCCGCACCAAGGAGACGTTCCGTCTCCTCCAACTCGATGTCGATGCGGTTGAGATGTCGGAACTGTATCTGGGTTCCCACCAGACCGTCATCGATCTGGTCCAGAGCCTGCCGGCAGAGCAGGAGACCGTGCTGATCGTTGGTCACGAACCCACGATCTCCGCGGCCGCCGCCATCCTCGCCTCCACGTCGCCCCGCGTTCACGAGGTTCGGGGCGGAGTCTCGCCCTCCACCGCCATCGTTCTCGAGTTCGATGAATGGACCGGTCCTGGAACTATCACGGACGTCCTTCGCCCTCAGTCGTAATCAGTCAACATACGGGCGGCGAATATGGTGAATATGGTGAATACATAGAGCGAAGGTGGCAGTGTGAGGACACCGCCACCTTTAATTTCACGCTCTATTCACATCCTCGGATGGACTCATCAGTGGTCGTGCCTATGAGGTAGAGACGCAGAGTTAGCGTTGAGCCACTTCACGACCATCCGAATAGCGCACCCACCGCATCGAGGCGGTTGAGGGTGATGTTGGCATCGGCCTGCTCGCGGACGATGGGTTTGGCTTGGAAGGCGATTCCGAGGCCGGCGATGCCGAGCATGTCGAGATCGTTTGCTCCGTCCCCAACGCAGACGGTGCGTTCGAGGGGGATGCCGTAGCTTTCCGCCCACTGGGTGACGGTGGCGGCCTTGGTCTGCCGGCCAACAACCTGACCGATGGTGCGGCCCGTCAGCGCGTTGTCGTTGACCTCGAGCTCGTTGGCGATCCAGTTGTCGATGGAGAGCTCGTTTGCGAGCGGGTCGAGGACCTTCGTGAAGCCGCCCGAGACGAGACCAAACTTGGCGCCCCGGTCGTGAGCGAGTCTCACGAGAGTGTCGGCGCCGGGGGTGAGCCTGATTTCGTTCGCGACATCCTCAATGATGGTCACGGGAAGGCCTGCGAGGGTGGCGACGCGTTCCTTGAGGGATTCCTCGAAACCGAGTTCTCCCCGCATGGCGCGATCGGTCACCTCCTTGACCTCGTCCTCCTTGCCGGCGCGGCGCGCAAGAAGCTCGATGACCTCGTCCTGCAGGAAGGTCGAGTCAACGTCGGTGACGATGAGGGAGGGGCCGTTTTCTGCGAGTTCGCCCCAGGTGAGGGCGGCGTCGATGCCGAGTGCGGTGGCGGGGGAGATGAGCTCAGCATTCCACCCCTCAAACGTGTCTGTCGCTGTTCCCGTGAAGGTCGTGGCAGCAAACCCGTCAACGGGCACCTCGGTCATCGTCAGGTCGCTGACCCGAGATTCGAGATAACCGGTGGCGTGGCGCAGGTATGCGTCGGGCAAAGGACGAGGGGACACGAGCCCGAGTCGAACCGTGTCCCCTCCGTTGGGATTCGTCATTTCTTCACGATACTGTTTTTCGGCACCACGACGATTCCGGATTCCGTTACCTGATATCCGCGGGCACGATCCTCTTCAGGATCGATACCGAGCTGAGCTCCCTCTTCGACGCGCACATTCTTGTCGAGAATGGCCTTTGAGATCGTGGCATTACGGCCGATCACGACGTTGTCGAACAGGATCGAGTTCCGGACCGACGACCACGAGTTGACGCGGACGTGCGGGGACAGCACGGAGCCCATGACCTCGCCACCCGAGATGATGACACCTGGGGAGATGAGGGAGTCGAGGGCGTGACCGAGGCGCTCGTGGTGACCGTACACGAACTTCGCGGGCGGCAGACCGCGGTAGCCGGTGAAGAGCGGCCACTTGTCGTTGTACAGGTTGAACACGGGACTGACCGAGATGAGGTCCATGTTCGAGTCGTAGAAGGCATCGAGAGTACCCACGTCACGCCAGTAGTTGCGGTCCTTCTCGGTGGAGCCGGGAACGTCGTTGTACGTGAAGTCGTAGAGGCCGGCCTGGCCTGCTTCCACGAACGTGGGGACGATCGAGCCACCCATGTCGTGTTTCGAATCGGGGTTATCGGCGTCAGCCTTGAGAACATCGATAAGGGCATCGGTGTTGAACACGTAGTTACCCATCGAGGCGAGGACCTCGTTGGGGGAGTCCTTCAGACCCTCAGCGTTCTTCGGCTTCTCAAGGAACGCACGCATCTTGACCGGGTTATCCGGATCGGCGTCGATGATGCCGAACTGGTCGGCGAGCTCGAGGGGCTGGCGGATGCCGGCAACGGTCATGGGGAAACCGGAGTCAATGTGCGACTCAACCATCTGGGAGAAGTCCATGCGGAAAATGTTGTCCGCACCCAGGATGATGACGATGTCGGGACGCTCATCCTCGATCGTGTTGAGAGACTGATAGACAGCATCAGCAGAACCGAGGTACCAGTTCTTGCCCATGCGCTGCTGGGCGGGAACCGGCGCAACATAGTTGTCCAACATCGTCGACATGCGCCACGACTTGGCGATGTGACGGTCAAGGGAGTGGGACTTGTACTGGGTCAGAACGACGACCTTGAGGTACCCCGAATTCACGAGGTTCGACAGGGAAAAGTCGATCAGTCGGTAGATGCCGCCGAAGGGAACAGCCGGCTTAGCGCGCTCGTCGGTGAGCGGCATTAGGCGTTTTCCTTCCCCACCGGCGAGGACAATGGCGAGGACACGGGGATTAGATCTCATGGTTTCAACTATACCCAAGAGCGTGATGGAGACCACCGAGTTTGGAGATAATCTTAATTTGCCTGGGTACCATGGAGGGAGGGTTTTCACGACCAGAAAGGTGCATCCCATGAGAGTAGATCTATTGACACGCGAGTATCCACCATCCATTTACGGTGGTGCTGGAGTGCATGTTGCTGAACTGTCGAAAGTGCTTGCCGATCACGCCGATGTGCACGTGCATGCATTCGACGGTGCGCGTGATGAGACCGTCGTCGAGGGTGTGACCGTCAACGGATACGACTACCTCGAGGGGCTTGAGGGCAACGACGCCATCAAGACCTTCGGCGTCGATCTTCAGATGGTTGAGGGCGTCGACGGAGCCGACCTCGTCCACTCCCACACGTGGTACGCGAACCTGGCGGGGCACCTGTCCAGCCTCATGTACGGCATTCCGCACATCATCTCCGCTCACTCCCTTGAGCCGCTCCGCCCCTGGAAACGCGAGCAGCTGGGCGGCGGTTACGAGCTGTCCTCCTTCGCCGAGAAGACCGCGTACGAGGGTGCCGCCGGCCTCGTTGCCGTGTCTCGGGCCATGAGGGACGACATTCTTCGCAGCTACCCGAACGTCGACGAATCCAAGGTGGAGGTCATTCACAACGGCATCGACCTGGACTCGTGGAAGCGTCCCGAGTCCCTTGATGAGGCCGAAGAGTACTTCCGGTCCTACGGGCTCGACCCGGAGCGCCCCACGATCATCTTCGTTGGTCGCATCACCCGCCAAAAGGGCGTCCCGCACTTCCTGCGCGCGGTAGCCCAGCTGCCGGAAGACATCCAGGTCATTCTCTGCGCCGGCAAGCCCGACACGAAGGAGATCGCGAACGAGGTTCGCGGTCTCGTCGAAGACCTCCAGAAGGAACGCGACGGCATCGTGTGGATCGAGGAGCATCTGCCCCACGACAGGATGGTGTTCCTCCAGTCCATGTCCACGACGTTCGTGACGCCGTCCGTGTACGAGCCCCTCGGCATCGTCAACCTCGAGGCCATGGCCTGCGGCCTGCCCGTCGTTGGATCCGACACCGGTGGCATCCCCGACTGCATCGTCCACGGCGAAACCGGTCTCCTTGTCCCCATCGACCAGGTCGATGATGGCACGGGCACGCCGAAGGATCCTGCCCAGTTTGAGGCCGATCTGGCCTCCGCGCTCGCAGAGGTCTGCTCCGATAGGGAGCGGGCGGCACAGATGGGTGCGGCGGGCCGCAAGCGCGTCGAGGAGCACTTCTCCTGGGAGTCCATCGCGGTGAAAACGATGGACTTCTATCGCCGAGTCCTCGACAGGTTCTGAGTGCACTAAACTCGGAACTATGGGAGATGTTCTAGAACTACAGCAAGTATCAGTACGCCGCGGAAACCGCAACATTGTTGATCGAGTCGATTGGTCCGTGAATGAAGGCGAGCGCTGGGTGGTTCTCGGCCCCAACGGGGCCGGGAAGACCTCCCTCATTCAGCTCGCCGCCGCACGCCTCTTTCCCACCGTCGGATCGGTGACGATCCTCGGTGAGAAGGTCGGCAAGACCAACGCCGCCGAACTGCATCCCCTCATCGGCCTCGCCTCCTCCGCGCTCGACGCTCGCATCCCGGGTTCCGAACGCCTCCACGACGTGGTGCGCACCGGCGCCTACGGAGTGACCGCGCACTGGCGCGAACAGTACGACGAGGAGGACGATCGGCGCGCTCGCGGCCTGCTCGCCACCATGGGAGTGGGTCAGTTGGCCGACCGCACGTTCGCCTCCATCTCCTCCGGTGAAAAGAAGCGCGTCGGCATCGCCCGCGCCCTCATGCCCGACCCGGAGCTCCTGCTCCTGGATGAACCTGCGGCAGGTCTGGATCTTGGTGGTCGTGAGGAGCTCATGGGGTCGCTCAAGACGCTCGCGGCCGACGAGTACGCGCCGTCCATGATTCTCGTGACCCATCACGTGGAGGAAATCCCCGCGGGATTCACGCACGTTCTTCTTCTCAAGGACGGTCGCGTCCTCGACGAAGGCGCGATCGATGATGTCCTGACCAGCGAGAACCTGTCCGAATGCTTCAACATTGAGCTCGATCTGGAGAAGGCTGGGGAGCGCTACACCGCCCGTGCGCATCTTTCCTAGCCGGCCCCAGGGGTTCGCGACCGTATACTGAAAACCCCGAAGAAGAGGAGAAATAATGGGCTGGATGGCTTGGCTGATCATCGCGATAGTGCTTGGCATTATCGAGATGCTGACGGTCGACTTTACGTTCCTCATGCTGGCAGGCGGTGCGCTTGCCGCTGCGGGTGCCGCCGGCTTCACCGATAACGTCGTGATCCAGGTCGTGGTCTTCGTCGTTGTCTCGGTCATTTTGCTCTTCACCGTCCGTCCGTGGGCCCGCAACCACGTGCACAACTCTTCTCCTGATACAACGACAAATTCTGCTGCCCTGGTGGGAAAGCAGGCTGAAGCGATCAGTGATGTCACCGCCCGTGGTGGCCGTATCAAGCTCGATGGAGAGGTCTGGTCGGCTCGTTCGGCCGGGGACATCATTCCGTCGGGGTCGCTGGTCATCGTCCAAGAAATTGACGGCGCTCACGCAGTCGTCACACCAAGGTAAGGAACTATGTTCGAAGACACCTCTCCAGGCCAGATCATTCTCTGGATCCTGCTCCTCGTCCTCATTATTTTTGTCGCGGCGGCGCTGTTCAAGTCCGTCCGCATCGTCTCCCAGGGTGAAGCTCAGATCGTTGAGCGTCTCGGTAAGTACCATCGCACCCTCACCCCGGGCATGCACTTCCTCGTTCCCTTCATCGATCAGGTCCGCCAGCGCGTCGACCTTCGTGAACAGGTCGTGCCGTTCCCGCCCCAGCCCGTTATCACCTCCGACAACATCGTTGTCAACATCGACACCGTCATCTACTACCAAGTGACCGGTCCCGAGGCCGCGACCTACGAGATCGCCAACCCCATGGCCGGTATCGAACAGCTCGCAGTGACCACGCTTCGTAACATCATCGGTTCGATGGACATGGAGCAGGCGCTCACCGGTCGTGACCAGATCAACGGTCAGCTCCGCGGTGTCCTCGATGAGGCAACCGGCCGCTGGGGCATCCGCGTCAACCGCGTCGAGCTCAAGGCCATCGACCCGCCCGCAACCGTTCAGTCGGCCATGGAGCAGCAGATGAAGGCGGAACGTGACCGCCGTGCAGCCATCCTCACTGCCGAAGGTATCAAGCAGTCCGCGATCCTGACTGCCGAGGGTGAGAAGCAGTCCGCGATCCTCACCGCCGAGGGTGACGCACAGTCCACCATCCTGCGCGCACAGGGTGACTCACGAGCCATCCTCCAGGTCTTCGACGCCATCCACCGCGGTAACGCGGACCCCAAGCTACTCGCGTACGAGTACATCCAGATGCTCCCGAAGATTGCGGACTCGCAGTCCTCCAAGATGTGGATCATCCCGACCGAGCTCACCGAGGCACTCAATGCGGTCACGACCGGTTTCGGCGGCACCCCGCAGGCGCCCGTCCCGGACGAGCCCACCGAGCAGCCCCGCGTCGACTTCGGCAATGAGGACGACGGCGTTGCCGATGCGCTCCTCAACACCTCCCTCCCGGACATTGACGACGCTCTCGCGGCAGCGAAGGGTGAGGCCGCGAAGGCCACCGACGAGGCTTCTGAGGCTGGCGAGCACTCGGGCCGACGCGCACGCCGATCCGACACCGCGGGACAGGAGCCCGATCGTCCCCACCGCGAGGACAACGAATAGAAGAAACGGCACATCGTGACCCGGACGTAACACCGGTACGATAACGAGGGCGGCAGGTCAACCTGCCGCCCTTACCCATGGAAGGACACCGTGTACGTAGAGCTCACAAGCACCGATGATCGACTGGCCGACTACACGTCGCTGACGGACGTGGCGCTTCGCAAGAAACTCGAAACCGAACGCGGCCTGTACCTCGCGGAATCAACGAACGTCATCAAACGAGCCATCGAAGCCGGACACAGGCCACGCTCCTTCCTCACGGCCCGCAAGTGGCTCAGTGATCTCGAACCCTGGATCGAGATGGCAACGGGGAGCGCGGACGGCGCCGACACCCCCGTCTACATCGCCGAGGAGGAAGTGCTCGAGTCGATCACGGGCTTCCACCTGCACCGCGGCGCCCTTGCCGCAATGAATCGTCCCGAACTGCCGGACCCCATTGAGCTCATCAAGGAGTCGAGCGTCGTCGCGATCATCGAGGACATCGTCGACCACACGAACGTGGGAGCGATCTTCCGGTCCTGCGCGGCACTCGGCGTCGATGCCGTTCTCGTGAGCCCGGGATGTGCGGACCCGCTCTACCGCAGGTCGGTCCGCGTCTCCATGGGCACCGTCTTCCAGGTGCCGTGGACCCGGTTCTCCTCCTGGAAGCAGGTGGGGGAAATGGCGGAGCAGGGGTGGCAGGTTGCCGCCCTCGCGCTCAAGGACGACTCGGTGTCGCTCGCCCAGTTCTGCCGGGATCTGTCCGATGGTGACCGGGTTGCCCTCATGTTCGGCACGGAGGGCACGGGCCTCACGGATCGCGCCATCAGGGCCGCCACCCACACGGTGAAGATCCCGATGGCGGGTGGGGTTGACTCGCTCAATGTGGCCGCAGCATCCGCGGTCGCCTGCTACGCCGTCATCCAGGAACTGAAACCGGAGATCTAGGCGGCGCGTCAGGCGCCTTTTGCGTCAGTCGGTGGGGACATGTGTGCACGAGAATCAGCGTGATCTCGATGTCTGGGTGGCGCTCCTGGTGAGGCGGGTGACAGGCCAGCAAACCCTTGAATCCTAGGGGAAAGGTCACAGGCGTTACCGGTTATAACCGGTTGCCCGAGCGTGGGCTTCGTGGTGGGTTTAATGGGTGAGTACTTCTTCCGTTCCCGACGCCGTCTTCGCGCGTGCCCTGGGTCAAATCTGCGTCCAGTACAGGAAAGAACGCGGCATCAGCCAGCAGACCTTTGCGGACTCCGTGGGAATGGATCTCAGCAACTACCAGTACATTGAGCACGGCCAGAAGCCCCGTGGCGACATGACCAATCCACAGATGAAGACACTTCTTGCGATTGCTCGCGGCTTCGGAGTTCCCCTCAATGTCATGGTGAACGACGCCTGGGAGATCGCCACCCGAGGCAGATAGTCCACGTAGAGTCACAAGCCCCCTGATCCACAGGGGGTTTTCCTGTCCCTTCGGGGAGGGGTGTATATCGGCAGATTGTTCTCGATGAGCGGGCTGAGCCCGAAATCGACGAGAGGACAATCATGTTCAACAATCATGCCCTGTCCCGGCCAGTTCCGGGCGCCACCCACGTGGGGAGGCGTCATGGATAGCCTGTGGATACCCATCGTGCTCCTAATCATCTGTATCGGGTCCGTTGCCCTCTTCATCTCGAGGAGGAAGCAGTGAAGCGGCCCCTCGCACTCCTGGCCATGACGAGCCTCCTGTCGGGAGTGGGGATAACGGCGGCGCACGCTGACCTGACGGCAAGTCTCAACGCGACGTGGGATAGCCCGGCGGAGGAGATGCGGTCGGGTGATGTGGCGGTCATGAACCTCGAGTGGGACGCGAACTACGCTCACGGGTTCTTGGACGACGCGGAACCAACGAGCACCACGTTCCGCATCACCGCGGAATCGGGCACGATGGTGTCACTGCCCGAGCAGTGCGCCGACGGCTCCACGCTCAGCCCGACGGTCCTCGAGTGCATTCTCACGACACCGGACGACGATGGCGTGGCCGGCATGCTGCCCGTGCCCGTGCGCGCCTGGGGTGCGAATGGCGACATGCTGTCGCTCACCGCCACAGACCCCCACGGCAACGTCGCGAAAACACCCGAGCTACCCATCGTTGCCGAATCCGGCATCGACGTGTCACTTGCGCCGTCGGGGCTGACCGCAAACGACTACATGTTTGACGAAACCGTTGACGCCGTGACGACGGTACCGATCATGGTGTCTGTCCCCATCGGGGGTGAGCCGCTTGTCGGAGACGTGACGATCAGGTTGCGGCTCGACACGATGAGCGGGCCGGACATCTCCGAGCATCATCGCCTGCTCGAGATCGCTCCCGTCGGGACGGGTGGGGCGGTCACGGGAGTGGCCGCAAACCGAGCGAACTATGAGGCTCCCGAGGTGGCGGTCAGCTTGACGGAAAACATTCTGACACTGACCTTCCCTGTCACGGACGTGATCGCTCCCAGCGCCGACGGCGCCGGCAACGTTCTCGACACGGTCCCGGTCGCGTCCTTTGGCCTCCGCTTCACCTACCCGGTCCATTCCCAGCAGCTCGAAAACGACGCGATGTCGTGGTCTGCGGAAGTGGTCTCCGTCGAGGCGGCAACCGAATCGGGTCAGCTGACGGAGCAGATTCGGACAACGAACGACCTGTCAGTCACCTCGCTCGTGTCCGATGGTTCCGTCAGCGCCCGCTTCGTCAACGGCCACGCACCGAGCGCGGGAGGTATCCTGGCCGAACCGGGTGACGATCCCGAGGCGCTGCCATCTGTCCACCGTGACGTGTGGGATCCCGAGCAGGGAACCGGCACGCTCTCTGCCGGTGCCAACAACTGGCAGGGTCGGGGGCCGATCCTGCCGGGGGACCAGATGGTCGGCATCGTCAACGCCGCCCACTACCTCGGGCACGGACCCGCCGACTACACGGAGGGCACCACCCACGGCTACTGCCTGATCTTCGATCGCGAGGGCGGCACCACCTCCTACAACGGCCGCTACTCCGTCACGCAACTGAGCGACTACACGCTCGAGTACCTGAACGGCCCCATCCCCGGCGGCTTCGCGAACCCGGATTGCGGACAGGGTGAGTGGTCAACGAGCGAAGTGGCGGACCCCACCGCCATTCGCATCCTGTTCGACCCGGCACGCCAGGACGCAGACTTCACGGCGCGCCCCATTCTCGGCGCGGGCTACCTTGCCGCCGAGGACCTTGTGGAGGGGCAGCGGGCGTGGATGGCGGGCGGTCACAGCCTCGACATCACGAGCGGCTGGAACATGACGGGCTCGCCGATTGCTGAGGCCCCCGGGTATGGGTCGACAACGACCTTCCGGGACGCGGTGGAGGTTGTTCCGTCCCGCACCTCCGTCGGCCTGACGGCGTCGAGGGACACCGTGTCGCAAGGGCAGGAGATCACCTGGACCGTCAACACACGAGTCTCGGCAGCCCCCTTCAACGATCGCGGAACCGACGAGGTCGCACACCGGCTCACTCTACCCGCAGGCGTCGAGTACGTTGACTCCGCCGTGAACCCGACCATCACCGAGGAACACGGACGCCAGGTCCTGACGTGGACCTCCGGCATTGAGCTCGGAAGCCCGCTCGACACCGAGATCGTGACCGTGCACCGGACCGGGACCGGTTCGCTCACGGCCCAGGTCGCGGTCGAGAACCAGACGAGCACCCGCCTCAGGACCGACAGCGATACCGCATCCGTTGCGGCACTTGCATCGTCGGGCGCCTACCTGGCGAAAATGTCCGAGTCGAGCGAGTTCGCACTCGACGGCTCCAACAGGTGGACGGTGACACTCGAGAACAGGGACGCCCATGCACTGACCCTGGCCGACACCATCGACATCCTGCCTTACGAGGGGGACGGTCGTGGCACCGTCTCATCCGCCAACGTCACCATCACGACCATCGAGGGAGCGGAGATCTGGGTCAGTACCGCCGACCCGGCAACCCTCAGCCCCGATCCGAGCGCAGAATCGAACGGCGCACCGGGCAGCCCCTCCGCAAGTTGGGAGGAGTGGGACGGTCAGGGTGACATCACGGCGGTCCGCTGGATCAGCAGGGATCTTGGCCCCGGCCAGGTCGCGACCTACAGCATCGACTACTCGGTAGCGGGAGCCACCAACGGCGATCTGCTCGTCAACTCCGCCCAGACCCGCACGGTCGGCGCAACGACCACGATGATCAACTCGAGCGCGTCGACAACGGTCGGTCCGCCCGCCGACCTCCAGGTCCACAAGCGCCTCGTCGGTGACGGCAGCGCGCTCGTGGCCGGCGAGGAACTGACCTTCGAGATCCAGGTGAAGGGTAGCGGCCCGGGAACCGTGCGCGGGGCAAGCCTTCTCGACATCCCGGTCGCGGGTCTTGCCGACATCGAGTACGTCAGCCTTAGCCAGGGATCGGTCGATGATGGCGTGTGGCGGATCGGGGATCTCCCCGAAGGTGAGATTGCGGTCGCGACCGTCACCGGTACCGCCACGGGAGGCCCCGTCGAGAACATGGTTGTCGCCGACACGTGCGAGGACTGCACCCCAGTGCCACCCCCAACCTGCGTGCCCAACGTCGATGTCGACTCCGACACCGACAGGTGCGACATCGTTGAACTGACCGAGGCGCCTGTCCTCAAGGTCGACAAGAGCTTCGATGGGGCACTACCGACGTCGGGTCCCGTGAGCTTCACCATCACGGTCGCCAACGATGTCGAACCCGAAGACGGAGTCATCGCAGCCGCGAGCGCAGTGACGGCCACCGACCTGCCCGGACTCGGCCTGGATCCCGACACGATCGTCTGGAGCGACATGACTCAGGGCGACGCCCAGGGTGCCAGCTGGATGATCGGAACTCTGCGAGCCGGCGACCAGGTCACGGCCACCGTGACGGGAGATGTCCTGCCCGACGCGCAGCGCGTCGTCAACGCGGTATCCGTGCACAACCCGGTGCTCCCACGGGAGCTGACCGACCCGTTTGACGCGATCCCGAACGAGACCGTCCTGGAGGACACCGATCAGGCGGACGTCGTCGACATCAGCAGGGAAGGCAGGCTCGCGATCAACAAGGAGCTGGTCTCACTCGAGCGGAACGATCTCACCTTCGTCATTGAGGTAGGGAACCTTGGTGGGGAACCGATCGCTGGTGTGGTCGTCTCCGAGCTGCCGGACGAGCACCTGACCGATGTTGAGATGAGCGATCCCACGACGGGTGAACTCGAGGGCCTCACGTGGTTCGTGGGCGATCTTGCACCCGGCCAGGTCGAGACCGTCACCGTGACGGCCAGGGCCGAACGCGGAATCGACACCGTCACCAACCGTGCGTTCACGGAGGCAGACGATCATCCCCACGCGGGAACCTTCGAACCGAATCCCACACTTGAGACCGACACCGACCGTGGCGACACCGTCACCGTTGAGATCCCTCAACCCGACCTGCGCATCGACAAGCGGATCAGCTCGATCGACGCCACCACGGCAGTGTTCGAGATCGAGGTGTGCAACGTCGGTCCCGGCTACGCCACGGCCGTGACCGTCACCGACGCGGGCGGACAGTCCGTCACCGCACTCGACTCCGACGATGAACGCTTCCTGGACGGCACGTTCTACATCGGGAACCTTGATCCAGATAGCTGCGAGACGCTCACCGTCACCGCAGACATTGACGGCAACGGCCACAACATTGCCTACGTTGACTCACCGGACGATCCTCTCGAGGAGGGCGCCAACCAGCCCAACGAGTCCATCGAGGAGGACATCGACGGTTGGGACAGGGTCGACTTCGAGATCCCCAGCGAAACCCCGGGAGAGATTCCAGGTAAGACCCCAGGAGCTGCGGGGCCCACGCCGAACAAGGGGAACCTCGCCTTCACGGGTCCGCAGGTTGGCGGCTTCATCGCAAGAGCCATCGGACTCCTCGTCCTTGGGGCCGGACTCGTGATCGGACGGAAGAAGCTCTAACCGAGCACAGTGAAGAACCCGAACGAGCGGGATAGGTTTTGCCGGGGCTACTCAGCTCCGGCAAAACCATTCTGCCGCCACGCCTCATAGATGGCGATCGACGCAGAGTTGGCCAAGTTCAGGGAACGAATGTGAGGCTGCATCGGGATACGCACCCGCTTCGCCACCGCCTCATGATCCATGATGCGCTCCGGCAGCCCGGTCGGCTCCGGACCAAAGAGGAGGACATCGCCCGGCTGGTACGACACGTCAGCAAACGAGTTCGATGTGTGCCCCGTGAATGCATAGATTCTCCGGTTTGGGCCCAGGTGTTCGAGCAAAGCATCCCAGTTCTTGTGGATCTTCAGATCGGCCAGGTCGTGATAGTCCAGCCCCGCACGCCTCAAATGGGCGTCACTGAAGTTAAACCCGAGAGGCTCAACCAAGTGAAGGGTGATACCCGTGCACGCGGACAGGCGGATCGCATTGCCCGTATTCGACGGAATGCAGGGCTCGTAGAAGACAACATCAAACACGAGCCAAGACTACCTACTGTTGATACGTCACTTCCAACGTGGCGCGAGCAATCGTGTGGAACAACGCGTTAAAAGCAACCGCCGTCATCGATACATCATCGTCCAGGCCGAGAGTCGGAACGTCGAGAGCGTGAACCGCAAAAATGTAGCGGTGCGGACGATCGCCCTCCGGAGGGTTCGCGCCCTCCCAACCCCAGAAGCCACCATCGGTGCGCACGTGAGAGGCGGCACCGGGCAAGAACAGATCGGACTCGCCCTGACCGCGATCCAAGTACGTGACAGCCGAATCAAGGTCCATGATTCCCCAATGCCAGTACCCGGAAGGCGTGGGAGCATCCGGATCAAAACAGTTCACAACGAATCCCTTCGTCTCCTCCGGGAACCCGTGCCACGACAGGTGAGGGGAGACGTTATCGTGCGGCTTCGTGTGCTCCTTGGGCATCTTTTGCCCAGCAACGAGATCGTCGGATTCCAGGATAAAAGACGGAACCTGGGGGAGGGACTCATACGGATCTGGTGCAACAGGACGATCAAGATTCATAGCCCCAGTCTATGTCACCAATCACACCTGGGCGTGAGAAGCCAGACAGCTCCGTCAAAATATTGCGGTCGATTTTTACCCTCCCGCACCCTAAACTTACTATCGAACAAATGTTCTATTGAGGGAGGGGTGATGAACCAAGCACAGCGTCTCGAATACGCACGAACTGTCCTACACCAGGCAGAAACAGCAAGCGGTCTCGCCCGCGTGGAAGACAAAGGCGGCTGGGAAACCCCCGACGTCCTCCACCCGATCCTGCCCTCCCTCACCCCTGGAGTCATCACCATCACCGGCTCCGCAACCATCCTGCTCGCTCTCGCAGGACACGCCTCCACCCAGGGAGCCTGGATCGCTCTCCTCGGGCTCCCCTGGGTGGGCTGGGGTGCCGCAAACGAACACGGACTCGACCTGTCACGAACCGCGCACACCCCCAACCCGGGACCACGAGCCGCGGATGTCCTGACCGCGCTCGCGGACGGCTTCGACATCATCGCCATCGGGAACCTCAAACTCGGTGCGCGAGACGAACGCGCAATAGTCCAGCGGGTGCGCGCTCGCGGCGCAACCATCCTCGCATCAGACTGGTCGACCCCTTCGACCGTTCTCCGGGCCGAAAGCACTGGTGCCGACGGGTACTCGGGCGGGGTTGGGCACGTGAAGAGCCTGCGCTTTCAGGTGTCGTCCGGGATGTCGCGGATCTCCTGTCTCTGGACGGGGGAGGAGCTCGTCTCGGCACCGCGGGCATTGAGGGCAGTGCCATGCTAGGAACTCTGCGCGGCGCCCTCTGGGTGCCGGATTGGCCAGTTGCCGCAGCGATCGCATCCTCGCTTGCATCCCCCGAGGATCTCGTGGCGGTGTGCGACACGCGGGTGCGGGCGGCGAGCCCGGGCGCCCGCAAGCGTGGGGTTCGGGCCGGGGACACCCGGAGGAAGGCTCTTTCCCTCGTTCCCGACCTCGTGGTCATTGCCCGGGACGATGATCGCGATGAACGGGTGTTCGGTGCGGTCCTCGACGCGATCGACGATCATGTTGCCTCGACGATCATTGTGCGCCCGGGACTGGTGACCTTCGGGGCGTCGGCACCGGCACGAATGGCCGGGGGACTGGACGAGCTCGCCCAGGCACTCATCTCGTCCGTGGCGAGCCAGTCGGAAGAGTCCCAGGTTGGTTTTGGTAGTGGGCTCCTCACCAGTGTCCTGGCGGCCCGTGCCGGTGCGAACGTGCCTCCCGAGGAGACCGCGTCCTTCCTGGAGCCCTTCCCGCTCGACGCTGTCATGAGCGTTGTTGGAACGGAAACGGCACGCAAAGAGTGGGAGTCAACAATCGCCACACTCAAGGCTCTGGGCGTGGCGATGATCGGGCAGTTTGCCGCCCTCGATCACGCTCAGGTGGCGTCCCGGTTTGGGCTCACGGGAACGGTGCTGTGGCGGCTGTGCCAGGGAGCCGATCACGTGGTTCCGCACACGACCGCCCCGGCAAGCGACATCGCCATCCGCCGCCACGTTGAGGCGATCAGCAACGAAGAGCAGGCGGTCTTCTTGGCGAAACAGATGTCCGATGAACTGGCCGAGAAGCTGGCGGAGCGGATGCAGGTGTGCGGTCAGCTCATGGTGAGCGCACGCTTCTCAAACGGCATGGAGAAGAGCCGCACCTGGTCGGTTGACGGCGTGAACCGGGCTCGGGACATGACGGACCGGGTGCGCTGGCAGATCTCCGGGTGGTTGGATCACAGGCAGGAGCAGCCCCTTGGCGAGCTGATCTACCTGGAGCTGGTCGCCACCGACCTGTCTCCTGCCGGCACCCAGCAGACCTCCCTGTGGGGAGATCGGCGCAAGGGTCAGGAGCAGGCGCAGCGGAGCGTGCTTCGAGTCCAGGGCATGCTCGGGGATTCCGCGGTGCAGTCCGTGCGGTTCACGGGCGGCAGGTCCCCGGATTCGGCCACCGAGTTCGAGAACTGGCAGTTGTCCAAGGGTAGCGAAGAACCCGCGAAGCCCTGGGTTGGCGCGATTCCCCGGCCCTGGCCATCCATCGTGTTCCCGGAACCTCCGCGGGTGGCGCTGTTGTGCCAGTGCGGCGGGAACGTGTACGTGGGGTCCGAGATTGAGCTTGCCTGTACCGGATGCGAGGGGCCGGAGCCGGCAAGCCTCTCACTCGTGGCGGACCAGGGTAAGCGCACCCCCAGCTACTCGCACGCCTCCTGCTACTACACCGGCAGGGTCCGGGTGTGGAACTATGCGGGACCGTGGAACGTGTCCGGCAGATGGTGGGCGAAGGACGCCTACCGGCGCGCCTACCTTCAGGTTGGGGTGGAGGGTCCCGCTGCCCTGATCTACCGGAGCGGAGCCAGCTGGTTCCTCGAAGGGATCTACAGCTGATGGGTCACCGCTACGCGGAGCTTCATGCTCACTCTGCTTTCTCATTCCTCGATGGCGCGTCCCTGCCGGAGGACATGGTCACGCGCGCCGTGGACATCGAGCTGTCTGCCCTCGCACTCACCGATCACGATGGGCTTGCCGGGGTTGTCCAGTTGGCGACCGCTGCCCGCGACGTGGGCCTGCCCACCGTCATTGGAACGGAGCTGTCCCTGCCCCTGGAGGGGCGGGTCTATGCCGATAAGAGGGCGGGTGAACGGGACCCCGAGGGACAGCACCTGCTTGTCCTCGCCCGCGGTGTCGAGGGTTATCGCAGACTCTCATCCGCGATCGGGCGTGCCCAACTGGCGACGGGCAGCAAGGGGCGGGCCGACTACACTCTCGAGGGACTGGCGGAGTCTGGTGGCGGGCACTGGCAGATCCTCACCGGATGCCGGAAGGGTGCGGTGCGGACCGCCCTCGAGCAGGAGGGCTACGGGGCGGCGAAGCGGGAACTGGACCGCTTGGTTGCTCTCTTCGGGAGAGACAGCGTCGCGGTCGAGATCACCGACCTCGGTTACCCGCTCGACCGGGAACGCAACGACACCCTCGTGGAGCTTGCCCGGGAGTGCAAGGTGAGGGTTGTTGCGACCGGCCAGGCGCACTACGCGACCAGTCAGGAACGTCCCCTGGCTGACACTTTGGCGGCGATCAGGAGCAGGTCGACTCTGGAAGAGATCGATGCGTGGCTACCCGCTTCCGGTGCCTACCTGCGCTCCGATGAGGAGATGAGGGTCATTCATGCCCGCCACGAGCACGCGGTCGATGCTGCGGGTGAGTTGGGGAGCGAACTGGCCTTTGACCTGCACCACGTCGCACCGCAGCTCCCGCCCTTCCCGGTCCCGGAGGGGCACACCGAGGCCTCGTGGCTGCGGGAGCTGACCTATCGGGGTGCGAGACGCAGGTACGGTCCCCGCGGGGATCGTGACACGACCGTGGGAGCGTGGGAGAAGATCGACTACGAGCTCGCGATCATCGAGGAACTGGACTTTCCCGGCTACTTCCTCATCGTTCACGAGATTGTCGAGTTCTGCCACGACAACAACATTTTCTGTCAGGGTCGCGGCTCCGCCGCGAACTCTGCCGTGTGCTTTGCTCTCGGGATCACGGCCGTTGATGCGGTGCGGCACCAGATGCTGTTCGAACGCTTCCTGTCACCGGGCAGGAGCGGGCCACCAGACATCGATATCGATATTGAGGCGCGCAGACGAGAGGAAGTCATCCAGCACGTGTACGAGATGCACGGGCGGGAGCATGCCGCGCAGGTCGCGAACGTCATCAGCTACCGACCAAAGATGGCGGTGCGTGACGCTGGGCGTGCGTTAGGTTTTGAGCTTGGCCAGGTTGACGCCTGGTCAAAGTCGGTCGAGAGATGGGGTTCCCTGACCTCGGCCGACGACGGGGAAGGAGGGGAGGCGGCAACACCAACGGATTCAGTTGACGGTATAGATCCACAGGTGTTGGCCATTGGCGAGCAGATGCTTCGCCTCCCGAGACACCTCGGCATCCATTCCGGTGGAATGGTCATGTGCGAGGGCCCCGTCATCGACGTCTGCCCGGTGGGTTGGGCCACAGCCCCCGGGCGGACTGTCCTCCAGTGGGATAAGGACGACTGCGCGGAAGCGGGCCTCGTGAAGTTTGATCTTCTCGGGCTGGGAATGCTGACCGCCCTGCGGCTCGCGTTCACCGAGATCGCGAACCAGGGGTTTGTGGGCGAGTCGGGCGAGCCCTACGAGCTCCACACGGTTCCGGAGGACGATCCGCGCGTGTACGACCTGCTGTGCGCCGCGGACACCGTGGGCGTCTTCCAGGTCGAGTCCCGCGCCCAGATGTCCACCCTGCCGCGGCTCCGCCCGCGCGTGTTCTACGACATCGTCGTTGAGGTTGCCCTCATTCGTCCCGGACCGATCCAGGGCAATGCCGTCAACCCCTACATTTCCAGGCGCCGCGGACGAGAGCCCGTCACCTACCTGCATCCCCTCCTCAAGCCGGCCCTGGAGAAGACTCTGGGCGTGCCCCTGTTTCAGGAGCAGCTCATGCAGATCGCGGTGGATGCTGCCGGCTTCACGCCGGCGGAGGCCGACCAGTTGCGCAAGGCCATGGGGTCGAAGCGGTCGATCCAGCGCATGGAGGCGCTACGGGGCAAGCTCATGGACGGAATGAGAGCCAAGGGCGTTGGTGAGGACGTGGGGGAGCAGGTCTACGAGAGCCTCAAGTCTTTTGCCGACTTTGGTTTCCCGGAATCCCACGCCTTCTCGTTCGCCTACCTCGTCTATGCGAGCGCGTGGCTCAAGGTTCATCACCCCGAGGCGTTCTACATGGGGCTGCTCGGAGCCCAACCCATGGGGTTCTATTCTCCTCAGTCACTCGTGGCCGACGCGAAGCGGCACGGGGTGCGGGTCGCTCGCGCCGACATCAACCACTCCGCTGTCGAGGCGAGCCTCGAGAGGAGCGTTGGGCTCGTGCCGGGGGAGGAGAACTGGCCACAGGTTCCCCGAAACAATCGGGTTGAACCCCACGGGGACCTCGTGCTTCGGCTTGGCCTCGAGTCTGTCAAGGGGCTTGGAGAGAGCGCGGCTCGCATCGAGCAGGCACGCCGCGACGAACCCTTCGTGTCAATGGCGGACCTGGCCCGCAGGGCGCACCTGGGGGAGCAGGAGCTGCGGACCCTGGCGGAGGCCGGTGCCCTCACGTCGCTTGGGGTGTCTCGCCGCGAGGGCATGTGGGCGGCCGGCCCGCTCGGCACCGCCGAGAAGGTGGAGCACGGCTGGATCCAGCCCGCCATCCCCGGCACGGAGGTGGGGGTGAGCGCGCCGCGGCTACCGCAGATGAGCAGGGCGGAAACGGTGGTGGCCGATGTGACGACCACGGGGATCTCGAACGACTATCCAACCGTTCTCGTGCGCGACCGGTTGAGCGAGCGCGGCATCCTCCCCATCATCGACATCTTGACCGCTCCGATAGAGAAGCGGCTGTTCGTGGGCGGGATCGTGACGCACCGGCAGCGTCCTCACACGGCGAAAGGCACGATCTTCATGTCGATCGAGGACGAGACGGGGATGCTGAACGTCGTGTGTTCGTCAGGCTTGTGGAACCGGTATCGGGATGTTGCGAGGAGGTCCAGGGCTCTCATCATTCGAGGCATGGTGGAGCGGGCCGACGGGACGATCAACTTCGTGGCGGACGGATTCGAACCACTCCCGTTGTCCCTGCCTGTCACGTCGCGGGACTTCCGTTAGGCTGTTCGCCGACAGCGCCGAACTCTGCGAAACCCCTGGTGGAACGTTAGAGTTAGGAAGGTCTGAAGGAGATGAGAGATGGCGAAATTTACAGCCCTGATCCGATGGGCGATCGTATCTGGCCCCATGGTGGTCAAAATGGTGCGCAACTACGCACCGGTCATTAAGAAAGTCATCGAGTCCAACCCGGAAGCGGTCTCCAAGCTCACCGGGAAGCTCAAAAGCTACCAGGGTGCGAAGGACAAGAAGGGCGTTCCTGGCCTGAGCGCACGCGTCCATGTTCTTCGTGAGCAGGCTAGCTACCTGTACGGCTCCGCCAACACCCCCGAGGTTGCCGAGAATGCCGTGGCGTGGAAGTCACAGCTGGCGAAGATTGAGGCCGCCATTCCCCTCATCGAGGTCATGTCGCCCAAGGAGCAGAAGCGCCAGATCAAAGAACTGAACGACAAGATCGATGCACTGTCGAACGAGATCCTGGCTGCCGTCGTTGAGGACGACATCCAGGACGCTGAGATCCTCGACGACGATCAGTGACAGCTCTGCCGCCGGAGGACGAACTCCCGCATCACAAAACCATTGTTCCTTCTGCTCACACTCCCGAACCGGAGTATGAGCCGGGTGACCTGCGCCCAAACTCCGCCCCGATTCCGCCGCGTCCCGAGGGCTCGCGAGTGAACCCACATGGAATCAAGAGGTCCCACACCTTCTCCCGGCAGACCGGTGGCGTGCTGGGGCAGCAACTACGGCAGCCTCCGCGCCAGGCGCAGTCCCCGTGGGCGGGACAGCAGCCGGTCCAGCAGGGCCAGCCTGCCCCGCAGGGTCAGGAAGCTCAGCGGGTTCAGGGCGGTCAGCAACCCCAGGGACAGCAGTGGCAGGGTTGGCAGGCACCGTCGGCTCCATCCGCGCCGTCAGTGACGCAGAACGGCATGCCCTACGCAACTGTGGGTGGTTACAACCAGAACCACTACTCTCAGCAGTACGCGCCCTCAAACATTGGTCTCATCGGCGGACTGATCGCGGTTGTCGGGGCCATGATGGCGATCATGTCTCCGTTCGTCACCCTCATCCACGTGCCAACGGAGGACGTGCGGCTGTGGGGTGCTGCAACGGGATCTCAGAACGCCTACGTGATCTTTGCTGCCGCCGTCGCTGGGTTGGTTGCGGTAGCTTTCATGATGATGTCGAACCGTGCCCCGAAGAATGCTCTGGTCGGCGGCGGACTGTCCGTCGTGGCAGGCATTGTCGCTGGTGGCATGGCCACATACCTTGTCACGAACTCAAGCCACCGCGCACAGATCGCGCAGGGAAGCACATTCGGGCTTGGCGTTTGGCTCCTCATAGCCGCAACCTGTGCTTTACTCGTGGGAGGGATCCTCGGTCTCGTCCGGGGCACAACCAAGTAGGTTCAAGGGAGAATGGCGTGACCGACGCTGGTGCAGCTGCTGTTGAGAAGATGACCGAGGCCGGTCTCGACGATCTTGCTATTCGCGTGTTCGTGCAGAACCTGGAATCCGTGAAGCGCGGATCGACGGGTTTCGTGCGGGAAGATGACATCCGTACGCTCACCAACATCGCATCCTTCACGGGTGAAGGAACGGTTGGGGACGCGATTGCGCGCACCGTCGTCATCAAGCTCAATGGTGGACTCGGCACCTCGATGGGGCTGCAGGAAGCCAAGACCCTGCTACCCGTCACCCCGGACCAGACGTTCCTCGACATCATTGTTCGTCAGGTCCTGTCCGTCCGCGAGCAGTACGGTGTCGACCTGCCACTCATTTTCATGAACTCGTTCCGGACCGAACAAGCGACCCTCGACTACCTCAGCAAGTACGAGGATCTTCCCGTCGAGGGGATTCCGCTCAGCTTCCTCCAGAACAGGGTCCCGAAGATCCGGCAGGACGATCTCATGCCGGTCACGTGGGAGAAGGACCCTGGCCTCGAATGGTGCCCGCCGGGCCACGGCGACCTCTACACGGCACTCCCATCCTCAGGGATCCTCAGAACCCTCCTCGGTCGCGGATATCGGTACGCGATGGTGACGAACGGGGACAATCTCGGTTCCTACCCGGACCCGGTTCTTGCGCAGTGGTTTGCCGACAGTGGGGCGGGTTTTGCCATGGAGGTGTGTGAGCGCGCCCCATCGGACCGCAAGGGCGGCCACCTCGCCGTCCGCAAATCAGACGGCGTCATCATACTGCGCGAGGTCGCACAGACAGATCCCGCAGACTTGGATGTCTTCCAGGACATCTCCCGCCACAACTACTTCAACACGAACACGCTGTGGCTGGACCTTGAGGTCGTGGCGGCCGAGCTGGCCCGCAACAACGGCTACCTTGGGCTTCCGGTTATTCGAAACGCGAAGACTGTCGACCCCACTGACAAGTCCTCCACGCCCGTCTTCCAGCTCGAGACCGGCATGGGATCCGCGATCGAGGTGTTCCCGAACTCCACCGCAATCGCGGTCGGCCGGGAGCGGTTCATGCCCGTCAAGACAACGAACGACCTGTTCGTGCTCCGCTCCGACGTGTATGAGTTCGAGGACAACGGTACGATCGTTCGGACGGTCAACCCCGCACCCACGGTCACGTTGGATCAGAACTACTTCGGCACGATGGAGCAGTTCGAGGAACGGTGCCGCAACATTCCCTCACTGAAGAACGTCACGAGCCTGACGGTCAAGGGCGACTACACCTTCGAGCCGGGACTCGTCCTCAAGGGTGACGTCACCCTCCAGGGGGCGTAACCACCGACCGGGTCAATCTCCCGAGCGCAAACATCAGATCATTGCTGTGTGCGGCGACAGGAGTCTGTCGCCGCACACGCATGTCTTCGTCACCGAGTAGCGGACGGTGGGTCTACCGGAAGCTTGAGTCCGTGTGGATCCGTCCCTTGCCCAGGGTGATTTGTCGGTGGGCGCGGGCCGCGACTGCGGAGTCGTGAGTGACGGCGATGATTGTGAGCCCCTCGCGGTTGAGTTCCTCGAGGAGGACGAGGATCTCGTCCCTCATGGCCTCGTCCAGATTGCCCGTCGGCGAGGAGGAGGCTCGGGGTGGCGACGATGGCGCGGGCGATCGCGACGCGCTGCTGCTGGCCGCCCGATAGCTCACCCTGCCTGTGATCGGCACGTTCAGCGAGTCCCACCCGGTGGAGTGCGTAGGTGACCCGTTCTGCACGTTCCGCCTTCGATAGTCCGCGACCTTCGAGAGCAACATCGACGTTCTGGGATGCTGTGAGGGTCTGGAGGAGGTTGAAGGACTGGAAGACGAATCCGATCTGCTCCGCCCGGATCTTCGTGAGCGCCGAGGATGGGGCCTGACCGAGGTTGATGTCGCGGAGCATGACCGTGCCGGTCGTGGGCCGGTCGAGGCCACCAAGGAGCTGCAGGAGGGTGGATTTGCCGCCACCTGTCGGTCCCTGAATGGTTGCGAACTCACCCTCCCGGAAGGTGAGGTTGACGCCCTTGAGGGCCTCCACCTTGTGGTCTCCCAAGTAGTAGGTTCGTTCAACGTCGGTGAGCTGATAGAGGTAGTCCGGGGTGGAACTCATGTTCGGGTGAAATGTGTCCGACGTGGTTGTCATCTGTGGTTCTCCTGTCGCGCGTCAGACTATGTGGCAGGGGTAGTTAGTTGTTGAAATTACCCTTG
>NZ_JASDVN010000018.1:12379-31881 GCF_041440645.1 Flaviflexus sp. | reverse complement strand
AGGGTAATTTCAACAACTAACTACCCCTGCCACATAGTCTGACGCGCGACACCGCCACCCGATCAATCCGCCGGCTCTCAGTAACGGTGACACCCGTTCCACCTTGAGACAAGCGTAGGAACATAGACTCTTCCTCGCCACCTCGCCGAGTCCCTGCAATCAATGACATGAGTGCCCCCGCAGAAACTTCTGTAAACCCCACATCCCTCAACTGACTATCGGCCCGTGCTCGCGTAATCCGCCGACCGGCACTTGTCTGGGCAGCAATTTCCAAGACCCGTCGGATCCCCTCCCGCGCAGCCTCCTCACGCACGCCCGCACTGATCAAAAGATCAATAATCTGCAAAACTGGCCCGGTTTCATCCACATCATCAAAGCTCACTGACTTCATACCAGTCTCTGAGCAAGACCCGAGATTCAAGACTTCCCCGTGAAACTCATCGACGGGAACTGCTTTCAAACTTTCATGCTCATCACGTTTAGCAATTGCTTTCGCAGTGATGACAACAGTCAAGCCCCACGGCTGGTCCGCTGCAAGAATCTTTTCATGGTTTACTCTCAAAACTTCCCAGATATGTGATGCCACATCCATCTGCGCATCACTAAAATCAAATCCCGCACGACGCCGGACAAGCCAAGCCAGCCGCGTCTTCACGGTCACCTCGATTGCCACAGCAATGGCATCAACGACCGACCCTTGCCATTCCGATTCAACCGCCTCCCGCAACGCGGCCCGCAATCCTTCGTTAGTCAGAATATCCCCATGGGAGAACCCACCACCCCGAGCAGGCTCCACGACCGCAAGTGGTTGCCCTGACCTTGTCTTCGCTGATCCAGCCGGAACCAGGGAGCTGGTGATGTTCTCCCCATGGGTAGGCAGTTGCCATCCGACAAGTTGAATGTGGGACTCGGCCTCGTGTTCCTTTGGTGAGCGACGCAGTGTTTTCACGATGAGCCGCTCGTCAGTGAGTTCTTTCAACACCGATTTGACAGTCTGAGCAGATAGGAGGGTGGCATCAGCCAAAAAGTCAGCTGATGCCACCACAACACCATCAGCATCGGCAATATCTGCCAATACTGTGAGCACGAGACGGTGGTGGGCCGTGGGAACAGCCTGTCGCAGTCCCCACGATGCCCCACCACGCCTCATGATTGGATCCTTAGATCTTGCTGCGTCGAGTGCGAGCAATCAGCAACGCACCAAGGCCAGCAACCAGGAGTCCAACGATTCCAAATCCGGCAACATTCGCTCCCGTAAAGGCAAGGTCACCAGAAGCACCACCACGTGAATCAGCCTGCGGCGGAGCCGGGGGCTGCTCGACCGGTGGGATATGGGACGTGGTCAGAGTTTCGCTCGTGTCACCACACTCACCGCGCGAGATGACGTTTCCATCGCGAGCGTAGGTGACCTCCACCATCGTGTAGGTCAATTCCTTGTCCTTATCGGTGGTGTAGCGATTCGTCTCATACGTGCCCGACCGGCCATCGTGCTCGATCCGGTCACTCGTCCAGACCGGGGCCTCACACACGGGAGCGTCCGCATCCTCGTAGGCGTAGAGCTCAACCTCAGTGTAGGCACCTTCAGGCAACACACCAGTGACGGTGACCGAGTCCCAGATATCTGCACCCGGGACCGGGTAGTCGACATCAACGCCGTCTTCGTTTTGCCACCCAATCCGGGTCGAGACTTCACCCTTGAATTCGGTGGTCAGTGTTTCCGAGGGTTCGCCGCATTCACCGCGTGAATATTCACGGCCATCGGCAAAATAGGTCACTTCCACCATCGTGTAGGTCATTGTTGTTTCACGGCTCGTCACGTACCGGTTTGTCGTATACGTGTTCGCAACGCCGTTGTGTTCAATGCGGTCGCTGGTCCAGATCGGGGCCTCACACACGGGCGCTTCCCCATCGGTGTATGCGTAGAGTTCCACCTCGGTGTAGGCACCTGGAGGGAGGGAACCCTCGACAACGACCTCATCCCAGATTTCCGCACCGGGAACCGGCGTGTTCATGTCGATGGCATCGTCGGGGTTCATGAACCCGATCTGGGTAGAGACTCGGCCGTTCTCGTGCGTGATTGTCTCGTTCTCATCCAGGTCAGAGGTTCGGACCGACTGCGTACGGGCGTCACCAGCGTAGGACGAGACGACGACATACGTGCCGTCACCGGCCATGTAATCCACCTGCATATCGGCCGTATCGAGGGTAAATTCGCCATTGACTGCCGGGGTCGTGGTCGACCCAACCGGGTCCATGCCTTCGGTTGCACCCTCGGTGATCTCGGTGCCATCAGGGAAGAAATACAGCTCATGCAGAACCGTGGCCGTATCTGCATCCCAGCCCGTAATACCTGCAAAATCGCCATGGTCATCCGGGAAGCCGGACTGAGTAATCTCGTCAATGATGCGCAACTCGGTACCCTCACGGACTTCCGTGCGTGCAAACGAGGTAATCTGCGGCTGCCACGGGACCACCGAGGTCTCCGACAGCTCCCAGAACGGGGACGTAAACGCCTCAATAAAGTCGGCATACTCATCAGGCTGAGAACCAGGGCGGACACGGGCGCGGAAGAAATAGAATCCTTCCTCATCAGCCGTGAACTCCCCCGCCGTCGACACGGTACCAGGACCGTTAAAGGTGACCGTTTCAGTCCCGATGTACTGGTCGCTAAATGCATCGGTCATCGTCTCGGCCTGCGGCTGAGCAAAAGGCCCATACACATCAACGAGGACGTTGACCGGGACAGGGTTGCCATCCACAGAGATCCAGTTCTCCGCCGTGGCGGTCAGGCTATCGATCAGCGGGGCACCTGCTTCAAGCTCCACGGTGGCAACCTGTGAGGTGACCTGCGGCTGGAAGGACCGCACCAGCGGGTGTGTGGTGGTCCGGCCAGACACCTGGGAGTCACCGGTCGAGACAAAGACATCCTGCGCCGTGGGGTGGCGCATGATCTGGATCGAAGCAGACGGCAGACCGGTCACCTCGATAGAGGCAAAGACATCTCCCGAACCGGTAGACACGAATTCTTCCGAAATCGGCTCACCAGCAGTGCGCCCGGTCAATGTCTTTTGACCATTCGTGAATGTGGCGGGCCCTGACAGGCTCACCGTGTAGCTGGCTCCTGGGTACCATGCCCGAGAACCGGTCTGGGCACCGATCCCGACAATCGTGCCACCACGTCCATCAGCGTCCACGCGCATCTGGAAATTCCCGGTCGTGTACGGGCCACCCAAAAGCTTCGCCCGCTCAGTCAGGACACTGGCGCGATTGACGATGGAGGAATGTGCACCGCGCTGATTCTCCGGGTTCCCACCGACAGCCAGGCCATTCATCGCAAAGTGGTGCGCCATGACCTCGACCTTGTTCGCCCCCGTCGTCAGCGTGTTGCGCGCGGCCTTGGTCCCATTCCAGGCAAGCCAGGCCAGCGCTCCAGTATCACTCCCACGCACCGTCTGATCCGTGTTCCCGGTCGTCGTGGAGGCACGCGGCGTATACGGCTCGCCAGCGTTAATCGTTTCAATATCCGTATAGACGAGATTCGGCAGACCGACCCACTGAGGGCCGTACTGCTGGTCACCAGTGCAGAATGCGATAATGTCCCCATTGGCGAAGTAGAGGAAACCAGTGTTTGGGCTAATCTCGCCCTCAAATCCCCACTCACCGGGGGCTGCTGTTGCCGGGTTCACTGCCCCGACCAGGGCGAGGCCGAACACGGCCACGAGCCCCACGATCCGGGCCCACAAGCCCGTCATCTTCCTTTTCACGTTCAAAACTTTCTCTTTCAGTGCCCGTCCTGGGCAGAAAACTTCTTACTGACAGTTCATGTCCTAGAGCAGGTTGGCCCCCTCCCCTGTCGCCTGCCCCCACGAGAGGGGATCGACAACCCGCACCAGCGGGAAGCTGGAAACTGGGTCTTGGCCTGTGACGGCGTAGGGCGGTTCGGTCTCTGACCGCACATTCCCAACGAGCACGGTGGCAGTCGCCCACATCAACGAAATCGCCGCTATCATCGCCGCGACCAGGGCGAAACTTGTTCGCATCGTTAGGTCCGACATCACGCACCCTCCTGCTCGCTGGCTTGCCGAGATGGCACGGCCTCATCAGCACTCGACGCGCTTTGCGCGCGCCACCAGGATGTTGCCCACCAGCCCGTGGGCTTGTCCGCATTCGGACCGCCCTTAGCGATCTCTTCCTGCTGGGCAATCAACCACGCAGGACGCTCCGCGACCGGCAAATCCGCCAAAGTCACCTGTGGTTCTTCACCTAGTGGTTCGGCAAGATTCACGTGATTACCCACCAGGGTTGCGCGTACTGGCGCACCCTCAACCGGGATGTTGTTGAGTCGCTGGATCACCAGACCGGCCATATTCGTGACCGAAGTTGGCATCTGATGCGAAGCGAGGACCGACTTGATCTGGGACGGTGTCCAGCCCCCACCAAGGAGCTCGTGCAGTCGGTCCGCGATGCGGGCCGCTGCACGCCCATCGAAAACTCGACACGATTCGGGAATGGATTTTCGGATGAGATCCCAGTCCACGTCCACATCCACCGACCGGGTCTCACCAGATGCCGAGCCGCGCGAGATGGAGTGGATTGGATTGGGGGTTCCATTGGTGGTTTGTACTAGAGGTACCAACAGGACACCGGTGTCCCCTTGCAAGCGGACACCAGTGTCCTCTTGCGAAACTTCATCATCCGCTACCGGACAATTTGTCCCATTGGTTATTTCACGCGGAAAAGTCGAGTTTTCCATAGGTTCGGGTACTGACGGCGAGTTAGAGTTTTCCACAGGCATTTCGCTACCGGACAATTTGTCCCTTTGCTTATTTCCCACCGAAAAGTCGGCACCGACGTTAAGCCAGTACACGAGTGACTTCCTACCGCTTTGGCCCGCTCTCACACTTGTCTCGATCAGTCCAAAGCGACGAAGGTCAGCTACGATCCGACGCACGTTCCTCACAGTCATTCGTGAGCGAGCTGCGATGAGGTCTTGAGATGGCCAGCAGTAGCCGCCGTCATTTGCTTGATCAGCCAGACTCAACAAAACGAGAGTCTGGGCAGGGGTTAAATCCTCCAACCCCCACGCCCAATTCATCGCCTTGATGGACACCTAGAGCTCCCCAGAATCCAGTGCATGTTTTACCGGAATTAACATGCTCTCGATTTGCTCTTCATCGATTCGGTATTGGCCAGAAGGTAATCTGAACGCCTCAACACGCCCATCAGCAATCCACCGACGTACGGTCTGCGCAGATACTCCTAGACGCTCACCCACATCCTCCGGAGTAAGAAGTGTCATACCCTCTCGCTTTCTAATTAGCTACAGCCTAATTTCAATTGAGAGTATACAGACTAATTTATGCCATGCAACGTCATTAATTGCGCTCACCCTAATTATCTGCAATTATTTAGACATGACTACGACTAACCATTTTTCAGACGCTGCCATCTCCGCAAACGTCCGCGTTGGCGAGCAGGTTCGCCTATGGCTCCGACGTAAAGGCTCCTCACAACGTGATCTTGCCGAGGCTCTTGGAATTCGGGGGGCGTCACTTTCCCGCAAAGTGGCAGGAGTAACTGGCTGGACGGTCAATGATCTTGTAACAACAGCAGCTTTTCTAGACGTCGAGATCAGCGCGTTGCTACCCGATGACACGGTCGATGCAGAAAAGGGCAGAATGAAGGAAATCGCCCGCAATAATGCGGGCGATTTGTGCCCTCGATTGGATTCGAACCAACGACCTATCGCTTAGGAGGCGATTGCTCTTCCGCTGAGCTACAAGGGCGAACCCCTATAGTTTAGCGAACTGTGTGCACGTCACCTATTCGACGGGATGAGCTTCACATGACAGCATCCGTCGGGTCAACAGGTCTCAGAATCTTGATGCATTACCGCAAGACTGTGCCCCAGACAGGTTCGATGGTTCGGATCCTGCCAGGGGCACAGTCAACGACTCAGTCGGTGATGGGCTTGAGTCAGCGGGCTATTCCGGGCGCTTCCACGGGACATCAGTGACCGTGGGTGGCACATCGTCTCCGGGTCGAATGCGCTTGGGCACAACCATGACCGGGCACGTGGAGTGGTGCAGGATTGCCTGGCTGGTGGAGCCGAGGAGCAGGCCGGCGAATCCGCCGCGACCGCGCGTACCGATGACGAGCAGGTCAACCGCTGTGGAGAACTCTGCCATGAGGGCTGCGGGGTTGCCTTCCAGGGCATGGGTGCGGACGTCGATGTCGTAGCCTTCGGTGGCCTTCTCAACAACAATCTCGAGGCCGGTCCTAACATCATCTAGGACATCAACGGAGTATCCCGCCCCCGGCATCCACGCAATCGAGGAGGTATTGACGGTGGCGACTGCCGTGAGCTTGGCCTGCCACCTCTCGGCCTCCCAGACTGCCCTTTCAAGAGCGATGTTGGCGGCCTCGGATCCATCGACACCAACAACGATGTGCCGGATCGGGAGGCAGGAACCTTGGGACTGTTCCGGTACCACAACGGTTGGGCAGTATCCGTGGGCCGGTACCGCACTCGAGACGGTTCCGAGGAGTCTGTCGGCGAAGGATCCCCGGCCGCGGCTACCGATGACAACGGTGGCAACCTTCTTGGAGAGCTCGACGAGCACCGCGGCGGGGTCTCCCGTTTCCAGCGATGACGATGTTTCTAGTCCCGCCTTCTTCCCACGCTCCACCGCAGCATCAAGGTACTCGTTGGCTGCCTCAAAGAGACGCGAGTCCAACGAGGTCGCGGCTCCCTCAAATGTGTGGGCGGTATAGGTGGGCAGTTCGTATGAGGTCACGACGTGTAGTCGCGCGTCCCTCCGCTGAGCCTGTTCGATAGCCCAGGTGAGAGCCGTCTCCGATCGTTCCGAGCCATCAATACCAACGGCAACCACATTTTCATGTGCCATGGCGGCCTCCTTCTCAACGTTCTTACCCCTACTTTACCGCTCACCTATCTTTTATGTGACTCACAACCCAATCTCTCGGTAACGCTTCGATATCGGGAGCGAAGAGCCCACACCAGCGAGGTCGCAGGCTTGTTTCTCGCGTAGGAGGTGCGGGGCCGACGGGAAGATGTTCCTCTGGACCGCCGGGAAGGCCTCAGACGCAAGCCAAGGGCGTGGAAATGGGGTATGAAAAAGGGGAACGACCAAAGCCGTGCCCCTTTTTGAGTAGATTACTGATGCGCGATTAGAAAACGCGGAAGTAGACGGGAGAGCCCCACACTGCAGCTTCCTGGGTGCCCATGGAAGGGTTCCAAGCCGCGATGTGCATGCCGTTGCCGGTGTAGATGCCGAGGTGTCCGGGCCACCACATAAGGTCACCGGGCTGTGCCTGCGAAGCAGAAACAACGTAGCCAACGTTCGGGTATGCCGAGGACGAGAGGCGAACGCCAACGCCCGACTGTGCGTAAACGTAGTTCACGAAGCCAACGCAGTCCCAACCAGCGGGGCTGGTGCCGCCCCACACGTAGGGAGCGCCCGCGTAGGAGCGAGCAACTGCGACAACGGTCGAGCCGCGGCCCGAGGTTGCTGCGGGAGCAGTGGTCGTGGTGGTCGTAGCGGCCTGAGTCTGAGTCTGGGTGGTGGCCGCAGGAGCCTGAGTCTGGGTGGTGGCTGTGGGAGCCTGAGTCTGGGTGGTTGCAGCCGCGGTGGTCTCCTCAGCAACGGGAGCTTCCTCAACCGTTGCGGTCGTGGCTTCTGCCTCGACGGCCTCTTCTACCACCTGCTCCTCCACAACGGGAGCTTCTGCGGTAACGGTGACCTCATCGAGAGCGAAGTCTTCCGCTCCATCGGTCTGGACCGTGAATTCCGTGGCGGTCTCTTCAACAGGCTGGTCAGCAAGCGTAATACGCTCGGATGCGTCAACCTGCTCTTCGGAGCCAACGGCGGAGGGAACGGCAACGCTGAACAGAAGACCCGCAGTTGCGGCGCCTGCAGTCACGGCACCCGCGGCCATGGGCTTGATCGGAGTAGCTGCCGCGTGACGGCCGGTGCGCTGGGAATTGGTCATTTGTATTTCTCCAAGCGGGCGAGCCCGCGTGTTTCATTCGTCTTAAGGTCTTGCTGGTATCAGGGTGATACTCGTCCGTTGTTCGAACTTCAAAAACTATAACAATATTGAAACGGAAATGTCACGCTTCGATAACAATTTGTTGCGGTGACCGTAACCTCCTTTTCCGAAACCGTGCGTTTTCAACGAAAACTCCCGCGACCACGGTCACAGATTGTTATAAATGTGGCTCATCTCGCAAAGATTGCCGCTTGCTTCTCGAGCGAAATATCGAAATTTATGGTCAGAAAACGCGTTTTCGCAGGTCCGCAACTCGGAAAACAACAGCGTCGCATCCAAGTACTTTCGCCCCAATCAGGCCTCGTGACCTTTCGTTACTTTTCCATAACGCTTGCCGCAACCCGTCACAGAACCACCGGCTCCGATCGTCGGCCACCCACAAACACCCCTCGAACCTTCGACAGTCTCTCCCGCACGCTCTGCAGTCGCACCTATATATAGGGACGCCCGCACACCAAAAGGTGAGCAGCAGAGAGATGCGACTCAGAGAGTTCGATACCGGCGGTCACGGGAGTCGGAGCAGACCATCAAGTTGCACCGAGCCAATCATCGGACAAGCCAGAGCTCGCAACCATGAGATGTCCGATAACGGTGTCGAGCGGACAGGTAAAGACCAAGTACTTCCGAGAACACAAGGGCTGCAGGTGCCTGCCGTTGTTTGGGGAACGACTTCGGGAGGGGCACTGCCCCTCCCGATGAGTCTGAAGATTATGCTTCTTGGCTTAGGCCGGAAACCTTAGCCGACGACGCGGATGTAGGTCGGGTTGCCGTAGACCGGACCCTCGTAGGTGCCCGAAGATGGGTTGCGGGCCGCGATGTGCATGCCGTTGCCGGTGTAGATGCCGATGTGGCCGGGCCAGTAAACGAGGTCACCGGGCTGTGCCTGCGAAGCGGAAACAACGTAGCCGGAGGCTGCCTGTGCACTCGAGGAGCGGGGCAGGGAGATACCGGCCTGTGCGAAAACGTAAGCGGTGAAGCCGGAGCAGTCCCAACCGGAGGGGGTGGTGCCGCCGTAAACGTAAGGTGCACCAGTGTACTGGCGAGCAATGGCAACCACGGACGAGTTGGAGGCGGCGGGAGCCGGAGTGGCTGCCGGTGCCGCGGTCTCAGTGGTGGTTGCTGCGGGAGCAGCTGCCTGGGTCTGAGTCGTGGTTGCTGCGGTGGTCTCGGCGGCTACGGGAGCGGCTTCGGTCGCGGTCTGCTCGACGACTGCCTCGTCAGCAACGGTTTCCTCGACGATGGCCTCTTCGACAGCGATTCGCTCAATGGGCTCAACGGCCTCCGTGGAGGATACGTTGATCTCGTCGATCTCGACTGCGGCGTCGGCGGGAAGCTGAACGTCGATGACAGACGCCTCGGGAGCCTCAACAACATCGAGCGAGAGCGGCTGAGCCGGACCAGCTTCGTTCTCCTGCGAGGGAGCGGCAACTGCGGCTGTCGCCGTCATTCCGAGCGCGGCCGAGACTGCTGCTACGGCAACGGCGGATGATGTCTGTACCTTGGTTACCGCGTGGCGACCGGTGTAACGCTTCGACATGGATTCTCCTGAAGGTGGTCTGTTCTACCAATACAAGAGAATAACGGAATATAACGAAAGTGTCACGAAGAATTACGGATTGTGACTTAGGCGTCAATAAAGAGGTGCTTACCGATGCTGGCAGGGAGGTTGTTGATTGTGCCTTCTGAGCCCTGGATCGTCAGACCTTCGCCTGATTTGGTCACGGTAATCTCCTGGCCGGGGAGAATTCCTGCGCCGCGGAACAGCGCAAGTAGCTCCACATCGACCTGAAGAGGTTCGGCAATGCGACGGAGTGTCGCCGTGACCGTGTCGTCGTAATCGTAGTCGGCAAGGGACTCGAGACCGGAGTGCTGCGCACCGAGGTCGCCGGGGCCCTCCTCGGTGATCGGAATGGGGTTGCCGTACGGGTCCATGCTGACGTCACCAAGAACAGCGACGAGCTGCTCCGTGACGCGATCGGACATGACATGCTCCCAGCGGCATGCCTCCTCGTGCACGTACTGCCAGTCGAGACCAATGATGTCGGTCAGGAGTCGCTCTGCGAGGCGGTGCTTGCGCATGACCTCCGTTGCCTTGCGGCGACCCTCCTCGGTCAGCTCCAGCTGACGGGACGAGTTGACGCTCAGCAGGCCGTCGCGAGACAGCCGGTTGACGGTTTCGGACACGGTGGGACCGGAGTGGTCAAGACGCTCAGCGATCCTGGCACGAAGCGGGGTGATGCCCTCTTCTTCCAGTTCGTATACGGTCTTGAGATACATTTCGCCAGTATCGATCAAATCAGCCACGTTGCCTCCTGCACAGCTCTGCTTTCCATATTATCTGGACAGCCGATACAAATTCTTCGATGTTTGCGAAGATCAATCCATGATGATTCCACGCGAGCTTCTCCCAAGTGACGGCCGATTCGGATCGGGTCCCTCCCGGATTCCAGCTTCTCATCTGAGCTTAGACCCAAGCTGGATGGGAACGTCCCATCGTAAGGCACCTGTGAAGAGCGTCGTGGGCTCTATTAGAGAAGGACTCACTCACCTTTTTGATCTTCCCGACGGTTATGAGATCGCACTGGGCAATGGTGGAGCATCGCTCCTGTGGGACGCGATCCCGTTCTGCCTCGTTGAGGAGAGGGCGAAGGCAGCCACCTTCGGCCAGTTCTCCGAGAAGGCCGCGAGCGCCATCAACAAGAACCCGTTCGTCGCCTCCCCCGTTGTGACGAAGATCGAGGCCGGCTCCGCCGGCCTTCCCGAGGCGGAGCCAGGGATCGACACCTACCTTTATCCGCACAACGAGACCTCGACCGGCGCGATGGTGCCCGTCAAGCGGATCGGCGAGGGCGAAGCCCTGACCGTTGTTGATGGCACCTCGTCGGCCGGTGGCGTCCTCTTCGATCCGTCGCAGGCAGATGTCTACTACTTCTCCCCGCAGAAGGCCTTTGCTTCCGATGGCGGGCTGTGGGTTGCGGCCCTCTCCCCCGCCGCGATCGACCGCATAGCGAGGCTGACGGCGGAACGCTGGGTTCCCGACATCCTCAACGTGCAGCTGGCGCTGAAGAACTCCCGTCAGAACCAGACACTTAACACCCCCGCCCTCGCGACCCTGCACCTGCTGAACGAGCAGCTCACATGGATGCTGGAGCAGGGCGGCCTTGCCGCCATGGACCAGCGCACGAAGGAACTGTCCGGGCTGATCTACGACTGGGCGGAACAGACGGAGTGGGCACACCCGTTTGTTGAGGAGCAGTACCGCTCCCAGGTTGTTGCCACGATCGACGTGGACCTGGATGCCTCAGAGATCTCGACGATCTGCCGAGCATCCGGCATTGTCGACATCGATAGCTACCGCGGACTTGGTCGCAACCAGCTGAGGGTCGCGACCTTCCCGGCTACGGAGCCAGGCGATGTTAGGGCTCTTCTGGAGTCGCTGACCTGGGTGGGACAGCAACTGTCGCAGAACTAATCGCCGTCATTTCCGACGTGTTGGCGTCGAGGGTGCGTTCGCTCCTGCGCTTCTTCTCTCACTCCACCTCTCGCTGAGCCTCACGTTGGGCCTTGAGCTCGGCGTGCTCTGCGGGACCAATGATGAGCAGGTGCGGTGTCTCGTCCTTGCGGTACGTCACTGTCAGGTCCCAGTTCTTGCGCGCCCAGAACACGGCTCCGATGGAGACGACGATGGCGGCGATGGCGCCAATGCCGATGCCCCAGCGGGGGTGAATGTGCTCGGATACCCAGCCAACGATCGGTGACCCGATCGGCGTGGAGCCCATGAGCACCACCTGGTAGAGAGCCATGACCCTGCCACGGAGTGCTGGCTCAACGCTCGTCTGGATCGCCATGTTCGCCGATGTCAGGAGCGTCAGGGTGAAGTAGCCGACGAAAATACAGGAGATGGCGTAGGTCCAATAAGTCGGCATCATCGCGTTAATGCCGGCCGTGACACCAAAGCCGAAGGCGGCGACAACAACGAGACGGACTCGGGACTGCTTCCTCCTGGCCGCCATAAGCGCACCCGTGAGGGATCCGATCGCCATGATCGAGCCGAGCAGGCCGTACTCGCCAGCGTCCTTGCCGAACACCTCGGAGGCCATGGTGGCGCTCGTCAGCTGGAAGTTGAGGCCGAGACAGGAGACGACACCAGCAACGACCATGATGACCACAATGTCGGTGCGGTGGCGGACGTAGGACGCCGCGGCCCTGATCTGGCCCTTCTCGCGCGGCTGCGGCTCGCTCTTGTTGAAGTCCTTCGACCTCATGAACATGAGTCCAATAATGGTGGCTCCGAAGGAGAGCCCGTTGATGACGAACACCCAGCCGGTACCAACAGCCGCAATGAGCAGACCTGCGATAGCGGGGCCCAGGAGGCGCGCACCGTTGAAGCTCGCAGAATTCAGGCCAATGGCGTTCGTCAGGTGGCTGGGCGGAACAAGCTCGGAGACGAACACCTGACGGGGCGGACCATCGAACGCCGACACCGTGCCGAGCACGAAGGCGAACACGTAAACGAGTTCCACGGTGGCATTGTCCGTCAGAACGAGGACACCGAGGGCGGCCGCGAGAACACCCATGAGCGTCTGTGTGACGTACATGATCTTCCGCTTATCGTACCTGTCGGCCAACAGACCCGCGTAGGGCGTGACGAACAGGAGCGGCAGGAACTGCAACGCCGTCGTGATACCCACGGCGAAGCCATCGCGATCCGTCAGCTGGGTGAGGACAAGCCAATCCTGCGCCACCCTCTGCATCCACGTACCCGTGTTTGCGACGATGGCGGTAAAGAACCACAGCCTGTAGTTATAAATCTTGAGCGAAAGAAACGTGCGACTCACGTTGTGGACATCCCCCTCATCAGCTCCGCAGCGCGGGCCAGGACCTGGATGTCTTCCTCCTTTAATCCACCGAGATAGTTTTCAATTCTTGTTGTGCCCGATGCCGATGCCTCGAGAAAGGTGTCACGCCCAAGCTGCGTCAGGCTCACCTCAACTCTCCTCCCATCCGCCGTGTCCCGCACGCGCTCAACAAGGCCGCTTTCGGTCATGGAGCCCACGAGCTTGGACATGGAGGGGGTGGAGACTCGTTCGTGTTCTGCCAACTCGCTGATTGACATGGGGCCACCCTTGAGGGCCTTGAGGACACAAAAGCGAGACTCGCCAAGCTTCTCCGTGCCACGAATCCTTCGTGACAGGTGAAGCACCGCGACTCTCAGAGATTCTGCGACTTCATCACGATCCAACACAAGTAGTTAGCTTAGCAAACTATTAGCCTAGGAAACCATAGCAGGGAACCATCTACTCCATCACACTCGGGCACATAACCCCCTGACGTCGCGAAATACTCGCTTCGCACGCCGTTCTCCAGTTTCGTCGGATTTGGAGCATTCGTATCCAGGTGGTGTACGCCCGCTTCCGCATACGGGCCGCCTACCAACTCCCTCACCTACCGGCCGTCCGCCAACTGACGGAGTCATACCCGGCCTCTCGCACATACCTGCCCAGCATCACGCCAATCACAAACCAGGCCTTGCGGGGACGAGAACAGCCCACGAGGGGACGAGAACGGCCCCGCCAGAGAAGTCTCCTTCCGAGCGGGGCCGTATCGACAGTCAGTACGGACTACGTACGACGTTTGTTCTACAGGCCAAGTGCGGTCTCGATGGGGCCGCGAGCGAAGTAGAAGATGAAGAGGACGGAGACAACCCACAGGAGCGGGTGCACCTTGCGCTTGTCGATGGCGGCGAGGACGACGTAGGAGATGAAGCCCATGCCGATGCCAACGGTGATCGAGTATGCGAAGGGCATGAAGACGATCGTGAGGAAGGCGGGGATGCCGACGACGAGGTCCTTCCAGTCGATCTGGCCGACCTGCTGCATCATAAGGAAGCCAACGACAACGAGTGCCGGGGTGGCAGCCTCGTAGGGAACCATGCCAGCGAGCGGAGCCAGGAAGGTGCAGGCGAGGAACAGGATGCCGGTCGTGACCGAAGCGAGACCGGTGCGAGCACCGTCAGCAACACCGGTTGCGGACTCGATGTAGGCCGTGTTGGAGGAGACGCCACCAACGCCACCGGCGATAGCGCCGAGGGAGTCGACTGCGAGGATCTGGCGCATGCGGGGCGGGTTGCCATCCTTGTCGAGGAGGTTACCTTCCGAACCGACGGCAACCATGGTGCCCATGGTGTCGAAGAAGTCGGCCAGCATGAGGGAGAAGACGAGAACAAGAACGGCGATGACCGAGATCTTCTCGAAGGGTCCCGTAATGGAGAACTGACCAAGGGTCGAGAACTCGGGAACCGAAACGGGGGAACCGTCGAGTGCCGGGACAGTCAGGCCCCAGCCGGTTGGGTTCGAACCATCGGGAGTCTGAGCACCAAGCTTGAGAATAGCCTCAACAACAATCGCTGCAACAGTGGCAATGATGATGCCGATGAGGATCGCGCCGCGAACCTTCTTGACCATGAGGATGATGATCGAAAGCAGGCCGAGGATGAAGACGAGGAGCGGCCAGGACGCAATAGAACCGTTGATGCCAAGATCGAGCGGGGTGCCGGAGCCGGGACGGATAATGCCGGCATTGACGAGACCAACGAGGGCAATGAACAGGCCGATGCCGACCGAGATCGCGGTCTTGAGGAAGCTCGGAACGGCCTTAAAGATGGCCTCTCGGAGTCCCGTGAGCACGAGCAGAAGGATGACAATACCTTCAAGAACAACAATGCCCATGGCATCTGCCCAGGTCATGCCCGGGAGGGACACCACGGTGTAGGCAAGCATCGCGTTGAGGCCAAGGCCCGCTGCGATCGCCATCGGGTAGTTTGCAACCGTTCCCATGAGGAGCGACATGACACCAGCAACGAGAGCAGTACCGGCAGCAATCGCGGGGGTGTTCGCGCCGTCGGTGCCGCCACCAAGGAAGTGGCCGGTCGAGTCCGGTGTGGACAGGATGATGGGGTTGAGGACGAGAATGTAGCTCATCGCGAAGAAGGTAACGAGACCTCCGCGTAGCTCTTGACCCACGGAGGAGCCACGTTCAGACAGCTTGAATGTGCGGTTCAGTAGTTCGTTCACGAACTCGATGTTTGACGAAAATTCGCCCTAAGGGAACTGCGGTCTCAATATTTGAAAGAAAAACCATCCAAATATTGAGATAAAACTAGGGAATGTCGGCCTGAATGAGAGTACCTACGCCCTGGACCTGCAGGTTTCCCTCATCCGCGCGCACGAACACGGCCTCGCCGAGGTTTAATGTGATTCGTTGCTCGTTCGTCGAAACCTCGATCGCACCCGAGATCGCGAGCAGGATTCTGGGCCCGCGACCAGGCAAGTTGCGTTCAGTGGTCCAGTCCCGCAGCTCCGTGACGGACAGCTCAAAATCGTCGACCGGAGCGTAGTAGGTGCGGGTCACGTCACTCACGCGTTCGGGAGCAATACGAATCGGTGGGGCGGCCGTGTAGTCAACGGTGGCCAGCAACTCCGGAACATCGATGTGCTTCGAGGTCAGCCCTGCCCTCAGCACGTTGTCGGAGTTCGCCATGATCTCCACGCCCGTGCCGGACAGGTAAGCATGCACGGTCCCTGCCGGCACGAACAAGGCCTCCCCCTGTTGCAGGGTAACGGGGTTGAGAAGAAGGGAGGCCACGATTCCCGGGTCTCCGGGATAGTGGTCGGCAAGGTTGCTGACGATCCTGTCGGCGCGCGCCGATGGGGAGGTGTCTTCCCGCAGGCGCTTCCGACAGCCCTCGACCAGCTCCATGACCTGGTCCTCACTCGGCCTGGTGTCCGCACTGAGAAGGTACTCGAAGCACGTGCGCATGCCCTCAGAGGAGAGGTCCTTCTGAAGGAACCGAAGCAGGTCCTCCGCGATCGTGCAGGGCAGGCCACCCACGACGTCCATGACCCTTCGTGGGGCTCGAAAGCCCGCGACCGCCTCAAACTTGGTGAGAGCAACGAGGAGCTCGGGCTTGTGGTTCTCGTCGAAGTAGTTCCGGTTCGGGTCCGTCATCTCGACGCCCGCGTCATTCTCGTCCGCATACCTCTCGCGTGCCTGTTTCCGGGAGGGGTGCACCTGGAGGGAGAGCGGCTGATCGGGAGCGATGAGCTTCAGAAGATAGGAAAGAGCGTTAACCGAACTCGGTAGCGTTGTTCCGAGGCATCCCTGCGGGTCGCGGTCAATGTAGTCGCGCAGGTTCTCCTCAGCCGCGTCAGCGGTTGGGTTGTAGACGATTCCGGACGCGAGTTCGGCTGGACCGGACTTGTGAGTTCCCAGCCAGATCTCTGCCACCGGACCATCGGCCGGCGGCAGGTCAAACAGCCCGGGAATCGCGGCGGCAGAGCCCCAGGCATATTCCTTTATAGCTCCCCGCAGCCGCTCCATTAACCGTGGCTTTCTACGATCTCGATATCAGTCTCGTTGACGACCGGCTCGGCCTGCACCCACAGCTTCTTCTGCCGTGGCGCATCGGTCTCGGAGTGGGCTCCGCACCCGTGATCGAGAGACACGACCTTGCCATCATCGGGCGACCATTCGTTGGCACACACGCCGAAGAGGCTACGAGCGGATCCCGCCATGAGCATCATGAAGCCGCAGGTGGAGCAGTTGCCCTTCGCGGCCTTCGTGGACGGGTTGTTCGGGCCGCGATCGGAATCGTACCAGCGGTTGTAGGCCTCTTGACGGCCCTCGATCGAGAGGACGCGAGCACGCCCCAGTCCAAGCTCAAACTCCTGAAGCTGGTCAGCATCGTCGGTCGTGTCCTGGAAGCCCTCGACGAGCCTGTCGTCGTCCTTGCGGTACGGGAGCGGTTCGGTTCCCGAGACGTCATCGGGTTCGAGGCGATCCGCCCACGGCACCCAGTCGGGAGCCAGTAGAGCATCGGAGCCGGGCTTGAGGGACACCTCGTTGATGGTGACCTTGCGGGACCTCGAGGCGCGAGCTACCGTGACTGCCCAGTACCAGCCGACGTAGCCGGGTAGCTTGCAGTCAAAGGCGTGGGTGAGGACCCGCTCCGCCTCCAACACGACTCCCTTGTGCTCACCAATGGAATCCTCGGTGGTGATGTCGAGGAGCGCCTCGCGAGCAACGTCTGCTGCCTGGGCGAGGGTCTTTTCCTTCGTCACGGACTGGACGGGCTCAAGTCGGCTCATGCGTCAAACTCATTCGCGAGGGTACGGAGTGCCTGGGCGATGCGGGCACCGTGGTCGGGGTAGCGACCGCGGCGCAGCTGGCCCGAGGCGGAATCAAGAATCTTGATGAGGTCTTCCACGATCGGAACCATGTCCTCCGGCTTGCGCCTGGAGGCTTTCGCGACCGAGACCGGTGCTTCCTTCACATCGACAGAGAGCGCGTGGAGCCCCCGGCGGCCTTCCGCAACCGAGTACTCGACGGACGCCCCCTTGCGGGGGCGTACACCAACTGGAAGCACAGATTCCGGGAAGTATACGTCACGGCCATCATCGCCGGTGATGTAACCAAAGCCCTTGTCTTGGCTGAAGAACTTTACCTTGCCTGTTGGCACGACAGCTCCTTCACGTTCATAGAAATACTGTTCTAGTCTACCCGGTATAGGTGAACTTGACCTGCACCTGTGGCCCATTCTTCGCCACCGCTGTTAGCCCGTTGCGAAACAGTGCAATGACGGGCTCTCACCAATGTGCCGCTAACCACAAACCCGCTAAACTGACATCGTCGCACTCGCGAGGGTGAAGACGCCAGCTCCGTGAGTTACCAACCCGTTAGGCCGTTCCCGATGATTCAGAGTTTCGCCACCGTTGATCCGTTCCGTCCCACGGACCTCTTGACGGATAACGACGGTGTTGTTCAGGACCCGGGTGCCGCAGAAGATGCTCTCTACGCGCTTGCCGATCAATCGGGCGATGAGCTGTACATCATCTTTGTCTCCGACTTTGGCGATCTCGGTCCGAGCGAATGGGCGGCGCAGTCGAGTGAGAATGTCATTGATGAGGGGGATGCCCTCATCGCCATCGCCACCGAGACCACGGAGGTCGGCTACTGGTCCCTCGACGAGGAGACCGCGGGCCACGTTGAAGACGCCATTGTCACGTCCCGCCCCGAGCTTCGCGATGGTGACTGGAACGCCGCGATCGACACGATCACGTCGGAGCTCCAGACCGATGGTGACGGCCTTGGTGCCTCCGGCAGCGGTGGCGGAAGCGCCGTCCTCGGCGGCATCGCAGTCATTGCTGTTGTCGTCATTGGCGTCCTGATCTTCCGTAGCTCGCGCAAGAAGAAGAACACCGAAACGAAGCAGGCGGAGTCGCTTGAGGCTCTCGCGAAGCGCGCCTCCAATGCCCTCATCGTTGCCGACGATGGTGTTCGCGAGTCCGCGGCCGAACTTGAGTTCGCACGTGCCGAGTTCGGCTTGCAGGCAACAGTCAAGTTCGACGAGGCCCTCCAAAAGGCCCGCCAGGAGGTCAGCCAGGCGTTTGAGTACCGGAAGAAGTTGGATGACAACATTCCCGATACTCCGCAGGAGAAGCACCAGTACTACACCGCGATCCTCGAGCACACCGAACGTGCCCGCACAGCGATTGCGGAACAGGAAGAGGAGTTTGCGAAGCTCCGCAACATGAATGCTCGCGTGCACGAGATCCTTGCGAACCTCAACGTCCGCATCGGCGAGATCGGCCAGCAGGTGTCCTCAGCGCAGGCTCAGATCGACAACCTCTCCTACAAGTTCCCGCAGGCGGCACTCCAGACCCTCAAGACCTACCCCGGTCAGATCACCACTCTTATTACTGCGGCACGCGAGGCCGCGGCGAAGGGCCAGGAACTCGTCGAGGCCGATCAGCGCTCCCAGGCCTCCGTCTATGCTCGCATCGCCGAGGACCACGTTCAGCAAGCATCCACCCTGATCACCGAAGTATCCGAGGCAGAGCAGACGCTGAACAACGCCAAGAGGGACCTTCAGAAGGCCATAGCCTCCCTGTCCTCCGATGTTGCCGACGCGAAGCGCCTCGGCGGCGGCGACGCCACCATCCAGTCACGCAAGGTCGAGGCAGAACGCGCCCTCGCCTACGCCATGAACTCCCAGGCCGACCCAATCAAGGCACTGCACGACCTGGACGAAGCAGAGACCGCGATCGATGCCGCTCTTGCTGGTGTACGCGAGCAGGAGGAGAACCACCGCAGGCTCTCCCTCGGTGTTGAGAAGGCACGGAACTCGGCAGATGCCACCATCCGTGGCGTCGACTCCCTCATCAACTCCAACCGTCAGGCCGTCGGCTCCGGCGCCCGCACATCTCTCTCCACCGCGATGAACACCATGGCGAAGGCTGAACGCTCCAGCAACATCGAGGAGCAGCTCTCCCTCTACCGCTCGGCCGAGCAGTACGCACGCCAGGCCGAAAGCCAAGCCCAGAACGACATCCGCAACAACATGGGCGGATACGGAGGCGGCGGCCGCCGTG
>NZ_JASDVN010000018.1:8490-12369 GCF_041440645.1 Flaviflexus sp. | reverse complement strand
CCTCATCATCGGCTCGATCCTCTCCGGAGGATTCGGCGGTGGCGGTCACCGTGGCGGCGGCTTCTCCTCCGGTTCCTTCGGCGGAGGCGGCTTCGGCGGAGGTGGCTTTGGCGGAGGCGGGGGTCGCGGCGGAGGCGGCGGCTTTGGTGGAGGCATCGACTTCTAGCACGGCAGTCCGCACCCAAAGCACACTCGTTCCTCTTGAAGTAAACACCGTCCCTTTTACTGAAGAATCCAATAAGTTTGTCCCCATCCATGTATCCAACGAAAGGTTCACCATGGCTGAGAAGCAGTCCATCCTAGGCCGTATTGGCCAGCTAGCCCGCGCCAACATCAACGCACTCCTCGATCGCGCCGAGGATCCGCAGAAGATGCTTGATCAGCTGGTTCGCGACTACACAAGCTCAATCTCCGAGGCAGAGGACGCCATTGCCGTTACCATCGGCAACCTGCGTCTCGCCGAGGCCGACCACGCCGAGGATCTCGCTGAGGCAGAGGACTGGGGCCGCAAGGCCATCGCAGCCTCCGACCGCGCAGAGCAGTTCCGTAGCTCCGGCGATAATGCGAACGCGCAGAAGTTTGACGACCTCGCCAAGGTTGCTCTCACGAAGCAGATCGCTGCCGAGAACGAGGCACGCGCCGCAGAGCCGATGATCGAGTCCCAGAACCAGGTTGTGGCTCAGCTGAAGGACGGCCTGCAGACCATGCACCAGAAGCTGGACGAGCTGAAGAACAGGCGCGACAATCTGGTTGCTCGCCAGAAGTCCGCTCAGGCTCAGGCCCAGGTACAGCAGTCGATGGCCTCCATCAACGTTCTCGATCCCACGTCGGAGATCTCCCGCTTCGAGGAGCAGATCCGCCGTCAGGAGGCAGAGGTTGCCGGTCGCGCAGAGCTCCAGGGCTCCTCACTGGCCGATCAGTTCGCTGAGCTCGAGGACCACTCGCAACAGACCGAGGTCGAGGCCCGCCTTGCCGCCCTCAAGGCCGGTAAAAAGGAACAGCCCAGCATCGAAGCTGGCGACACCACGATCTACTGAGGATCCCCTTACTAGGGAGCCAACTATCTACTGACGTAGAGGGATGCCCGCCGGGAACTGATCGGTTTCGCCGATTGTATCCGGCGGGCATTGTCTTTTCTTGAGCCATAGGTCTGTAAGCCCGCATGTTTACTAGACCGTTTGTTTCCCAGATCGAATGTTTTGACTGGTTCCTCGAACGTGAGTTGGGGACCCCGAGGGGGTCCCCAACCTTTAATCACTTAACCACTGAATTCCGTTCCCAGGTGTGTGTTCTGCGAACTGGTTTTAGTGTTATGCACGTTCCTGAATCGTACCCCAGCAATTCCTGGGAGTTTCTGAAAAGGTTACTTCTCCCCACTTCTGGGAGTCGTGAGTATCGATCTATCGGGTTCTCCGAGCGACGGAAGGGAGCCTCCCCGCTCGTTATTGGCTTTAAGGAAACTTGACCACCTTTCACAGGAAGCGTCCAGTAAACTTTAAGATCATGGCGACTATGAGTGCAGAAGCTAAGATCCTTGTTGTTGATGATGAGCCCTCGATCAGAGAGTTGCTCAGTGCATCGCTGACCTTTGCAGGTTTTGACGTTCGCATGGCGGCAGATGGCCATGAGGCGGTTTCCCAGGTCTCGTTCGTTCACCCCGACCTGGTCATTCTCGACATCATGTTGCCGGACATGGACGGCTTCGAGGTCTTGAAGAAGCTTCGCGAGCACGAACCAGGCCTTCCCGTTCTGTTCCTCACTGCGAAAGACGATGTGCAGGACAAGGTGCGGGGTCTGTCTGTTGGTGGCGACGACTACGTGACGAAGCCGTTCTCCCTCGAAGAGGTCGTGGCCCGCATCCGCGCCATCCTCCGCCGCACGAACGATGAGCGCGAGGAAGGCAACATTGTCTACGCGGATCTCGTTCTCAACGAGGACTCCTACGAGGTGCACCGCGCCGGCGTCAACATCGAGCTGTCCCCAACCGAGTTCAAGCTTCTGCGCTACCTCATGATCAACGCTGAGCGCGTGGTCTCGAAGGAGCAGATCATCGATCACGTGTGGGATTACAACTGGGATGGTGAGATCTCCATCGTCGAGTCCTACATCTCCTACCTTCGTCGCAAGATCGATTCCTCTGAGGCCCTTGGCGTTGAGGTGACACCCCTCATTCACACGAAGCGCGCTATTGGATATGTGCTGCGCGAACAGAAGTAACGTTGCGTAACGAACGCTCCCTGACGGGCAGGCTCGTTGCCCTCTACATCCTGGTCCTCACCCTCGCTCTGGGACTGGTCTTCATGAGCACCATGACGGTGATGAACCGGGTGCTCATCAACCAGGTTGACTCGGACCTGAAATTGTCGGGTGCCACCATCGCGCAACAGACGTTCAACGCGCTCGCTGGAACAAGCGCACAGGTGGTGCCCTCCCCATACTTCATCTACGTTCAGAACGAGTCCGGGGCCGACTGGCATTACATGTCGCCCTCCATGGAGGAACGCTACGGCACTCCCGCGGACGTGACGGTCGTGTTCGACGGTCAGCCGTCGGATCCGCAGACGATTCAGGGAACCCACCCGAACACGAGTTGGCGCGCCATCTACCTGCCGACCGTGTCCAACCAGTTCCCCGCGGTGGCGATCGCATATCCGCTGTCCGACATAGAGAACACGAAAACGCAGATGATGCTCGTTCTGCTCGTCATCGCTGTCGTCATTGTCGCCCTCGGTGCGATCCTCTCCTACTTCATCGTTCAACACTCCCTCAAACCCCTCCGCATCATCGAGCACACGACACGTCAGATCTCCCACGGTGACCTGACGCAGCGCGTACCAACGGAGAACATGGGTATCGAAGTTGGTCACCTGGCCGGGTCGATCAACATCATGCTCGGTCAAATCGAGAGCGCCATGACCGCCCGTGCGAGGTCGGAGAACAAGGTCCGCCAGTTCGTCTCGGATGCGTCCCACGAGTTACGCACGCCTCTCGCCTCGGTGCGAGGGTACGCGGAGCTGTACCGCATGGGAGGGATCGGTCCGGACAAGATGGATCAGGCCATGGACCGAATCGAGTCCGAGGCACGCCGCATGGGCGGCCTCGTCGAGGACCTCCTGCAGCTGGCCCGACTCGACGAGTCGCGCCCCCTCAACATCGCTCCCGCGAACCTCACCGAGCTTGCCGAAAGCGCCGTCTTTGACTTCCAGGCACGCACCTCCGATTATCCGGCCAAGGTGACAGGGCTGTTCTCGGACGAACCGGAGGAGGTGATTGCCCTGGTCGATCGAGACAAGATCACCCAGGTCATCACCAACCTTCTGACCAACGTCCTGCAGCACACTCCCTCCGGCACCGCCGTGGACATTGCTGTTGGGACGGAACAGGTACGCGCCGTCACGGGCATGGTGACCATGGCAGTCATCGAGGTCCGTGACCACGGTCCGGGTATCCCACCCGAGAACAGGGAACGCGTCTTTGAGCGGTTCTATCGCATCGACACCTCACGGTCGCGTGCCTCCGGCGGCTCCGGCCTCGGCCTCGCAATCGTCCATTCGATCGCTCAGGCACATCACGGTTCGGCCAACATCTCCGAGACCCCCGGTGGTGGCACCACGGTGTCACTGAACTTCCCGATCCTCAACCGCAATGACGACCGCGCCAACCCCCATACCGGAGGCCAGCGCATCGTCTCCCCCGCCTCACCAAAGGATGACGATCTCGCCTAGGTCCTGAGACACAACAACTTCACCCAGGCAAAAGTCACCGGCTAATTACAAAGAACAATCCAGGTGTGACGTACAAACCGGGTCGGTAAGCAAGAAGGCCGGGTACGTGTCACAGGTTAAAGGCAGATGAGTGGTGGGGGGGGGGGGGGGGGGG
>NZ_JASDVN010000018.1:0-8480 GCF_041440645.1 Flaviflexus sp. | reverse complement strand
CCCCCCCCCCACCACTCATCTGCTTCAGCTGTCTCTCTGCCTTCTCTGGCTACTGAGTCTTTGTCTGGCAACTCAGTCCTTGTCTGTCCATGTCTTTCGAGGAGAGAGTCTTTCGAGGAGAGAGCTTCTTCTTGACCTCTGTGTTGAGGGAAGTCTGCTCTTAAGCTGCGTCGAGGCTCGCGCCCTCACCGGAGTGGGGGTGGCCGGTTGCCTTCATCGTGAACACACAGGCACGGATGCGCGCGTTGTAATGTTCGACGCTTTCACCGGGCTCTGCATGCATGGGTGAACCGAGAACAAGCTTGACGCGGGGACGGCCCATCTTCGGCCAGATGGCTCCCACGGGCATGGCGTCGTGGCCGCCGATGAGTGCGACGGGAACGATCGGGACGGACAGCTTCTGGGAGAGTGCCGCGGCACCCGCCTTGAACTCCCCCATGCGACCATCACGGGACCTGGTGCCCTCGGGGAAGATGAGGATGGGAATTCCGGCCTTGAGGAGCCTGCCGGTCATTCCGGCTGCGGGGCTTGGACCCTCCTGAGCTGTGAGGCCCTTGCCCGAGGCCTTCTTCACCTTGCCCTTGCGTTCAATCGGGTACGTGTTGAAGAAGAGAGCGGTGAGGCGAGAAATGAAGCGCCTGCGATAGAAGTAGTCAGCCGCGGCTCCAGTTGCGAGCCTGTCGGTCATGTGGGCCGGCAGGAGCGTGAACATCATGGGAGCATCGAGGTGGCTCGAGTGGTTGCCAACAATGATGTACGCGCCGTCAAGTCCGGCTACGGCCTCCTCGCCCTCGACCGAGGTCGAGAGAATGGATGTGATGAGGGGGCGGGCGATGACCCTGCGGATGACGCGTCGGAGGGAACGATGCCTCTTCGACGTGTACTGATTCAGCGGGTGAAGCTGGCTCATTGACGCCCCTTATTGATCTTGCTGACAACGGAACGTACCGCCGATTTGGGGCCGCTCTGCGCGAGGAAAGCGATCACCTTGAAACGCTTGGACGGGATGGAAATAGCCTTCCCGCGTTCCGTGTCCGCCAAGCATTCGCTGACAACTCGTTCCGGCTGAAGCCAGAGGAAGTCGGGGATGCTGGAGGTTTTGACGCCCGTGCGCTGGTGGAACTCGGTGCGCACCCAACCGGGCATGAAGGTCGTGACGTGAACGCCGTGGTCGCGGAGCTGAAGGTAGAGGGCCTCGGAATAGGTCTTGACCCAGGACTTGATGGCCGAGTAGCCGCCCATGGGAACCAGTCCAGATACTGACGCGGTATTAATGATCACACCGTGGCCACGTGACCTCATCGCCACACTTGCCGCGGCACCCAGTTCCAGCACTGCCCACAGCATGACCTCGAGGGCCTTGCGGTGGGGTTCTAGATCCTCGGTCACGAGTGGCTCGTAGAGGCCTGCGCCGGCGTTGTTGACGAACACCTCGATGGGCTCATTCTCGTCCGACAGTCGGGTGACGACCCGGGCCCGATCGGGCTCCCGTTCAAGGTCGGCCTCGAGGGTCTCAACGTCAATGCCGTAGCGCCATTCCAGCTGTTTCGCGGTGCGTTCAAGGCGGTCGCCGCTGCGGGCGACAAGGACAAGGTCAAGTCCGCGTTCGGCAAGCTGCCGAGCGAACTCGAGTCCGATGCCGGAGGTGCCGCCGGTAATCAGCGCACGCCCGGTCAACTGGGGATGAGAGCTCGTCGCCATGACCCAACCTTCCTAACTGTGTCTGCACTCTAGGTTAGTGCACTCCGGCACTAAACGTGGCTCGGGCGAGCGCGGAAAGTGGCTCACACCTAGAAAGTAGGTGACAATGGTCAGTCGCGAACCTTCGGGAATGAGTCTAGACTTCCTGTGACCACAGAAAGGGCAACGCAATCCACATGGACTATCCGCAGTGGCTCCTCCCCACTTACATCCGCAGTGCTCGTACTGCCGGAGCAACGGTATCCGATCAGGAGATCACCGCCGCATGTCAACGACTGATTGAGATGTGGGCGGCGCCCTCGCGCCACCACCACAATCTGCACCACCTGTGCGACATGCTGTCCCGCGTCACAACCCTGGCTCCGGAGACCCACAACCCGGATCTGGTCAAGCTCGCCGCCTACTATCACGGTTGCGTCTTCTCCACCGCAGAGAAGGACACGTACACCCGCAACGGTGGCGAGAACGAAGTGGAATCCGCACGCGTCGCCCAGACTGAACTCGCTGGCCTCGGTATCCCCGAGAAAAAGGTCGATCGGGTCGCGGAGCTCATCATTGGTGTGAAGAAGCAGCCGAAAGAGGCTGAACCCACGACGACCGCGACACTCAACACCATGGACATCGACAAGCTCGCGTTGCGCGATGCTCACCTTGGTAGCCTTGCGGCCGGTCCGCAGAAGTACACGAAGTACTTGGAAGCAGTGCAGCAGGAATACGAGCACATTCCCGCACTTGATTTCCTCCTTGCTCGTCAGAAAATCATTGGCAAGCTTCTCTCCCGCAAGCAACTCTTCCTGTCCCCGCTCGGTCGGCAGTGGGAGGCACCAGCACGCCAGAACCTCACCGCCGAACTCGAACGCATCGAGGTGAAGCTCGCGAAGCTAGGCGATGCCACCATCCCGTCCGAGTCCGAACCTCCTGCCGAATGGGAGCACCCCCGCGAGTCAGAGGACGGCACACCGGAGTCAGGCAACACCATGACTCCGGAGGAGTACGCCGAACAGCGCGAACAGACTCCCACTCCTGCCCTGGAGAAGCTCTCGGATCTTGAGGCGGAGCCGGCACCGTCCCACGACCCGCTCCTCCGCCCCCTGTCCCAGGATGCGATCGTCAAGCCCGATGATCGCTCCTCGCTTGAGAACCTCCCGGACGATGCGGAACCCGGTCCCGCTCCCCGTGAGCTCTCCCCCGCCGAAAAGAAGAAGGCGGAGCGCGACGAGATCGCGAGGCAGATGCAGGAGAGGCTCGTGCGCAGGCAACAGTGCGAGGCAATGGGCAAGGAACCCAAGCAGGAAGCCCCCGATCTGGCTCCTGTCCCCCACCACATCAAGCACTCCACGCCACGTACCGCAGAGTCTCCCCACTGGGAAGAAGACGACGGCTCGGGCCGTGCTGGATTCGAGCGCGAACCAAAGTACTAGGAGCACTCCATGTGGGGGCGGTGTGCGCACCGGCCCCACAGTCTCTCTATATCTGAGGCAATTTGTGGTTAAGCATGTTGGTACCGAAAGGTCTAGCATCGAACTATGACAAATCCTCTTTTGACGCCATCAGAATTACCCTACGGAGTACCAAACTGGGAGGCGATCAAGCCGGAGCACATCATCCCCGCAGCCCGCGAGGCCATGACGGCCCAGAAGGACACGTGGGAACGCATCGTCACTAACCCCGAGCCCGCCACAGTTGAGAATACTGTCGTCCCCTATGACGAGGCCGAAGCCGAGATCGAGCGCGTGCTTTCTCCCGCCTACACTCTCGCTTCCTCAATTGGTGGGGACGAGCTTGATGCCATCCAGGCTGAACTCGGTCCTGAGCTTTCCGCACACTCAAACCTGTTCTGGCTCGACCGGAGAATGTACGACCGCTTCAATGCGATTGATCTGGCCCACGCCGATGAGGAAACGAGCTACCTCGTTTCTGACATCCTCAAGAAGTTCCGTCAGGGTGGCATTGATCTGCCAGATGAGGAGCAGGAGAAGCTCAAGGAACTGGATGCTGAGCTGTCTGCCAAGGAGATCGACTTCAGCCAGCGTGCGACCAAAGCGATGACCGACAACTCCCTCATCCTTCACTCTCGCGAGGATCTGGAGGGCCTGAGCGACGAGCAAGCTGAGAGCTACAGGCAGGAGGACGGCACGTACGTCATCCCGCTCCTCAACTTCACGAACCAGCCGCTCCAGGTAGAACTTGCTAAGCCCGAGATCCGCAAGGCCCTTCTCGACACCTCTGTCAGTCGTGGCCTCGGCGGTTTCGAATCCTCCGATACCCGCCAGCTGGTCGTCGACATTGCTTCCCTGCGCGCACAGCGAGCAGCTTTGCTTGGCGCACCTCATCACGCACAGGTTGTGGCCCAGCGCGGCATGGCAAAGGACTCCCAGGCCATCATCGACCTCCTGTCCTCAGTTGCGACCAGGGCCGTTGAGGCCGTGGATCGTGAGCACGAGGCCATGCTTCCCCTCACGGAAGGCAAGGACATCACCGCGGCCGATTGGACCCACTACCAGGAGCAGATCCGCGGCCAGGTAGCCGTTGACGATGCTGCTCTGAAGCCCTACCTTGCGCTCTCAAACGTGGTGGAGAACGGCATTTTCTTTGCCGCGAACCAGCTGTACGGCATCACGTTCAAGCTCCGTCCCGACATTGTCGGTTACGTCGATTCGATGAGAACGTGGGAGGCCCTGAACGAGGACGGTTCACCGGTTGGTCTGTTCCAGGCCGACTTCTACGCCCGCAAGGGCAAGTCCGGTGGCGCGTGGATGAACTCCGTCGTGCACCAGTCGAACCGTGCCGGCACCCTCCCTGTCGTCCTCAACAACGCGAACTTCGATGAGCCCACACCGGGCACGGAGCTCCTCCTCACGTGGGATCAGGTGGACACCCTGTTCCACGAGTTCGGTCACGCACTCCATGCCCTTCTCTCCAACACCTACTACGTGTCCACCTCTGGTACCGCGGTGCCCCGTGACTTCGTGGAGATGCCGAGCCAGCTGAACGAGATGTGGGCGTACCACCCACGAGTGCTCGCGAACTACGCAACCCACTTTGAAACGGGTGAACCGCTTCCCGCCGAACTCGCCGAGAAGCTGTCGGCTTCGAAGACCTTCGCCCAGGGCTTTGCTACGACCGAGTTCGTTGCGTCCGCTCTTCTCGATCAGGCTTGGCACCGTCTGACCGTGGACCAGGTACCGACCGCCGAGAAGGTGGAGGAGTTCGAGCGTGCCGCACTGGAGGACCTTGGCGTCTACCACGAGCTGGTTCCCCCGCGTTACCGCACCACCTACTTCAAGCACACGTTCGGTGGCGGCTACGATGCTGGCTACTACTCGTACATGTGGGCCGAGGTTCTCGTTGCCGACATCGAGCAGTGGTTCGGCACCGAGGGTGCGAAGGATGGCGACGGTGGCCTCAACCGGGAAGCAGGAAAAATTCTGCGCACCGAGCTCCTGTCCCGCGGATCCTCCCGCGACCCCATGGAGTCCTTCAAGGCCGTCCGCGGTCGCGAGCCCCGCGCCGAGGCCCTCCTCGAGCGCCGCGGCCTCTAGGGATAGTCACCACTCGCGTTCGATGTGAACGACCGATGCGCCGGCCATGGCCGGCGCATCGTCATGTCCAACCTCAGCCCAGCCAAGCACGGAACCTCTTGCCGATGGGCTACGACAAACTCGGGTTGAACGAACACATTGAGGGCTTGAGCGGCACGAAACCTACCAGTATCTATAGACCGGCGCAGAGTCCGATGCTGCTCGGGGATGCGAATGAGGGGAACAGCTTTCGCTATTCCCCTCACGTCACTTAGTCAGTTGACTTGGTGGCTTAGTACATGCCGCCCATGTCGTCGCCGCCTGCTGCGGGAGCTGCGGGCTCCGGCTTGTCAGCAACAACTGCCTCGGTGGTGAGGAAGAGGCTGGCAATGGAGGCTGCGTTCTGCAGAGCGGAACGGGTCACCTTGACCGGGTCGTTGACGCCAGCTGCGAGCAGGTCGACGTACTCGCCGGTTGCGGCGTTGAGGCCGACGCCCTTCGGGGAGTTCGCAACCTTCTCTGCAACAACTCCGCCTTCAAGGCCAGCGTTGACAGCGATCTGCTTGAGCGGAGCGGAAACAGCAACGCGAACGATCGATGCGCCGGTCTCCTCGTCACCCTCGAGACCGAGGTCGTCGAGAGCATCCTTGGCTGCCTGGATGAGTGCGACGCCGCCGCCGGGGACGATGCCTTCCTCAACTGCTGCCTTGGCGTTGCGGACTGCGTCCTCAATGCGGTGCTTGCGTTCCTTGAGCTCAACCTCGGTAGCTGCGCCAGCCTTGATGACGGCAACGCCGCCAGCGAGCTTGGCGAGACGTTCCTGGAGCTTCTCACGGTCGTAGTCGGAGGTCGAGTTCTCGATCTCGCCCTTGATCTGGGCAACGCGGCCGTCGATTGCTTCCTTGGTGCCAGCACCCTCAACGATGGTGGTCTCGTCCTTGGTCATGACGACCTTGCGAGCGGAACCGAGGAGGTCGAGGTCAGCGTTCTCCAGCTTGAGACCAACGGTCTCGGAGATGACCTGGCCGCCGGTGAGGATAGCCATGTCCTGGAGCATTGCCTTGCGGCGGTCGCCGAAGCCGGGAGCCTTGACGGCAGCGGACTTGAAGGTGCCGCGGATCTTGTTCACGACGAGGGTTGCGAGAGCCTCGCCCTCGATGTCCTCGGAGATGATGACGAGGGGCTTGCCGGTCTGCATGACCTTCTCAAGCAGGGGCAGGAGATCCTTGACATTCGAGATCTTGGACTCGACGAGCAGGATGTAGGCGTCCTCGAGGACAACTTCCTGGCGCTCAGCGTCGGTCACGAAGTAGGGGGACAGGTAGCCCTTGTCGAAGCGCATACCTTCCGTGAGCTCGAGGTCGAGACCGAAGGTGTTGGACTCTTCAACGGTGACAACGCCTTCCTTGCCGACCTTGTCGAGAGCCTCGGCGATGAGCTCGCCAATGGCGGTGTCGCCAGCGGAGATGGCGGCGGTGGAAGCGATCTGCTCCTTCGTCTCAATCTCGGTGGCGTTTACGAGAAGGCGCTCGGTCACGGCTGCAACAGCGACGTCGATACCCTTCTTCAGTGCGATGGGGTTGGCGCCAGCAGCAACGTTGCGGAGGCCTTCGCGAACGAGAGCCTGTGCGAGAACGGTTGCGGTGGTGGTGCCGTCACCGGCGATGTCGTCAGTCTTCTTAGCAACTTCCTTGACGAGTTCGGCGCCGATGCGCTCGTAGGGATCCTCAAGCTCGATCTCCTTAGCGATGGACACACCATCGTTGGTGATCGTGGGAGCGCCCCACTTCTTGTCGAGAACGACGTTACGACCCTTGGGGCCAAGCGTTACCTTAACGGTGTCTGCGAGGGTGTTGAGGCCGCGCTCCATGGCGCGACGAGCATCCTCGTTGAAAGCAATGGTTTTAGCCATAGCGGTGTTAATCCTCCACGTGGTGGTCCGGCCAACGCCCGCGACGGACGATCAGGAATCAATCGGACTTTCCGATCTCACGCTGACCTCATCGGCCGAAATTCTTTCACTCTCACTAGGAGAGTGCTAATAAGATTCTGGCACTCTCACACCCCGAGTGCAAGATGAGAGGAAGTTTCACCTTTTAGCGGACATTGGAAGAGTTCGTTCGAGAGGTCCTATCGCAAAACGATGAGAATATCGTTCCCGCCGGTCATGCCGGCCGACTCAGCCCAGTAGTCAATGACAAGGTTCTGTGCGAGGTTCTGCGCGGTACCGTACAGATCGTTGCTTGCGAAGTAGAGAGCGGTCGTGGCGGGGTTGGCCGCCGCGTAGTCCTCGACGGTGACGTTTGTGTATCCCGCGACCTGCAGCGTGTTCAGCGCCTGATCCGCGCCATCGGGAACCCCGGTTCCGTTGTAGAGCAGAATCGAGGAGTCGTACGCCACCCCAGCTACCGGCGGGAGGGTTTCGATGTCGGAGGGCACCTCTTCGGTCTCGCCCACGGTTGGTGTCTCTTCACCGGTTGCACCATCGGTTGGCTCATCGGTCGAACCGTCAGTCTGATCATCACCGGGAACCGTGGTTTCGTCATCGGTCGGCTCGTCAGTGGAGTCGGTCGATGCGTCCGTTGGGGTGGTATTGTCTGTGGCCGCTTCCGTGGATTCCTTAATGAAGGGGTTCGTCATGCCGTCCTGGCTCATGAGCTCAACGACTCCCCACCCAAGGAGCGGGGCAATGATGATGACGGATCCAAAGGGAATGAGGAAGCGTAGCGGGGACCGCTTTTTCCGGTGTGACCCTCGCATGTGACGCGAGTCTGCCAATTCGTCAAATTCGTCCTTTGGATACTGCTCCACGTCGCCTACTTTATCCCTTCATCGAGGTGAATGCGCACTGGATCCACCACGCTCTTCGGCGCGAGCGTTGCGAAGCCTGCGCAGGCGCCCCACGGTGACGGGACGGGAGTAGATGGCGTCAGGGTTGTCGAGTAGCAGGTTGAGCCGAATATAGTAGCGGGAGCTCGACCACCCAAACGTCTGTCGGATCGCCTCAGCCTTGGTTTCAAACCTGTCCGACCACGTGTCTTCCAGGTCCAGGATCGCCAGATCCTCATCGCTTAGATCGGTCATGCCACCTCCAACGATTCATCGTAACCTGGGTGCATGGCGAACTCACTATCAGAGCTGATGGCACCGGACTGGGCGGAGGCCCTCGCTCCCGTTGAGGACCAGATACACCACATGGGTGATTTCCGGCTCTTCATAATTGAGTGTGTAGCGGGCGTTTTGCGCGTCGTGGCATGA
>NZ_JASDVN010000017.1:0-6676 GCF_041440645.1 Flaviflexus sp. | reverse complement strand
GACCCCTACCAGACCACCGACACGCTCAGGCGACTACACCCTCGATCGTGAAGAGCCGCTATCCAGCGTGATGGGATCGGCTTCCTCGATCCAATCGCTTACCGAATCGGATTCGTAGGCGGAGGCAAGGCCATCGGTTGCCTCAGCATCGACGAGAACGATTGACTGACCATCTCCGGACCATCCTGTGCCAGCATGTGGGGCCGTGAAGAAGGTTTGCTCCGTGCCGGCTACGTCAGCAACGAGGTTGAGGAGGAGTGCTTGGGAGTTGAGACCCTGACTTCCATCGGCCTCGATGTACTCCCCAGCCAATTGCGCAAGCTCCTGTAGTTGCGCAGGAGTCGCTCCCTGGAGTGCAGCTGACGTTCCCGCGAGGAAGGCTTGCTGCCGACGGACTCGATCGAAGTCGCCACCGGGCAGGGACATGCGCTCGCGAACAAAACTGAGTGCCTCATCCCCTTCCAACGAGACCGGACCGTCCGCCGTTTCCACCGTGATGGGACCAAGGATGGTCGAAAGTTCGCTGAATGCCTCAAAGTCGACTACGAGGGTGTGGTCGATACTGGAGTCGTAGAGACCGTTAACGGTCTCTTTCAGCAGCTCGGCGCCACCGTAGGCGTAGGCCGCGTTAATCTTCGCCTCACCCTGACCTGGAATCTCCACCCACAGGTCACGCGGGATGGACATGGCAGTGAGGTGTTCCCTCTCCTCATCGATCCGCACGAGCATGATGACGTCGGCTCGCTGGGACCCAGAGTCAGCATCAATACCAATGAGAAGCAGCGTGAGGGGCTGTTCGGCCGTCACCGCTTCGGTCTCCTCGGGTCCCGTGGTTTCCGCCTCGGTCGAGGTGCTTTCCGTGACTGTGGGTGTCTGTGCGCCGGAGGTGGTCTGGTCTCCGGTCACGTCGTTGCCGCCCGAACATGCGACCAAGAGGACGCATGAGAGCAGGGCGGCACGCCTAAACATCAGAAACGAGGACCTTGAATCGTTCGACAACAATCTGCGAGTCAGGAGCGACCGTGTCCTTGACGCTCTCCCAGTCTCCATTGTCGGCCAGCCCGATCATCTCGTCCTGAGAGTGAACTGTGACGTCGGTGGTTTGGAGGAGCGCGGCGGGAGTGCCGTTCTCGCGCAGGAGGATGGAGAACCCACCGGGCTCGATCAACTCGTCGTGCTGTTCCAAAGCGGACGTGAGAACAATGGTCTTGTCCTTGAGCGCCTGATCCACGGCGGCATCATCGAGCGACCACGTGGGTGGCATGAGGGAGGAGTCTCGATCGGGACCCAGCACGACCTCGAAGGGGTTGATGCGGGCCTTGATCGCGGCGCGATCCCAGAACGTCTCAAGTTGCTCGTCGGCCGCGGCTTGCTCATCGCTCACGTTGGGATCTTCACTCATCAGCACGCTCTTCCGGGCTGCTACCGCTCTCGGACTGTAGCCTGGCACGCTCTTCGACGCGTGCCTGCTCGGCAGCCGCCTCCGTCAGCTTCTGCACCTTCTCACTCGATTCGAGCGACTCCTGAATGAACTGGGTCGTGAGGACGCGGGAGACAGCGTTCACCATGAGGAGTGCGCCAGCTCCGGCACCCCACTTGGCCTTCTTGTTCTTCGACTGCAGTGCAGCCACCAGGACGGACCCACCAATGGCTGCCTGGATCGAGGCGGAGGCGTTGAGCAGGCCGGGACGCTCGAGGAACACCTTGCGGTAGGCCTCCCACATTTTCGGGCGAGCCACACCGTGGCCCGAGATCTCGAGTGCGATGGTTTCGCGGATCGCCTTCGACAGGGACGACTTCTCGTAGATCTCGGCATCGGGAAGCTCGGTCACTTCCATGCGGCCCTCGAGCACGTCGAGGAACTCTGGCCCAAGACCCATGGCCTGGATGAAGAAGGCGGGACCGAGGACCTTGGAAGACAGGAGCGCGTCACGCACTTCCTTGGTCGAACCGTCGTCGATCTCGAGGACGCACCTGCGTGCAAGGGCGCCCGCACCGAGGTGTTCATCGGCAAACTCTCGTGCGGACTCGTGCTCAAGCATCCAGTCAAGAATGGGGAGCTGACCGTCCCAGGTCCACGTGTGGGTGCGCTGGTTGTCGAGAGACACCGTGAGCAACGGGGAACCCTCGCCCTGCGTTCGCAGAGTCAGGTGGAAGACGGGCTTCGGGAACAGAAGCTTCTTCACATCGAACGGCTTCGCGGCAAGGATGACGTTGATGTTGCCGTGCGGTACCACCGCCATCGAAACCTTCGTCACGGCAGCAAGTGCGGGGATTTCCGCGAGCGCAAAGTCGGTCAGCATGAGTACCGGAGCATCCGGGTACTCGTGCTCCTCCTCGTTCTCGGCCTCTTCGTGTTCCTCTTCCTCTTCTTCGTCTTCGGGTTCCGCAACAGACGTGAGGCCCTCCTCGCCTTCTTTGAAGAAAGCGACGTCTTCCTCGACGTCGGCCGCGACGGAACCGAGATCGATGTCGCCGTAGCGGACTTCCCCGTCGATGACGATCTGGACCTTGCGGAGCTTGGTGTCCATGAGGTCAACGAGCTCGGAGAGCGGCATGCCGGGAATGACGTAGCCCTCCTCGTCCATGATTGCCACGCGCCTGCGGCGGCCAGTCACGGCGAGTTCGATCTGGTACTGATCGTTCTCGATGTGCTTGCCGCGGGCGAGCACGCCCTCCTCTTTGAAGAAGGACTGGAAGGCTTCCTCGTTGAAGAGTGCCTCGTCGAGTCCGTAAATGTCCCCGCTGACGGGGCGCCACATGGTCATCGTGTTCCCTTCCTGCGGATTCGATCAACTTCGTAGAGTGCGACGCCGGTCGCGACTGCGGCGTTGAGAGACTCCATGTCACCGGAGATGGGGATGGAGCAGATCTGGTCGCAGGTCTCGCGCACGAGCCTGGAGAGTCCCTTGCCTTCGGAGCCTGTGACGAGCACGAGAGGCATGTCGGCCAGTTCGAGGTTGTCGAGCATGACATCGCCCTCACCGGCGAGACCGACAACGAAGTAGCCGTTCTCCTTGAGCTGCTGGAGTGAACGGACCAGGTTCGTTTCGCGTGCGATCGGGACGCGTGCGGCGGCACCTGCCGACACCTTCCACACAGTGCCAGTCACGCCCGCGGAGCGGCGTTCGGTGATGAGAACCGCGTGAGCGTTGAAGGCCGACGCGGACCGAAGGACGGCACCGAGGTTGTGCGGGTCGGTTACAGAATCGAGAGCAAGGATGAGCCCGGGGGTTCCCGTCACGGCAATGTTCTCGATGACATCGTCCAGCGACTCGTAGTCGTAGGGCGGGACCTCGATGGCGATTCCCTGGTGGGCGGCCTTCTCCGTCATGACGTCCAGGTGACCACGGGTCACCTCAATGACGGGTGCCCCCTGGGAGGCGGCGAGGCGAGCCGCCTCCTCCACGCGTTCATCGGTTGTATTACCGGACACCATGAAGACGCGAGTCAGGGGCACGCCGGCGCGTACTGCTTCGAGAACGGGGTTGCGTCCCGAGATCAGTTCGTGGCCCGCCTCCAGCTTGAGATAGGCAGGGAGCTTGCCGCCGGCGCGAGCAATCTTGATGGCCTCGGCACGCTTCTCCTCCGCTTCCTTCGCCTTCTTCTTGGCGTAGGCGGGATGGTATTCGCGATCGGTTGCCTTGGGCGTGGGTCCGCGACCTTCAAGCGCGCGACGGCGCACACCGCCGGACCCGACCTTCGGGCCCTTCTTCTTGGCGGGTCTGTGGTTGCTCATTCAGTTCTCCTTGACGTGCCAGCGGACACCGTCGGCTCCGTCTTCAACAATAATTCCGGCCTCGGACAGGGTGTCACGGAGGCGGTCGGCCAGTTCCCAGTTCTTATCGGCACGCGCCTGCGTGCGCTGGGCGAGGGTTTCCTGCACGAGAACGTTGAGTGCTTCGTCGTGCTTGGAGCCGGTGGCGTGCAGCCACTGCGGGGAACGCGGATCAAGTCCGAGAACATCGAGCATCGCACGAATAACAATCTGGGCTTCCGATACTGCCACATCGTCACGGCCACCGAGGGCAACGTTTGCCTTTGTCACATGATCGTGGATAACAGCCATGGCTGCCGAGACGTTGAGATCGTCGTCCATGGCGGCACGGAACTCCTTCGGCATGTCCTCAGCGGTGATAGCCGCAACCTTCTCGGCGTCCGCTTCACCCACCGTCTCTGCAGCACGCGCCAGGAAGCCCGAGAGGCGCTCCCAGTTGCTGGCGGCTTCGGACAGCGTGGTTGGCGAGTAGGCAACCGTGGACCGGTAGTGAACGGTCGTGAGTGCGAAACGAAGGATTGGTGCGGAGACTGCCTTGAGGATCTCGGACACGACAAGGGAGTTGCCGAGAGACTTGCTCATCTTCTCGCCATCGACCGTGACCCACGCGTTGTGCATCCAGTACTTGGCGAAGTCGCGCCCCGCTGCCCTGGACTGTGCCTGCTCGTTCTCGTGGTGCGGGAACCGGAGGTCAATGCCACCGCCGTGAATATCGAAGCCGTCACCCAGGTAACGACCCGCCATCGCGGAGCACTCGATGTGCCAACCGGGTCGGCCACGACCCCACGGGCTATCCCAGGACGCGGTCGTGGGCTCACCCTCCTTGGGTGCCTTCCACAGCGCGAAGTCGTGCGGGTTGCGCTTGTCCTTCTCAGTATCGTCCTCATCGACCGTCATGTTCTTCAGGCTCTGACGGGTGAGGGAACCATAGTCGGGCAGGGACTCGACATCGAAGTAGACGTTGCCGGGGTCGCCCACGTAGGCGTGGCCAGCATCAATGATCTTGCTGATGAGCTCAATCATGTCCGGCACGTGCCCGGTGGCACGCGGCTCGTACGTGGGGGGCAGAACGCCGAGTGCACGGTACGCGGCTGAGAACTCCTGCTCGAAACGGTAGGCCCATGCCCACCATTCCCATCCGGCTTCCTTGGACTTCGCAAGAATCTTGTCGTCAATGTCGGTGACGTTGCGGACCGTCGTGACCCTGTACCCGGAGCGGGTGAGCCAGCGAGTGAGCACGTCAAAGGAGAGCGCCGAGCGCAGGTGGCCGATGTGGGGCGCTCCCTGGACGGTGGCTCCACACAGGTAGATGCTCACATGCCCGGGGATGAGGGGTTCAAACACCACTTGAGTCTTGGTCGCTGAGTCATGAATTTCCAGAGTCACACCACTAGGTTACCCGCATATGCACCTTTCTTCGCATGACTAAAGGTGAACGACTTTTGACCGTTATTCACTTTCTGTTACCAATGACGCGCTACGGTGGCGGGATGAGTAATGTGTCAACGCGGTCGAACCGCAACCAGATCACCGCCTGGGCGCTGTGGGACTGGGCTTCAGCAGCATTCAACGCTGTCGTCACCACCTTCGTTTTCTCCGTCTACATCTCGAATGCGGACCTGTTTGGTGACAACGCGAACACAAACCTCGGCTACACCATGACGGCCGCGGGCATCCTCGTCGCCATCATCGCTCCCGTGGTTGGTCAGTCCGTAGATCGTTCCGGCAAGCGGCGCAACCTCATCTTCTTCACAACACTCATCACGATCCTCGCGACAGCGGGTCTCGCGTTCGTCCGCCCCGACGAGTCCTACCTCTGGCTCGGCCTCCTGCTCCTCGCAGTCGGCAACATCGCGTTCGAGACCGGTTCCGTTGTCTACAACGCGATGCTCTCGGACATCTCCACCCCCAAGACGATCGGCAAGATCTCGGGCATTGGGTGGGGGCTTGGATACGTGGGTGGCATCGTCCTCATGCTCATCCTTTACGTCGGCATCATCGGACCCAAGGTGGGCTGGTTCGGCATCACCTCCGAGGACAGCTGGGACATCCGCATCTCTATGGTGATCTGCGCCGTGTGGACCCTCGCGTTCTCCCTCCCCCTCATGCTGTTCGCGAAGGACTCGAAGCAGAAGTCCACCGAGAGGGTCGGCATCGTTGACTCCTACCGCGAGCTGTTCAACTCCATCGCACGCCTGTGGCGAAAGGACCGCTCGGTCGTCTGGTTCCTCATCTCTTCCGCCATCTTCCGCGATGGTCTTGCGGGCGTCTTTGCCTTCGGTGGCGTGCTCGCCGCTGCCGCCTTCGGGTTCTCCAGCTCCGAGGTACTCGTATTCGGTATTGTCGCGAACCTCGTGGCCGGCATCGCCACCATCGCCTTCGGTTACCTCGATGATCGACTGGGCTCCCGCCCCCTCATCCTCTTCTCCCTCGGCTCCATGATCGTTCTCGGAACCATCATCTTCATCCTGCACGACGGTGGTCCCATGGTCTTCTGGATCTGCGGCCTGCTGCTCTGCGTGTTCGTTGGACCCACCCAGTCCAGCTCCCGCACCTACCTTGCTCGCATCATTCCTCCCGGCGAGGAGGGTGAGATCTTCGGCCTGTACGCCACCACGGGCAGGGCGGTTTCGTTCCTCTCCCCCTTCATGTACTCCACCTCCATCGCCATCGGCGCATCCGTCATCGGATCCTCGCGTGACGACGCCGCCTACTTCGGCATTCTCGGCATCATCATCGTGCTTCTCGCCGGCTTCATTGCCTTCTTCAAGGTGCGCACCCCGAAGTCCGCCCTGGTCGAATCCGCTTCGCAGTCCGATCCCTACTCGAACTAGGTCTGTTATGTCCATAGAGTTTTTGGACAAGGAGTCCAATGACTTATTGGACACGGAGTCCATG
>NZ_JASDVN010000016.1:0-32947 GCF_041440645.1 Flaviflexus sp. | reverse complement strand
CATGCCACGACGCGCAAAACGCCCGCTACACACTCAATTATGAAGAGCCAGTTTGAAAACCAAGAGCTCGTGTCGCTGTAGCTAACATCGAACGTCTTCCCCTGTTCGCGAGCCTCTGATTCGAGTAGGCCGACCCGTACAAGCTCGGGAATCGTGAACACGGTTGTTGGGATCCCCGTGTAGTCCGGAGTCTCCAGGTCGCCATTCATCATGTTCGAGGCGGCAACAGCCCCCTCCATGGAAGCGACCGGAGTGAGTGGCATTCCGCCAGTGGCGGCAGCATCCCCAGCCGCGTAGACGGCCGGATTGCTGACACTACGCAGGTGTTCAGTCACAGTGACTCCGGCCGCCGTGTGGTTGATGCCAGCGACGTCCAAGTTGAGGTCGGCAAGGTCCGGCTCACGACCGGCCCCGTGAACGACGAGATCGGCTTCCGTCGTTTGGGTTTCCCCTTCGTGCTCGGTGACCACCTGGTAGCCAGCACCGGCGGCCCGGATTTCCCGGATGCTTGTGTTGTTGCGTGTGGCGATGCCAATATCGCGACTGCGAGAGAGGAGGAGTTCGACCAGGTCGGGATCAAACTTCTTGAGGAATCCGGAACCGTGGGTGAGGATGGTCGTTTGGGCTCCAGCACGGGCGGCGATGTGGGCGAACTTGAACGAAATGAACCCGCCCCCGACGAAGACGATCCGCTTCGGAAGCTGCTCCAGCTCCATGAAATCGGTACTGGTGATCATCAGGTCGCTCCCGGGGAACGGGAGGGGCTTGGGGCGAGCGCCCGTTGCGATGAGAAAGTGGGATGCGCTGATGGTCATGCCGCCGATGTAAACCTGATTGGGTCCGGTAAATGATGCCCTCCCATGGAGTGTCTCAATCCCAGAATCCTTGAGGCCCTGCTCAATGCTATGGGACATCGGCTCCGTGAATCCTCGCTTGTGTGAGATGAGGGAGGGCCAGTCAATCGACAGCGTGCCCGGTGCAATGCCCTTGCCCTCCATGAGCCTCGCATAATCGATGATTTCCGCCCCGCGGCGCAGGATCTTCTTGGGGTCGCAGCCCCGTAGCGGGCAGGTTCCCCCGTAGGGGAGGTTGTCGACGATCGCGACGCGCCACCCCTCCTCCGCGCACGCCCAGGATGCGGCGGTACCTGCCACCCCGGTTCCAATGGTGATCAAGTCGTAGTCCGTCACGATTCTGTCCTCTCGTGGGTTTAACTTCGGGGGCTAGTGCACTGCCTTCCGAGGCGAGTGCGCCATGACGATGGAATGGAGAGCGAAACTCCAACACTCGCGCCGTCAGCTTTATTGAGGTAGGTTACACCGCGAAGCGAATCCTGCGGCTACCGAATCCGCAGTCTGCCCGGTGGTCAAATGATGAGGTTGCCGGGTTTGTCGTTCGAGGGTTGAGCCTTGAGGATGAGGCCACATCGGACAAAACGAAAGGCGCTACCGAGCTGGTAGCGCCTTCCGATGTTTCCTCGATTGATGATTGATCCATGTCATCGATCGAGGACTGATCGGGACATGGGTGGTTAGCCCTCGTAGGGGTTGTCGTCACCCTCGAAGATGTCGAGCATGGTGGACTGGAGGGCGGGTTCGCCCTCCGAGAGGCGCCATGCCTGGTAGGGGAGCCTGTTGCGGGTCGTGATGTGGTGCTGTCCCGCCTCCTGAACCGAGAGGTGCTCCTGGATCTCTGCATTGAGGATGAGTGGGACCTGGAGGGGGCGTGCACCCATGTCCGACAGCTTGGTGCGGCCCTGCTCCCAGGAGCCGGCGGACACGATGAGTTCCTCGCGGTCGACTCCGTCGAGGTCACTGATGCGGCCGGCGACCTTGAGACCACCGTAGGAGGCCTTCTGGCTCGACTTCTTCGCCACCTCCTGCATGGTCCCATCCGCGCCCTCGCGGGCCACGAGCTTGTAGACGAGCTCGGCGGTGGGGAAGCCGGACCCGGTCACGAGCTTCGTGCCAACCCCGTAGGAGTCAACGGGGGCGGCGCCAAGGGCGGCGATGGCGTACTCATCGAGATCGCTCGTGACTGTGATCTTCGTGGAGGTGGCACCAAGATCGTCGAGCTGCTTGCGAACGGTGATGGCCTGGGCCACGAGGTCGCCGGAGTCGAGGCGGACTGCCCCGAGTTCGCCTCCGGCCTTGCGGGCGGCGGCGACGGCGCGCTCCACGCCCGTCTTCACGTCGTAGGTGTCGACGAGGAGGGTGGTGTCCGGTCCCATCGTGGCGATTTGTGCCTCGAAGGCCTGTTCCTCGTTGTCGTGTACGAGAGTGAACGAGTGAGCCGCGGTACCGATCGTGGGGATGTCGTAGGAGCGTCCCGCCTCGAGGATCGAGGTGCCGGCGAAGCCACCAACGACGGAGGCGCGCGCCGCGGACACTGCTGCACGCTCGTGCGTGCGGCGCGCTCCCATCTCCAAACAGGGACGACCGTGTGCCGCGATGGTCATGCGGGATGCGGCTGCCGCGACAGCGGAGTCGTGATTGAGGATGGAAAGAATGAGGGTCTCGAGAACAACGGCTTCGGCAAACGTGCCCGTCACGGTCATGATCGGCGATTGGGGGAAGAACACTTCACCCTCGTTGTAGCCGTAGATGTCGCCCGTGAACCTATAGTTGGCCAGCCAGTCGATCGTCGAGGGAGCGACCACGTTGTTGTCTGCGAGGAAGGTCAGCTCGTCATCGGAGAACGTAAACTTCGCGACCTCGTCAAGGACGCGTCCCGTTCCGGCGACAACGCCGTAGCGCCGCCCGGAAGGCAGACGCCTTGAGAACACCTCGAACACGGACTTCCGGTTTGCGGTACCGGAGGCGAGAGTCGATTCGACCATGGTCAGCTCATACATGTCGGTGAGCAATGCGGTGGACTTATGCATGCCTTTACTTTAGTAGGCGGTTCCACCTCTTCGCCCATTTCCAGCAAGGTTGCGTAGAATGGTAGGCAATGACTCAGCCAACTCCTTCCCCAACTCCGACCGAGGAACGCGAAACAGCTCCCTCGTGGCGCACCGTTGTGCACGATGATCCGATCAACCTCATGAGCTACGTGGCGTGGGTGTTCGAAACCTATTACGGTTTCGATGCCAGGACCGCCAACCGGCTCATGATGATGGTTCATTCCGAGGGTCGTGCCGTCGTGTCTTCCGGGTCCCGCGAAGCCATGGAAACCGATGTGCAGGCGATGCACACGTACGGTTTGCAGGCGACGATCGAGAAGGACATCTGAGATGCTGAGCTTCCGCAAGGTCCGCGGGGGAGTGAGCTCCGGTGGGGACATTTTTGAACTGGAACTCGTCGCCTCCCTGATGAGGGACATTGTTTCCATCCTCGGCGAGGACGTTGCCGTCGTTGACGTGAGTGATGATCCCTTCGAGGCTCTCGAACGCGAGTTCGCACCCGCCCAGGACGCCTCGCAGGATCCCGCGATTGCACGCCTCCTGCCGGACATGAGTGAGGATCCCGACGAGGCCCGTGAGCTTCGTGAACTGACCGAATCGGGTGTCCGATCAGCGAAAGTATCGAATCTCACCACCGTCTACAGGGCCCTGAACTCCTCGACGGGCCGAGTGTTTGTGCCAGATGAGGACATCCCGGTGTGGCTGTCCGCGCTCACGGATCTGCGCATCGTGCTCGGCACGAGACTCGACATCGATTCCTCAGAACGCGCGGAAGAAGTCGCTCAGAGCGCTGCCGACATCGCCGACGGCAAGACCTCGGATGAGGACCTGCCGGAAGAGGAACAGGTAGATCACCAGCTCACACTCGTGTACGCGATGATCACGTGGTGGCAGGATTCACTCATCGATGCGGTGCGATTGAGGGGTCCCCGCGGTTAAAGTCGGTTCATGAGCGACGCACCCATTGGCATTTTTGACTCCGGAGTCGGAGGCCTCACCGTTGCGCGCTCCATCATCGATCAGCTCCCCAACGAGGCCATCACCTACGTGGGGGACACCGAACACACACCCTACGGCCCGCGGCCCATCGCAGAGGTGCGTCAGCTGTGCCTCAACGTGCTCGACAAGATCGTTGACTCCGGTGTGAAGGTCATTGTCATGGCCTGCAACTCTGCCTCCGCGGCAGCGTTGCACGACGCTCGTGAGCGCTACCAGGTCGGCATGGGTATACCCGTCATCGAGGTGATCCAGCCAGCCGTCCGCAGGGCATCGGCTGCCACCCGCAATCGCAAGGTCGGTGTCATCGGAACGAAGGCGACGATCAACTCGGGTGCCTACTCGGACGCGTTCGCCGCAGCCCCGAACTTTGAACTGACGATGGTGGCAGCACCGAGGTTGGTCGAGTTCGTCGAATCGGGACAAACAAGTGGTCAGGAACTCATCCAGGTAGCTCGGGAGTACCTTGAACCCATCAAACAGGCCGATGTCGATACCCTCGTTCTCGGCTGCACCCACTACCCGTTGCTCACGGGTGTGATCTCGTACGTCATGGGAGACAATGTCACGCTCGTGTCGTCTGCCGAGGAAACCGCGAAAGATACCTACCGGGCGCTGGTAGCCGGGGGACTGGAGCGGACCGCAACAACACCGCCACAGCATCGTTTCCTGGCAACGGGCGACGCTGATGCCTTCCAGGCTTTGGCCCGCCGCTTTCTTGGTCCCGAGGTTGGGGCCGTTGACCGCATGGAGGTCTCGTGAAACTTACAGTCGTTGGATGCACAGGCTCCATGTCCGGGCCGAAGGGGGCTGCGTCGTCCTACCTGGTCCAGACGGATACCACGACGATCCTGCTCGACATGGGACCGGGTTCCATGGGTCAGCTCATGAATTACATCGATCCGGGTGAACTGGATGCGATCGTGTTCTCGCACCTCCACACCGACCACGTCGCCGACATCATTGGCATGCAGGTGTACCGCAAGTGGTTCCCCACGGGCCCACTCGGCCCCATCGACGTGTACTGCCCGGGAGATGGTCTCTACCGAACCCGCCAGATTGGTGGCGATGGTCCCGAAGAGAAATACGAGGGTGAGTTCACCTTCCACACCGTCATCGAGGGCGACAAGATCACGATCGGAGATATCGACATCGAGTTCTTCGATGCCGAGCATCCGGTCCCCGCTCACGCCATGAGGCTCACCGGTCCCGCGGGTCAGGTACTCACCTACTCGGGCGACACGGACTACTGCGCAGGGCAGGTCGCGGCCGCCCAGGAGGCCGACCTGTACCTGTGCGAGGCAGCGTTTGAGGCGGAGCGGGACACCGTTCGTGGCATTCACCTGACCGGTGCTCGCGCCGGCCAGATCGCCACGGAAGCGGGCGTGAAGAACCTCGTTCTCACCCACCTCCAGCCCTGGACCGATCCCGATGTCGTCTGCCAGGAAACGAGGACCACCTACGACGGTCCGATCGCTGTCGCCACCCCCGGCGTTACCTTCCACGTGGCCAATTCGCCTAAACTGGAGGCATGACAACTCGCAAAGATCTTCGCGGTCTCGATGAACTCCGCCCCGTCACGATAACTCCGAGATGGCAGGAGGCCGGCGAAGGCAGTTGCCTCGTCGAATTTGGAAAGACCCGAGTGCTATGCACAGCATCCTTCACCGAAGGTGTGCCGCGCTGGAAGCAGGGATCTGGCGAAGGATGGGTCACCGCGGAATACGCGATGCTCCCCAGGGCTACCGACTCCCGCAACCAGCGCGAATCCGTCAAGGGCAAGATCGGCGGACGCACCCACGAGATCTCCCGCCTCATCGGTCGTTCCCTGCGCGCGGTGGTCGACATGAGCAAGCTGGGTGAGAACGCCATTGTTCTTGACTGCGATGTTCTGCAGGCCGATGGGGGGACTCGCACCGCCTCGATCACAGGCGCCTACGTTGCTCTCGCCCTCGCAGTTGAGTGGGCGATGAAGAACAAGATCCTGAAAGAGTCACCCATCATCGATACAGTTTCGGCGATCTCCGTTGGCATTGTCGATGGCACCCCGATGCTTGACCTACCCTACGAAGAAGACGTTCGCGCCGACACCGACATGAATGTTGTCGTCACCGGGTCCGGTACCTTCGTCGAGGTGCAGGGCACCGCCGAAGGCGGTGCGTTCAACCGCGACGAACTCAACGAGCTCCTCGATCTTGCACTCAAGGGTTGCGCTGATCTCACCGAACTCCAGAAGGCTGCACTGTCATGATTCTTGCCTCCCGCAACGCACACAAGCTTCACGAGGTTTCAGCGATCCTCGGACACGACGACATCACGCTCTCCCCAGGCGACCTGGGTGACCCCATCGAGAACGACGTGACCTTCGCAGGCAACGCACTGATCAAGGCCCGCTACGTGTCTGAACGCACCGGCGAGGCAGTCATTGCCGACGACTCCGGTCTGTGCGTCGATGTCCTTGGTGGCGCACCGGGCGTGTTCTCGGCCCGCTGGTGCGGTCATCACGGTGACGACGAGGGGAACCTGCAGCTCCTCCTCAACCAGATCCACGACATTGAGGACAAGTACCGCAAGGCCAAGTTCGTCTGCGCCGCCGTCTACGTTGCTCCAGGTGAGCAGGAGATCATCGCGACCGGCTCATGGTCCGGACGCCTCATCCGTGAACCACGAGGCCATGGCGGGTTTGGATACGACCCGATCTTCATTCCCGATGGTTACGAGGTCACGGCAGCTGAACTGACCGACGAGGAAAAGAACTCGATCTCCCACCGCGGGCAGGCCTTCCGTGCCCTCGTCAAGGAACTCGAACGCCAGGTCTACTGAGACGAAGCGGTAGACCCAGTGGTAACAAACAACTGTTCCGCAAGGAACAGAGGACAGGTTTGGACAGTGCACCCGTGTACAACTGGATCGCTACGGACAGCACGTGACCTGAGTGAACACGTAGTTCAAGCAAGAAGATCGAGAGCCTCAGGCTAACGAAGAACGAAAGACTCAGACGAAAGAAGATTGGGGAGTGCAGTTGCGCTCCCCAATCCCATTACGTCAGTGAACTACTGTCCAGAGACCTGCTCGTTCCCGAGGGCCCGGCGAAGGTCGCCGATGAGATCATCGGGATCCTCGAGACCGATCGAGAGGCGAAGCAGGGAGTTCGTGAGTCCGTAGGACTCGCGAATCTCGACTGGGATGTCGGCGTGGGTCTGGGTGACCGGGTGGGTGATGAGGCTTTCGACGCCACCGAGGGACTCCGCGTAGGTGAAGACCTTGAGGCTCTTAAGGATCTCCTTGATCCTGTTCTCATCCGAGACCTTGATGGAGAGCATGGCTCCCTTGCCCGGGTAGAGGACCTCGTCGATGCCGGGGATAGTCTCGAGGGCGGCAGCTACCTTCTTGGCGGTGGCTTCCTGACGCTCGAACCTGATCGGCAGGGTCTTGAGGGAGCGGAGGAACAGCCACGAATCGAAGGGGGAGAGGGTTGGGCCGGTGGTGTTTGCGAGCCAACAGAGCTTCTCTCCGACAGCCTTATCGTTCGTGATGACAACACCGGACAGGACATCGTTGTGTCCGGTCAGGTACTTGGTGCCCGAATGGACGGAGATGGTCGCCCCCTCATCCAGAGGCTTCTGGCGCAGTGGAGTGAGGAAGGTGTTGTCGACAATGACCTGGGCGCCAAACGGTTTTGCCATCTCAGCAACCTTGCTGATGCTGATTTCCTTCATGAGAGGATTCGTTGGGGTCTCGATGAAGACCGCAGCCACATCGTCGCTTAGAAGTTCCTCAAGATCCTCGTAGGACTCGAAGTAGTCGAAAGTGGCCTGACCGTTCTCCTCAAGTGCGTTGAAGTAGCGGAAGGAACCGCCGTAGACATCCCTGATGACAAGGAAGTGGGAACCGGTCGGGTAGAGGCCGAAGATCAGCTGGATTGCGCTCATGCCGGAGCTGGTGGCAACCGCGTGCGTTCCGTTCTCAAGCTTCGCTAGACCCTCTTCAAGTACCGAGCGGGTCGGGTTCTTGGTTCGGGTGTAATCGAATCCGGTGCTACGACCCAGCTCGGGATGCTCGTACGTCGTCGACATGTGGATCGGCATGCTGATAGCACCCGTCGTTGGATCCTGTCGATTGCCGAGCTGGGCGAGAAACGTTTCAATACTCAATGTGACCTCCTGAAGGACAAGACTAGCCACAGATCGATGTCCGAAACGTCCACCGCAAGGGTCGTCTCCGACTTTGAGAAAAGTGCCCACCGCCGCAAAAAATCACGCGGGAGAAGAGTATTTGTGATACTCGATCAGACGTGATCGGCAGTTTCTCGTCACGTGCTTGAACAGCAGCGAGGTGCGTATCCAGAGGGCCGCGACGGACGAATCCGCTTAAGGGCGCTCGGGTGAGAAGTCCGAGGCCAGTCAGGAACGCTTGGCAGTCACGGCCCGATTGATGGCCCGCCATCCGAAGACGAAGACGGCAAGCACCGCGGCAGTCACGAGGGGAAAGGCCCCACTCAGACCATCGCCAAACGCATATCGCAACCCAAGGCCACCCGCGACCGTGATGACGTAGACGATGGCACCTGCAGAGAACGCTGCAGGGTTCTTGCGCACCGCGGGAATGATCCATGCGACCACAAGTGTGATCACGAACGGCAGCACCGTCATGGGATAGTCGGACCACGCTGACGAGTGGGACGACATGCCGATCGCAACGAAGGCTCCGGTCAGGAGCAGATCGAGGAGAAAGGCCCTCATTAGAGGAGACCGAGGTAGGCGAGCACCTGACGGAGGATCCGGGCGTGCGAGGGCATCATCTCTGCCTGCAACTCGGGGGTGCGGAGCTCTCCCGGGGAGAACCAGTTGACGTCAAGGGTGTCGGCGGCGGGATCGCATTCGCCGAGAACGGGCACGATGTAGCAAAGTGACACGGCGTGGTGGCGCTCATCAAACATCTCCGCCCCGGGGGTCGGGAAGTACTCCGCGACCGTGAACGGAACGACGGTCTGGGGGAGCTGGGGGAGTGACATCGGGCCCAGGTCCTTCTCAATGTGGCGCGAGATCGCTTCCCGAATCGTCTCGTGAAACAGGACGCGGCCGGACACAAGGAATCGGGAGATCCCCTCGTCCTGGGCTCCCAGGAGTAGGCCGATGGACTCGACCTCACCGCGTTCGTCAGTACGAACGGGAACAACGTCTACGTACACCATGGGGACTTTCCTTCGGACGAACTCGAGTTCGTCAGGTGAAAGCCAAGGTCCCATGTCTCCAGATGCTATATCGCTCACACAATGATTCTGCCAGCAATTTGCAGACGTTTATGACATTGTCAGCGTATGGAGAACATTCGACGCATTTACTGGATCACAGCCGGCATCGCAGCCATCTACTTTCTATCCGGGATCATCGTGTCGATCATTGCGGGGTTTGAGCCGGTGTTGGTTGTGGCGGGGGTGTTCTCGGTCATCGGTGTTCTCGCGGCCTTCCACGGGGCACGCTCTCACTCCCAGGGATGGTGGGCCTGCGGCATCCTCGTGACCGGATTCATGACCCCAACCCCCTGGGGAATCGTTCCGATGATCATCAGCCTCGTCATCGTTGCAGCTGTGCTGTGGATGGAATGGCAGCAGTTCCGACGCGAGCAGGGACAGCGCTGACGTTGCCAGCGGGCCGCTGAAGTTGTCTGCAGGCCTAACCGAAACCCTCCCGGGGCGAGCCCCATCGAGAGGTATGCCCTGCATGGTGGTTAGCCCCGCATGGTGGTTAGTCCTGCACGGAGGTGAGTCCTGTGTTTCTGGACCAAAGTGAACGAGCAGCAGGTGCCGGCGCAGTGGGGGCTTTCTCGCCGGCGTCCGTCAACCGGACTGCCTCAGTTTGTTTGCCAGCGGGCCTTAGCTTGCTAGCCAGGAATCAGTCTCAGCCCCAACGTGCTCGAGGACCTCGGCGATAAAGGAAATGGTGCCGAGGGCAATGACGTCCCCCGCAAACGAAGACGCAGCGTCTTCCAGTGTCGGCAATCCATCCGGATATTCGAGCCCCTGACCCGCACGAACTTCGATGGCTCCAGGAACAAGGTCCAAGCAAGCCGTGCGGTCCTTCGACAACGGCCACGAACACACGACTGTCGCATCCTTCATCCCAGCCGACTCGAGTGCAACGCGTACCGCATCGGCTGAGATCGCAGCATCAACAAACCACGTCTCATCCGGTTGACCCTCGATTCCCTGAACATGGTGTAGCGAGGAACGTCCCGGGAGTACGAGCGAACCGGCTATCGACACGTCCGGTTCTGAAAGACCTGTATTTTGTTTCTGATTCTGGTCCAGTTTCTGTTCGTGAGTAGCACTACTGCCCCTGAGGAGTTTCGCTACCTCTTTCCCGAGTGCCTGGCCGAGTCCGATGCTCTGACCTATGAGGGGACTGCGGTGCGGGGCGGGAACGGAACCGGTGATCTGAGAATTCCACTCGGTAGCTCGCTGAGCGATGATGCCTTGTACTTCGTCAGATTGCGGGGCGGAGGCAATGATCTGAACCGATTCAGATCCGGCAGAAACAAGGTTGTCTGCGATCTGGGGGACGGTCTGGCCGAGGATCCCACCGTGCTCGAAGAAGATCGGAGTAACTGCGAGAGCCACGTGCGAGAAAAGCGACACCTCATCGGTCTTGCCACCCATGCCCTCCTCAACAACGAGCACATCGGCTCCCTGCTCGGACGCCCACCAGGCACCCATGATCGTGTAGGCACCCGTGGGGGACAGGTAGTGACCTGATGGGAGGAGAGGGAGAAGCTCGCTCAGTCGCTCCGAGAGTTCCTCGTACTCTGCCAGACTGATCGCCGTGCCATTGAGCCTGATGCGCTCGCGGTTGGTGCGGAAGGCCGGGGATGTGATGGAGACGATGCGGAGCCCAGCATTGGCAAGAGTCATCGATAAGGCTGCGGCGGTCGTTCCCTTGCCCTTGGACCCCACGACGGCAATGGAGGGTGGTGGGGTGAACTCAAGTAGCTGGGCAAGGGTACGAGATGATTCGAGTGTGCGGGGGAGGCCGCCACGGTCTGCCCACTGCTGGTAGAACGGATCGTCTGCGGCAAGATGCTGTGCTGTCATGGTGAGTTCATCCTAAGCCGATCTCGGAACTTCTTGGGAGCCGCCCATTCCTTACTAGAATCAACTCATGGCACGACTTGAAGTTGGCGACAAGGCCCCAGACTTTACGACAGAAACCCCAAACGGACCGGTCTCCCTCTCGGACCTCCTGGCAAAGGCAGAGAAGGGAGTCATCGTGTACTTCTACCCGAAGGCGATGACACCGGGATGCACAACGGAGGCGTGCGACTTCCGTGATGCTCGGCTGGGTGATGCTGGCTACGAGGTTATTGGTATCTCGCCCGACCCGATCAGCAAGCTCCAGAGCTTCGCCGACGCCGAGCTGCTCGACTTCCCTCTCGGCTCCGATCCGGACCACGAGATCCTCGAGGCATACGGTGCCTGGGGTGAAAAGAAGAACTACGGTCGCACCGTTGTCGGCGTCATTCGTTCCACGTTCGTTGTGAACCCGGATGGCACGATTGCTGAGGCCATGTACAACGTGAAAGCGACCGGTCACGTCGCTCGCGTGACGAAGAACATCCTCGTCTAGTACATTTCCGATCCTCTGACTTCATGGTTTATCCTTGAAGTCGCGCGCGAGTGGCGGAATTGGCAGACGCGCCAGATTTAGGTTCTGGTGTCTTCGGGCGTGTGGGTTCAAGTCCCACCTTGCGCACCAAAAGGAAGTCTCGGGTCATCGTTCAATCGACGTCCCGAGACTTTCACTTTTCCGCCATGGACATTGTGCAAGTAGGCCACCGTTAGGCGTACTGTGCCTCGTTGCCTCCGAAGGACCAGTTTTCTTGTGGCACCTCGACGAGGTTAATAAAGATGTCGTTGATGGGGATTCCCGTTGCCTCATTGATGCCTGTTGCGACGGCCTTGTAGAAGGCCTTCTTGACCTCGATGGTGCGGCCAGCATTGAGCGTGACCTGGATGATCAGCGTCTGCTCCGTGCGTTCGAAAACGTACGTCGGATCCATGATGAGGGACTGCGTGTCATGGCTTGAGATGATGACGAACTTGTCGTTCCCGGGCGCTCCAGCAACCTTGACGAGAGCATCGTAGACAACGTTGCTGATGGCTTCTCTGTTGATAGGTGACGTCGATTCGGGGACGTCGATTCTGACGAGTGGCATTGTCTCGACCCTTCATATGGAACAAGTTGGGTGTTTTTCGTTGATTCTGGTTCTTAGGCTGGCCCTACATGGGGCACTGGGGCTTCTGAGGCGAATGGGGTTCTTCGTTGTCCAGGCAGCGTGGATTCGCTAGGGCAACCGCCAGAACTCGCCGTTGAACCCTCGCTCTTGGAGGAGTTCTTGGTTGTGCTCGCGAGAGTGAGGATCAAATGTAGGTTCCAGTCGATCCCCGTACCAGGGTTGGGCTAGGTGCCACGAGCAACCAATCCATGGGATTGCCTGAAGAAAAACGGGAACGAGGGATTCAGCTGGCCTGCGGCACGGGTGTGGAGTGTGGTTTCACTGCCCAGGGCTGCGCCGGCGGAATGTCCAACGCCCCGATCTCGGCCGTGATGGCGAGGAGGCGCTCGCGCAGAGGCTTAGCCCTGGCGGCGTAGTTCTTCTGAAGTGCCGCGTAGTGGCTTCGACCCTCCGGGGTCTCGATCCTGATGGGCTCAACCCCAAGATCGAAAAGGTCGTACGCTGCCGCCGCCATGTCCATCCACCGAATGTCCCGAGCCAAGTCGTACGCATCGAGGAGGAGATCGCCGGGGATCCCGGGACCCAGTTGCAGGCACCACTTGAGCACATCCATGTTCGCGTGCAGGCAACCACCCTGCTCGAGCTCCAGCACCTGCTCCCGCGTCGGTTCGAGGGTGTTGTGGGAGACCGCCTCATCAGTGAAGAAGCGGAACGCGTCGTAGTGCGTGCACTTGACGGTGGCAGCATCAACCGCTTCCTTCGTTCCCTCGACACCGAGGCGGAGGGGAATGCCGTGGCGCTGATCCCCACCATAAACCATGCACCACTCGTGCCAGCCAAAGCAGGAGAACAGGGGAGTGCGACCAAGGATCGCCCTAGCGAGATCGTGAACGAACCGGATGCCGCGGCCGCGCGCCTGCCTGTACTCACCCAAATCAAGGGAGAGGACCCCATCGGTCTCGCGGTGCCAGCGCCACGAGAGTCGCTCCTCGTACTCGGCGAAGGCCGGATGATCCTCGGGTGGCCTCACAAGACCAACGTTAGAGCCAGGATGCCAACGGTGGAGGATGCCGGGACGGAGCGGGTAATACTCCCACAGAAAGTCCTCAACCGCGTGCTTTTCTTGACGGGACCGGCGTTCCTCGTGAGCATGGGAACGCGCCTTCGCTGCAGCCACGTGCCGGCGGCAGAGTTCCCACCAGGTATCTACGGAAAGGATCAACATCCCCACCATTTTGCCACGCTAGGCTAGGAACATGCAGATCGCTCGAATTTCACTTGAAGCAGGCCCACGCTACGCAATCCTCGACCACGAGTCCAACGAATACGTCGTACTCGCAGGCGACCCCATCTTCCAGGGACTAGACACCACGGGACAGCGCGTCCCGATCGAAGGCACCCGCGTGCTTTCCCCCATCATTCCCCGCTCCAAGGTCATTGGAGTCGGCAAGAACTACATGGACCACGTCAAGGAAATGGGAGGCGAACTTCCCGACGCTCCCGTGCTCTTCTTCAAGCCCAACACCGCGGTCATCGGACCCCAGGACCCCATCGTCGCCCCCACCTGGGCAAAGGAAATCTCCTGGGAGGCGGAACTCGCCGTTGTCATTGGCAAGCCCTGCCGTGACGTCCCCGTCGACCGAGTTGACGACGTGATCTACGGATACACGGCAGCAAACGACGTGACCGCACGCGACATCCAGCGAGCAGAACCCCAGTGGGCTCGCGCCAAGGGATTCGACACATCCTGCCCCCTCGGACCGGTCATCGACCTCGACTACGACCCCACCGACGTCTACGTCCGCTCAACCGTCAACGGTGAACTCAAGCAGGACGGCCGCACCTCGCAGATGATCCGTCCCGTCAAGGAACTCGTCTCCTACATCTCCCACGCCTTCTCGCTCCTGCCCGGTGACGTCATCCTGACCGGCACACCCGCAGGCGTCGGAGTCATGACCGAGGGCGACACAGTCACGGTCGAGGTCGAAGGACTCGGCGAGCTCACGAACCAGCTTCGCAGCCGCTAGAGGATCCGCTGGCTTAGGCCAATGAATGGTTGAGAGGCGTGGGAAAACCCACGCCCCTCAGACATTCAATGCAAAGCCTCGACCTGGTGAGATCGTTGACTACCTGCTAACCGAGATCGGCGACGGCCCGCTCGATGATGTCGAGAGCCTCGTTGAGGATCGGACCGGTCGTGCCAAAAACGAGGCGAACGTAGTTCTCGAAGCCGGGACCGCAACTCTCACCGGGAGTGAGGGAAACACCGCGCTCGCGGAAGTAGTCGACGGGGGAGTCGACCTTGTCCGCGATTCCTGAGGCATCGATCCAGGCGATGTAGGTGCCCTCGGGCAGGATCGTGGAAAGACCCGGGATGGCGTTGATGCGTTCGGTTAGGACCTTGCGGTTCTCATCGATCTGGGCACGCACGTTGTCCAGCCAGTTGGAGGTGTCCTCGTAGGCGGCGATCGCGCACTCAACGCCGACCGTGGAGATCTGACGTTCGATGAGACCCGCGGGGGCCGCAATCGTTGCCTGGAAGGGTTGCCCAACAATCATCTGGGCGTTCTTCAGTCCCGGGGTGTTCCAACCCTTCGAGGTGGAGGTGGACGTGATCGTGTGGTCGGCGGTGCGATCGGACAGGCTTGCGTAAGGAATGTGCTTGCCGTCGAACACGTGCGGAGCATGGATCTCGTCCGAGAACACCACGGCGTTGTTCTTTGCCACGATCTCGGCAATGCGCTCGAGTTCCTCGCGGTCAAGGACGCGACCGACCGGGTTCCACGGGTTGCAGAGAACGAACAGGCCACCACCGGAGAGGGCCTCAGCGATGCCGTCGAAGTCGAGTTCCCAACGACCATCGACGATCTGGGAGGGAACGGTGATGAGTTCGCGGCCCTCCTCGGCGGGTAGGTTCATGAAAGGCATGTAGGCTGGGGTTGGGATCACCACCGGACCCTCGGTCACGAGATAACGCAGGGTGTCGCGCATGGTCGACAGAACGTCGGGGTACAGGTAGACCGCGCCAGGATCAACATCCCAGCCGTAGTCGCGGCGCATGAGTTCGGCCGTGGCCGCGCGAAGATCCCCTGCCATGTTCGGGGGAATGTAGCCAAGAGCACCGGTCTCGGCGCTCTTCTTTAAGGTTTCGGTGACAACGGGAGGAACACCATAATCCATCTCGGCAATCCACATGCCGATTGTTCCGGGATAAGTTGACCATTTGAGCGAGCCGGTGGCTCGAAGAGTTTCAGGTGTGATGTTGTCGAACATGGGTCCACTCTAACTAGTCTCGACAATTCGTTGCGCCCAGCGGGGCGGTAGTCTTGACCTATGACTGAAGTACGCGTTCGCTTTTGCCCATCACCCACCGGCACACCTCACGTGGGACTCATCCGCACGGCCCTGTTCAACTGGGCCTATGCTCGCCACACGGGCGGCACCTTCGTGTTCCGCATCGAGGACACGGATGCGAAGCGAGACTCCGAGGAGTCCTACCAGCAGCTGCTGGACGCCATGAGGTGGCTGGGTATGGACTGGGATGAGGGGGTTGAGGTTGGTGGCCCGCACGGCCCCTACCGCCAGTCTGAACGCATGGACATCTACGCCGATGTTGCGAAGAAGCTTCTCGAAGGCGGCTACGCCTACGAGTCCTTCTCCACCCCCGAAGAGGTCGAGGAGCGCCACCGCGCCGCAGGCCGCGACCCGAAGCTTGGGTACGACGGCTACGACCGTGACCTGACCGAAGAGCAGAAGAAAGCGTTCCGTGCAGAGGGCCGCGAAGCGGTCCTGAGAATGCGGATGCCGGACGCGGACGTCACGTTTGAGGATGCCGTACGTGGCGAAATCACTTTCTCCCAGGGTTCCGTCCCGGACTACGTCATTGTCCGAGGCAACGGTCAGCCCCTCTACACCCTGACCAACCCCGTCGATGATGCTCTCATGGAGATCACCCACGTCCTGCGCGGCGAGGATCTGCTGTCCTCCACACCCCGCCAGGTCGTCCTCTACCGCGCCCTCGTCGAGCTTGGCATCGCCAAGCAGGTCCCAACCTTCGGCCACCTGCCGTACGTCATGGGGGAGGCCAACAAGAAGCTCTCCAAGCGTGATCCCCAGTCGAACCTGTTCCTCCACCGTGAGAACGGCATGATCCCCGAGGGACTCGTCAACTACCTCGCACTGCTTGGGTGGTCGATTGCCCCCGACAACGACATCTTCACCGTCGAGGAACTCATCGAGGCTTTCGATGTTGCCGACGTGAATCCGAACCCGGCTCGCTTCGACGAGAAGAAGGCGATCGCCATCAACGCTGAGCACATTCGCCGCCTCGATGTTGACGACCTAGCACACCGTCTCGTCCCGTTCATCGACGCCGTTGAGGCCGAAGCTTACGAGGCCCTGTCGGCAGAGGAGAAGCGCATCGTTGATGCTGCAGCACCCCTTGCCCAGACCCGCATCCAGGTCCTCTCCGAGGCCGGCCCGATGATGAGCTTCCTGTTCAAGGAGGCTGACGAGATCGAGTACAACGAGAAGGCTCTCGGCAAGCTCCGTGAGGAGTCCGGTACCGTCCTCGCAGCCACACTTGAGCACCTCGCAGGTCTCGACGAGTTCACCGCCACCAGCATCAAGGACACGCTCTCCACCGTCGTTATCGACGGCATGGGCATCAAGCCCCGCCTCGCATTCGCACCACTCTTCGTCGCCATCACCGGAACGAACGTCTCGCTTCCCGTGTTCGACTCCATGGAGATCCTCGGCAAGGAAGAGTCGCTCAAGCGCCTTCAGAAGCTCGCTGATCACCTCGCAGCTTCGCAGGATAGCTAGGAAGGCCAGAAATCAGCCTGCTCGGCTAAGGAGCACGAGGAGCGTTCCTCGCCATACAATTGTGGGCCCGGACCTAACGATGGTCGGGGCACACTTGTATCTCGGTCTGCCCATCAATGACGGTCTTCAGTGTGGGCAAGATAGTGAGTGTAGCTGAGCGGGACTTATTCGATGAGTGCAAGGATCTTTGGCTGTTTGAGGACCGACTTCAACAATGGAGTTTTGTATCGGGGAGGGGCGTGTATGGGACGACTTGAGGCGTGGAAAGGGGGTACAAGGTTCGTTTTACCTTCTCAGTGATCACCTTCACCCCCAGGAATTTTGCGAACAAAAACTGGAGCCGGTAGAGTCTAGTTCTGCGCGCAACCACGGTTGAACGCAAACCCTTGGGGTATGGTGTAATTGGCAGCACGAGTGATTCTGGTTCATTTAGTCTAGGTTCGAGTCCTGGTACCCCAGCAGGTTTCTTTTCATTAAGAAACTTAGGCCCCGTTCGTCTAGCGGCCCAGGACGTCGCCCTCTCACGGCGGTAACACCGGTTCAAATCCGGTACGGGGTACAGATAGCTTCGGCTATCGGTACGATAATCTAATACATTGTCGTGGAGCCCCGTTCGTCTAGCGGCCCAGGACGTCGCCCTCTCACGGCGGTAACACCGGTTCAAATCCGGTACGGGGTACCAAGGAAAGTCCGAGCAATGCTCGGGCTTTTTTGTATTCCGGCGCGAGCGCGCCCCCGTCGGATGAGCCACTTCGCCAAAAACGAGCTTCGTCTAAGGCCTTTCCATGTGCGGAGTTAGAAGTGACCTTCAGGTCAGCCTCAGTCAGTGTTAGGTTTGTAGGTAACAAGACCGGTTCCGCTGCCCACCTCGGTGGGAGTCCAGGGCTGGTCCTCGTTTACCATCCACTGCGATTCCGGCGGCGGAAGCCAAGCATCTGAAGACATTTCTGGGTAGTGAGTGTGTGCCCGCAACCGATCACGGCCACGCACTCACTCCATCATTCAGCTATGCTCCGAGACTTCGTGGATCTAACGACGGAGACTCAGAGCCGTGCCAGGACCTCAATGTCCTCCTCGAACTCCTTGGCGACATCTGCGGACACGGTGGTGCGGGTCTGGGAGATTGCGGTGAGGTAGTCCTCGGTGCTGAGCCCTGGGGGAGTGGTGCCGTTGATGGTCACGGCACGTTCGAAGGCCGCCTGGGAGGCGCCTCGGGCCGCGAACTCAATGTCGGCGGGGGAGAACCCATCCGTGGCACGCACGAGCTCGTCCAGGCCAATCTGAGGAAGCGCTGCCTGCGGGATGAAACCCTGCCAGATGGCGTGACGAGCCTCCTCATCCGGTAGGCCGATCGGGATAACGTAGTCGAATCTGCCGTGACGGAGGAATGCGGGATCGAGTGCGCGAATGAAGTTGGTGGCACAAACCAGCAGGCGACCCGACTTCTCGCGGAAAGCAGGGATGGTCTTCAGTAGCTCGTTGGTCACGGCCTGCATCGGGCTCGGAGGTTCACCGCCGCGGCGGACTGCAATTTCCTCAACCTCGTCGATAAAGACCACGACGTTGTCGAGTTCCTCGATGCGATCAAAGGTCTCTCGAAGCTCCGCTGCGAGTCCCTTGGGGGAGGAGGCCAGTCGTGAGGGGAACACCTCCACAAACGGCCATTCCAGCCTCGATGCGATCGCTTTAGCGAAGGTGGTCTTGCCGGTTCCTGGCGGACCAAAGAGAACGATGGAGCGCGGCGGTACCACCCCGAACTCGTCCGCTTGGGTCGGGTTCGAGAGGGGCATGACTAGCTGTAGTTCCTTGGGACGTTGTGAACGCTCGAGTTAGATGAAGACCTCCGGCAGGATGTGGGTTACCACACACGCATCCTGACCCGGAGGTCTTCATGTCCCACGCTAACGCACCCCTCACCCCAATCGGCAGAAAACGCCTCGCCGCCCTAATCGTCGATGACGGGTGGTCGATCAGACGCGCGGCCGAACGATTCCAGGTCTCACCCGCGACCGCTTCGAAATGGGCGTCCAGATACCGGGCCGGTGAACCCCTCACCGACCGTTCGTCGCGGCCGCATCATTCACCCACACGACTCCCGAAACGACGTGAGCGTCGCATCATCTCGCTGCGCTTCACCCGCAGGTGGGGGCCTCACCGCATCAGTTACCGCCTTGGCATCCCGCGCTCGACGATCGAGCGTGTCCTCGCCCGCTACCAGATGCCCCTACTCGCTCATGTTGATCAGGCGACCGGGTTGCCAGTGCGAAAGCCACGGATCGTACGCTACGAGAAGCAGGCACCGGGTGAGCTCGTGCATGTCGATATCAAGAAGCTTGGTCGTATCCCCGACGGTGGTGGGCATCGCATGCTTGGCCGACAGGCCGGAAAGAAACATAACACTGGCCATGGAAGACCCGGACGCGGGTACGCCTACCTGCATCACGCAGTCGATGATTATTCCCGGCTCGCGTATTCCGAGATCCTCTCTAATGAGAAGAAAGAAACTGCGTCTGGGTTCTGGGAACGCGCCCGTGCTTTCTTCGCCCAGGCCGGCGTAACCGTTTCCGCGGTGATGACTGACAACGGGGCATGCTACCGCTCACACGCCTTCAGAATTGCTTTGGGCCCAGAGGTAAAGCATCGATTTACTCGCCCGTATCGGCCGCAAACTAATGGCAAAGTTGAACGGTTCAACCGCACACTTACTGCAGAGTGGGCGTACGCGGCTATGTATGTCAGTGATGAAGCCAGGGCCGCAACGTACGATGCCTGGCTACATCACTACAATCATCATCGACCCCATACCGGGATCGGTGGGCAGACTCCCTCGGATCGTGTTCACAACCTCACTGGGAACTACAACTAGCCTTCTCTCGAGCATGTCCTTCTCCTTCGACATGCCACCAATGGCATCCCAGCGGTCCCTGGCCAGCATGCGTCCACCCAGCTCCTTGAGAGTGAGGATTTCTTCCTGGCGGATGGGGATGATGCGCTCGAAGTAGCGCAGGTGGCGCTGATCGGCGAACCCTGCGCGAGTCAGCGAGGTGATGGGTTCGATGCCGTCGGGAACAAGGATGGACATGGAGTGGATGCCCTGGCTGGCGAGACGTTGTTCGATGGCGGAGAGCATGGCGCGGCTGATGCCGCGGCGGCGATAGTCCTTGTCGACTCCGAAGAACACGATCCACGCCTGATCGTGGGCGGCGCGAGCAACCGTGACGCCAACAATCTCGTTCCTAACAGTTGCGACCACGGCAGTATCTGCACGGGTGGAAGCAAGGACCTCGTTGAGGGCATAAACGGGCACTGGTACGTCCTCGACGTACTGTTCCCACAGCCGGAGGAAGCCATCGAGATCGGTTGGTTGGAGGTCGCGGATGCGCCAGTTTGTCATGGGTACCTGCTTCAGTGAAGGGACATTGGAGCAAACAGTACTCAACGAATGTGAATTCGGACGATTCGACACAAAGAAATCTCCCCAGATGGAACCCATTGAGGAGCATCTGGGGAGATTGCAAAGATGAGGGGCAGTGTTACTTCTTGCCGATGAGGTGCCAGGTGGCGGGCAGGAGCGCCATGGCTGCCACGCCCTTGATGGCATCGCCGACGAGGAAGGGAACGATGCCCATCTCAACGCCCGCGGTGAAGCTGGCTCCGGTGAAGGCCATGAGCCAGGGAAGGCCAACGGCGTAGATGAGAACCGAGCTCGTGAGAACCAGCAGGGCCATGCGACCGACCGAACGGTCGAAGCCGCGTTCAGCGAGGTAGCCGGCTGCGGCACCCGCGAGGATGTAGCCAATGATGTAACCGAAGGAAGCCGACTCCCAGCCGGAGCTCTGCTCGGCAAAGATCGGAGCCCCCGCCACACCCAAAACCATGTAGAGGCCAAGTGACATGGTTGCGCGAGCGGTACCGAGGCACGCACCTGTCAGGATGACCGCGAAGGTCGAGAGCGACAGGGGAACCGGCGTGAATCCAAGAGGGATAACAATCTGGGACGCGATCGCAACAAACAGTGTGCCACCCAGAACAAGGAGGGCGTCACGGACGCGAGAGGTGGGGATGCGATCGGCGAGAACGCCGGCAGTCAAAGTTGGTGTGGACACGTGGTGCCTTTCCAGGTTACGAATCAGTAAGTTACTGAATAGTAAGTATGGAAAGAGCGTCCCCGCAACGACATCCGTCACGTGGACAGCAAGTGAGAGCGTCATCACTGGCTACAGCATTTGGAAGCAGAGTGCTGTGGCAACGGTTTCTCCTGGTCGTGGCAACGACCGTATTAATTGCCGGAAGTGGAGCATAGAATTGGGGCATGGACATCTCAGGTATTCGACGCGACTACGACGGTGGCGAACTGAAAGAGGAAGATCTTCCCCCCACCCCTAAACCACTCTTTGATCAATGGCTGGAGGAGGCGTTTGATGCGGGGATTCGTGACGCCAACTCCATGGTCCTGTCCACGGTCGATCCCCTTGGGTCGCCGTCGAGTCGAATTGTTCTCGCCAAGGAAGTGGACCGCAAGGGCTTCTACTTCTACACGAACTACGACTCCCGCAAGGGCATCGATCTCGCATCGAATCCTCGCGCCGCTCTGCTGTTCCACTGGGCCCAACTCGACCGTGTCGTTCGCGCCGAGGGCAGGATCGAGCGCGTGACGGATGCGGAGTCGGATGCCTATTTCAAGTCTCGCCCACACGGTTCGCAGCTGGGTGCCATCGCATCCCCGCAGTCCAGGGTCATCCCGTCCCGGCAGTACCTCAGCGACCGGATGGCTGAACTTGAGGCCCAGGGTGGGGAAGTGAAGCGACCCAACAACTGGGGCGGCTACCTGCTTCGCCCAAGATCCATCGAGTTCTGGCAAGGCAGGCCCGACAGGCTCCACGACAGGATCAGGTACCGGGTCCACGACGGTGCGTGGGTGTCGGAGCGCCTCGCCCCGTAAAGACATAGCGGACGCAGAACTGCGGCCCAGAATCGAATATTGCAGATGGTGCGGATCTATTGATCTGCACCATCTTCCATTTCCTGCCGGACCTTCCTTCTGCCCGCCTGTCGTTCCTTCTGCCCGCTTGGCCTTACCCTTTCCGGCCAGGTTGTGCCTCTTGCCGTCTGGCCTTACTGAGTCCCGTCAGGAATTTCAGCGTGTAGTCGGGCCGAGTTCTTAGCCCAGTGGTTTGTTGGTGTAGTCGACCATCGTGCCCGCCTCGCTGGGGGCGCCGTGCCCGGTGCCTCGCAGGGTTTCGCGGAGCCGGTCCGGTTCCGTTGAGTAGAATCCCGAGAGCCCGTCTGCACCGTACTTGTAGAGCACGGGTGACATGGGAGTGCTAGGGCCGGCAATGACCACGTACGCGTCCTGGGTGAGCTCAAGAAGTCGCGGCATGGTCTTGTTGACAAACGTGGACCCGGTGATGAAGACGAAGTCCTGCTCGGGCAGGATGTACTCGCAGGCGAAGTCGATGAAGTCGCCGCGATGCGGGTTGCGCTCGAGAATCGAAAGAGATTCAGCGTTCTGGAAGCGCTTCTCGATGAAGGCGAAGTGGCCGATGGTGGCAACCTTTTTGTTCTCCACTGCCTCGGCGTAGGTGTCGAAGGCTCCCTTTCCGCTCTCGTTCGGGATCTCGTGCCCACACGCGGGAATGCGATCGGGATGGTTGTACCAGGCATTGATGGCTGCAAGCCCGATCGATGCCTCGACAAGGTTCCAGGACTTCACCAGCTGGGCAGCATCGCGCAACGGCTTGCCCTGCAGGGGCTCGTCAGAGAGTGTTGGCCGGGTACGCACGTCGGTCGTCATGGCAAGACCACTATTCGTGTCGCCAGCCTGCACCCTCGTCCAAATGTGACCCACCTGGTACTCGCTCACGGTCGCATCAGCGTCGATGCCATCAATGAGTTCGTCGTAGAGCGCCCAAGGATTCTTCATGCCACAAGACTATTCCACCATCACGTGCACATCCCTGGGACCCGAGGCGGGAACGCGGCGCACATCCTTCATTACTTCCGCTCCTGCGTCTCTGCAGGGCAGGATTCGCGTGGTCGAAGGTACTGGTTGTCCAATTTCTGAGACTGTGTAATGAACTTGTGCCAAGGAGTGAGGGAGCGCATAGCCTGGACTCACTATCGCGAGCAACTGAGAGACCTGGCTCTATGACGTTGCAGCAACCGGCTGAAAGTCAGCGCGGTGCTAATGCCATGGTTCGATGGAGGAATTGAAATGCGAATGTTCGCCGCGGCGTGAGGCCGCAGTAGCTCCAAGCTCTATGAGGCGCGCCTGCCCCGATGGCAGGACGCGTCGATGTCGCAACCGGCAGTCATTTGCGCACCCATTTTTCGCGCAGTCATCACACTTTTGAAGGAATACCTATGTCTATTGCAACCGAAACCAAGCCCAAGCTCACCAACATTTCCGCCAACGGAACGTGGGTCGGTCAGAGCAGTACCGACATCACCTCCGGTGAATTCTCGTTCCGTGTCTCGGAACCCGCCGCCCTCGGTGGCAACAACTCAGGCCCAAACCCGTTCCAGTACCTCATCGGAGCATTCGAGGGCTGCATAGCGGTAGTCGTCGAGACTGTAGCCAAGGAGCAGGGACTCACGATCGACGCTGTCGATATCTCCATCACCGGCACCCTTGACCTCAGGGGCTTCGAGGGTGTTGAAGGAGTGTCTCCTCACTTCCAGTGCGTGGTGGGAGAGGTGAACATCAAGGCCGACATCACGGCCTCGGAGTTCGCCACTCTCGTCACAGAGACCGAGCGACGCTGCCCCATCTACAACCTCATCCGTGACGCTGGGGTTACTCCGCAGATCTCCTGGAACATCAACAACTAGGCGGCCCTTTGAAACCAAACCTCCTCCAGTAGATCTCGGCGCATGATCAGAGTTCTTTGGTCATGATGGTCTACGCCTTATAGGCGGCTCTGCTCCCAAGACATGTATGCCATGGGAGCAGAGCCGTTTCGTATGGTCGATGGATCTTAAGGGTTACTAAGTGGGGATCTAAAGTATCTCTTGGAGCGGCTGGATCAGGTGTTCCCACCGCCACGCCTCGTCGACCCATTCCTTGCCGCGCTGACCCATGGCCTTCGCGCGCTTCGGATTCTCGAGCAGGTAGGTGAGGGCAGACACGAGGGCGTTACCGGATCTGCCGTCGACAACGAGGCCCGTTTCGCCGGGGATCACGGCTTCAGGGGCGCCTCCGGAGTTGCCGGCGATAACCGGTAGACCTGCAGCGTAGGCCTCGAGATAGACGATGCCGAGGCCCTCAATATCGAGGCCGCCACCGCGGGTGCGACACGGCATGGCATAGACATCGCCAAGGGAGTAGTGCCCCGCGAGTTCCGCGTACGGCACCTCTCCAGTGAAGATGATGGAATCCTTGGCGGGGGACGCCTCCATCATGGCGTCCAGCTTCTCCCGGTACGGACCCTTGCCGACGATGACGAGGCGAGCATCTGGGAACGTGGATGCGACTCTATGCCAGTTCTGGATGAGGAGATCCTGGCCCTTGCGTTCGACCAGGCGGGAGATGCAGATGACAACGGGAGCATCGGGGGAGATGCCGTACCTTTCCCGCAGCGTCGCCCTCATCTCCCCATTGAAGGCGAACGCCTCCGGGTTGATTCCGCCCGGCATCCGCATCGTCTCCACGCCACCGAGGAGCGGCTGGAGCCGCTCGAGCGTCGCCTTGGTCAGGTACGTGACGATGTCGTTGTCACGGAAGATCTTGTGAAGGAACTGGCGCCCACCGGGCACCATGGACCACCCGATCTCGTGGCCGTGGGTGGTGGCGATCGTCTGCTTCGCACCAGCCTTGCGAGCATCGTTCGCCATGATTCCCAGCGGGGTCGAGGCACCAAACCACACGTTGTGAATGTTCTTTTCCGCGATGATTTTCTTCATCGTGTCACGCACGTGGGGCGTGGGAAGCATCACCGTGCCCGGGAATCGAATGACCTCGTAGGGCACGTTCGCATCGTACTCGTCGGCACCGCCCTCGGGGGTTGAGGCGTAGACCGTGAGCTGGGATGGCTCCAGTTGGCCGACGAAACCCTCAAGGTAGGTTTGAATCCCTCCGGTTCGCGGAGGGAAATCATTGGTGACAAGAAGAGTGGGCTGCATACCCCTATCTTTGCAGACTTAGTAGTCTTCCGACCTCTTGAGCACCTCGGTCAGGCGGTTCGCTGCCGCGACCACGGCAACGGAGTGCTGGCGGCCGGGCTGGCGACCCATGCGTTCGATTGGGCCGGAGATGGAGACGGCTGCGACAACGCGACCACTCGGACCCCACACGGGGGCGGAGATGGAGGCGACGCCGGCCTCGCGTTCTGCGACCGACTGTGCCCAGCGCCTGCGGCGGACCGCGGAGAGCGTGGTGGCGGTGAAGTTCGCGCCGTGCAGGCCGCGGTGCAGGCGATCGGGTTCCTCCCATGCGAGGAGAACCTGAGCGGCAGAACCTGCGAGCATAGAAAGAGCGGCACCGACCGGGATAGAGTCACGCAGGCCACCGAGATTGCGTTCCGCGGCGGCAACGCAGATGCGAACATCGCCCTGGCGGCGGAAGAGCTGTGCGGATTCGCCCGTGTGATCGCGCAGTGCGATGAGAACAGGCTTAGCTGCCGCGAGGAGCGGATCGCCACCTGCCGCGGAGGCCAGTTCCTCCATGCGGGGGCCGAGAATGAACCGCCCCTGCATGTCCCTCGTGACGAACCGGTGATACTCGAGAGCAACAGCAAGACGGTGTGCCGTTGGTCTCGCTAGATGGGTTGCGGTAACGAGCTGAGCAAGTGTGTGGGGTCCCGATTCAAGCGCGCCAAGTACTGACGCGGCCTTGTCGAGAACGCCAACTCCAGATCCCTGAGAAGTGTCCATGTAGTGATATTCTCATCTCGCACTTTGATACGCAAGTGCGATACAGTTGGAACAAGCACATTGTGTCTAGACCGATACGAAAAGTGCCGAGACCGATACAGAAAGAGAGATTGTCATGGGCTCAACCCTGGCCGAAAAGGTTTGGAAGTCGCATATCGTCGCGCGCGGCGAAGACGGAGCGCCGGACCTCCTCTACATTGACCTGCATCTGGTTCACGAAGTGACCAGCCCCCAGGCCTTCGAGGGCCTGCGTCTCGCCGGCCGCGAGGTGCGTCGCCCCGACCTGACGATCGCAACCGAGGATCACAACGTCCCGACCCTCAACATTGACCTGCCGATCGCTGACAAGATCTCCGCCAAGCAGATCGATACACTCCGCAAGAACGCCAAGGACTTCGGAGTCCGCCTGCATTCCCTCGGCGACTCCGAGCAGGGCATCGTTCACGTTGTTGGCCCCCAGCTCGGCATCACCCAGCCCGGCATGACCATCGTGTGTGGTGACTCCCACACCTCGACCCACGGCGCCTTCGGAGCGCTGGCGATGGGCATTGGCACCTCCGAGGTTGAGCACGTTCTCGCCACCCAGACACTGCCCCTGCAGCCTTTCAAGACCATGGCGATCAACGTCAAGGGCAAGCTACGTCCCGGCACCACCTCAAAGGACATCATCCTCGCCATCATCGCGAAGATCGGTACCGGTGGCGGCGCTGGCTACGTCCTCGAGTACCGCGGTGAGGCCATCGAGGCTCTCTCGATGGAAGCCCGCATGACCATCTGCAACATGTCGATCGAGGCTGGCGCCCGCGCCGGCATGATCGCTCCCGACGAGACCACCTTTGAGTACATCAAGGGTCGTCCCCACGCACCCGAGGGTGAGGACTGGGATCGGGCAGTTGAGTATTGGAAGTCCCTGCGCACCGATGACGACGCCGAGTTCGATGCCGTTGTCGAGCTGGATGCCGACGACCTCGAGCCCTTCGTCACCTGGGGCACCAACCCCGGTCAGGGCCTGCCGATCTCCGCATCCGTTCCGGATCCGGAGGACTTCGCGGACGAGACTGAGCGCAATGCCGCTCAGCGCGCACTGGAGTACATGGACCTCAAGCCCGGTACGAAGCTCAAGGACATCCGCGTCGACACCGTCTTCATGGGTTCCTGCACCAACGGCCGCATCGAGGACCTCCGCAACATTGCGAACGTCATCAAGGGCAAGCAGAAGGATCCGGACGTCCGCGTCATGGTCGTTCCCGGTTCCGCTCGCGTCCGCCTCCAGGCCGAGGCTGAGGGCCTCGACAAGATCTTCACCGACTTCGGTGCGGAGTGGCGCAACGCAGGTTGCTCCATGTGTCTCGGCATGAACCCCGATCAGCTGGCCCCGGGTGAGCGCGCAGCCTCCACCTCGAACCGTAACTTTGAGGGTCGCCAGGGCAAGGGCGGCCGCACCCACCTCGTGTCCCCGCTCGTTGCGGCAGCAACCGCAATTCGCGGCACCATCTCGACCCCCGCCGACCTGTAAGGAGCAACAATGGAAAAGTTCAGCACACACACCGGCATTGGCGTTCCGCTTCGTCGCTCCAACGTCGACACCGACCAGATCATCCCGGCCGTCTATCTCAAGAGGGTTACCCGCACCGGTTTTGAGGACGCCCTGTTCGCCGCATGGCGCAACGATCCCGAGTTCGTCCTCAACCAGGACGAGTACAAGAACGGTTCCGTTCTCATCGCGGGAACCGACTTCGGTACCGGTTCCTCCCGTGAGCACGCCGTGTGGGCGCTCAAGGATTACGGATTCCGCGCAGTCCTCGCACCCCGCTTCGCCGACATCTTCCGAGGCAACTCCGCCAAGCAGGGCCTCGTTGCCGGCATCATCAGCCAGGATGACTGCGAGCAGCTGTGGAAGATCCTCGAGACCGAACCCGGCACCGAGGTGACCGTCAACCTCGAGGACCGCACCGTTACCGCAGGTAGCTTCACCACGACCTTCGAGATTGAGGACTACACCCGCTGGCGCCTCATGGAGGGGCTGGACGATATCGGCCTCACCCTCCGCCAGGAAGACAAGATCACCGAGTTCGAGAAGACTCGTCCCTCCTACAAGCCCGCAACCCTTCCGGCAAAGAGCCTTCCCGAAGAAGTTGTTGTCTCGGCACGTCCTGTCGATGGAGAGGCCCCGCTCACCTAATGTGAGCGCATGGTGGAACTACGGGTTGTCACAGTCGCCGATTCCGACGAGCTGACTGAACTTCTTGTGAAGAGTCGCGAGTTCCTCGCGCCGTTTGAACCACGGCGCGAGGATTCGTATTTTGAGAGCCACTTTCAGGCTCAACTCCTCTCGGCGAAGCTTGCCGCCCACGAGCAGGGCTCCGAGGTGCCGTTCGTCATCGTCGACGGCGGTCGCATCGTTGGTCAGCTTGTCCTCGACCGCATGGAACTCGGCCCGTTCCTCGCCTGTGACATTGGGTATTGGGTTGCCGAAGCAGAATGCGGCAAGGGAATCGCCACGGAGGCCGTGGCCCAGGCCCTCGCCTACACGAGGGTCGAGCTGGGACTGAAGCGGATCACAGCAGCGACCCTGCCCGACAATGCTGCCTCCATCAAGGTTCTCGAGCGCAACGGCTTCCAGAAGTACGGGCTTGCCCATAGCTACATGGAGATCGCGGGGTAGTGGCGCGACCACCAGCTCTTCGAGCTCATCCACCCAAGCGCAACCTAACCCCACGCTCAACATAAGCCCAGTGTTTTTCAAGGAGTTTTGAGCAGTCGGCCGCGGCTCACAATCTCGCTTGAGAAGTTCGAAACGATTAGTACAAAACATTTGTGCAAATATCTTGAACTAAATTAGTTGGTTCTCTAGACTCGTCATCATGAGTGAAATCAAGGTGGCGAAGCCGCCGCGTCCTTCCATCTGGAAGAACGGCAACTACACGTGGTGGCTGGCGGGTGACACAACGGGAGCGATCGGACGATCCTTCTCGATGTTCATCGTCAGCTTCGTTGCTTACGACCTGTCGGGGTCGGAGGCGATCTCTGGTTCGATTACGACCATCATGACTGTCGTCATGCTCGTCTTTGCCGTTCCCGGCGGAGTTATTACCGACCGTACCGACCGTCGCAGGCTCATCTACCTGTATTCCACCTTTGCCGCCATCATCTGTCTCACTCTCTCCGGACTGATCGTGGCGGGACAGCTCAGCATCGGTGTGTTCATTGGTTTCATGTGCCTGCTTGGCATGGTGGCCGGGTTCTTTGGTGAGGCAACCAATGCCTCGCTACGTTCGATCGTGCAGGGCTCCGACTACGTTCACGCTCAGGCCGCGAACCAGGGCAGGGATGCTGCCGTTCAGCTCGCTGCGCGCCCCTTGGCCGGCCTGTTCTACGGCATTGCCGCATGGCTTCCGTACCTCCTCTCGGGCATCATGTATGCGGTTCAGGGTCTCGTGTTCACACGCGTCAAGACTTCGCTGGAGCCGAGGCCTACCAAGGAACCGGAGGCTGACCCTCAGACGGAGCTAGCCACCCTGCAGGGGGAGCAGATGGACATGGCGGGGGCGAGCATTGCCCCGGTTCGCCAATCCATGAGGAAGGACTTCCTCGAGGGCTTCAACTACCTCATGCAGCGCCCCACGACGAGATCCCTCTCGATCATCGTCATGATCATCAATCTGGGTACTGCGGGAATTGGTTCCGCCATGACTCTCTCGCTCATTGGGCGCGGTTACGCGGCCGTTGAGGTCGGGTACGTGGGTGTCGCGGTCGGCGCCGCGGTCATCGTGTCCTCGCTCGTTGCCGGCAAGCTCTCTGCCAAGAGCCACACGGGACTCATCACGGTCCTCGGGCTGGGCTGGGTCGTGCTGGTCAACATCCCGTTGCTCTTCACGGATGCCTACTGGGTCATGATCGTGTGTTCCTTTGCTCTTGGTCTCTGCCTCCCCATCATCAATGCCGCCCTCATTGGGTTTATCTTTGGGCAGGCTCCGGAAGAGCTTCAGGGCAGGGTGGGAACGGTCGTCAACCTGGCAGCGAGCGGTCTCGCGGCACTTGCTTCGATCACGGCGGGCTTTGTTCTCGAGTGGACCGAGTTCGAAGTTGCCTGCGCCGTCTTTTTGGCAATCTGCACCGCCGCCTTCATCCTCGCCCTACTATCGAAGCGTGTCAGGAATATCCCGGTACCGGAGGAGTGGGGTCAGTATGAATAAGGTGACGCGACTGCAGGCGGTCTCGCATCCACTGCGCCTTCGGATCCTGTTCGCACTCGATGTTCAGGAGGAGGCGCGGACATCGGACCTCGCGGCAGAGCTAGGGGTTGCTGCCAACAAGGTGTCCTACCACCTGTCCCTCATGGAAAAGGGTGGGATTATTCGCAAGCGTACGGGTGAGGATGCTCGAGAGACCTGGTGGAGTGTCATCACCGAGAACCTGGACATGAAGGAGGGGGAGGGGAGCGACAGCCTCGCCGAGGACAGTCGAGCCGCCACCCTCGCCTCGCTCGAGTACCTCCGTAGCCTTGTGCCCGCCCTGGAACCTGGAGAATCCGAGGAACGCCCAAACCAGTCGATCATGGTCACCAACGCCTACCTCACGACCGAGCAGGTGAAGGAGCTTGCGGACGACCTCGCGGCCCTCCTGCACAGGGCGCGGGACCTGTCGGACCAGAATCGTGAGCAAGGTAATGGCCGACTTTACGCGGTTGGCGCACAGCTCCTACCGGCACGCGCGGAGCAAGGATAAGCTCTTCCGAGACTCTCCTGCCAGTATCCTTGGGGGAGACCACTTGAGGAGGAAACGTGACTTCAGTGCTTGAAGTTCGTGGCGGGAAGCCGCTACAGGGTGAGATTTTCGTTCGCGGAGCGAAGAACCTGGTGCCAAAGGCCATGGTTGCCGCACTGCTGACGGAGGAAACATCCACCCTGCGCAACGTGCCGCAGATCCGGGACGTTGAAGTCGTTTCCGAGCTTTTGAAGATGCACGCGGTTGACGTTGACTACAACCAGGAAGCGGGCGAGCTCAAGATCACGCCCGGGTCCCCCGAACTTCCGGACCCGATCCAGGTCGATGCTCTCGCCGGTTCCTCCCGCATCCCGATTCTCCTCTGTGGCCCGCTCCTGCACCGCCTCGGTGAGGCGTTCGTGCCGGATCTTGGTGGTTGCCACATTGGAGACCGCCCCGTCGACTTCCACCTCAGGGTCCTCGAGGACTTTGGTGCGGTCCGCACCTCTACCCCGTACGGCATGCACATCACTGCGCCCCGTGGCCTCAAGGGTCGTCCAGTACGCCTGCCCTACCCCTCGGTGGGTGCCACCGAGCAGACCCTCCTGACGGCGGTCATGGCCCGTGGCATCACGGAGCTCTCGAACGCCGCCATGGAGCCCGAGATCCTCGACCTCATTGCCGTCCTGCAGAAGATGGGCGCGATTATTTCGATCGAGATGGACCGCACCATCCGCATCGAGGGTGTTGAGAAGCTTCACGCCTACAACCACACTGCGATGCCCGACCGCATTGAGGCGGGTTCCTGGGCCTCCGCGGCGCTGGCTACCAAGGGCGATATCTTCGTCAAGGGTGCCGAGCAGAAGGACATGACCACCTACCTCAACCACTACCGCAAGATCGGTGGCGAGTTTGATGTGCGGGACGACGGCATTCGCTTCTGGCACCCCGGTGGCGAACTGACCGCGGCTGTCCTCGAGACCGATGTGCACCCGGGCCTCATGACGGACTGGCAGCAGCCCCTCGTTGTTGCCCTCACCCAGGCGACGGGTCTGTCGATCGTTCACGAAACCGTGTACGAGAATCGTTTTGGGTTCACCGACGCTCTGCGCGGCATGGGTGCGATCATCCAGGTCTACCGCGAGTGCCTCGGTGGGTTGTCCTGCCGCTTTGGCCGGCAGAACTTCTACCACTCCGCTGTTATCCAAGGCCCCGTCAAGCTCCAGGCTGCCGACATTGTCGTTCCTGACCTGCGCGGCGGCTTCTCCCACCTCATTGCCGCCCTCGCGGCCGAGGGCACGAGCCACGTGGCGGGCATTGAGCTCATCAACCGCGGCTACGAGCACTTCATGAAGAAGCTGGAGAAGCTCGGAGCGGATGTGACTCTGTCATGAGTTTTACCCCGCTCAAGCGTGATATGCCGGAGCGGGACATTCCTGTCCTCATGAGGGCAGTCTCCTGGCCCGTCATCACCCTGACTCGCACGATTCAGAACGTGGTGGTATCGGGCCGCCACAACATCCCCGACGGCCCCGCCATCTACATCGCCAACCACACGAGCCACCTCGATGGTTTCGTTGTGGCCGTGGCGCTGTACGAGAACGGGGTACCGCCCCGGTTCATGGCGAAGAAGGAACTGTTCTCGGGAGCCCTCGGTGGCATCCTGCGGGCACTCGGTCAGATCGAGATCGATCGGGTGACCCCGGGTGCCGCGGTGGAGGAGATGGCGGCGCAGCTCGACAAGGGCCACTCCCTCGTATTCTTTCCCGAAGGCACCTTCACGCACGATCCGGCAGGATGGCCGATGCGGGCCAAGACCGGGATCTCGAGACTCAACGAGCTGAGACCGGACGTTCCCATCATCCCGATCTCGCACTGGGGTAACGAGCGAATCATCCACCAGTGGACGGGACGGATCAGCTGGGGCAGGATCCTCAACCGTACGGAGACTGTTCTTCTTCATTTCGGTCCGGCCCTCAGGCTTCAGGGCGAGACTCACAAGGAACGCTCCAACTCAGCCATGACCACCATCGCCAAGGACGTGGCGAGGCTGCGTAGCCTGCTTGGTCGGCCCATGGGGGAACCACCCACGGAGAGGTTCGTGCCCGGCGAGCTCAACCACGTCAAGCGCAAGAAGGCGATCGCGGAGAAGAAGGCGCAGCGCAAGAATCGCTTGATGTTCTGGAAGTAAAGCGACAGTTCTCCGTTGGGTCTGCTGCAAGCCCTCTGGGCCCCTCGGTCTCACGTGCTCTAGGCCTGGTATAGGCTTTGCGAGGCCAGTGCCAGCACTCCTGAGGCTCGAAGTCTCGGCAGGAAGCCACACCTTGCGAGGGTGTGAATCTAGATTCCCAGTTAAGTGGCTCTTCATAATTGGGGGTGTAGTTTGTTTTGGAATCCGCCGCTGCCCAGGAG
>NZ_JASDVN010000015.1:30528-34658 GCF_041440645.1 Flaviflexus sp. | reverse complement strand
CCAGATCTTCTTCCAATGCTCTTGCGGCATGTCAGCAAAAGCTGTCAGCTCTGCTTCGGCCTGTTCGAGCATGGCTGCTACCTCGGGAAACGAGCCTGATAGACCGTCAATGACGGTGCGGTATTGAGCTCTGACAGCCTGCGCGGTGGTCTGAGCAAAGATCGTTGAGACCAGGGCGTTGACAGGCTTGGAACGGGCTGAGCCGACCCGTTGGGTGATGTTACGGGCGAAGTGGACCCGGCACCGTTGCCAGGCCGCTCCGGGCAGGATCGCTTTGACTGCGGCTTTCAACCCCGCGTGAGCATCCGAGGTCACTACCGCCACCCCGAGCCGATCAGTGGGTGTGGCGACTTTCAGGCCGCGCTCTCGCAGGGAGCGGAGAAACTCAGTCCAAAAGTCGGTGGTCTCAGAATCACCCAGTGCCATGCCCAGGATCTCGCGCTTACCCTCACCGCTGACGCCGGTGGCTACGACGAGTGCTTGAGAGACGACTCGGTTACGTACACGCACGTCGAGATAGGTCGCATCCAGGAACAGGTAGGGGAACCAGGTGTGATCCAAGGGCCGGCCCAGGAACTGGCTTACGCCTTCATCGATGTCGGCGCAGATACGGGACACCGTTGATTTTGAGATACCCGTGTCGTTGCCCAGGGCTTTGATCAGGTGATCGACCTTGCGTGTGGAGACACCATCGATCCAGGCTTGGCAGATCACTGCATAAAGCGCTTTATCTACCCGACGGCGCGGGGAGAGCAGCGCCGGGAAGAAAGAGCCCTGACGCAGCTTAGGGATCTGTAGGTCAACTTCCCCCGCCGGGGTGGCAAGAGTCTTGGGCCGGGTGCCGTTGCGGTGAGTGACCCGGTCAGGGGTGCGTTCGTGAGGTCCGGCCCCGATCTTGGCGGTCGCTTCAGCATCGATGAGATCTTGTAGGCCGGCCTGGAGCAGGCGGCGGAAGACATCGTTGTGAGCAAGATCAGGGTCGGTGAGGACTTCAGAAATCAGGGTCGTCAGGGCAGACTGGTGGTGAGTCATCGTGGGATGTCGCTTTCTTGTCTCTTGGTCGAACATTTGAGTCTCCCACGATGACTCCCAACAATCTTCACCATCACCGTTGCTGGCAGCCCCGCAGGAATTTACACCACACTAAGGGACTCACCCTGCTGGTGTTGCGGAAATCGGTGGATGGTGGGTAGTCTGACCACCATGTTGAGCTGAATGCATTGATAGATCCGCGACCGAGGCGATGCCCGGCGGATTCCAGCATGCATTTCAAGGACTCACATGTTCTCCCAAAACTTTTCTGCTGTTTCGCGCACCCCAGCAAACTCTCTCGCCGGTTCTCACATTCGTATTGATGGTCTGTCGAAGGCGTACCCGGATAGGCGGGTGCTGACGAACGTTAGCTTCGCCGTTGCCTCGGGTGAACGAGCCTGCCTCGTGGGCGAGAACGGCAGCGGCAAGACGACGCTCCTGCGCATCGTGGCAGGGATAGATGATGACTTCGACGGCGCCGTTAGCGTACCCGGAATTGTTGGCCTCTATCACCAGGAGCTGCCCTTCCCGCTGACGTGGTCACTGGCGGAGGTGATTGCTGATGCCACATCTGAACATCGGGTAGTGCTCCAAGCAATTGAGGAGACGGGCAATGCCATCGCGGCAGGCGAGGATGGTGCCAGCTCACGTTTCGAAGAGGCGCTGGCAACCGCCGAGCGTATCGGAGCCTGGGACATTGACTCGGTTGCTGATCGCCTCCTCCATGGCTTCGGACTCAACGCCGTCGAACAGAAGCGCCGCGTCAGTGCGATGTCGGGAGGTCAGCAGGCGCGACTCTCACTTGCGTGGCTTCTTCTCAGCTCTCCAGACACCCTGCTTCTCGATGAGCCGACGAACCATCTGGATGATGGGGCGGCGGATCTTCTCGCAAGCCTGTTGGCTTCGTGGAATGGGCCGGTTCTGATCGCCAGCCACGACCGAGCATTTATCGACGCGGTCGCGACAACGATCATGGACCTGGACCCAGCTCCTTCCCGTCACGCAGACACTGTCCTGGACGACTCTCCGGGTAGCGGCTTTGGCATCACGAAGTTCTCGGGAACCTACACCGACTTCGTAGCTTCGCGCTCGCGTGAGCGCGAGTTGTGGGAGAAGCAGTATCGGGACGAGCAGGAGGAACTGAAGGAACTCCGCGCTCGCGTTGGTCGCGGGCATGCTACCGATAACCCTTCGCGTCCGATCAAGACTGAACAGCGGGCTGCCGTGAAGTTCTATTCGGATAGGAACGCGAAGGCCGTGTCTCGCAGGGTGCGGGACGCCGAGAGAGCTCTCGAGCAACTCAATCAGGACCAGGTACGCAAGCCTCCCGCCGAGCTGTCGTTTGCTGGGCTGAGTGTGGCGGGAGGTCAGTCTTATCAGGAGGGTTTTGGTGATCAGACGGTACTTGTTGGTAGTGGGCTTGGTGTCGAGGGGCGGCTTGCGCCGATTGATATCTCGATCCGTCAAACAGACCGACTCCTCATGACCGGTGAGAACGGATCCGGGAAGTCCACGTTACTTAAAATCCTCTGTGGCGAGATTGAAACATTTGACGGGAGTCTGAACTATCCAGCCCGAACGACCATCGCCGCCCTTGCCCAAGACGTGGGAAGGATTCTCGCGAGGAGAATCCCCGACCGTGATTGGCGGAAACTCAGTGTCGTTGACGTCTACGGGCATGCGTTGAGTGAAGAACTCGTCGAGCAAGTTCCGCTTCGAACGTTTGGGCTCATTGCCGGTCGGGACCACAATCGGATCGCAGGGTCACTATCAACGGGCCAGCAACGCAGGCTGGAGCTCGCTGTGCTCCTTGCGGACCCTCCGGACATCCTGTTGCTTGACGAGCCAACGAACCACTTCTCGCTCAAACTCACCACTGAACTCGAGAACTCCATCGCTGACTACCCAGGTGCCGTTGTCGTTGCGAGCCACGATCGTTGGCTAAGAAAGCGATGGGCGGGTCGAACAATGCACTTGGAGCCGAGTGACTGATTCAGTGGGCGAATGCCATGATCGAAAGCGTGAGGTTACAGACCCAACGTCGCGATTTCTTTGGGCTTGAAATGCCTCTTATTCGCGCTTCTTACTAGGAGATATTTGGCTTGGATCAATCAGCGTTAATGACGTCAATTAGATCCAATTTCTGCCCGGAACGGATGGGATACTCCTAAGGTATCCACCGCGAGGAAGTATCGCGGTCTAGACGTGATTTACATGCGCTACGAATGTCCAGAGGGGGAAGCTCTACCTTCGAGTGCAAGGAAGGCAGAGTTCATGAAGGCAAAGTTGGCGGCTCTGGCGGTCGTTGGCATGTCCCTGGCGGGTTGTTCGTCCTCGACGGGTGCGACTGAGGACGAGGCAACAACCACAGAAGTGGGCACGACTGAGGAGGTCTCCGAGGAGCCAACCGACGTCGAGGAAGAGCCGGAGACCACGGAACCAGAATCAGAGGAGCCCGAGACTACGGTCGAGGAAGTGGCTGAGCCGGAACCCGCAGTGACAACTGCGCCGCCGGCTGCTCCGGCACCTACTGTCGCACCTGCGGCACCGACTCAGGAACCCACAAGCTCAGCGCCGAGCTTTGATACGAGCATTTACGGAGACTCAGTGACGAACGCCCGCGGCAACCTGGTGAAGCAGGTTGGACAGCTCGCTGGGATTGGTCTCTCGGACGGCTCAACGGGGGTTCAATTTACTGTCACGAACATCGAATCGAACTTCCAGTGCACGAGTCCTTGGGCGGAGCCACCCATGAATGGTCAGTTTGTCGCAATCACCATGGATATCAATGTGATGCCTGAACTTGCCAATGCCACCCCTTCAGAGATTTGGGTAACTCCTTACGACTTCACTATCTATTCACCTGATGGCACTCGCGAGAACGACTCCATAGGAAATTCTTACTACTGTCTGAACGATGCTGAAGCTATTCCTAGCTACATTCGTCCGGGAGAGCATGCGGTGGGCAAGATCGTCCTTGACACCTCCTACCCGACCGGAAGCATCCTTTACACCGTGGACGGCGTGTCCGGATGGGAATGGTCCTACTAGGGTTGCTCAAATCCAATCAGGTTGAGAGCTGTGGGGGCGACGAATAT
>NZ_JASDVN010000015.1:0-30518 GCF_041440645.1 Flaviflexus sp. | reverse complement strand
GCCCCACAGCTCTTATTTCTTGCACTCATAAGTGTCTGGGACAGTCCAATGCCTGTCCGAAGTCTGCCTTAGTTTTTCGTCGATCATCCCTGTCGGATCGTGCTTGAACGCGCTCGTGACCTCGTATTTCGGTAGTGCCATGTGAAGGACCGTAGAGACCGCATCGAACCTATTCGGAGGCGCCCGTGAAGATTCGTAAATTTGCTGCCGCATTGAGCGTGGGATTCCTTGCTGCGTCCTGCTCCTCAGGCAGTGGAAGTGACTCTGAAGAACGAGCACAAGACACAGAGCTGACAACCGGTGCGGAAGAACCTGAAGGATCTGATGAATCCTCATCCTCATCGCCATCCAGTACGGGCGAAGATGACTCGACCGATTCCGAGCTGGAACCAAATGAAAAAGAGGAAACTGCCGAAGGCGATGGTGGAGTGTCTGGCATTGGCGATGTCGCCGAGGATGACGAGCCGGAGGATGAAGGACCGGAGATTTCCGAGCGCGGCTATCTCGTGAAAGACGTGGGGGATAGGGCGGGGGTCCAGGATCCCGCGGATCCGAAAGAGTTGATGGCCGGCTTTATCCTGACCGACATTGAAGTTGGTGTCCAATGCACGAATCCGGAAGCACAACCCTCAAAGTACGGAACCCATATTGCCCTCACCTTTGAGGTAGAGACCTCGCAGCGCATGGAAACTCAGCTGTGGAACAGCGTCATGATCAGCCACCATTACATTGATATATATCCCGACGGCGGCGGCGAGGCGCAACGCTTCACTGGTGGCACGGGACCGCTGTGCCTGACCGGGGCTGAGAAGCTGCCGGACGAGATTCCACCCGGCACTACCGCACAAGGAAAGGTCGTGATCGACAGCGAGGTCACGAGCGGCATCATCACCTACGAGATGATGGGCGTTCCGGGCGGCTGGGAGTGGACGTTCTAGTTCAATAGACAGTGCGACTGGGCTCAATCGACAGTGAGACTGGAAGAGGCTTTGGCGGACATAAAGCGGTGGCGGACAGAATGATCTGTCCGCCACCAAGGTCTAAGAAGAGCTAGGAACTAGTCCTTCTTGAAGATGTCCTTGACCTTGTCGCCAGCGCTCTCGGCGAATTCCTTCACCGACTCGCCGGCCTTCTTGGCCTTGGCGCTCAGCTGATCGGCCTTGCCCTCAGCTTCGAGCTTCTCATTGTCAGTAGCCTTGCCAAAGCCTTCCTTGGCCTTGCCGCTAACGTCTTCAAACTCGTTCTTAGCCTTGTCATCAATTCCCATGATTCGGCTCCCTTCTGTTGGCGAATGAGTACGTTCTCTAGTGTGCTTCAGATCGCAATGAAGCGCATCTTTTTACGCCGATAGGAAAGTACACGCCGTTTATTTCCGCTGGTCGTGCACGTACCGGACCCGATTGGGAAGGTTTCGTCCACGTCGAAGCACCGAAACCAGCTCCGTGAATCCCACTCTGTTCGCTAACGACCACTGAACCAGAAGTTCGTCGCGTCAGAATGTCTTGCTCTATCGTCTAGATGTCTTTCGCTAAGGTCTGGTCGCTCACCTGCTCTGGCCCAGTTGTGTGGTCAAGAGGATGGGCCTCGTGTAATAAATCGCCAGTTGGTGGTCGAATGAGGGGAGGGGCAGGTTGGTTCGTTAAGATAGACGGAGGTTTCAAGAGAAAGGCCGATATGTCTGAAGCACCGGGATTAGACCCGCGCGACGAAGTGGGAGTGGCGCAAGCCGTAGCGGAAGCTCAGGAGGCATTTGCTCAATCCACCACGTTTGATGAGCTCAAGACTGCTCGGCTCGCGCACAGTGGTGACAGCGCACCGATCACCCAAGCCAATCAGCTCATTAAGGGACTCGACAAGGCAGACAAGCCCATTGCCGGCAAGATCATGGGTGGTGCTCGTAAGGCCATTCAGGCCGCACTCGCCGAGGCAACCGCCAGGCTCGAGGCTGAGGCTGAGGAACGGATCCTCGTCGAAGAGACCGTTGACGTCACCCTCCCGACCCGTCGTGCGCCCCTTGGTGCACGCCACCCACTTACCGTGATCATGGAAGATATCTCTGACTTCTTTATCGCCATGGGTTGGGATGTTACCGAAGGTCCCGAGGTCGAGCACGAATGGTTCAACTTCGATGCGCTGAACTTCGGCCCCGATCATCCGGCACGGCAGATGCAGGACACGTTCTATGTTGATGGCGTCGAGGACAAGGGTGAGGTCGCAAAACAGGACGGACTGATCCTCCGTACGCATACTTCTCCCGTGCAGGCACACGAGATGCTCAAGCGCGGCGTTCCGCTGTACGCTGCCGCCCCGGGCAAGGTGTTCCGCACCGATGCACTCGATGCGACCCACACTCCCGTCTTCCACCAGGTCGAGGGCCTCGCCGTCGACAAGGGTCTGACGATGGAGCACCTGAAGGGCGTTCTGGACCACCTGGCCAAGCACCTGTTTGGTCCGGATGCGAAGGCGCGCCTGCGTCCCTCCTTCTTCCCGTTCACGGAGCCGTCGGCTGAGCTCGACATCTGGTTCCCCCAGAAGAAGGGCGGTCCAGGCTGGATCGAGTGGGGTGGCTGCGGCATGGTCAACCCCAATGTCCTCCTCTCGGCAGGCATCGATCCCAATGAATACTCCGGATTTGCGTTCGGCATGGGAGTGGAGCGCGCACTCATGCTCCGCCACGGCATCGCCGACATGCGCGACATCGTTGAAGGCGATGTCCGGTTCTCTCAGCAGTTCTCAACAACTGGAAGGAGCATCTAACAATGCCACTGATTCCCATTGATTGGCTCTCCGCCCACGTTGAGACGCCTAAGGACCTGACCGCTGATCGCCTTGCGGAGGACCTCGTCAAGGTTGGCCTCGAAGAGGAAGAAATCCACCGCGGTGACGTGTCCGGCCCGCTCGTAGTCGGCAAGGTTCTGACCCTCGTCAAGGAGGAGCAGAAGAACGGCAAGCTCATCAACTACTGCCGTGTTGACGTAGGCGAGCACAACGATGCTCCCGGCGAGGGCAAGGAAACCTCCGAGTTGCCGTCCCGTGGAATCATCTGCGGTGCCCACAACTTCGAGGCTGGCGACTACGTCGTAGTCAGCCTGCCCGGTGCGAGCCTGCCCGGTGGCTTCCAGATCGCCGCTCGCAAGACCTACGGCCACATCTCCGATGGCATGATCTGTTCCGTGTCCGAGCTTGGGCTCGGATCCGACCACTCCGGCATCATCGTTCTCGCCAAGGAAGGCGATTCGGAGAAGATCGCGGAGATCCCCGCACCCGGTGAGGACGTCATGCCGTACCTGGGCCTGGGCAAGGAAACCCTTGAGATCAACGTGACCCCTGACCGCGGCTACTGCTTCTCGATGCGCGGTGTTGCCCGCGAGTATTCGCACTCGACCGGTGCCGCCTTCACGGACCCGGGCCTACCCGAGAGCCTCTCGGCACCGATTCCCGCGCCGAACGGTGAGCCCGCCGTACGCGTCGACGATGCCGCACCGATCAATGGTGTCGCTGGTTGCGACCGCTTCGTGACCCGCGTTGTCACGGGCATCGACCCCAACGCGAAGAGCCCGAAGTGGATGACGGACCGCCTCACCGAGGCAGGTATGCGCCCCATTTCCCTTGCCGTGGATGTCACGAACTACGTCATGCTTGACCTTGGTCAGCCGCTGCACGCATACGACCTGGACAAGATGAGCCTGCCGATTGTTGTGCGTCGCGCGAACGCGGGGGAGAAGCTCACCACCCTGGACGATGTTGAGCGCACACTCGATCCCGAGGACCTCCTCATCACCGATTCCGAAGGTTCGAGGATCCTTGGTCTTGCCGGTGTCATGGGTGGCGAGTCCACGGAGATCAGCGACTCCACGGTCAACGTTCTCATCGAGGCGGCACACTTCGACTCGATCTCGATCGCTCGCACGGCCCGTCGTCACCGTCTCCCGTCCGAGGCGTCAAAGCGCTTCGAGCGCGGAGTCGATCCTGAGCTGCCCCCGGTGGCGGCTCAGCGAGTGGCTGACCTGCTCGTCGAGTACGGAGGCGGCAGCATTGGTGAGGCAGTCACGGACCTCAACGAGACCACCCCGTTCCCGGAGATCATCTTCAACCCTGAAGAGGTCACGAGGCTGACCGGGCTCACGCCGTCACGTGACGAGGTCGTGTCCATCCTCAAGCAGATCGGTTGCACCGTTGAGGGAGAGTTCCCGCTCGTTGTGCAGCCCCCGACCTGGCGCCCCGACCTCGTTGGCCCCGCGCACCTGGTCGAGGAGATCGCACGCCTCATCGGCTACGACGAGATCCAGTCGATCCTGCCGTCCGCACCGGTTGGTCACGGTCTGACGACCCGCCAACGCAGGCGCCGCGACACGATGCGTACCCTGGCCGAGATGGGCTGGACCGAGGTGCTGTCCTACCCCTTCATTTCCACCAAGACGCACGACGATCAGCTCATCGGAGAGGACGACGAGCGGAGGATTGCTCTCAAGCTCCAGAACCCGCTCCAGGACGACACGCCTCTCATGAGGACCTCGATCCTCGACACCCTGCTGTCCACTGCGGCCCTCAATGTGGCACGTCAGAACTCCGGCATCGCCGTTGTCGAGGCCGGTGTCGTGACGAACCCGAAGGGCATCGTTCCGCAGTCGCCGCTCCCCGGCGGTGTCCGCCCGAGCGACGAGGAGCTCGCTGGTCTGAACTCCGCGATCCCGACCCAGCCCTACCACGTGGCTGGCGTAGCGGTACCCCAGGTGCACGCACCCGGTGCGGGCTTCGCTCCGGTCGAGTGGGACTGGCGTGACGCCATCGAGTCCGTTGTGTCCGTGGCACGGATGCTGGGACTCGAGGTGGAGATTCACTCCGATCAGCGCGCGCCGTTCCACCCCGGTCGCTGCGCACGCATCCAGGCGGGCGACACGGTCGTTGGATACGCAGGCGAGCTCGCACCCAAGGTGTGCACTCACTTCGAGATCCCGGCCCGCTCCATTGCCTTCGAGATCAACTCCGATGCGATCGACGAGGCACGCGGGGACGACCCGATCCGGGTGAACCCGGTCAAGACCCATCCTGCCGCGAAGGAAGACATTGCTCTCGTCGTATCGAACGACGTGACCTCCGGCGAGCTCGAGAAGGTCATCCGCGAGGCGGGTGGCGACATTCTCGAGGATGTTCACCTCTTCGATGTTTACACGGGTGAGCAGCTGGAGAAGGGCACCAAGTCCCTCGCCTACGCGCTGCAGTACCGGAGCGATCACACGCTGACCGCTGAGGAGACCGCTGCCGCTCGTAAGCGCATCGTCAAGAGCGCAGCCAAGGCGGTCGGAGCAACACTGCGGTGAAGCCCGTCCTGTTCCTCGTCAGTCGCCCCGGGGGTGTCGTAGCCGATAACGAACTATCGGAACTGCGCGCCTTCGGGGGACTGGGCGAGCGCGAGCTCGTTCCCTTCCACATGGAGCAGCCGGCACCACGCTCGCGACTTGACGACTACAGCGCGGTCATCATCTCCGGCTCTCCCTACAACATCCTCACCGCCCCGGAGGCAAAGCCCCCAACCCAGGTGAGGACCGAGGAAGTTCTCGCTGATCTCTGCGACGAGATCCTTGCGCGTGACTTCCCGACCCTGGGCATCTGCTTCGGGATGCAGATGTTGGCGAAGCGTGCCGGTGGCACGCTGACCCGCGACTATCCCGAGCGGATCTCCGCGCCCTACATCGAACTGACGGAGGAGGGTCGACGCGACCCGCTCATCTCCGGCGTGCCAAGCATCTTCCAGAGCTACGCCGGCCACGGCGAGGCCGTAGGACTCGTTCCCGACATCGGCACGGTCCTGGCATCGAGTGCTCTCGTGCCCGTTCAGATCCTCCGCTTGGGGAAGAACGTGTACGGCACCCAGTTCCATCCCGAAATCAGCAGGGAAGGCATCCAGGTACGCATCGAGGCATACGGCGGCTCGTATTTTGCGGCTGACCAGCGTAATCAAGTTCTCGATGAATGCTTGTCCGCTTACACTGATCACACCATTATCAGTAGGTTCATCGACCAGTATCGGAGCTAGCCATGGACTTTTCCCGTTCAGCCCAATCCACCGTCGGCATTGAGTGGGAGCTTCAGCTCATTGACCAAGACTCAAACGACCTCCGGCAAGCAGCCGGATTCGTGATGGAACAGCTGAAGGATCAGAAGCTCATTCAGCAAGAGATGCTCATGAACACGATCGAGGTTACCTCGGGAGTTCATCATTCCATCGCCGACTGCATCGATGACATTCGGATCGGTGCCGAGGCGGTCCGTCGGGTAACGGATCCGCTCCGCATCGACATTGCAACCGCGGGCTCTCACCCGTTCGCGAATCCCGCCTACCAGCGGGTGACGGACTCGTCGCGCTACGCGGAACTCGTCAATCGCACCCAGTACTGGGGTCGTCAGATGCTTCTGTTCGGCACCCACGTGCACGTGGGTATCGATAAGCGGGACAAGGTCCTGCCGATCATGAGGGCGATGCTGACACGCGGCTTCCACATTCAGGCACTGTCCTCTTCCTCGCCGTACTGGGCTGGTGAGCACACGAAATACGCCTCCAACCGCGCCATGGTGTTTCAGCAGCTCCCGACCGCGGGCACACCCCGCCAATTTGCTGAGTGGGAGGAACTGGAGAGTTTCACCCACGACCTGCAGAAGACCGGAGTCATTGAAGACTTCAACGAGGTGCGGTGGGATATTCGGCCCTCCCCGGGCTGGGGCACTCTCGAGACACGCGTGTGCGATGCGAACACGAACATTCACGAGCTTCAGGCCATTGCCGCTCTCATTCACTGCCTCGTCGACTACTTCTCGACGGAACTGGACGAGGGCAGGGAAATCCCGACCATCCCGGAGTGGTTCGTCAACGAGAACAAGTGGCGTTCGTCGAGGTACGGGATGGACGCGATCCTCATCGTTGACGATAAGGGCAACGAGGAACACGTGGGTGACACGGTCAAGCAGCTGCTCCGCACCCTCGAACCCACGGCCGCGAAGCTCAACTGCCAAGACGAACTCTCCGGCATCTACGACATCCTCGAGATCGGCGCCGCCTACCAGCGTTTCCTCGAGGTAGCGAACAGGAACGAGGGTTCCCTCGATGCTGTTGTTGAACACATGCGCTCGGAGATGAGGGAAGACAAGCCCCTCCCTCCGGCCTACACCTCACCCCAAAGAAAGGGACCTCGTTGAGAATTCTCGTCACCGGAGCCTCCCGCGGAATCGGACGTCACATTGTACGTGCTCTTGCCGAACCCGGCCGCACCATCCACCTTCACGCTCGCACAGTCGAAGCACTGAAGGAAACAGGTGAGGCCTGCGCAGCCAAGGGAGCCGAGGTCGTTCTCCACGGCGCTGAACTCACGATCGAGGGCGCAACTGCTCTTGCCGAAGAGGTCGGGGACCTGGACATGATCGTAAACAACGCTGGCGTGTCTGGCACGGAGCTTCGCCCGCCGTGGGAGATCAGCACCGCCGAGTTCGTCGACACGATGACAACCAATGTCTACGCCCCCTTCATCCTCAACTCGTCCGCGGCCAAGTCCATGCTGGGCAGGGGCGGCTACATCGTCGATCTGTCCTCAGGCGCAGCCGTGACCGACCGCGGCGATTCCGCAGACTACTGGGTGTCAAAGACGGCCCTGCTTCGCCTGGGTGGCTCCTTCCACGAGGCCGGCATTCAGCACGGCATCAAGGTATTCGAGGTCGCCCCCGGAGTGGTTCAGACCGACATGACGAACGCCATGAGCATGCACAATGACCGCACCGAGTGGACGGATCCCGCAGAAGTTTCGGGCATCATCTCCGCGATCTCCCACGGCGAGCTCGATGCCCTGGCGGGTACTCAGCTACGGGCAGGAGTCGACAAGCTTCCCGACCTTCTCGAGCGTGCCCAGCGCGGCATCACCAACGCGGAACGCAAGCTCCGCCTCACGGGATGGAACGACTAGGTTCTCGTGCGAGCGTAGCCGCACTGCTTGAAGTAAAACCTCATGGCTGAACGGAGAAGACCCTGGACAGTAGTCCAGGGCCTTCCTATTCCCATGTTCTGGGTTCTCCTATGAGGGTTAGTTCCGCAATGGAGTTGCTTTTCGGAACTACTTGCCGTCGGAGACCGGTTCGGTCTCGTTGCCGTCAACCGTGTCGCTTTGGACCGTGGTCTTGCGGAGCTGGATCGCGGTGATGCGGTTGTGCTCCACGGTTGCGACCTCGAGTTCGTAGCGGATGGAGTCGGAGTCGTCCTCATCATCCTCGGTCAGGTGGTGGTCGATGGGGACGACGTCACCGGGCTTGGCGAGCCTCCCCATGTGGGAGAGCATCCATCCCGCGATGGTCTCGTAGGGTCCCTCGGGTAGCTGAATGCCGCTGCGGTCGTAGAAGTCCTCAAGGGAGGTCTGACCGTCGAACATCTTCGACTCGTGGAGCTTCATTTCCTCGCGGTACATGTCGGTGTCGTACTCGTCCCAGATCTCACCAACCAGTTCCTCAATGAGGTCCTCGAGGGTGACGAGACCGTCTGTGCCACCGTACTCGTCAATGACGACGGCAATGTGGTGGCCGGAGGAACGCATGTTGTTCATGACCGGCATGATCGTCGACGTGCCTGGAACCATGAGGATGTCACGGATGATCGAGGTGATCGGGCCGTCCGCACTGAGCTTGTAGCGGGCCTCGTAGATGTCACGGATGTGAACGAATCCGATGACGTCATCGATCTCTTCCCGGTACACCGGGTAGCGGGAGTACGGCTGGTCGGCTACGGCCTCGATGGCCTGACCGAGGGTCGAATCCTCAGGGATGGCGACGACGTCGCGGCGGTGGCGCATGACCTCGCGGAGGAGGGTGTTGGATGCCTGGAAGACGTCCTCCACCATGTCACGTTCAGCAACGTCGAAGCCCTCGTGGGATACGACGATGTCGCGCACCTCCTCATCGGACATGGCGTTGCCGTTATCGTCCGGGTTGATGCCGATGAGGCGCAGGATCGCAGCGGAGGACACGTTGACGATCCAGATGACCGGCTTGAGGAGCACGGCAAACTTGGACAGGGGTGGGCCGAGGATCTTCGATGTTGCCTCGTTACGTGCGAGCGCAATGCGTTTCGGTACCAGCTCACCAAGAACGAGTGAGAGGTAGGAAACGAGGAGCGTCAGAATAACGAGGGCAACTGGGCCCGCTGCGCCTTCCGACAGGCCCCAGCTCACGAGAACCGGTTCGAGCTGAGGGGCAATCGTTGAGGCACCAAAGGCCGAGGAGAAGAAGCCGGCGAATGTCACGCCGATCTGCACGGCCGAAAGGAATGTACCGGAGTCGCGGGCGAGATTGGCGACGCGACTGCCCGCCTTGGATTCTTTTTCCATTCGCCGTAGCTGGCTCTCTCGCAACGATACGAGGGCCATTTCCGATGCGGCAAAGATACCGCCAATAATGACAAAAACGAACACCATAATGATGTTCACAGCGAGGCTGTTCATGATCCGACCACCTCACCATTCTTGAAGGCCACATGGCCAGGTAAGGCGGTCAATGTACTGTCAGGGTCTGATTGAGCGGTTTTTTCCACGGGATCATCCTAAAGGAACGAAAGTCACCACGGTCAAGATGGAAGGCGCATGTTATGAAAAACACTGGTAGACGCGGTGATCGCGCCGATAGGGGGTGGGAGTCAGCTCAACGCGTGGCTGAGGCCGACACAGAGGTCACAGTGAATCCCAGAGGCACTTTTATCAATGCCTGAGCCACGATTCGAGGATCCGTGAGTGGCTCCGGCTGCTTTGGACGTTCGTCAGCATCGCCGGAATGAGATGCTCTGAAATCCCAGTATGCTCTGCGCGGAATGGGAGGAGTGGTTGATGGCTTGTGCTTTACTCGGCCTCATGGCTCAGCAAGAACCTGGGGCACAACGGCTTCACGCCGGCATGCCCCGCTCCCCAGTTCTTCCGATTGTGGCGACCTCGCCGCTGACTGATCAGTGAATCTTCAGTAGCGTCTTGCCGATGGACTTGCCGGACTCGATGTGCTCGTGTGCCTTGCTTGCGTACTGAACGTCGAAGATCTTGCCGACGAGAATGTCGAGGCGACCTGCCGCGGTGCGCTCGGTGAGTTCCTGCCAGCGCCACTCCATCTCATTACCCAAGTAGTCACGCAGCGTGGGGCGGGTGACGTAGAGGCTACCGAGAGCGTTGAGGCGCTGGAGGTCAAAGGGCGGCACCTGGCCGGATGCTCCGCCGAAGAGGCACATGAGGCCGCGAGGTCGGATGCATTCGATCGTGTGATCGAAAGATGCGAGACCAACGCCGTCGAAGACGACATCGACCTGGCCAACCTTCTCCATGACCTGGTCCTTGATGGTCGACCAGTCCTTGACCACGATCGTGTGGGTGGTTTCGGAGAAGGCAAGCTTCTCTTCGGAACTGACGGTGCCGATGGAGATGGCGCCCTGGGCGTTGGCGAGCTGGCCGGCAATGCGACCGACTCCGCCAGCGGCACCCGTGATGAGAACTCTCGTGCCGGTTCCGACCGGGTATGCGGACCGAACGAGGTAGTGAGCCGTCATTCCCTGCAGGGGGAGTGCGGCCGCGGTATCCATGCGGACATGATCGGGAACGTAGAGAGCCGCGCTTGCGGGGATGACAACCTTTTGGGCATAGGCTCCCATCTGGTTCGTCCACGCGACGCGGGTGCCATCCCACCAGCCCTCGACATCTTCGCCGCGGCCGACGACTTTGCCGGACCCCTCCTGTCCGGGAATGAACGGCGTGTTCATGGCGTAGACACCGGAGCGCTGATAGGTGTCAATAAAGTTCAGTCCTGCGTACTCCACCTCGATGAGGAGCTCACCGGGACCGGGAACTGGATCTGGTACTTCGACCCATTCGAGAACCTCTGGGCCACCGGCCTTCGAAACTCGGATTGCGTACATCATTGTCCTCCTTGGTCCTAGACTAGAGCGAAAGCTCAGGCAATGGGGAGAGTAATCATGGAATCACCTGGCAGGCTCTACATCGACCGTCAGCACCCGCTCGCATATCGGTCGGCTCTCGAGTTTGTCGACACCGTCAAGAAGATCGCGGACGAGGCCGGCCTCGGTCGTGACCTCGTTGAGCTCATCAACGTGCGGTGCTCCCAAATTAACAAGTGCCCCAGCTGTCTCAAGGCGCACGTGCCTCAGCTCGTTCGCGCCGGAGTCGACGCCGTCAAGGTTGCCGTCATTCCCGCGTGGCGGGACACCGAGATCTTCACGGCCGAAGAGCGGGCGGTGTTGGAGATGGCGGAGCTGGCCACAGAGCTACCGCAGGCAGTGGGCGCAGAAGAACGGTACGACGAGATCGCCTCCGTCCTCACGCCCGACCAGGTTTCAGCCGCGGCGTGGATCGCGATCGCCATCAACGCCTTCAACCGAATCTCCATTCTTTCCGGTCATCCGGTTCGCTAGAACGAGGCCGCTCAAGCGAATCCGCCTCGCACCCAGGTTCGTTTATTCATCGCTTGATGCCGCGCAGTGGCGTGTTTGCCATGCGTTCACGTGACAGTGGTTTCATGTCGTGGTGCACACGTCCAGCAACTTGAAATAAATACGCCTCCGCGTATACTTATGCGTATGGTTAAAGTGTCTGTTGCGGGCGCATCTGGGTACGCGGGTGGAGAAGCGCTCCGCCTGCTCACCTCGCATCCCGAACTCGAAGTTGGCGTCCTGGCCGCGCACTCCTCGCGTGGCCCCCTAGGAAACGTTCATCCTCACGTGCGATCCCTCGCGGATCGCGAGCTTGTGGCCATCGAAGCCGAGACCCTGGCCGGCTCCGACGTGGTCATCCTTGGTCTTCCGCACGGCGCCTCCGCCGAGATCTCCGCAGCGATCCTCGATGTCAATCCCGATGTTCGAATCGTCGATCTCGGCGCTGACCACCGGCTCGAGGATCCTGCCGCGTGGGCCGAGTACTACGGGGCAGAGATGGCGGAGCCGTGGGCCTACGCCATGCCCGAGCTGATCCGCACCGGACAGACCCAGCGCGAGATCCTTGCAGAATCGAAGCTTATTGCGGCTCCCGGTTGCAACGCATCCGCCGTGACGTTCGCGGCTCAGCCCGCGGTCCACGCTGGCATCGCCACCGGTGAGGACATTGTTGCGATCCTGGCCGTTGGATACTCTGGGGCAGGCAAGGCCGCGAAGCCGCACCTCATGGCATCCGAGGCGCTCGGTAGCCTCGCCCCCTACGGCGTGGGTGGCACGCATAGGCACATTCCCGAGATCATGCAGAACCTGCGCAAGGCTGGTGCAGAGATTGAAAGGCTGTCCTTCACTCCCGTTCTCGCTCCGGTCTCGCGTGGCATTCTCGCCACCGTGTCGATTCCCGTGAAGCCGGGTACGACCGCCGCGGACGTGTCGAACGCGTACCGTGAGGCGTACGATGGCGAACCCTTCGTTCAGTACAGCGAGCAGATCCCAACCACGGCTATGGTGACCGGTGCGAACACTGCTCTCGTCCATGCGGTTCTCGATCGCGACAAGCAGCGGCTGACCGCGATCTGCGCGATCGACAATCTCGTGAAGGGCACCGCGGGTGCCGCCATCCAGTCCCTCAACCTGTCCCTCGGCTTTGCCGAAGAGACGGGCCTGACCGCAGTGGGAGTAGCTCCGTGATCACTTTTCCTCAAGGCTTCGTTGCCTCCGGCGTGACCGCTGGACTCAAGGAATCCGGCAAGCCCGACCTCGCCCTCGTCGTTAACGAGGGTCCCCTCGATGTTGCTGCCGGTGTGTTCACAACCAACCGCGTCGTGGCGTGGCCGGTGTTGTGGACGCGTGACGCTCTCGCCGATGGTTCCCTCAAGGCCGTCGTCCTCAACTCCGGCAATGCGAACGTTGCGACCGTTGGCGGCATGTCTGTCACGACAGCGACGGCCGAGGCCGTCGCGAATGCACTCTCAATCTCGGCCAACGATGTTGGCGTGTGTTCGACCGGCGTCATTGGCGTGACGATGGAAGCACAGCCGCTCGTCGATGGCGTTGCGTCCGCGGTGCCTGCTCTGAGCGCTGACGGGGGCGCGGATGCTGCTGGTGCCATCATGACCACCGACACCGTGTCGAAGCAGGCGACCTTCGAGACAGGCTTCAAGGTGGGCGGCATGGCGAAGGGCGCCGGTATGATCGCCCCGGGCATGGCCACCATGCTGTGCGTCATCACAACCGATGCCGTGGTTGATTCCCAGCTTGCTCAGAACGTTCTCAAGGAAGCGGTTGACCACACGTTCAACCGCATCGATGTCGATGGCTGCATGTCCACGAATGACACCGTTCTTCTACTCGCGAGCGGCGCCTCGGGGATCACCCCCGATTCGCACGAGTTTGCGAGGGGAGTGCGTGAGGTGTGTGCCGATCTTGCGAAACAGATGATTGGCGATGCTGAGGGCGCGAGCCACGATATTAATATTTCTGTGACGAAGTCGGCCACCGAGGCGGGTGCGCTTGCCGTGGCCCGTGCCATCGCGCAGTCGAACCTGTTCAAGTGCGCGATCTTCGGCAACGACCCGAACTGGGGCAGGATCATCTCCGCCGCGGGCACCGTTCCCGAGGAGATCGCCCCCTTCGATCCCGCCGATCTCGCCGTCATCATCAACGGTGTTCCCGTTGCCGAGAACGGTGTCGATACTGGTAGGCGCGACGAGGTGGACATGGCGGGTGACCGCCTCGTCACCGTCGAGCTCCAGCTGGGATCGGGCATCGAGTCTGCCAGCATCCTCACCAACGATTTGACCTACGACTACGTGACAGAGAATTCGGCGTACACAACATGAGCACGATCTTGCAGAGACTATTGGCCGCCCAGGATAAGGCGGAGGTACTGGTTCAGGCACTGCCCTGGATCAGGGAGTTTGCTGGTCAGACCGTCGTCATCAAGTACGGTGGCAACGCCATGGTCAACCAGGAACTGAAGGAAGCGTTCGCGCACGATGTCCTGTTCTTCTATCACGTTGGCCTGCGCCCCGTCGTCGTGCACGGCGGCGGCCCCCAGATCAACGCGATGCTGAATAAACTGGGCATCGAATCCGAGTTCCGTGGGGGACTGCGCGTCACCTCCGAAGAGGCCATGGACGTGGTCCGGATGGTGCTGACCGGTCAGGTGCAGCGCGACCTCGTGTCGCTCCTCAACCAGGATTCCCCTTACGCGGTCGGCATGTCCGGTGAGGACGCCGCCCTTCTCACGGGCCGCAAGCGCTACATCGAGATCGATGGTGAAAAGGTCGACCTCGGTCAGGTTGGTGACGTGCACGAGGTGAATCCCGCCAGCATCCACGACCTGCTCGACAACGGCAGGATCCCTGTCATCTCGACGATCGCTATGGACGTGGAGGGCAACGGCATTCTCAACGTCAATGCCGATACCGCGGCCGCTGCCATCGCCTCGGCCCTGGGCGCCTCGAAGCTTCTCATGCTGACCGATGTCGAGGGACTGTACCTGGATTGGCCGAACAAGGACTCCCTGGCCTCGGAGATCAGCACGAACCAGTTGAAGGAACTGCTTCCCAAGCTGGATTCGGGAATGAAGCCGAAGATGGAGGCGGCCCTCCACGCAATCGAGGGCGGCGTGGGAGCCGCGCACGTCATCGATGGGCGGATGGCCCACTCGATGCTCCTTGAGATTTTTACCGATGCGGGAGTGGGAACTCTCGTCACGAAGGACAAATGATGACGATTTCTACCTACGAATCCGTGTACGTCAACGCATTCGGCGCACCCTCTCTCGTGCTCGACCACGGTCAGGGCGTGTACGTGTGGGACACCGACGGAAACAAGTACCTTGACCTCCTTGCCGGCATTGCCGTCAACGCACTCGGGTACGCGGATCCGACCATGACCGAGGCGATGACCGAGCAGGCGAGCAAGCTCAGCCACGTCTCCAACTTCTTCACCACCGAACCTCAGATCAACCTGGCCAAGACCCTGCTTGATCTGCTGGCAAGCGAGGGCGGCAAGCCGGGCAAGGTCTTCCTGGCCAACTCCGGAGCTGAAGCCAACGAGGGAGCTCTCAAGCTCGCGATGCTGCACAAGCCGGGAGGCAAGTTTGTTGCTCTCGAGGGCGCGTTCCACGGGCGTACCCTCGGGTCGCTCTCCATCACCTACAAGACCGCGATCCGCGAGCGCTTCAACCAGATCGCCGGATGCGAGTTCATCGAGCCGACGGTTGAGTCACTCGAAACCCTCGGTGATGACGTGGCCGCGATCTTCCTTGAGCCCATTCAGGGCGAACGCGGCGTCGTCCCCCTGTCGGAGGAGTTCCTCCTCAAGGCGAGGGAGACAGCCGATCGGATCGGAGCCCTCCTCGTTGTCGACGAGATCCAGACCGGCATGGGACGCACCGGACGGTGGTTCGCCCACACCGACACCATCCAGGCCGATGTCATCACCCTCGCGAAGGGCCTCGGTGGCGGCATGCCCATCGGAGCGATCATCGCGACCGGCGAGGCAGCTGACCTGTTCACCCCGGGCAGCCACGGCTCCACCTTCGGCGGCAACCCCGTGGTCGCAGCCGTTGCCCTGGCGGTTCTCGGCAAGGTCAAGGACCTCCTCCCGAACGTTCAGAAGACCGGAGCGTGGATCAAGACTGAGCTCGAGAAGGCCGGATTCGCTGTCCGTGGCAAGGGCCTGCTCCTCGGCATCGAGGTGAGCGACGCTCCCGGTCTCGTTGCGGAGCTTCGCGCCAAGGGCTTCATCGCGAACGCCACTGGACCGGACACGCTCCGGATCGCGCCTCCGCTTATCATGACCCCGGAAGAATTCGAGCCGTTCATCGCGGCCCTTGTTGAATTGAGGAAGTGACGTGAGAACGACCCCAACGACCCGTGCCGCACGGCACTCCGTCATCACCGAGATCATCAACGGATCGCAGATCGCGAGCCAGGAGGCGTTGCGCCTCGAGCTTCAGGACCGCGGCATCGTTGTCACCCAGGCAACCCTGTCACGCGACCTCGACGACCTCCGGGCCACGAAGGTGCGCATGCCGGGCGGCCGCCAAGGCTACGTGCTGCCGAACCCGGATGATGTTCCGGACGCGACGATTGCGGCACGTGACTACCTGGAACGGTGGTGCAAGGACCTGCTCTTGACCGCCAAGGTTGCCTTCAATCAAGTTGTCTTGCGAACCCCGCCCGGTGCGGCGCAGATTCTGGCGTCGTCGGTTGACCGGGCTGTTCTTGACGGGGTCCTTGGCTGCATTGCTGGAGACGACACCGTCCTCATTGTGACCAACTCGGCGGAGCGGGCCGGCTCGCTCGCCAACTACCTACTAAGTCTTGCTGAAAATCGAGCAACAGAGAAAGAGAATAACGCATGAGCGCACACAAGGATCGCGTAGTCCTCGCCTACTCGGGCGGTTTGGACACATCGGTCGCTATCGGATGGATTGCGGAACAGACCGGTGCAGAGGTTGTCACCGTGTCCGTCGACGTTGGTCAGGGTGGTGAAGACCTCGAAGCAATCCGTCAGCGCGCACTCGACTGCGGTGCCGTCGAGGCCTACGTTGCTGATGCTCGCGACGAGTTCGCCAACGAATACTGCATGCCTGCGCTGGCCGCCAACGGCCTTTACATGGATGCCTACCCCCTCGTGTCGGCAATCTCCCGCCCCACGATCGTCAAGCACCTCGTCAAGGCAGCTCGCCAGTTCGACGCCACCACGGTGGCACACGGCTGCACCGGCAAGGGCAACGACCAGGTTCGCTTCGAGGTTGGCATCACCTCCCTCGGCCCGGATCTCAAGTGCCTCTCACCCGTCCGCGACCTCGCACTGACCCGTGAGTTCGCAATCGAGTACGCCAACAAGCACAACCTGCCGATCGAGACCACGCACCACAACCCGTTCTCCATCGACCAGAACGTGTGGGGTCGTGCCATCGAGACCGGCTTCCTTGAGGACATCTGGAACGCACCCACGAAGGACGTCTACTCCTACACGGACGATCCGACCTACCCTCCGCTCCCGGACGAGGTCATCATCTCCTTCGAGAAGGGCATTCCCGTCGCCATCGACGGCCGCAAGGTGACCCCGCTCGAGGCCATCCAGGAGCTGAACAAGCGCGCTGGCGCCCAGGGCATTGGCCGCATCGACATCGTCGAGGACCGCATGGTCGGCATCAAGTCCCGTGAGATCTACGAGGCTCCCGGCGCCATGACACTCATCGAGGCCCACCGTGAGCTCGAGAACGTCACCATGGACCGCGATCAGGCACGCTTCAAGCGCACCGTCTCCGACCAGTGGACCAATATTGTTTACGAAGGCCAGTGGTTCTCGCCGCTCAAGCGCTCCCTCGATGCCTTCATTGCCTCCACTCAGGAGTACGTCTCGGGTGACGTTCGCATGACTCTGCACGGTGGTCGCGCCACCGTCACCGGCCGTCGTTCCGACACCTCCCTGTACGACTTCAACCTCGCAACCTACGATGCAGGTGACTCCTTCAACCAGGCATCGGCACGTGGCTTCATCGAGATCACGGGCCTGCCCAGCAAGCTCGCAGCAGCTCGCGACGTTGCCTTCGGCAAGGGTGAGGATCTCGGAGAGTCCAAGCTCAGCTAATCCGATCTTGATCGAGGAATCTCTTCCGATCTTGATTTTGATATAGAACGAGGAATTGGGCTTTGACAGTTAGTGCTCTCAGGGCCCAATTCCGTATCTACTCAGAAAAGTCCCTTGACCCGAGCTGGTCCAATAAGACATTTCTACACGTGGACAGATGGCAGTGGGGAGGCGCCTTAATGCCGCCTCCCCACTCGCTAAACGATTGCCTTATTCGCAGGCGACACCATCGCCATCGCGGTCCATTGCCGCTCGATATCCCGGCTGTCCCTCGTAGATCGGGGCCGCCCCAGCGGCGCGTGCCTCGGTGCAGTTGGCGTAGTAGACCTCCGCGGCGGGCGCTGGTGCGGGAGCCGCGGCGGGTGCCGGTGCAGGTGCCTGAGTCGGCGCAGCGGCGGGGGCTGGTGCCGGAGTGGGGGAGGGCGCGGGAGCAGCCGTGGTCGGTTCGGGCGTGGGCTCCGGAGCCTTTACCTCGATGACGGTCATGACATCCGATTCTGGAATGAGCTGATCGGGGCAGGCGTCGAGGATGTTGGTGATGGCGGTCTTCTCGGCGGGAGTCACCCACAGGCCGTACTTTGCCTTAACGCCGACCTGCCTGGCGACATACTCGCAACGGTAGGACTTGTTGGCGGGTAGCCAGGTTGCCGCGTCACCATCACCCTTCTGGGCATTGCTGGGACCATCGACCGCAAGCAGATTGAGCGGATCGTTGGCAAACAGCGTGCGATCCTCGAAGGTCATCTGCTGTGCGCCCTTCTGCCACGCATCCGAGAGCGCCACGACGTGGTCAATCTGAACCTCGTTAGAGGTATCGTTGCCGCGCTGGAAGTTGATGAGCTCCCGGGTGTAAGGGCTGACAAGGTCACCGGTCAGGACGACGCAGTCGTAGGTTCCGGGCTTGTAAGTGACGTCCGTCAAATCTCGGTTCAGGATGTCGTTGCGGGTGTCGCAACCATTGCGGTTGGTGTCTGCCCAGCGCTGCCCAAACTCGTCGCGATCGTAACCGGTCTTGGGAGCGCGTCCCTTCACCTCGAGAGTCTCGAGAACATCCGCGGCGTTTACTCCCTCGACCTCGGTGACAACGAAGATTTCAGCGTCGGGAGACTCAAGATCGGGGTCTGGTTCGGCGGTCGGTGTCGGGGTCGGTGTGGGCTCTGGCTCTTCGGTCGTAGGTTCCGGGGTCGGCTCAACTGTTTCAGCAACCTCGGTAGTTTCTTCAGCGACACCTTCCTCGATCGGAGTGATTGCTTCACCGATTCCGGGAACCACTCCGACAACGAGAATTGCTCCTGCAATCCACCAAAACTTCCGACGCATTCTCCGTACCCATTTCAAGCCAGTAGAAACTAATTCACTCTTGTAACTGTAAATTACCTGGGAGCATATTCGCGTAGAGTGCAGGTGACATTAAGTACACAAAGTGTCCGAGCTGGGAGCTAAGCTGATCCAGAAGCAAACATGAAGGACAAAAGTCCCGAAATCCAGTGGAGTTGTCGATGGAGACACTTGGTCAAGAGCGTGTCGTTGATTCAGCTGCGCGCGAAGAGCAAAGATCGCTGCATGCGCAGGAGCCGAACCAGGGCATCAACTTATTAGAACGAGCTCATGACTCGATGGACAGTAATGAGGATCCTGATTCGGAGCTGATATTCGCTCGTCGCATGATCACGCGAATCGAAAATACCGAATGGGTTGGTCGCGACTATAGGGAGATCGCCATGGTCCAGCGCTACGCGAGCGGAGCAACGCTGGAAGAAATCGGCAATGAGTACGGACTGACGCGAGAGCGGGTTCGTCAGCTCATTGGAAAGAGTCCGTGGACCACATCGGAAATCAACGAAGCCCGTGCTCGCATCAGCGAGGCCGACCGACTGGCGCAGAAAGTCAGGGATCAGGAGGCTGTAATTCAATGGTCCGTGAACAATCCCGCTGCCCCGATCTCCCAAGCAAGTTCGGATCTCAAATTGTCAGAAGCATTCATTCGTAATGCGTTAGGCCCGCGCAAGGGACTTCACGCTAACTCTCGCAAGAAGCGGGTCGACCCAAGGGATTGGTCTGATCAAGAGCTTCTTGAAATGCTTCGACAGTTCAACCAAGAGACTGGCCAAACGAGCGCAGCAAAGTTTGAGGAATGGAGTCGGGCACGAGGTGGGCCTACAAAGCAGACACCGATGAACAGATTTGGAAAGTGGGCACTCGCGCTTGAGGCGGCGGGAGTTGAAGGATCACACCAAGTCGAACGAGAACGCCGACATTCTGACGATGACCTGTGGGCGAGCCTCATCGACTTCTTCCGTGAAACTAAAGATAGCTATAGCTTCCGGAATTTCGAGGAATGGTCGTCGAAGTCGGAAGGACGACCATCCGGCGCTCTCATTCGAATCAGGTTGCATGGTTCATGGATTGAGTTATCCAAGACTGCACAACTTGTCCTTGCGGGCAAGGATAATGGGTATTCGCCAAGCTGGGCGCAGGAGGTGCTTCGTCCGAGAGATTGGTCAACCTTCGTTAAGGAACGCGTGGATCCCGTGACCATCGTGCGGCGAGCGGTCGAAGAGGTTGGGCCAGTCTTGACTTGCGCAAAGTACAAGGCGTGGGCGACGGAAAATGATGCTCCAGTAGTCCCCAGTCTCTTACATCAGTCTGGCAAGACTTGGAATGAGCTTGTCCGGTCGGTTGGTGGTACGCCCGGAAAACGTGGGCACTATGCAAACCTCTCCGATTCAGAACTCCTTCAGCCGTTGATTGCTTACATGATCGGCATCGAACGTGTGACGTTTGAAGGATATCGGGATTGGGCAAGGGAAAGAAATATGCCCGGCCCGCAGGCGCTGAAGTCAAGGTTTGGAGGCTGGCCTGAGGTAATTGATGCAGCGAGAAGCCTTAAAGACAAAGACCTATCCAGAGAGTCTCAAGATGAGCTGGTCCACCAGATCACCCGACCTGATGAGGAGTCTCGCCCAGTGCAGATGAGCCGTGACATGCAGGCATCTGAAACTCACGGGCCATACGCCCATCCAAGCCAGCCTCTTGAAAGCCATCGAGCGAGTGAAGAAAAGCTTGTGCAGGCTGGCACGAGGAGGTACACGTCAACCGAAGCCACAAGAGCGTCGCGTGTGGCCAATCGGTTCCGAGCAAAAAGGGTGACCCAGCCTGCGCCATCTGACATACATGGTCACTAGGAATGCTCCATCGTCTTCCTCACGGAGTGCGGCTTGCGTTTTGAAGTGCGGCGGGTGATTCGTTTAGTTGGTTGCGAGGATGATGAACCCGCGCATTCAGCTAAGCTGTGGGCCGGCGTGACTCCATGACCATGACGGAGAAGTAGCCGATTGCTAGTAGCAGACAGCTCCAATCGAAGCCGATTGCACGAGCTTGGCGTATTTGCCGAGCACGCCGTGGAGGCGGTGGTTCACGGGATGAACGAGGTTCTTTCTGCGTTCCTCCAGCTCCGCTTCGTCGACATCGAGATCGATGGTTCGATTCGGGATGTTGACGGTGATGCGGTCGCCGTCCTTGACGAGAGCGATCGGCCCGCCATCCACAGCCTCAGGAGCGACGTGTCCGATGCAGAGGCCGGTGGATCCGCCGGAGAACCTGCCGTCGGTGATGAGGAGAACGTCCTTGCCGATGCCGGCTCCCTTGATAGCTCCAGTGATGGCGAGCATTTCTCTCATGCCCGGACCGCCCTTGGGACCCTCGTAGCGGATGACGACAACATCTCCCGGCTTGAGCTCACCGGCCAGAACGGCATCCATGGCCGGTTGCTCCTGCTCAAAGACGCGTGCCGTTCCCTCAAAGACGTCGGTATCAAATCCTGCTGTTTTCACCACTGCACCCTCGGGCGCGAGAGAACCACGCAGGATCGATAGTCCACCGGTTTTGTGGATCGGGTTGTCGAGTGCGCGCAGGATCTTGCCGTCGGGATCGGGCGGATTGATGTTGGCGAGGTTCTCTGCCACGGTCTTGCCCGTGACTGTCAGGCAGTCACCGTTGAGCAATCCAGCATCCAGCAATGCCTTCATGACCACTGGAACGCCACCGACCTTGAACACGTCGTTCATGACGTACTCGCCGAAGGGCTTGAGGTTGCCCAGGTGGGGCACATTGTCACCGATTGCGTTGAAATCGTCGAGGCTGAGCTCGACCTCCGCCTCGTGAGCAATGGCCATGAGATGTAGGACGGCGTTCGTTGAACCGCCGAAGGCCATGACGACAGCGATGGCGTTCAGGAGCGATTCGCGGGTGATGATGTCTCGGGTGGTGATGCCGCGGCGAAGGAGACCAACAACGGCGTTGCCCGAGTCCCTCGCGAAGAGTGTGCGGTTGCGGTGAATGGCCGGGGGTGCGGCGGAACCGGGGAGCGACATGCCCATGGCTTCAGCGGCGGATGCCATCGTGTTCGCGGTGTACATGCCGCCGCAGGCGCCCTCACCCGGACAGACAGCGCGTTCGATGGCGTCGACGTCCTTCTCCGACATCTTGCCCGCCCTGCACGCACCAACGGCCTCAAAGGCGTCGATGAGCGTCACCTCCTTCTCGGTTCCGTCCTCGAACCGTGCCGTTCCCGGCATGATCGACCCGTTGTAGAGAAAGACGCTGGCCAGATCGAGGCGGGCCGCCGCCATGAGCATCCCCGGGATCGACTTGTCACAGCCGGCGAGCAGGACGGAACCGTCGAGTCGTTCTGCCGACATGACGGTCTCGACGGAGTCCGTGATGACCTCACGGGAGACGAGGGAGTAGTGCATTCCTTCGTGTCCCATCGAGATGCCATCGGACACGGAGATCGTGCCAAACTCGAGTGGATAACCGCCGGCCTGATGGACGCCTTCCTTCGCGAACCCGGCAAGCTTCGACAGCGTCATGTTGCAGGGGGTGATCTCGTTCCAGGAGGAGGCGATACCGATCTGGGGTTTCACCCAGTCGTCATCTCCCATGCCGACGGCGCGAAGCATTCCTCGGGCTGCCGTCTTTTCCAGTCCATCAGTCACATCACGCGACCGAGGCTTAATGTCGATTCCGTCTGGATATTCTTCGCTACTCATAAAAACAGTGTAATCCGCGCCACCTTCATTACATATAGTCAGCGCAACGAGTCTGCACAGAGATAAACAGGGTATCGGCTCTGATGTGCGCACGACTGCTATCCCAATGCGCACACTCTCAAGGTCGAGAGAACGCATGTTCAAGTGAGATTGTGGGACTTGATCGGTCCGAGATGGTGGGCCATCGGCATTGAGATGGCGCTGTTTCAACTCCGTGGCGCTAGCAGAGACAAAGCGTGATCGCGGTTGGGACAAAAGCGGGAATGCAACTACCCTGCGGAGGCGATAATGGAACAGAGCGTCGAGGGAGACATATGAGCATCAAAGTAGGGGCCGGCAAGTTCACGACCGTGACGGAACCGTTTGGGAGCGGAACTCTCATCGGACAGCATCCGGATGAGTACATTCGCATCTTTACGGTTGACCCGGTGTTCGACAAGGACGGAACGGCCCATATCCACGGACTCTACGGTTCGGTTGTTGGGGCATTGAAGAACAGCCCCCAGGTCACGATCATCTGGCAGCCACGAGTCGACCACGGTTGGACCCTGATCTACGACGGCGTCGTGAACGCGGATAGTCCGCGGCTGCAAGAGGGTGCGGGCGACGATGACGAGCTCGTCATTTCCTATCTCTCCGGCATGCTCCACCGCCCATCAGCGCACCGTGATGGTCCGGAGTGGTCGTGGCCGGACGAGGCTTAAGTTACTGGTTCTGAACTTTGGCTTACGGTTCTGAACCTTGCTGATTACTTTGTGTCCTCAGGTTCCAGTGGCATGCCACGGAGCGTGAGCCCCAACCTGCGATAGGTGCCAGGCAACAAGGCGCGGAACCAGACTGCTCCGAACAGCCCGAGCGCAGCGGTTGCCCACAGACCGGCAGCGACTCCAATGAGCGCTGTGAGGCCCGATACAACGAACGGTCCAGCGGCTGTTCCGGAGTTGGCGATGGCCTGCCAGTAACCGAGGAACGTGGCCCTGTTCTGCGAGGGTGAGAGGTCCGCTCCGAGAGTCATGAGGATTCCAGACCCAAACCCGTTGCCGAAGCCAAGCAGGATGGAACCAACGAAGAAACCGACTGCCGTGGACCACGTGACCATAAGGCCGATGGCGAAGGACATGATGATGAGGGAAGGCAGGAGGGCCCAGAGCCGGCCCCTCCTGTCCGCCATCTTCCCCGCGGGATAGAACATGATCGTGTCAATGAGCGCGGACGCGGCAAAGGCCAGCGTGATTGTCTCGTGGTCAAGTCCAAGAGCGGTGCCCCAGAGCGGGATGATGACGTTCTTGTTCGCTCGCAACACCGTGAGGCTCGTGATCCCAATACCTGCAATGATCGTCGATCGAAGATCGGGTCTGGGCACGCCAAGGGGATGAGAATCGGATGGCATGTGGCGACCGGAGCTCGGCCGCTCCGCCATCGCATCATCCACGTCATTCTTGGCGGGAACAACAGGTTCGCCGGCCTCGTGACCATCGATGACAGCCAGATCATCCACGTCAACAGCTGGCTCAACTCTTGGCTGGCCTTCTTGCCCAGCTAACTCGTCTCGATCTTCAAGCTCAACAAGCTCTGCACGTTCTTGCAGTTCTGCATGCGCATCCAGCAGTGCCTGCTCGTCAGCTTCTTCACGCTCTTGTTGCTCTACTCGCTCCGCCTGCGCCTCGATGGCCTGTGCTTCAATACTCGACGTACCAGCCAGGGGCTGGACAGGCGTGAGGTACCGGAGGATAAGGGCGAGGGAGATCGCGACCGTCACCCCATTCATGACGAACACGGAACTCAAGCCCCAGAGGGCGATGAGCGCGGTTGAGAGTAGCGGGCCGACCAGGACACCAATGCGGAGCACTCCGCCGAGCGTTGACAGGCCACGGCCACGCCACATGCCGGGCAGGGAGTCGGCGATGTAGGCCTGCCTTGCCAGAGTCCACACGTTCAGGGAGATCGCGATGGCGACAATGCCGCTGATGAAGGCCACCTTTGCGTAGCTCGTGTCCGAGTACAGGAGTGCGCTGAGCGATGTGGCCAGGGCGAAGAGAGCGAGGACGCTTGCAATGACGAGTGACCTGCGGTCACCCACCTTCGTGATGAAGGAGCCGAGCATGGGCGCCGTAAAGACGCCGACGACTCCGGAGACTCCGAGCACAGCCGAGGACCCCGCCTCACTGAAACCAATGTCGAGCGCGGCGAGCACGATGACGGGTTGGAGTGCGCCATTACCGATCGAGTAGATCAGTGACGGAATGTAGATAGGGGCGGCGAGTGCCCGGAGCGGGCTACTCACGAAAGAGTCGACACCATGACCGCCTTGATCGTGTGAAGGCGGTTTTCTGCCTGATCGAATACGACGGAGTTGGGCGAGCGGAAGACCTCATCGGTTACCTCGAGCTCCGCCAATCCAAAGGTCTTGAGCACGTCGCGACCGACCGCGGTTTCCTGATCGTGGAAGGCGGGCAGGCAGTGCATGAAGATCGCATTTGGTGCCTTCTTCATGAGATCAGCATTCACCTGGTAGGGGAGCAGGGCTGTGATCCTTTCGGACCACACTTCCTTGGCTTCACCCATGGAAACCCACACGTCAGTCGACACAGCATCGGCACCCTCGACAGCATCCACATCATCGGTGATGGTGATCCGGGAACCCGTCTCGTTCGCGATGCCCTGAGCGAGGCTCACGACATCGGCCGGGGGCTGATAACCCTCAGGAGCGATGATTCGAGCATCCTGCCCGAGCAGGGCTGCCGTCACGAGGAACGAACGACCCGTGTTGAAACGAGCATCTCCCACGTAGGCAGAAACAACATCCGAATACGGCTTGTCCACGTGTTCACGAATCGTCAGAGCATCAGCCAACATCTGCGTCGGATGCCACTCATCAGTCAGACCGTTGTAGACCGGGACGCCAGCGTTCGCTGCGAGGGTCTCAACGTCGGCCTGACGATCGCCACGGAACTCGATGGCATCATACATACGACCAAGCACCTTGGCCGTGTCCTCAATTGACTCCTTGTGACCGATCTGGGAAGAGGAGGTATCAAGGTAGGTGGTGCCGGCACCCTGATGGATCGCGGCAACCTCGAAGGCGGCGCGAGTACGGGTCGACGTCTTCTCAAAGATCAGCGCAATTGACTTGCCCTGGAGGCGCTGCACCTCCTTACCTGCGGCACGGTCCTTCTTCAGCTGCTCCGCCAAATCAACAAACGACAGCCACTGCTCAGGAGTAAAATCTGATTCCTTCAGGAAATGATGCCCGGTCATAAAAGTCATAAACGCCATTCTAGACACCCGGATCGGCCGCGGCACGATGGTCCGACATGTATGCGGTAAGTGCTCATTGGCATCCTCCAACCGTCACTGCACGTCATCGCCATGTCGCACCACTCCTTATATTCAATTGTTGTTTCACTCCATCCTTCTTGATTCTTTCCCCACTCCTTCGTGGATTGACTCTGCCTCCTTTAGTCTGCCTCCCGTGGTCGGAGTTTGGTCTACCTCTCGTGGTCAGAGTTGCGAAGCGAGGCCGTAGGTGAGGCAAGATGGAACCATGACCGATGATCAACTCGCCCTGTGGGGTGGCCGCTTCGAAGGCGGTCCCGCCGACGCTCTCGCACACCTGTCCAAGTCCACGCATTTTGATTGGCGTCTCGCCAAGTACGACATTGCAGGATCACGGGCGCACGCCCGCGAGCTCGGACGAGCCGGCCTGCTGACCGACAACGAAGTCACCGACATGATTGCGGCCCTCGACAAGCTTGACGAGGATGTCACCACCGGAGCCTTCGTCCCCGCTCCCGGTGACGAGGACGTCCATACCGCTCTTGAGCGCGGACTTCTCGAACGAGCAGGCGACCTCGGTGGAAAGCTTCGCGCGGGCAGGTCACGCAACGACCAGATTGCCACCTTTATCCGAATGTATCTGCGCGATGAATCGCGCCGCATCGGAAGCCGCGTTCTTGACCTCGTCGAGACCCTTGTGGCTCAGGCTGAGAAGACGGGAGACGCGATCATGCCCGGCCGCACCCATCTCCAGCACGCACAGCCCATCCTTGTTGCGCACCACCTGCTGGCGCACGCATGGCCGCTCTTGCGTGACGTGGCACGTTTGGCAGACGCTGACCGCAGGGCGGCAGTGTCCCCGTACGGCTCGGGTGCCCTCGCTGGCAACACGTTGTCGATGAACGCGGAAGCCATAGCTGAGGAACTCGGTTTCGATTCGGTCACCCAGAACTCCATTGATGGCACCGCCTCCCGCGACATTGCCGCCGAGTACTCCTTCATCTTTGCCCTCATCGGCATCAACCTGTCGCGGATCTCCGAGGAGATCATCGTATGGAACACGAAGGAGTTCTCCTTCGTCACTCTCGACGATGCGTACTCGACCGGTTCGTCGATCATGCCGCAGAAGAAGAACCCGGACGTGGCAGAACTTGCTCGCGGCAAGGCCGGGCGCATGATCGGTGACCACGCTGGCCTCCTTGCCACCCTCAAGGCCCTTCCGCTTGCCTACAACCGCGACCTCCAAGAGGACAAGGAACCGATCTTCGATCAGGTTTATACCCTCGATGCTCTCCTGCCCGCCATGACGGGCATGGTCGCGACCATGAGTCTCAACTACGAGCGCATGGCAGAGCTTGCACCCCAGGGCTTCTCCCTTGCCACCGACATTGCCGAGTGGCTCGTCAAGCAAGGCGTAGCGTTCCGCGATGCTCACGAGATCTCCGGCGCCTGCGTCCGAGTCTGCGAGGAGCGCGGCATCGAACTCGACGAACTCACCGACGAGGACTTCGCTGCCATCGATTCGCGTCTCACTCCCGAGGTTCGCTCAGTTCTGACTGTCGAGGGTTCCGTCGCATCCCGCGATGGCATTGGCGGGACCGCACCTGTCCGCGTGCGCGAGCAGCTCGCCAACGCAAGGACGGAACTCGATCGTCTACGGAAGTTCACCGCAGCGCGGGACTAATCCCCTTCGTGTCTGATTCTATTCGTGATTGATCTTTTCGGTGATCCTTGCGAGGTGGCGCCCATGTTGCTGGGTGCCACCATCACCACCGATGTGTCGATCCGCATCGTCGAGGTCGAGGCATATCGGGGAGAGCAGGATCCCGGATCGCATGCGTACCGGGGTAAAACCGACCGGAACGCCACAATGTTTGGTCCCGCCGGTCACCTGTACGTCTACTTCAGCTACGGCATGCATTGGGCCGCGAACGTCGTGTGCTGGCCAGAAGGAATGGCCGGCGGTGTCCTCCTTCGGGCGGGCGAAGTGGTAGACGGCACGGAACTCGCACGTAGCCGCAGGGTCGCAGCCAAGTCCGATCGAGATCTTGCGAGGGGACCCGCACGCCTCGCGCAGGCACTGGGCATCGATGGTGGGTACAACGGAGTCCCGATCATCCAGCCGCAAAAGACAACCATCGATGTCTCCCGCTCCTTACAGGAATACGACCGGACTCAAGATCTGGAGTCTCCCTCCCTCAGGTCGGTTGCGCTCAAGCCCGTCACCCTGACGCCGTCTGCTGTTTCAGAGGATTATGTCGCCGGCCCACGGGTTGGAGTGTCGGGAGTTGGTGGGGGAGTGGAGTACTCGTGGCGGTACTGGATCCCGGGTGATCGCCACGTCAGCGCCTACCGTCCGGGTAAGATCCCAGCCGGCAACTCACGAAACGAGAAGTAAGTGGCTTACTTTCTATTTCTCGTGAACCCGAACCTGGCCTACGATCCCTACCCGGACTGGAGGGCGTGGGAACCAATGATCGAGGCGGGGCGGTTCCCGGCTAGTACTTGGAACACCGGGAATAGGCGTTCGGGGATGGAACCGGGGGATCGTGCCTTCATCGTCAAGGTCGGTGAGGACCCTCGCGGGCTCGTCGGGGCCTGTGTCCTCACGTCAGAAATTTACTTAGGTCCGCACTGGAACCCGGAGGCCCGTTCAGTCGAGACTGGCTACGTCGACATTGAAACGAGAGCCGTATTGGACCTCGATGATCCGCTCACTCTTGATGAGCTTCGCACCATTGGAGATAGCGTTCAATGGACGCCCCGCCAATCCGGCACCGTGATACCCGATCAGGTGGGTGACCTGCTGTGGTCGATCCTGTTCGATGAGATCAAAGGCGGAACAGGGGAAGCCACGTGGCATACTTTGAATGAATCATTCGAATAGGAAAGGTAATCAACGTGTCCCACATTCTTGATGAGCTGCAGGCCCGCGGCCTGATTGCTCAGCACACGGATATTGATGCGCTCCGCGCGGCGATGGACGAGGGACCGATTACCTATTACTGCGGCTTCGATCCGACAGGTCCCTCCCTTCACCACGGTCACCTCGTGGCTGTCATTCTCATGCGTCACCTCCAGAACGCGGGCCACAACCCCCTCGTTCTCGTGGGCGGAGCAACCGGACTCATCGGCGACCCGAGGGAATCGGGTGAGCGCACCCTCAATGCTGAGGAGCAGGTGAAGGAGTGGACCGATAAGCTGGCCGGCCAGCTCTCCGGCTTCCTCGACTTCGAGGGCGACAACGCCGCTCGCATCGTCAACAACTACGACTGGACCTCGCAGCTGTCCGGCATTGACCTGCTCCGCGGTCTCGGCAAGTACTTCCGCATGGGAACGATGCTGGCGAAGGACACGGTTGCTCGCCGCCTCGCCTCCGACGAGGGGATCTCCTACACCGAGTTCTCCTACCAGATCCTTCAGGCCAACGACTTCCTCGAGCTGAACCGCAGGTACAACTGCGTCCTTCAGACCGGTGGTAATGATCAGTGGGGCAACCTCGTGGGCGGCATGGACCTCATCCACAAGGTGGAGGGCAAGTCCGTTCACGTCCTCACCACCCCGATCATCACAAAGTCCGATGGCACCAAGTTCGGTAAGTCCGAAGGTGGCGCTATTTGGCTCGACCCGACCATGTTCAGCCCGTACGCCTTCTACCAGTTCTGGCTCAACACGGCCGACGCGGATGTAGAGCGTCTGCTCAAGGTCTTCACCTTCGTGGACCTCGACGAGATCGACCAGATCGTTGCCGAGTCCGCGGAGAAGCCATACCTCCGCCTTGGTCAGCGCCGCCTCGCCGACGAAGTAACCACCTTCGTCCACGGTGCGGAAGCAACCGAACGCGTGAAGGAAGCATCCGCAGCTCTCTTCGGAACCGTCAACCCCGCGAACCTTGATGGCGCTACCTTGAACGACGCGGTTGCGGAACTGCCCTCGGCTCCCGTCGCAGTGGGCACTCCGGTCGTGGATCTGGTTGAGGCACTCGGCCTCGAAAAGGGCAAGGGCGCAGCTCGCCGCACGATCTCCGCCGGTGGCCTGTCGATCAACTCCGTCAAGGTGGAAGATCCGGAAGCTGTCATTACCGAGGAACATATCCTGCCCGGCGGCCTCGTTCTCGTCCGCAAGGGCAAGAAGAACCTCGCTGTCGGTCGCGTTTCCTAGGAATCTAAGGTGGTGAAGCCGCGTCATATCAACAAAAAGTTCGATGGTGGCGCGGCTCACCCAGATCCGGTTTGACCAAGTGGAGTCAGGTCCGTAAAGTTATATCTTGCCGCGGGGATGCGGAAAACCAATCAGGAAAAACTTCCTGGGTACAACGCGCCCCAAAGCCGAGCGAAATGACCGAGTTACCTCGGACACGGAACTTGACGGAGAAGTCCTCAGGTACTAAGCTTGTGAAACGTCCCTTTCAGCGGAATGCCTAGCATTCCACTGGGTGTGGGTTGCTTGTTTTGAATCTCAATAGTGTGTCGTTTTTTGTTTATTGACGTTTTTTGTTTTTTTGTTGATTCTTTTTTGTTTTGTTTTTTTTGAGAGTCTGTTTTCGGATGTCTTTGTAAAGTTTTTTACGGAGAGTTTGATCCTGGCTCAGGACGAACGCTGGCGGCGTGCTTAACACATGC
>NZ_JASDVN010000014.1:0-7209 GCF_041440645.1 Flaviflexus sp. | reverse complement strand
CGAGGACACCCACTACCTGACCGAGGTGAAGCTGCCGCACAGCTCCAGCGTCGGCACCGTCCAGGATTGGGCTATTCTCGAGCTCCGCTACGACTGGGACGTGGAGGGCACGATGTTCCCCGCGGGTTCGCTCATTGCCCTCCCCTACGAGGAAGCCCTGACGGGACCGAAGGCGGAGTCAATCACGACCCTCTTCACCCCCTCAGCCACGGCTTCCCTCTCCTCCATGACGGAGCTGGCAACGGGTGTCGTGTTCACAACCCTCGACAACGTCAAGAGTCGCGTCTACTTCGCTCCGATCGGAACGTGGAGTGTCACTGAACTGCACCCGGATCTGGGCGAGTTCGACTCCATTGGGGTGAGCGCGGTCGACCGCGAGCGCGGCGATGACGTGTGGGTCGTAACGAGCGGCTTCCTCACCCCCACCACCCTCCTGCACGGCACTGCAAGCAAGGACGGCCTCGAGGTCAAGAAGGTCCGTTCGGCGCCCGAACGGTTTAACACTTCCGGCATGGTCGTCAAGCAGTACTGGGCAACATCAAAGGACGGCACGAAGGTTCCCTACTTCCTTGTCGGACCCGAGGATGCTCTCTCGGGAAAGAAGCCCGCTCGCACCCTGCTCGATGGTTACGGCGGTTTCGAGATCTCGAACATTCCCGGTTACATCGGCACCTACGGGAAGGCGTGGCTCGAGGAGGGCGGTGTCTACGCGCTCGCCAACATCAGAGGCGGAGGCGAGTTCGGCCCCTCCTGGCACCAGCAGGCCTTGAAGGCCGGCCGCCACCTCGCCTACGAGGACTTCTCGGCCGTTGCCCAGCACCTCGTGGAAACTGGGGTGACGACCGTTGACAGGTTGGCCGCCACGGGTGGCTCGAACGGTGGTCTGCTCATCGGCAACATGTACTCCACCTACCCGGAGCTCTTTGGGGCCCTGATCTGCCGGGTTCCCCTGCTGGACATGAAGAGGTTCTCGCACCTACTCGCGGGTGCTTCGTGGATGGACGAGTACGGTAACCCGGATACGAGCGATTGGGAGTTCCTCAAGAACTACTCGCCGTACCACAACGTGTCGGGCGAGAAGGAGTACCCGCCAATTCTTGTCACGACCTCAACGCGTGACGATCGCGTACATCCTGGGCACGCACGCAAGTTTGTGGCGCTCTTGGAGGAGCTGGGGCACGACGTGACCTACTTTGAAAACACGGAGGGCGGTCACGCCGGGGCGGCGGATTCCAAGCAATCCGCACGTTCGTTGGCCCTGATCTTTAGTTTCCTGGATCGTAAATTGGCAAAATAATAGCCGACCTTGTCGGGTCGACTTCTCAGAGGATGAGCGCGTAAAGCCCAATCATGCCAACAATCAGCATGACCGCAAGCACGGCCTTCCACACGGGACGCTTGCGCGGCATGTAGTCGGCTCCAGGAACGTATCCACCAAAGTCATAACCACCGGAATTGAGACGATCCTGCTTCTCAGGCTTCTGTGCCATTGACATCCTTCCTTCTTGATGCTCAGACACCCCACCCCAAATAGTTAGGTGGTTGTGAATATTCGCGCGGGTGGACCCGTGCGTGAGTGACTCTCATATTAGTACATAAATTGACTGTCTCAACGAGGACTTCTTGCGCGGAATTTCAGCCCATTTTCAAAGTCGAGATTGAGGGCTCTAAAGGCAACTTTTGACCGCAATTCTCGCTCAGCGGTGCAAGTTTGGGTAGCCCGGGTGTCTGATGACGGAGATCCGTCCAGCACACCGGTGCAAATATTTCAATCCATGTAGAGAGCACCCGATGGTCAAACCACTCGCCCCAAAACCTCACGGGCCGTTAGTAGAGGCAACTGAAGTTCTATTGCAGAAGCTGCCACCTACTGCGGTGCCTGGAAGACCCAGGGTTCCCGTGGCAGCTCGAACTCGAAGGCCTCGAGGAACTCAGGCGCAGTAGCCGCGTCAATTCCAAGCGAACGAGATATCAGGGCGAACACGTCAGACACGCTCATGCCCTTCTCGGACAGGTCCTTGAGTGTCACGGCACCATCGCGTTTCGCGAGTCGCTGCCCCTTCTCGTTCACAACGAGGGGTACGTGGAAGTACGTGGGCGTGCGGTATCTGAGGAGGTTCTGGAGGTATATCTGCCTCGGGGTGGATTCGAGCAGATCATCGGCGCGCACGATCTGGCCGACGTTCTGGAACTCGTCATCCACCACGGCAACGAGGTTGTATGCCATGACCCCATCCCCGCGCACAACAACGAAATCGTCGATGTGGCCGGTGAATTCACCGCACACCTCATCGACAAACGTGAGGGTCCCGATGTTGGTACGGAGTCGGAGCGCCGGCCCGCGGTTCAAGTTCTCGAGCTTCGCCCGACCCAGCTCCCGCTCATACTCACTCAGGTCGCGGCAGGTTCCCGGGTAGGAACCGGGAGGTGCGTGCGATGCGGTCGGAGCATCTCGAATGTCTGCCCTCGTGCAGTAGCACTCGTAGAGCAGATCCTCGTCGAGGAGTCGGCGTACAACAGCCTCGTAGGCTTCGGCTCTCTGGCTCTGGAACAGCACCTCACCGTCCCAGTCGATGCCGAGAGCTGCAAGGTCCCGGAGTTGAGAATCGACGTACCCGGGACGCGCCCTCTCGTCCAGGTCCTCCATTCTCATCACGAACCCGAGATCGGATTTCCTTGCACACGCCCACGCGATTAGGGCGGTGCGGAGGTTGCCAACGTGTAGGTCACCCGATGGTGAAGGAGCGTATCGCCCGACCCGTACTGAACTCATGTGAACCTCCGACAACAAGACTAGTACGCCAAGAGGGGTGCAAGGCCATGTAGCCCCGCACCCCTCCTGTGTGGATTGAGCGAACTCGTTCCAGTAGCTCGCTATGCCTAGCTGGTTACTCGTTCACTGCGCCGCCTTAGTTGACGTAACGGTTGACGACGGGCGTATCAACACCATCGCCATCCCAGTCACCCACGTAGACATCATCGGAGGCGCGACCGTAGCGGATCACGGTGTCGGCGTTGCCGCCGACCAGCGAGTTCTTGACGTGGAACTCGTTGCCCCTGCGTAGCGCAAGAGTGTCCACTCCATCGCCGTCGAAGTCGCCAGCGAGCACCTGGTCACCAGAGCGACCATAGAGGAACGTGGAATCCGCGTTGCCGCCCCGGAGGGAGTTGCTGGGGTGGAACACCTGACCGCGCTGCACCATGAGGGTGTCAGTGCCGTTGCCGTCCCAGTCACCCACGTGAACATCGTCGCCTGCGCGACCGTAGTGGAAGGAGATCTCGCTCTGACCACCAACGAGTTCGTTCGAGAGGAAGAACTCGGTTCCGCGGCGCACACCGAACGAATCAGCACCATCACCATCCCAGTCACCCGCAATCACGTTGTCGCCTGCGCGACCGAAGCGGAACGATGTCTCCGCGTTTCCGCCCTGGATCGTGTTGTTGACGAAGAACTGGTTGCCACGGCGGACTGCGATCGAGTCGGCACCATCCCCATCCCAGTCACCAACGATAAGCTCATCACCGTAGCGACCAAACGCGATGCGCTGGTCCTCCGTGTGCTGCGCCCAGGAGTTCGCGAAGTAGAACAGGTTGCCCGAGGTTGGGGCAGGCGTCGGTGCGACGTAGGTGAAGGACCATTCGGTCTCAGCCCCCTCAGCAAGCACGTAGCCGTCAGTTGCCTCCGCGGTCACCGTGGTGTCCTCGGTGATAACAACGTCACCAGTCACGACCTCGTCACCAATCAAGTACTGAACGCCCTCAACAACTGGAATCGTGATCGTGTTGTTCACAAACACGGGAGCCTCGGGAGTCACCTCTACGATTGGAGCAATGTACTGGAACGACCACTCCACCACGGCGTTCTCGACAAGAACGTAGCCCTCGACCGCACGAGCAGTCACAACAGCATCCACCTCAATAGCGTGATCGCCAGCCTCGACAACCTCACCATCAATCAGATACTCAACACCCTCAACAACCGGGATCGTGATCGTGTTGTTCACGAACACGGGTCCCTCGGGAGCGACCTCGACAATGTCGGGGATGACAGTAAAGTCGGCCGTGACGGTCTTGTCGTTGACGGCAAGGGTCAGGCTAGCTTCGCCACCTGCGAGAGGGGTGAGGGTGTTGGTCTCGGGATCGAATGCTGCCACTGATCCTTCGGGAGCGGTCTCGATGGAGCCAACGTGAACGTTGGTTCCGGACCACGCGTAGCTCATCGGCCACGCAACAGCCATGGTGCGCACACCGTCGTCCTGAACCATGGTCGGTTCAAGAACGATGGCTTCGCCGCTCTCGTCGAGTGAGGCGGGAACCTCTCCGAGGGAGAGACCGTCGGCATCAACGCGGGTGTTGACCTCGAAGGAAACCCAGTCGCGGGGGTTCTCGGAGGATGCCTGTGCGGGATCCACACCAATCATCGTCCATCCAGTGAACGAGCCTGAGCTGCCACCGGTCGGGCTCTTACCAGCATTGCCGTTGATGAAGTACGGGATGCCATCAAGGGTCATGGCGTGGAAGATGCCAACACCGGCAGCGATGTTGGCGATGGGCTTGCCGGTTTCACGGAAGTCCTCGATCCAGTCGCGGAGCATCTCAGCATCGAGTCGGTTCGACAGCTGGCTGGCCTTGGTGGGCAGCGGGTCGTCGACCGGGTGGTGCTGGAACACGAGAACACCGGTGACCTCATCGTTGGTCTTCGCATCCTCGAGTGCGTTCTTCAGCATCTGGAGCTGTGCGAAGTCGTGGGAGATACCACCGGGTGCGGAGTTCACCCAGATCAGGCGGGTGCCATCGACATCCATGTAACCATTCGTGGTTCCAAAGGCATCGATGAAGTTCTGGATGTCACCACCCATGATCTCGTGGTTACCGGGAACGTAGATGTAGGGGAAGTCGCCAAGCTCTTCAGCGATGATCTGCTTCGCGAGCTCGAAGTCGGCCGGGGATGCCTCATCCACGAAGTCACCGTTGATGATGAGGAGATCCGGGTCCTCAGCGAGCACCTCACGGAAGGCCTCACGAGCACCGCGCACGCCACCCGAGTTGGGGTCGCGTGCCACGAACTGCGCGTCAGAGACGACAGCAATGCGGAGCGGGGACTCATCGGTTGCGCCGGTCTCGACAATGACATCGTCCGTGACCTCCGGTGCCTGGGGCAGGTCAACCGAGGTGGGAACGAGTGCCTGAATGTCGGACACGATCATGCTTCCCGTGTACTGGGCCGAGGGGCGCGTCTCCATGATCCGGAAGCGCTGGAAGGTCAGCGGGTACTGAACACCGTTCGGGATGGCGAAGGTGATCTGTCGCCATCCCTCAAAGGGCTCCGAGGGGCCATCGAGCTGAGTGGTCGTGCCGTTGGCCTGACGGACCTGGATTCGGGGCCATGCACCGTTCGGGTTGCCGTTGACCCATGCGGTCAGCGCGGTCGGTTGCCCGGGGATCTCAAAGCCACTGTTGGGGGCGACTGCGTAGGCGCCGCGAGTGCCGGCGGACTGGGTGAAGTCGAAGTCGATCTCCACACCATCCCCACCTTCGTAGCCTTCGGCCGGGGTCACGGTCACTCCTGCGGCGCGGTCCTGCGCGGCAGTCCAGGATGCACCATCGGAGAAGTCAGCGATCTGGATGGAATCCACGCCAACCGTGATCGCCATGTCTGCGCTGAGCTCACCAACCGACACCGTCATCTGAGCGGCAGAGTTGTCGTTATTGACCGACACTGCGAAGGTGCCGTTCGTGCCGGGTTCGATGGAGAAGTTGTTCTCCTCGTCGCCCTCGAGGGTGACATCGTTGGCGTCGATCGGTGCACGGTAGCCGTTGGCGTCGTAACCGTAGACGGTGAACGATGCGACCTCATCGGCGCTCGAGAGCTGCACGACGGAGGGCGAGATCTCGATGCGATCGAGCTCGCCAAGGACCTCAACATTGTAGGAGCCCGTTGCAGATCCCTGCGAGGCAGTGACCGTGTCCTTACCCTTGGTAACGCCCGTGATCGTGGCGGTGTGATCACCATTCGAGGTCACGGTGACGTTGCCGTTGGAGGACCATGAGGGGACGGTTCCTGGTACTGCGGAGCCGGTCTCGTCGTAGCCCTTGGCCTGGACCTGCCTGGTCAGGCCGGGGAAGACGCGTTCGGGCTGACCCACCTGAAGGAGGGACGAAACGGAGTATCCGGTGACCTCGCCGCTGCCGCGTTCAACGAACAGACCAATGCCGTTCGGGACGGGACGCTCGTAGCCATCGGAGGGATTGTGCGGGGTGGTTGCCTCGGACTCGCCGGGAGCAACAGCACCCATCGTGGTCGAGCCACCACCATCGAGGTTGCCGGCCGAGTAGGCACCAAGCTCGTGCATGAGAATGCCGAGGTCGGTCAGGCTGACTCCGGTGGAGGTTGCCTGGCGACCATCAACCACCACGAGGTACATGATGGAGCCGGTCTCGTTGAAACCGATGGCGGTACGCGGGTGAACCGTCGTGTCACGGGACGTGACCGGCTGTCCGTTGTTGACGACGCGTGCGTTCGATTCGATCGCTGCGCTGATCTCCTGCCCATCCGAGGTCACAGAGGTCTCGATCTCGACAATGTCGCCGACATTGATTTCGGCGAGGCGACCTGCCCCACCATCGCGCTCAACGAGCGACTGCGCACCCTCGGGGAGCTGCCCCACGGTTGGGATGCCAACGGAGGTGACGCGGCCGTTCGGGTCAATGATGACCTCGGTGCCGGTGCCGCCTGCGAGAACGTGCTCGCGGGTGTAGTCACCCCACAGGTGGTTGTAGAGACCGATGTTGCCGGCGTTCAGCGTCCACGAGTTCACGCCATCGACCGGGATGTCGGTGGGCTGGCCGTTCACGGTCACGGAGGTCGTCAGTTTGACGCCCGCAAACTTACCGAGGCCGTCTTCACCGAACACGACCGGGACGTGGCCGGACACGATCTGACCGGAGCCTGTGCCAACGGGAACAGTCACGATGCCGTCCTCTTCGGAGATGCCAACCCCCTCGGGAGCCTTCGAGCCGTTGATGTCGAAGAAGGAGCCATTGACACCAGCAATGGCATCGGCTTCCTCAATCATGTCCGAAACTGCCTCCGCATCGGACACTGTACCCGGGTACAGGTAGTCGGCCCTCACGGAACCCGAACCCAGGTCTGCAATTGTCCCGCGTCAAGTAGTTGGCAGGTTTTCTTTGATTTCGAAGTTGGGGATG
>NZ_JASDVN010000013.1:0-35135 GCF_041440645.1 Flaviflexus sp. | reverse complement strand
TTCCTCACCGCCTAACCCAACCCCGAAAAGTTACACCACACCAAAGGACTTGACCAATTTGCCAACCTCTTCCCCGATAAACGTGGGAGCAATCATCGAGGAGGGCTCCGGAACGGGAGTGAGCGAAGCCGGTTCCGTTTCGTCTTGGATCGCAGTCGTTGGGGACAGACAAGCGATGCACGGGGGCGGCATGGAGACGGTCCTGCTCCCGCGTCGGCAAGGAGCCTCAGACCAGAGAGTCAGACCTCGGCATGAAGAACTTGAGAAGTGGAATGAAGCGGCACAATCAGATTGTCGCGCTGTCGATCCATTATCTCCCTACTGCGCCCTAGGCGGAGGTGCGGACAACGAGTGTCGGAGGAACGACAATGTCGCGAGGCGCCGCGTCAGGCATGGCGACCATCTCGTCAAGTGCGTCGAGCGCGAGTCGCGCCTGAACATCCGGTTGCTGGTCGATGGAGGTAAGATCGAAACCGGAGTGGCGTGCCAGGAACGTGTTGTCGTACGAGAGGACGCCCAGGTCACTGCCGAGACGCAGTCCCGATTGTCGCACGAGGGACACAATGTCGATGGCGAGATAGTCGTTGTGGGCGATCAGGCAAAAAGATCCCGGATTCTCCTTTGCGGAGTTGACGATTTGCTCGTCCTCCCCCGGGCACACAATGTGGAGCTCCCGACCCGCATCTTCACAGGCGGCGAGGATGGCGGAGCGTCGGTATGCGGTAGCCTCGTCTTCGGCATCGGATGCGACGTAGGCGAATGACCTGTACCCGCGCTGGAGTGCGTGCCCCACCGCCATTCGGGCAGCCTCAAACTCGTCGATGTGGACGACGTTCACTCCCCCGTCGCCGTAGGGCGCGCCCGCAATGATGAGGGGTAGTTGGGACGTGTAGGGCGCGTAGTGACTCGCGGGCCGGGACGGTGTGGTCAGCACAATGCCACCAACGCGCATGGCCTGAAAATGCTTGAGCATCGCGATCTCTCGCTCTTCATCACCCGACGCTGTTGCGGTCAGGACCGTCAGTCCGCGGGACTCGCTTTCGGCCTGGAATGCGGCAACGAGGCTCTCGAAGTAGGGGTTGCGCAGGTTGGGCAGAACCATGCCGACGAGGGTGGAACGAGCAGAGGCGAGTGTTGCCGCACCAAAGTTACGTAGGTACCCAAGGCTCTCAGCGACTGTCTGAATGCGTTCCTTGGTCTCGCGAGCAACGCGGGGAGAGTTCGATAGCGCGAGCGATACCAATCCTCGCGACACGCCAGCAGCCTTCGCGACATCGTTCTGCGTCACCGATTCCTTCATGCGTCAACCTCCATGTCACAACATTACGCCGCGGCAGACGCCTCGCTCGCTTCCCACCGGCCAAAACGGTCAACGTGTCGCAAAACCGGATACGCGGGACTGCGACACCTGACCGACCAAGGTCACCGCGTGACCCACGTTGGACACTGCGTAACACACGGGTGCCATGTCGTTACCCTCGGTCGCCACGATCCCGGGGGCAACGACGTGGTGCTGGTCCGGGAGTGCTCGTACCCCGTGCTGATCTAGGAAAACTTCTCCTCCATGGCGACCTCGATCTCCTCCATCGACAGCCCCGCCGTCTCCGGCATCCAACGCCACAGGGCAATGAACATGGCGACGTTCATGACGCCGTATATCCCGTACGTGATGAGACCACCGAAGTTGTCGATGAGGGGTGGGAACGTGACGGTGACCAGCGCGTTGACCATCCAGAGGAAGAAAACGCAAGCGCCATTGGCGATGCCGCGGATGTAGCCGGGGAAGATCTCGCCCAACATCGTCCACACAACCGGACCATTCGAGGACTGCACGATCAGCATGAAGACACCCATGATGACGAGAACCGCGATGGCGGCGAAGGGCGATGGCGTTGTTCCACCATCGAGGTGGGGCTGGATGAAGAAGCCGAACATTGCGGAGAGGGCAAACATGCAGACCGACACTCCCCCGATGCAGAACAGGAGGATGGAGCGCCTGCGGAACTTGTAGATGAGAACGAGACCCGCGGCGGCACCAATGACCGACATGACACCGTTCGCAACCTGGGCGGTGATCGCCGCCTGGGTCGTCATTCCCGCGTATTCGAGCACCTTGGGTGCGTAGTACATGACCGTGTTGACGCCCGTCAGCTGGTTCGATGCGGCAATCAGCATGCCAACAAGGAAGAGCTTGCGCAACCACGGGGTGTGCCAGATGTCGGAGAACTTGCCGTCGCGAACCCTGTTCTGTTCGATCTGCAGGTCAACGATCTCGCCGACCTCATCGGCGATTGGTTCGTCCCGCTCGTCCCTGACCCGCTTGAGAGCCCCAATGGCCTCGATGTAACGCTTGTTGTGTGAATACCAGCGCGGCGATTCTGGCATGAGCCTCATCCCGAGCCACAGCGCGATCGCCGGGATTGAGCACAGGATCAGCATGTACCGCCACGCGTCACCGTTGCTACTTTCAAGCACCAGCTGATCGGCGAAGGCCCGATAGGCGGCATGCGATTCAAATGAGTTCTCAAGCGACGTCACGTTCGACCAGAGCTGCTCTCCAGCTTGCAACGTCCCGGTCGGGTCCTCAACGATGACAAGTTTTGGCCCTCCCGCAACCGCATTGATCACCGCGTTGAAGGAGAAGGCCGCAAGCTGGCCGACCACGATCATGAGCTGGTCGATGGCGACGATCGTTCCACGGATCCTCTTTGGAGCTGTTTCCGCGAGGTAGACGGGAACTGTGGCGGAAGCGCCACCCACGGCCAATCCCAGAATAAACCGGGAGATGTACATGAAGGCGAGGTTTGGGGCTCCCGCCACGAGGATCGCCCCGATGAAGAACAGGATGGCGAGCAGCAGGATGTTGTGGCGGCGGCCGTATCGGTCCGAGAGCCGACCACCAAAGAGGGCCCCGAAGGCGGCTCCGATGAGGAGCACACCTCCGATGAGGCCCTCTTCGAGTGACGATAGGTGCATGCCCCCGGCATCCCACGGCATCTGCATGTACGGGAGCGCGCCGGAGATGACTCCTGTGTCGTACCCGAACAGGAACGAACCGAGGCAGGCGATGCCGGCCACCCAACCGATCGAGCGGCGTTTGCCGGATGGTGGGGTGGTCTTGACCATCTCCTCCAGAGCCACCCGCGATGGGTAGTCGTCGGCAACGCTATCGAATTGTGACATGAGAACACCTATCTCTGTGTGTCCCCAAATCGTACGTGGGAGAAAGGGTTCTTTCCCTATCGCCCAGGTAGTGGGCTAGTTCTTACCCAGATCGAAGGTCGTCCGGCCCGTCACCCGAGCGACCTCTTCCCACTGCCCCGACTCCACGGAACGGACAACCGCCTCGTCCACCTCGGCGGCGGCCCAGCCATCGGCCGCCGACGGAGCGAGCTGCTGACCCGTCAGGATCGCCGGGATGAACTTCGACGCCTCGATGGCCTTGAGATCATCGAAGCCCATGGAGGTGCCGGCACCGGGCTGGAAGCGGGAGAAGTTCGGGAAGTTGCTCGGCCCCGCCATCACCCTCGTGTAGCCCTGGAACTCATTGCTTGCGCCGATGCAGACGTCCAGGTGGTTGAGGTCCTCGAAGTTCCAACGCGCCGAACCATCGGTGCCGTAGACCTCGACAACGTACTCGGCGCGAGGCCCCACAGCGACTCGGGACGCCTCAAGCGTGCCGACTGCTCCGCTATCGAGACGTACGAGCATGCCGACGTAGTCCTCGTTCTCGACCGGCCCAAACTCATCCGAGATCTCCCATCCGGTGTGACCAACTCCAGCCTTGGTCGGGATGGGGCGTTCGGTGATAAAGGTGTCGGTCAGTGCCGTCACGGAATTGATGCGGCCGACGAGGTACTGAACGAGGTCTGCTCCGTGGCTCATGAGGTCACCTACAACACCGGAACCCGCGAGCTCGCGGTTGTAGCGCCAGGTCAATGGACCATCCGCGGCGGAGGCGTAATCGGCAATCAGCCAGGCGCGCACGTTCGTGATCCTTCCCAGGCGACCATCGGAGATGAGGTTACGGAGCAACTCCACCGCGGGCACGTGGCGGTAGTTGAAGCCAACGCCGGTCACGAGCCCCGCGTTCTCCACGGCCTCGGCGATCTCGCGAGACTCGTCGGCAGAGACACCCATCGGCTTCTCAATCCAGAACGGCTTGCCGGCCTCGACGGCGGCGAGGGCAATCTCCTTGTGGAGGAAGTTGGGCGAGCAGATCGACACGACGTCGACCTCGGGGTCGGCAAGGACCTCGCGGTAGTCGGCAACGGCCCGATCGAAGCCAAGTTCCTCGACGGCGACTCGGCGGGTCTCCTCAACCGGATCGCACGCCACCGCAAGACTGACGTCGACTCCCAACTCAGGGAACCGTTCCTTCAACTGCTTGTAGCTGCGGGTGTGGAGCCTGCCCATCCACCCGAGGCTGATGACGCCAACATTGAGAGTCTTCTTTGACATGGTGTTCTCCTCAACAACCGTGCGAAGCCACTTCGCTCCGTCCTCTCCCAATTGTTCCATATGTGCTAACAAAGTCCAATCAAAGTTCCGAAGATTGGGCTTATGTGAGACAGCGGTTCAGGACAGATGATCGATACCTCGCCACGTTAACGGGACGATCGTCATGTCTACACAAAGTCGAGATATAGCAGTACGGGCAGGGTGTGAACCCTGCCCGTACTCAATGAAGTCGGCAATCAATGTGCGAAGAGGAATGCCGACTCACAGTCTTACGAGAATCGCTTCTCGTTCATTTCCTCGATCTCTTCCATGGATAGACCCGAGGTCTCGGGCATGTACTTCCACAGAAGGATGAATGCCAGGACGTTGATGAGGCCGAAGATGCCGTACGTCATCATGCCGCCAAGGGCGTCGATCATCGAGGGGAAGACAACGGTCACGATTGCGTTGACAACCCAGAGGCAGAACACTGCAGCGCCGTTCATGATGCCGCGGACGTGTGCCGGGAAGATCTCGCCAAGCACGGTCCAGGTCACGGGAGCGTTTGTGGACTGCATGATGAGCATGAACAGTCCCATAAAGCCAAGAACCAGGAAGGCTGCGGTGGGAGCCGGGTTGGTGCCCTCGTCGAGGTGCGGCTGGATCAGGGTTCCGAACAGGCCGGCGATGACGAAGAGGCAGGTGAAGATGCCGGCGAGGCCGACGAGCTGAACCTGACGCCTGCGGAACTTGAAGATGAAGTACAGGCCGATGGAGGAACCGAGCACCGACATGACGCCGTTGGCGACCTGTGCGGTAATAGCGGCCTGCGTGGTCATACCTGCAGCCTCAAGGACGCGAGGTGCGTAGTACATCACCGTGTTCACACCGGTTGTCTGGTTCGCGACGGCGATCAAGATACCGACGAAGAGCAACTTGCGTAGCCATGGTGTTTGCCAGACTTCTCGGAACGTACCCTTTTCGGTGCGTGCCTGCTGCGCCTGCATGTCGATGACCTCAGCCATCTCAGTCTCGATGGGCTCATCGCGATCGTCACGAACGCGCTTGAGCGAGCCAATGGCCTCGACGTAACGCTGGTTTGCGGCGTACCAGCGCGGCGATTCCGGCATTGCCCTCATACCGATCCACAGTGCGACTGCGGGGATGGTGCAGAGGATCATCATGAGGCGCCATGCGTTACCGTTACCGGTCTCAATGACAAGCTGATCAACGAACTGGTTGAAAGCGTCGGTGTTCTCGAAGGTCGACTCGAGCGCAGACACGTTCGACCAGGGCTGCTCACCGGCCTGAAGAAGACCGGAGGGATCCTCCGTGATGATGAGGTTCGGGCCTTTAACGACCTGGTTTATGATTGCGTTAGCAACGAAGGCGGACAGCTGACCGGTCACGATCATGAGCTGGTCGATCGCGACGATGGTGCCACGGATGCGCTTCGGAGCTGTTTCAGCAAGGTAGACCGGCACGGTTGCAGATGCACCACCAACGGCGAGGCCGAGGACGAAGCGAGCAACGTACATGAAGATCAGGCTGGGGGCGACTGCCACCATCGTTGCTCCAACGAGGAACAGGATGGCGAGCATGATGATGTTGTGGCGGCGGCCGTAGCGGTCAGACAGGCGACCACCAACGAGAGCACCAATGGCACAGCCAATGAGCAGGATGCCGCCGATGAGACCCTCTTCGAGAGCAGTCAGGTGCATACCGCCTGCGGCCCAGGGCATGTGCATGAAGGGCAGAGCACCGGAGATCACACCGGTGTCGTAGCCGAACAGGAACGATCCGAGGCAGGCGATGCCTGCCACCCAGCCAATCGACCGGTGTTTACCGGACGCCGGGGTCGAATCGACCATTTCCTTTAATTCTTGACCCTGAGGGTACTTTGTCTCTGTGGACATTTCGTTACCTTCCCTGCCAAACGCGCGAGATAACTGAGTGGGAAACACGCACCACTGGTCCACGGCTACACCGTGATTCGGTCGCTGCTTCGAAAACAGTCAGACCTCCCCGCTCGGGACTCTGTCGTAGTTCGAGAGTCATCGTTGACATTCGTTCTCCTCTGATTCAGCGAAATGCCTCACTGCATCCGCCTATCAACAATTTCTACCACATGTAAGGACAAATGAGAATCATTGAATGAAAATGACTTAGCAAATCCTACCGAGGTGACAGTTGTGTGAACATCCTACATTAACCCGCGTTAACAAAACGAGAGTTCTCGGCGTTAGCGCGCTCCAAAGTGTTATCCAAGCGCGCAGCGAGGGGTGTATTTGTCACCTCAAAAATGTCCAAATTGTGCAGGCTGGAGAATTGCAAGTGTGTCGGACTTCACACTTCCTGGGAAGGGGAGAAGTCTTCTTTTCTCGGAATTGTTGCTTCACAAATCCGTTTCATAGACGTCAAATGATTGCGGTGCGACTCAAGCTCCCAAATCAGAGGTCCGCACCTGTAACCTTGTCGCCCGCGCCTCTGTCAGTCTTCAGTCCGCACATATGAGGGGGTAAACACCCTGGGAGCGGGCAGTTCGCCCTGGGTACAACTCGGAGGTGAGTGTCACCTAGGGGGTGAGCGACGAGCTCACGTGCTCCGTGGAGGACCGGGGAATAAGGGTCGACGGAAGCACAATGTTCTTCTGTTCAGTCCTCCCCTGGGTCCGCTCCACGAGAAGCTCGACCGCATACTGTGCGAGTTGCTCAGTATCCTGATCGACACTCGTGAGCCCAACATTGGGGAATCCAGCCAAGCTCGTGTTGTCGTAGCCGGTCAGGCCGTAGTCCGCCCCGGGAGCAAGGCCGTGCTGCGAGAGGGCACCCAGGAGCCTGAAGGCAATGAGGTCGTTGTGGCAGCAGACTCCGAAGTCACGACCAAATCGGCGCACCATGGAATCGGCAGCGTCGTCAATGGACTGCATGCTCAAATCAACCAGCTCGGGGGCGAGACCGTTCTCCGTGACAACATCAAGGTAGCCGGCAATACGTTCCTTCGAGGAGTCGCCCTCCACTCCCCTGTCGTAGCCGACGTGAATGAGAGGTGAGTACCCACCATCGACCATGTGCCGGGTCGCGATGGCGGCACCGAGCCGGTCATCCGTGTGCACGAGATCGACAGCGCTTGGACCAATGTTCTGAGTCAGCAAGATTGTCGGCACACGCCTGCCGATGTCTGAAAGCGACTCCATGTCGAGCACCGGTGAAACGAGTATCAGACCATCAACATTGACCTCAATGAACCGTTCGGCCGCACGCCTCTGCTCATCAGCATCCTCGCCCACGACCGAGACAAACGGGATGAGACCCTTCTCTTCTCCCGTGCGCCGCAGCTCTTCAGCAAGTTCGGCATGGAAGCTGTTGTCGAGGCCGGACAGGCTGATGCCGAGGAAGCCAGTCCTGCTACTGGCGAGCGCTTGAGCGGACAGATTGGGGCGGTAACCCAGCTCTTCCATCGCATCCAGCACCGCCTCGCGCGACGCATCGGAAACTCGTGGATCGCGTTGCACAACGAGCGAGACGGTCTGCCTGGACACACCGGCGCGCTTTGCGACATCAACCTGGGTTGGACGCGATGACCTCACGAAACACCTCACTTCTTCAACTCCTGCAACAATACCCGTTGCGACGCAAACGCCCGCCTGTGGCGCGCTACACACGTCGTCGTGATTGACAGGACAAATCCGATGATGGAAAACTTGAAGTAAATTGACACGTGTCAATGCATTACTTCACATTAGCGACGCTGGGGTCGCAGATCACTCGACGAGGGAGAATCATGCAAAACATCGCACTGTTAGGTGCCGGCTTTATTGGTCACGTTCACGCTAAGAGCCTTGCCACCAACCCACGGGTTGAGTTCACGTACGTTTACGACACGGACGAGTCTCGGGCTCGTGAGCTTGCTGCGGCGTACGGGGCTTCCTTCGCACCTCTCGAGGAGATACTGGCCAGCGACCGCGTCGGCGCTGTTCTCATCGCAACGTCGACCAACACTCATGCCGAACTCATTGAGGCTGCCGCGCAGGCTGGCAAGGCAGTCTTCTGCGAGAAGCCGATCGACCTCTCATACGAGGTGGCGGAGCGAGCAGCAACGACTGCTCGCGAGGCCGGAGTGCCCGTCATGATCGACTTCTGCCGCCGATTCGACCCCGCCTACGCATCCCTCAAGAAGGCGGTGGAGAAGGGCGAGATCGGCGACATTGAACTCATCCAGATGTCGACGCGTGGCCCATCCCTACCTCCCATCTCCTACCTCGCCTCCTCGGGAGGCCAGATGAGGGACCAGAACATCTACTTCTTTGACCTGCTCTGCTGGATCACGGGCCTCGAGCCCGTCTCCGTCTACGCCGAAGGCTCCGCCCTTGTTGACCCGGAAGTCGCAGAAGTTGGTGACGTCGACACCTCCATTGCCATCCTTCGCATGTCGAACGGCGCCCTCTGCCAGATCGATGCTCAGCGCCGCATCGCCTACGGCTACGACGAGCGCATCGAGATCTCGGGAACAAAGGAGATGATGGAGGCGGGACGCCAGCAGACCGGATGGACGAAGCGCTACGGACAAGGCTCGGTCACGTCCGAGGGCCTTGACGCTGGCTGGTTCGAGCGCATCGAGCACACCTTTGCACCCGCCCTCGACGAATTCGTCGGTGCGCTTGAGGAGGGCCGTGAGCCTTCTGCTGGTCTCGCCGATGGTCTGCGCGCGCAGCGCATCGCCGATGCTGCGACGGAGTCCCTTCAAACCGGCCTCCCGGTCACCATCAGTTACGACGCGTAGCCGCGACGTAACCCAAACCTTTTGAAACCTAACTACCTAGCTACTTCCACATATTTCAGAACTCTTCATCAAGAAAGGCCAGCAATGAAGCTCTCCATGAACGTGACATCCACCTTCTATGGGAATGTCGTCAACGACATCGCCATGGCAAAGGCAGCCGGGTTTACCGGCATCGAACTCCAGAACCCCAAGCTCGACCGTTATCTCGCGGCGGGACTGCCCGCCGAGTCGGTCCTCCCCCACCTCGAAGGCATCGAGGTGAGCGCGATCGGTGCTCTCCAGGAATCCAATCTCGACGCCTTCCGTGCTGAGGCGGAGCGGATTGCCCAGCTCGGTGCGCTCTACGGGGCACCGACAATGCAGATGTGCACGGGACCGGTTGACGTGCAAACCGTCAAGGACTTCAAGGCCGGCAGGCCGATCTCAGACGACCGCTTCACGGGTGTTCTGGGTCTTCCCGAGCAGGAACAGATCGACCGCACCGCGGAGCGCGTTGCCCTCGCAGCCGACATCGCGAAGGACCACGGGCTTGGGCTGTTCCTTGAGCCGCTCGGGTGGGCACCGATCAACCGCCTCTCCCAGGCTCAGCAGATTCTCGAGACAATCAAACGCGACAACGTCGGAATCGTGGTCGACTTCTGGCACTTCTGGGTCACGGGAGACACCCCGGAGGACGTCGCGAAGCTGGATCCGGAGATCATTCACGCCGTGCACGTTTGCGACGGTGTGCCGGTGCCCGAGGGCGAGATCCCCGATCAGTCCATCTCCCGCAACGTCTGGACCGGTGGCGGCTCCATCCCCCTCCAGGAGTGGGTCGACGCCGTGAAGTCAACGGGATACGACGGCTGGTGGTGCTCCGAGATCTTCCACGACAAGTCTGCCGAGTTCGGTTTCGAGCAGGTTGCCACCACCCTGCGCAGCAACCTCGAGATTCTCATCGCATAAACTTGACCAAGGTGGTGTATCACGCACCGACAATGCCGCCCAGCCACTGGCTGGGCGGCCCAGTCTTGGGAGAAGAATGAACGACTCGGTTACCCAGCGCGACATCGCGGAACATGCCGGTGTCTCGCGCGCCCTCGTATCGATGGCTCTTTCGGATTCACCCAAGGTTGCCGAGGAAACGAAGGCCGCGATTCTCCAGGCGGCGGACGAACTCGGATACGTGCGAAACCTGTCAGCTTCTTCTCTCGTCAATCAGGTCACCCCGATCCTTGGGCTCATCCTTCCCGACATCGCCAACCCCTATTTCGAGAGCTTCTTCGGTCAGCTTCAGGAGGAATCCGTCAGCCACGATCTGCTCCCCCTCATTGCCACAGCATCGAACGATCCGGAGCGGGAGCGGCTCGTCCTACAGCGCTTCCTCGAGCTCAGGGTCGCCGGTGTCATCGCCGTGTCACCCGCTATGGAAGGTGAGGGACTACGATCTTTCGGCGAACGCATTCCGCTCGTCGTCGTAGGGCAGGAGGTAGGCGGGCACGTCGACTCCGTCGCCATTGATGAGGAGAAGGCCGCAACTCTCCTTGCAAACCACTTCTCATCGGAGGGCTGGGTCCGCGCCGCCTACGTGTACGACGACCTGGCACAGTCAGACAGGGGCCTCCTCAGCCGAAGGGAGGCGCTAACTGCAGCGTGTGAGCGGGAGGGTCTCTCCTTTACTCCCATCGTTGCTCGGGGCGGCATGCGGTCAAGCCTTGACGACTATCTCGACTCCTCGGACCAGCCCACGGTGCTGATCGGCCACAACGACCTCATCGCCACCCGCATCACCGCCGAATTGCGCCGCGACCATAGTCGTTCTGGCGTGGGAGTGGCCGGATACGACAACACGTATCTGTCGAGGGAAGGCAACGGGGACTTCACCTCGATCTCCCAACCGCTCGCAACCCACGCAAAACAAGCGATCGAATTCATCGAGTCGCGTTCGGGGCGCAGGTACGGATCCTCACGGAGCGTTGTAGCCAAACCGGAACTCATCGTCCGTTCGTCAACCATCCGCCACGCAAAGTAAACGAACCCAACGGAAAAGTGGGTGGACCACATCGGAAAAGGGAGTGGACAAGAAGAGACGTCACGGGCCTAGTATTGGAAGCAGACGGACATAAGTAGAAGTACATGAACATAAAGGAATTGGGGTCTGGTGGAGCGTACCGCTCCACCAGACCCCATCATGTTGGGAGGTCCCGGCCTTATCGATTCAGACCAGTTTTCTATCGATTTCGACCAACATTCCTCTCGTACCGTGCCTAGTTCTGACCGAATTCCTTCTTGAGGCGCTCAAGGGTTGCCTTGTTCGTCTCGTCGGCCTTCTCCGGCCATCCGAACGTGCATACTGAAAGGACGCCGTCGAACTCGACCTCACGCAGGGTGTCGAAGACGTCGTCCCACGGCACCTCGCCCTGACCGACAGGGTTGTGCTGGTGGACGCGTGCGTCGACGCCGGGAGGGTTGACGATGTAGCGGTTGCCGCCACCTGCCTTGTGGTTGAACACGTCGGCAACGTGGACTTCGAACAGTTTCGATGCGGAGCTCTTGATCATGCGTGCAGCATCGCCCTCACCGTCCGAGAGGTGGAAGACGTGCGGGCAGCAGAACTCGTAGCCCAGCCAATCCTTGTTGACGCCGCGAACGATCGAGTATGCGTCGTCGTGCAGCTCAACAAAGTCGTAGGGGTGTGCCTCCATGGCAAGTCGAATTCCGTACTTCTCGAAGTCACCCGAGAGCTCGTCAATCGACTTGTACCACTGGTGCTCGGCCTGCAACGGAGTGTTCGGGTTGCCCGAGAACTCCGACACGATGTTGCGCACATCGAGCTGGTCGGCAAGCTCGAGGAGCCTGCGCCAGTTGCGCACCTGTGCCTGACGCTCCTGCTCATCGACGGACGACCAGTTGAACACGGGGTTGAGGGTCGCGATCTTGACGCCGGTCTCCTTCGACGCCTTGAGAAGGTCGGCTACGAACTCGTCGTCGGCCTTCGGGTAGCGGTGCCAGAAGTGGAATTCGGTGTTGGGCGAGAGCTCGACGTAGTCGAATCCGAGTTCCCGCGCCTTGCGCAGCGTATCGGCCGTCGACATCGAGGCGTAGTACATATTGGGATCAAGGGCGATCTGAACCATACGAAAATCCTTCCAGGGTTGACCTAGAGCGGAGCCCTAGGCGTAGAAGTCGGGCTTTTCAATAAGCTCGACGTCAACTTCGATACCGCCCTGATCTTGGGATGCGAGAGCGGCGTCAACGACCGCGGTTGCGGCATAGCCGTCCCAGGCCGTCGACCCTGTGTGGGTATCTGCAGCGACCGCGTTGATCCAGGACTGAACCTCGGTGTTGAAAGCCCCGTGGAAGCGATCGATGTGACTCTGACACATTCTATTCCGATTACCCTCGATATCGCGAATGTGAATTCCTTCCTGGTCACCCAGGCTGGCGGCCGCGTTCTCCATGACGACCTCGCACTCGATGGAGTAGCCGTATTCGAGGTTGACATTGACCTCGTCATCGATGCGGATGCCTGACTCGGTGTAGAACACGAGCACGATGGGTTCCTGGAGCTTTGCGTGTGCGCGGGAGCTCTTGCGGGCGTTATCGGTGCGTACCTTGACGATCTCCTCCCCCGTCATCCAACGCATCGTGTCGATCTCGTGGATCGCGGTGTCGTCGATGAGGTTGCGGGACGTGTAGGTGTCCGGGACCGAGGGGTTACGGTGGCGGTTGTGCACGAGCAGAACCGGTCCGTACTTGCCACCATCAACGAGCTCCTTGATCTCGTTGTAAGCCTTGTCGAAGCGGCGCATGAAGCCAACGGTCACGAGCTTCTTGCCGCCAGCGATCTCGGCGTCGAGGATGGCCTGGCAGTCCTCCGCGGTGGTTGCGAGGGGCTTCTCGACGAGCACGTACTTGCCGGCATTGACCGCGGCAATGACGTCATCCTTGTGGACGGAACCGAAGGTTGCGATGAGGACGGCATCGACGTTGGGATCGGCGATGAGCTCAGCGCCGGATCCGTATGCCTTTCCACCGACCTGCTCGGCAACGGCCTCGGCGGCTGCCAGATTGAGGTCGGCTGCGGCAACAACCTCGGCGCCGCTCAGTTCGTTAACGATGCGGTCAACGTGTGCGCGGCCCATGCCGCCACATCCGATGAGACCAACTTTGACTGTCATGTCTGTTCCTTAAATGTGAGAGCCCTGAGGTGGGCATAAATGTTTGTTCTGGTGCGGAATTGTGCAAAGTAAAGCGTTGTGTGGGCGCTCATCACTGCGGCAAGTCAGCAGAGCTCCGCGGAATCTAGCTGCGCCTATATGCCTTAGCAAGCGTGCGGTCCGGGCTGGGCTTGCGCCGCATTGTGGTCAAGCTTGCACCGTCACCACGTTGGGCTCTTACCGCGAAGCGATTAGACATACGCCGCCATTGACTGGGCTTGCGCCATGTTGGAGGGTGCGGGGCAAACTGCCCCGCACCTTTGGAGACTTAGAGAAGTCCGAGGCCGCACTCGGCCAGGTATTCACGCATCTTGATCGCGTTGGGCTTGGGGAACTCGGGCGGGCAGGGGTAGCAGTCCTGCTCGCAGATGACGTACAGATCCTTGTTCAGCTCAGCGAGAGCATCGACAAAGGCGTGCATCTCGGGCAGACCTGCCGGGGGACGAACCGATGCGCCCTTGGCAACGGCCTCGCCGAACGGCCAATCCTTCTCGTGTGCTTCGCGCGTGATGTCCTCATCGAATGCCTTGATGTGGACGTACGTGATGCGCTCAGGGTACTGCTTGACCAGTTCCACGGGATCGCCGCCGCCGTAGACAATGTGGCCCGAGTCCAGGCAGAGGTTCACGTACTTGGGATCGGTTGCTTCGAAGATGCGGCCGATCTCTTCGGGGGTCTCGATGTGGGAGTCACCGTGGGGGTGCAGAACCATCTTGAGTCCGTACTCGTCGAGCAGCATCGAACCAAGGCGGTTGGCGTTGTCGACGTAAAGCTTCCATGCATCGTCTGAGAGGACGCGATCATCGGTCCACTCCCAGGTCTTGTCGTCGCGGTACAGCGGAGGAAGGTGCACGATATACTCGGCACCGACAGCCGCGTGGGTTTCAGCAATCGCACGGAAAGTCTTCTCGGTCTCCGCCCATGCTTCCTTCTTGTGGAGGATGCCCCAGCCGGTGCCGGCCACGACGCGCATGCCGGTGTCATCGAGCCAGCGCTGCAGTTCCTTCGGATCCTTCGGGAAGTATCCGTAGGGACCGGTCTCGAGAACCTCGAATCCCGCCTCCGCCATCTCTTCCATGGCGCGACGGGGATCCATCTGCTTCTCATCCTCCGGGAACCACACGCCCCATTGGTCGGGACAGACACCGATCGTCAGCTTGGAGTACTTCGGATCCTTCGTGTTCTTCGCCTTTGAAGTCATTTTTCTACCCTCTATCTCGTAGGCGCCACCTTCATTGGCACGCTCCAATGATTGTAGAACAACAACCCTCGAACTGGCAAGGCTTTGACCTAACAAACTTCTGAAACCGGCTTGAAAATTGATTACACTGCGACCGGTTCAAGAAATCTCCATTCAACAAGTCAGATCACCAAAGTTTCACCAGCTTTCGGTCAAACAACCAGAATCTTGCAAAGTTTGCAGAGGTATGTTTGTCTTTACAAATTGAATACCGATTTTTTGTTGCTATATCAAGGGTTTCTGCAATTAGTTTCTGAAACTATGACGCAAGTTACTGCAAGTTCTCTTTACATCCTTACATTCCTTGCTATGCTTGAAGTGTTCCAAACGGAACCGGTCCAATCGGATCGAGCACACGGATGTGCAGAGCACACACCCGTAGCTCTGCACCGAATTGAAAAGGACCACCATCATGTCGACCATCATCGAAGCACGCGCAAACGTTGCAGACTTCCAGGCATCGGACGTCATCGTCACCAAGACCTGGACCGCTTTCCAGGCACTCATCGGCTTCCTCGTTTTCATGGGCGTCGTTGCAGTTGCTGGCGTTGCCATGGGCGCACCGATCGTCACCCTCATCGCAGGCGCAATCACCGCGATCGCCATGCCCTTCATCATCTTCTCCGGCCTCGGCGAAGATCTCTAAGACTTCACAACTAAAACCGACCGCTTCGGGCACAGCCCAGCAGTCACACAGAAAAGGAGTACGCCATGTCGACAATTACTTACGGACTCAGCTCGGCTACGTTCGCGTACCGAGAGACCCCCCGCATCGAGGGAGTCACCGCATCCGCAATCCTCGCCACCATCGTTCTCATGGTCGTTGGAGCTATTGCTGGTATTGCGCTTTCAAATCCGGCCATGGTCATCACCACCGGTATCTGCACCGTCGTCGCAGCCCTCGCGCTGACCCTGACGAAGCTCTACGAGGCTAACTAGCCCGTAGCCGAGGCTTCCAGCCTCCCATAATCTTCCCGAGGCCCCTTCACACGAAGGGGCCTCGCTCTATGTCCACTCCCCCGCGAGGCGCTTACTCCCCCGGCCCACCGCTCACGCCGCCACCTCGCGGGGCGCGCTATCGCATTGCCCCTCGTATCGAGCAACTCTCGGACCGCCTCACAGCGTCGGATGGCCTCGCAGCTGTCGTGTCTGCTTGCAACTATCGGATTCGCTTAGAAGTATCGCACCCGCTCACACGCATCGGGCCCGCTCGCAACGCTCGGAGCTACTCGGAACAGTCGGACCCATGCGCAACGCTTTCTAGCGGAGGAGCCGTTTCCTCAGGAATGACGAACCCCGGTTGCTGCAAACTGCTCACAGCAACCGGGTTCTGCCTGGGAACGGTGGTCCAGTCCGTTCTCCCGTTGGGTTCAAGGAAGATTTTGGGGGATTGACCTATCAGCCCCACCAGGCCAATCCCCGCCCTGCCACCCCGGGCCACAACACATCGGGGTGACAAGGTTCCACGCGAATGGGGTCGCGAGGTTCTTAGAGACTCATGTCGACGACTGCGCGGCCACGGATCTTGCCCTGAGCCAGCAGGTCGTATCCTTCGCCCACGTTCTCGAGCGAGTAGTGAGCCGAGACGATGTCCCTGTAGTTCACGATGTCGGCAGCTGCGAGCTCCACGACCGCAGGAAGGTCGTGGCGCGTGCGGGCGCCGTAGGATCCGATGATCGACTGGGAACGACGCACGGTCCTATTGATCTCGACATCGGCGGTCTGCACACCAGCACCGAGGCCGATGGGTACCATGCGGCCACCGTCCTTGAGTGAAGCGAGGGCGGAGTTCCAGGTTTCGGGGCGGCCGAGTGCCTCGAAGGCAACGTCCACTCCCCTGCCGCCGGTGATGTCGAAGACGCGTTCACGAACATCCTCGGTGGTCGAGTTGACAACATCGGTTGCGCCGAGTGCCCGTGCCGCCTCAAGCTTGTCATCGGCAATGTCGATGGCGATGACCTTCTTCGCACCGAAGGCGCGAGAAATCTGGATGATGTTGGAACCCACGCCACCGGTTGCCACGACCGCAACGGTTTCACCGTGGTGCAGATCAGCGCCGCGACGAACCGCACCGTAAGCAGTCAGTACGGCGCAGCCAATGATGGCGCCGGCGACGGGATCGACGTTGTCAGGGATCGGCGCGACAGACGTGGAGGGAATCACGCAATACTCCGCGAGCGCACCCATCGAGTACTGGGCGATCTCTTCGCCATCGAGGCCGAAGAGTCGGGTTTGACCGTCGTAGAGCTGACCCTTGAGGCGGTTGAGGTCGAAAAAGGGACCGCAGAGGTCGTCGCGACCTTCGGCACAGGCTTCGCACTGGCCGCAGGGCATGAGGAATGCTCCCGCGACGTTCTGGCCCACCTTAAGATTGGTGTGCTCGTTGCCGGGGCCGATTTCGACGATCTCGCCGCTGACCTCGTGGCCGAGGACCGCGGGAAGCGGGAAGGCGATCTTGCCGTGAATGACATGCAGATCGGAGTGGCACATTCCGCAAGCGCGTACCTTGACGAGTACCTCACCTGCTCGTGGGTGGGGAGTGCGAATCTCCTCGACCTGTAGTCCCTTCTCGACATCGCGAAGAACGGACGCTCTCATTGTCTCGGGTATCTGAACAGACATGTTTCCTCCATTGGAACGACTCGGGCGAACTCAGTACCGTTGCCTTAAGATAAGTGTAAGCTTAAATGTAAGCACAAAGAAAGGACTTTGTACTTACATTTTTGAATTGCTTTTCTGAAAGTGGATGCGCATGGTAATACCCGCCCTTGAGCCGATCGCGTGGGCCGCGATTGTCTTGGCCGCTCTGTTCGTCGGTATCGGCAAGACGGCACTTCCCGGAATTGTCACTATTTCGGTGGCCTTGTTTGCTGCGGTCCTGCCCGCGCGAGAGTCGACCGCAGCGCTTCTCATCCTGCTACTCGTTGGTGACCTCATAGCGATCCGCATGTACTTCCACGATGCTGACTGGGCGATCCTCAAGAAGCTCATCCCGTCCGTCGTGGTCGGGGTGGCCCTTGGTGCCCTGTTCCTCTATTTCGTGAGCGATGATGTCATGCGCCGCTCGATCGGCATCATTCTTCTGTTCCTCATGGTGCTGACCCTATTGCTCATGAAGCGAGAATCGGGAGAGACCATCAGGGAGCTCTTCGCGAGGCGTTCCATTCGTTCCCTGTATGGAGCGCTGGGCGGGTTTACGACGATGGCGGCAAACTCGGGCGGTCCCGTCATGAACCTCTATTTCATTGCTTCGGGTTTTGACATGAGGAGGTTCCTTGGGACTCAGGCGTGGTTCTTCTTCACCGTCAATGTCATCAAGTTGCCCTTCTCTGCCGGAATTGGTCTCATGAATGCTGAGATCCTCACGACCGCAGCCATTCTCATTCCCGTTGTTCTCATCGGTGCCTTTATTGGCAAGATCATCGTCAAACAAATTAACCAGAAGGTCTTCAACGCCATCATCATCGGCCTCACCGTGGTGTCCGCGTTCTACTTGCTTGTGGGCTGACTCTAAGCACTCACCTGCGCCGACCATCCACCCGAGCCCAAGAACCCAAGTCCATCGACCCACATCCACCTAGCCAGGTCCATTGACTCAAGTTCGTCGACCCAAGTTCATCGACTCCGGTTTCCTCTTTGAGCAGGACCGCACGGCGTTAAGTGCATGAGCATAGGTATAAGGAGCATTGCGACATCAAGAAGGCTCAGGCAATGGCGCCACAACAAAGATGAGAGCTCGTCTTCTTGGCCCGTGCTGTTCCTGTGGGAGCGGCAACTCACTCGCCCCGAAAAGCAATCACCATTCCAGGATTCGTGTGAAACACAGCCTGTCGGCAAGCGGTTCTCTGGATCTAGTGTCAGCTGACTTGTGATTCTTGCTTCGACTCACTTGAGGTTGGGCTGTGCAATGATGACGTTCTCGATTTCCTGGCGGGTTGATGCGTAGGCGCCCTCCTGGCTGACTGTGAGGCCAGATGAGATGACTGCGCGGTGGAGCGCCGGCTGAACATCGTGCCAGCGAGCAGATCTGAGGTTACCCTTTGCCGCGACGCTACCGAGGAGTTCGGCATCGATGAGGCCGGAGATCAGTCCACCCATGAAAGAGTCTCCCGCTCCCACGGTGTCGGCCAGTTCAACATCGAGTGCGTCGATGACGAGCATGTCCCTATCAGCTCCGAGTTTCGCGTATGCACCCCAGGGGCCGCGGGTGACGATCACGAGTCCCGGACCTTTGGCGATCCAGTTCCTCATAATCTCCTCGATCGGAGTGTTCGGGTACAGCCACTCCAGGTCCTCATCAGACACCTTGACAACGTCGGAGTGAGCAACGATCTCTTCCACCCGCGCCTTGACGCTACTGGGACGTCTCATGATGGCGGGGCGCAGGTTCGGGTCGTAGGAGACCGTTCCCTGGATCACCATTCTCTTGACCGCCTTCAAGACATCCGTGCCGCCTGGTTCGAGAGTGGCACCAATGGAGCCGACATGAAGGTGGGTGATGTCCCGGGGCTCCGGAAGCTTCGGCACCTCCCACAGCAGATCAAACTCGTAGGTCGCATGACCGGTCTCGTCAACGGTTGCGTTCGCGACAGAGGTGCGTTCTGCTCGATCGCTCCCGGGAACGATCTGGAGGCCGGCGGTGGCCGCGACTCGTTCGATCTCGTGCCCGCGACGATCATTTCCCCACCAGGAGGCCAGGGACGTTGGGTGACCGAGGGTGGCAAGGACCGTGGCGACATTCATGGGGCTACCGCCCACGTGCTCGCTCTTCTTACCGTTCCGATCGACAATGTCGATCAGCGCCTCACCGACACACAGGATCGATTCAGTTGACTGCTGCATGAGATGCTCCCCTCGGATCAATCGTCTCGCGCTTTTCAGCTTATCCGAAGTCGGCCCCGCGCACCCGGGAATATCCTGAGATTCCACCGATAGCCCTGCACATCTCCAGATCCGAAAGCCGTACCCTGCCAAGTGGGAAATAACGCGCCTGCCAAGTGGGAGATGCCGCGCATGATGCGTCGAGCTTTCCTACAGCCACAATCACCCACGCAACATCTGCCTCTCCAGCACCGCCCAACTCGCAGCCTCCACCCAATTCGCAACGACCAACCTCCTCGCAGACTCCACCCTATCTTCTGCCAGCAGCCTACTCGCAGTCAGTGTCAGTTCCTGGCTCACTGACTTTGAGCCGCTCCCGCACTGCACCCTGAACGCAGTTACGCTCCCCTATTGGGGAGCGTAACCACATGCGAAGGTGCTATTCGAGATAGGTGTGAGAACAGGGTTGGTTCAACGCGCTCTCACGGAAAGGATTACTCCTCGCGAGCGAAGGACATCGAAGCTTCGTACGCACCGGACTCGGAGGGCCAACGGGTGGTGATGGCCTTGGCACGGGTGTAGAAGCGGACGCCCTCGGGTCCGTGGATGTGGTGATCGCCGAGGAGCGATTCCTTCCAGCCACCGAACGAGTAGTAGGCAACCGGGGTCGGGATCGGCACGTTGACGCCAACCATACCGGCCTCAACCTCGAGGGTGAACTTGCGGGCCATGCCGCCATCGTTGGTGAAGATGGCAGCACCGTTACCGAACTCGGAGGAGTTGACGATGTTGATGGCCTCTTCGTAGGTGTCAGCCTCAACGATCGTGAGAACCGGGCCGAACACCTCTTCCTTGTAAAGATCGGAATCGGTGGAAGCATTAGTCACGATGGTCGGGCCAATGAAGTGGCCGCCTTCCTTGCCCTCGATGACGAGGTCGCGACCATCAAGAACAACGTTCGCGCCGTCCTTCTCAGCGTCGTCTACGAGGCCGACGATGCGGGACTTGGCGGAGGCGGAGATGACCGGGCCCATCTGGACGCCCTCGTCGAGGCCGTAGCCGACCTTGATCTTCTCTGCGTTGCCCATGACGAGCTGAGCGAGCTTCTCGCCAACGCCACCGACTGCGACGACGACTGGGAGAGCCATGCAACGCTCGCCGGCTGCGCCGAAGGCGGCTGCGGAGAGGTGCTTGGCTGCGAACTCGAGGTCGGCATCGGGCAGGACAATTGCATGGTTGTTCGCACCACCGAGAGCCTGAACACGCTTGCCATGGGTGACACCCGTGTCCTGGACGATGTGAGCGACCGGGGTGGAGCCAACGAACGAGATGGCGTCGATGCCTGGGTGCTCGAGGATGCGAGTCACGGAGTCGCGAGTACCGGACAGCACGTTGAACACGCCGTCGGGCAGGCCGGCCTCCTTGTAGAGGCGAGCGATGATGAGGGACGCGGTCGGGGTCGGGCTGGCCGGCTTCAGGATGAAGGCGTTACCGGTCGCGAGAGCGATGGGGTGCATCCACATCGGAACCATGACGGGGAAGTTGAAGGGGCAGATGCCGGCGACAACGCCGACTGCCTGACGGATGGAATGGACGTCGACACCGGTGGAGACGTCGGACGAGTACTCGCCCTTGAGTGCGACGTTGATGCCACACGCAAAGTCGAGGGTTTCGCGTCCGCGCTGGATCTCACCAATTGCGTCCGAGTAGTCCTTGCCGTGCTCGGCGACGATGGCCTTGGCCAACTCGTCCTGGTTGGCGAGAACAAGTTCCCTCATCTTGAACAGGATCGCGGTACGGCGAGCGAGCGAAACCTTGGCCCACTCCTTCTGTGCGCGGGTAGCGACCTCGACGACGTGGTCCAGGTCGGCTGCGGACGATGCAAGCAGCTCGCCCTCGATCTCGCCGGTGGCGGGGTTTTCCACGGGGATGGTGCCTTCGGGGGTACCGGTGTACAGCTCTCCATCGACCCAATGCTGAATTGTCTTCACGATTGAACTCCTTGTTGCGTTCATGCCGCTCGTGTGCGGCTGCCATTGACACCAGTGTACAGGACCTAAGTCATTTGTACTAACAAATGGGATAGATCACTGGCATGAATTCTTAACATGACAAATCTCGTGCGCGAGCACCCGAAAATGGGCGGCTCAATGAACCGCCCATGTGCCTCGCGACTGGCCTGCCCTGCGTCGCCGCATTCTGCCAGCCGCGAGAGTTCCCGAGCGCGGGAGAGAGCGAGACGTGTAAACACTCCCCCCGCGCTGCGGAGTATTGGAAACGCGCGACCTAGAAGTAGTGCCTCTGCGGTGCTCGGTTCTTGACGTGCTCCTTGTAGGCCTCTTGCGTGGACTCGATGCGGGAGACTTCAGACACAGGGACGTCCCACCAGGAGGTTGCCGGAGGGTTGGGGCCGTACAGGTCGGTCTCGATGTAGATCATGGTTGCGCGATCGGAGGCCTCGGCCTCACGGTAGGCTTCCTTGAACTCGTCGATGGTCTTGACCTTGAGGACCTGGAGACCCCAGGACTCGGCGTTGGCGGCAAGGTCAACGGGAAGGTAATCGCCTTCCTGGTTGTGGGGGTTGCCGCCACCCATGCGGTACCTTGTGCCGAAGCGCTGGGAACCGCGAGACTCGGAGAGACCGCCGATCGATGCGTAGCCGAAGTTCTGCAGGAGAACAAAGATGACCTTGAGGCCCTCCTGGACAATGGTGGCCAGCTCCATGGGAAGCATCTGGTAGGTGCCGTCACCGACGATGGCGACAACCTCGGAATCCGGGAGCGCCATCTTCACGCCCATGGCTGCCGGGATCTCGTAGCCCATGGTCGAGAACGCGTACTCAACGTGGTACTGGACCGGGGTCTTGGCCCGCCAGAGTGCCTGGAGGTCGCCGGGCATGGAGCCCGCTGCGTTGATGACAACGTCGTTGTCACCCATCATCTCGTTGAGGGCACCGAAGACCTCGAGCTGGGACGGGAGCGGCTTGTGATCGAGGTGGTAGCAGCGATCCACCTCCTTGTCCCACGCCTCCTTCTCGGAGGCAATGCGCTCTGCGTACTCGTCGGAGACGTGGTAGCCCTCGAGAGCGGCGGTCAGGTCGACAAGTGCCTCGCGAGCATCCGCCACGAGCATCTCGCCGCCGTTCTTCACGGCATCGAACGCCTTGACGTTGATATTGACGAACTTGACGGCCTCGTTCTTGAACTGGGTGTGGGAAGCCGTCGTGAAGTCGGAGTAGCGGGTGCCGATACCGATGATGACGTCAGCCTCGTTGGCGAGGTTGTTGGCCGAGAAGGAACCGGTCGAACCAACGCCACCGACGGACTGCGGGGAGTCGTGGTTGATGGCGCCCTTGCCGGCCTGGGTGTCGGAGACGGGAATGCCGGTCGCTGATGCGAATGCGCGGAGCTCCTGCGATGCCTCGGAGTAGATGACGCCGCCGCCGGCGATGGCGAGGGGCTTCTTCGCGTTCTTGATGATCTCGACTGCGCGGTTGAGTGCGGCCTTCTCCAGCGGATCGCGGCGGATGTGCCAGACCCTCTTGTTGAATGCCTCGACCGGGAAGTCGAATGCCTCGGCCTGTACGTCCTGGGGCATGGCGAGGGTGACGGCTCCGGTATCGGCCGGGTCGGTCAGCGCACGCATCGCCTGCATGAGGCTCGGGAGGAGCTGCTCGGGGCGGTTGATGCGGTCGAAGAACACCGAGACGGGACGGAACGCGTCGTTGACGGTCGTATCGAGGGTCTGAGCGTTCTCAATCTGCTGGAGCACCGGATCCGGGTAGCGGGTTGCGAACTGATCCGAGGGAAGCAAGAGAACCGGGACGCGGTTCGTTGTGGCGACGGCTGCGCCGGTCACCATGTTGAGGGCACCGGGGCCAATCGACGAGGTGCAGACCATGGTCTGAAGACGGTTCTTCGCGGTCGCGAAGGCGGCCGCGGCATTGACCTGACCCTGCTCGTTGCGGGGCATGTAGTAGGGCATGGAGCCGCCGTCTGGCTCGGGATCGAGTTCGTTCTGCAGGAGTGCCTGGCCGAGGCCGGCGACGTTACCGTGACCAAAGATGCCAAAGGTGCCGGCAAAAAAACGCTGTTCAACGCCGTCCCTTTCCGAGTACTGGTTCACGAGGAAGCGGATCGTTGCCTGAGCAACGGTCAACCGGACAGTTTCAAATGACATTTAGTTCTCCTCGTTGAGTGGGATGAAGGGGACGCGGGGATCGATGTCGTCCCCTTCCCATGCTTGGCGTTGCCAGGTGTGGCAGGGATCGTCAGTCATGAGCCAGATGGAGTCCTCCGCGGGCCCACCCATGACGTTCAGGTAGTACATGTCGTGACCGGGAGCGGCCACTGACGGGCCGTGGTAACCCCAGGGAACGACAATCGTGTCGCCGCTGCGCACCTCGGCGCAGACATCGATATCCTTGCCTGGGGAAGAGTAGACACGCTGAAGGCCGAAGCCTTCGGTTTCGTTGTTCGGTCCGCCATCGCGGATCTCGAAGTAGTAGATCTCCTCAAGGACCCGCTCATCGTCCGAGTGAACGTCGTGCTTGTGGGGCGGGTAGGAGGACCAGTTGCCACCGGGGGTCAGCACCTCGCACACGAGAAGGTGGGAGGTCTCGACGTCGTTGCCGAGGGCGTAGTTGTTGACCTGGCGGGTCATGATTCCGGAACCGCGGATGCCGGTCTTGACCTCGTCGCGAGGACAGTAGCGAACCGACAGATTCTTCGATGCCTTCGTGGCGGGCAACGCGAAGCGACCATCCGTCTTAGCCGTGACCGTCAGGGTCTTGCCCCTGGGTACAAAGATGTAGTCGGTGATGTCGGTGAAGACCGAGTCGCGTCCCGCAAGCTCGTAGTCCGTTCCATCGACGCTCACGGTTGCGCTACCGGACAGGGGCAGGACGAGCAGTTCGGTCTCGCCGGTCTCAACAGTCTCGGATTCACCGGCCTTCAGCGCGGCAATCTTGAGGGAGCAGAACTCCCAGCCCGCGCGCTCGGTCGTGATCACGGTGTCAAACTTACCTTCGGCGCTCTCGCCGGCCTTGATGAGGTACTTATCGTTTTCGTTCATAGCAGCTCCACAGCATTGTCAACGGCCCGTTCGACATCGTCATCGTTCGGGTACAGTAGCGATCGCCCAATGACCAGGCCGAGCACGTTCGGTAGCGTGAGGGCATCTGCCCACTGACCAAATGCCGCATCCGGATCGTCGGGAACCTCTCCCCCAAGGATAAGGGAGGGAAGGGTGGTCGACGCCATGACTCGTTCCATTTCGTCGACGCAGGGAAGCTTGAGCCACGTGTACGCGGAGCTCCGGCCCTGGGCCTGGGCGATGGCGATGGACTTGATGACGGCGTCGGGAGACAGGTCGTTCTGGATCTTTCCATCGACCCAGGTCGAGATGAAGGGCTCAATCATGAGCCGCTTGCCGGCGGCGGACATTTCATCGACGGCCTTGGCGGTTGCTTCGAGGGTAACGGCGGTGCCAGCATCATCGAGATTGATGCGGGTGAGGGTCTTTCCACCCTCGAGTCCCGCATTCACGATTCCTTGCGTGTCGTAGCAGTTGAACCTGTCGTCCATCTCGAACGAGGCACCCTGCAGACCCACCCGGTTCATGGAGCCGTAGACATCCTTGCCGTCCAGTGCACCAAGAATAACGAGATCCTCAATCATGTCGGCGGTGCCAAGGAAGCCAGTGACTCCGGGCCTGTTCAGTGCCGCCACACAGCGCTCGAGGAGATCGCGACGATCCGCCATGGCGAGGGGATCCCCACCCGCGCCGAGCGCGCCACGGGCCGCGTGGTCGCAAGCAATGATCATCTGCTTCTTGCCCGGGATGGGACCCGGGCCGGGAACGCGGTTCGACAGAGCCTGCGCAATGCGCTCCGGCTCGTAGGCGCGTACATCTGTCAGAGTGTTGACGTCGATCATCGGCGGGCCTCCACCACGGGAGCGGAACCCGGGTTCTTCGCAATGAGGTCGAAGACTTCCGATTCGACGGGCATGGCGGTCGAGCACTCGAGGCGGGACACGACGATGGCGCCTGCGGTCGATGCGAACTGGATGGCCTTGGGGAAATCCCAACCCATGATGAGGGCGTGAGCGAGCGAGCCACCAAAAGAATCGCCTGCGCCGAGTCCGTTGACTGTCTCAACGGCGGTCACGGGAACCTCGATCCGCTCATCCGCGGTCTTCGCCAGGGTGCCCTTGGGTCCCTGCTTGACGATGGCGAGTTCGACGCCGCGTTCGAGTAGGGCGTCCGCAGCGCGGTCCGGCTCAACCTCACCAACGGCGATGCGGCACTCGTCGCGGTTGCCGACGGCAACGTTGACGTGCTCGAGAACGCTACCGATGTGCGTGGAGGCCTCTTCTTCCGACGCCCAGAACATGGGGCGGTAGTCTAGGTCGGCGATCGTCCAGCCCTGCTTGTTGCGAATGTTCAGTGCGTGCAGGTGGGCGGAACGGGAAGGCTCAACCGATAGTCCGGTGCCGGACAGGGAGAACACCTTGGCGTTCTTCACTGCCTCGGTCGGAATGTCCTCGGGTCGGAGCTGAAGGTCCGGAGCGGATGGCTCGCGGTAGAAGTAGAGCGGGAAGTCGTCCGGCGGGAAGATCTCGCAGAAGGTGACGGGGGTGTTGAAATCCTTGTTCTCAACAACGAACTCGTCCGAGACCCCGAGCCTGCGCATTTCCATGCGAACAAAACGACCAAACGGGTCGTCGCCGACCCCGGTGATTGCTGCCGAGGTGTGGCCCAACCGGGCGGCCGCAACAGCGATGTTGGTGGGAGATCCACCAAGGAACTTACCAAATGACGTCACTTCCTCGAGACCAACACCAGTCTGCAAGGGGTAAATATCAACCCCTGACCGACCGATCGTCAGAACCTCGATGTTTGCCGCGCTCATCGCGACTCCTTTCCGCATCCTTGAGGGAAGTACACTCTGATCATCCCTCACTTGTTACCCATAGTCAAGCCTTTGTCCTAACATTACGAAGTGCGAGTTCCCAGCAGTTTTTTCAAGAATGAGGACATTTGCGGGAGAATTCGCGCTATTGTTATCTCCATCCCCGAACAAAGGCCGGCACAAACATGAGCGATACAACCCTCGACACCCCCTATATTGCTGACATTCACCTTGATCGCAGGTCGACCACTCCCCTGTACCAGCAGATTGCAGAGCCCCTCACGCGGCTCATCATGTCGGGAGCAATTGAGCCCGGACGACTCATCGAGGACGAGGTCTCCCTTGCCAATCGCCTCGGGGTTTCCCGCCCGACGACGCGTAGGGCGCTGCAGGACTTGGTCAACAGCGGCCTTCTCGTGCGCAGGAGGGGCGTCGGCACGCGCGTCACACCAACCCACGTTCATCGCCAGATCGGCCTCACCAGCCTCAACGAGGATCTCGAGGCGGCCGGCTACGAGACCCGCACGGAGGTGCTGTCCTACCAGGTCCAGCTAGCAAACGACGACCAGGCTCAACCGCTCAATTTTTCGGCGGGTGACGAGGTCGTGACGATTGTGCGCCTTCGCTGGATCACCGACTCTCCGCTGGGAATCATGCACAACACGCTGCCCTCGAAGATCGCCCCAACGCTCACAGAGCTCTCGAACAACGGTCTCTACAAGTGCCTGGCCGATCGCAACGTCAAGATGTCGACCGCGGTCCAGACTATCGGCGCACGCATTGCAACAGATCGGGAATCGGATCTGCTTGGACTGGAGGCCGGCGCAGCGCTCATGACCATGGAACGCACCGTGTACGACGTCTCGGGTGACGTTGTCGAGTTTGGTCGTCACGTCTACGACGCCTCCCAATACAACGTGACGATCCCGCTCGTTGCCGACTAGGAAAGACCGGGGCCGGAATCACGTCAGAACAAGTGGTTTTCACACAGAGTTCGAGGTCATCAGTGCAATGCGATCAGTCCGCAATGAGACAAATGAGTCACATTCCCCAGTTTGTACATACAAAGTATTGACATGGGACTGACATGTCCATACACTCAGGATTAAACCCACTGCCCCAACGACGGGAATTGCGGTGGATTAGCCCAGGAGCAAGACACATGAGTGAAATCACGTACACCGATGGCCCCCTGTACGAGGCCACCAAGCAGTTCCCGACAGTGCTGTGGAACGACTCGTCCGATCTCGATGAACTGACCCAGTCCATCTCGTTCGGTGGCGTTGGCGCCACCTGCAACCCACAGATCGCCTACACCACGCTGAGCAACCGCCCCGACATCTGGACCGATCGCATTCGCCAGATTGCCGACGAGAACCCGACCTGGTCGGAGTCCGAGATCGGTTGGCAGGCTGTCAAGAACATGTCGGTCGAGGCAGCCAAGCTGCTCGAGCCCGCCTTCAAGGCCTCCAACGGCCGCAACGGCCGCCTCTCGGTGCAGACGGATCCCCGCCTCCACCGCAACGCCAAGGCTCTCGCCGATCAGGCTGAAGAGTTCCACAACCTTGCCGACAACATTGTCGTGAAGATCCCCGCAACCAAGACCGGCATTGAGGCCATCGAGGATGCAACGTCCCGCGGCGTTTCCATCAACGTCACCGTGTCCTTCTCGGTTCCTCAGGCAGTTGAGGCAGCCGCAGCCATCGAGCGTGGCCTTGAGGCACGCAAGACGGCAGGTCACGACGTCTCGACCATGGGACCCGTGGTCACGATCATGGTCGGTCGCCTCGATGACTGGCTGAAGTCGGTTGTGGCCCGCGATCAGCTCTTCCTTGACTACTCCGCTCTCGAGTGGGCCGGCATTGCCGCAGTCAAGAAGGCCTACAGCGTCTTCCAGGAGCGCGGCTACACCGCCCGCCTCCTCGTCGCTGCCTTCCGTAACCCCTACCAGTGGACCGAGTTCCAGGGTGGCGACCTCGTGGTCTCTCCCCCGTTCAAGTGGCAGAAGCTGGTCAACGACTCCGATTACGTCGTCGAGGAGCGCATGAGCAAGCCGGTCGATGAGTACTACATCGAGCAGCTGCGTCGCATTCCCGACTTCAACCGCGCATATGATGTTGATGGCATGACGGTGGACGAGTTCGCAAGCTTCGGCCCCTCCGCCAAGACCCTGCGTCAGTTCCTTGATGCAGACAACGCGCTCGATCAGCTCGTACGCGACATCATCCTTCCTGCACCGTAGCGGGAGTCCGCTCCTCCTGGAGTTCAATTTCGAGAGAAAGACACTGACGTGATCAAGATTGGCATTATTGGAGCCGGTCGGATTGCGCACGTGCACGCGCGGTCTGTTTCCGCCCATCCGAACGCCACCCTCGTGGCGATCTCGGATCCGGTGGAGCGTGCCGCGTCTGCATTGGCGCAGCAGACCGGAGCTCGATGGACGACGAGTGCGGATGAACTCATCTCGGATCCCGAGGTTGAGGCCATCATCATCTGCTCCCCCACGCCCTTCCACACGGAACAGATCCTGGCCGGTGTCAAGGCCGGTAAGCCTGTTCTGTGCGAGAAGCCGGTGGCCATGGATACCGACACTGTCTATCAGCTCGAGAAGAACCTCGAGGGCCTGGATCCGACCGTCATGATGGGCTTCAACCGCCGCTTTGATCCTTCCTTCGCCAAGATCCACGACCTCGTGGACGATGGCACCGTGGGTAAGGTCGAGCAGGTCACGATCATCTCCCGCGATCCCGCCGCTCCACCTCCGGAATACATTGCCACGTCTGGCGGCATCTTTAAGGACATGACGATACACGACTTCGACATGGCACGGTTCTTCCTTGGCGACATCACCTCTGTCGTTGCCATCGGGCAGAACCTGGATCCGGCCCTCAAGGACACCGGGGACTTTGATGGCGCCATCATCACCCTGACCAACGCCGAAGGCACGACCGCGACAATCACGAACTCGCGCCACTGCTCCTCCGGCTACGATCAGCGTCTTGAGGTCTTTGGCGATAGGGCCACGGTCAATGCCGATAACATCCGGCCCACGACCGTGAGCGTCTCGACCGGGACTGCCACGGCAGCCAAGGATCCGTACCTCGACTTTTTCCTCACGCGCTACGAGGCCGCCTACTCTGCAGAACTCGACGAGTTCCTCGCCGCCATCACCCAGGGCCGCAAGCCGTCCCCCGATGTGACGGATGGCAGGAAGGCACTGGAGATTGCGGAGGCCGCCGAGACCTCCGCACGCACGGGAACCATCGTCCATCTCTAATCTTGCGTAGGCCGCTTACCAGGACGCTTCGGCCCACGCACCGCAGGGTTGAGAGTGCTCAACGAGTATTACTCTTCCCAGGGTGGGCAGGTACGCACCTGCCCACCCACAGCTTTCCTGAAGCTCACAGTGACGCGGCGCCTGAACACTCCAGCACGAGCCCCAGGACGCACCACACCACACAACACAACACAACAGACAAGGATGTCACGCCATGAAGATTGCTGGCGCTCCCATTTCGTGGGGAGTATGCGAAGTTCCGGGTTGGGGATACCAGATGACCCCCGAGCGAGTACTGACTGAAATGAAAGAGATCGGCCTGACCGCGACCGAGTTCGGTCCACAGGGGTGGTTGCCGATCGAGGCCGAGGCGCGAGCAGAGGCCGTGAGCGAGTTCGGCCTGGAACCCGTTGGCGCGTTCTTCCTGGCCATCATGCACGATCCCGACTTCGATCCCATTCCTCTCGTCGAGAAGGAACTCGATGCCTTTGAGGTAGCCGGCGGCACGTACCTTGTTCTCGCTGCCGATTCTGGCCGCGACGGCTACGACGATCGTCCCGTCCTCACCGAGGATGGCTGGGCAACGCTCTTCACCAACCTTGACCGCATCTTCCAGGCGGCGGCCGCTCGCGGCGTCACCGCCTGCATTCACCCTCACTGGGGCACGATGGTCCAGAACGTCGACGAGGTTGAGCGGGTTCTCGACAACTCGGCCGTGGGCCTGTGCCTCGACACCGGCCACCTCGCGTGCGGCGGAGCCGACGTTGTCGAGCTGACCAAGAAGTACGCGGATCGCGTCTCGATCGTGCACGCGAAGGACATCCGCAAGGACCTGACCGACAAGCTCCTGCCCGGTGAGCTCGTGTGGGGCGAGGGCATCCGCGCCGGCATGTTCACGCCCATCGGCCAGGGCGACATCGACTTCGCCACCATCGTGTCCACCCTGAACGATGCCGGATTCGACGGCTACTACGTTCTCGAGCAGGACATCATGATCGATGGGGAGCCCGCCGACGGCGAGGGCCCCATCGACAACGCACGAGCATCCTTCGAGGCGCTCCAAGCGCTCGCCTAAGCACAGCTTTTGCACTTCTGAGTAAAGAGAGCTGAAAATATCGCCCACCTGTCGTGGGCGATATTTCATTGCTCTCCCAATGTTCCAAATCACAGCCTGGCCGAGTATTATCAGTCACGGATACTCTTTTTCTCATTCATAACTGTTTGAAGTTAGAGTTTTTCACCCAAATAATGAAAATAGTCGGGAGTTGACCGAGAGCCCGGCACGATCTCAACGTAGAGGTAGGAATAATGCTCATCAGTCTTCACGAGGCTTTGGAATACGCGGAGAAGAACAACGTCGGCATCGCCGCGATCAACACTCCAACGTTCGAAATGCTGCTGGCTGCTATCCGCACCGCGGAGAAGTACAACATCCCCCTCATCATCCAGCACGCTGAGGTTCACGAGACGATCAACAAGATCGAGGACATCGGCCCGGTCATGGTTGAGCTCGCCAAGCGTTCGACCGCTCCTCTCGTTGTCCACGTCGACCACGGCGAGTCCTTCGAGTACGTCAAGCGCGGCTTCGACGTCGGCTTCAACTCCGCCATGATCGATGCCTCCCGCCTCCCCTACGAGGAGAACCTGGCCGTGACGAAGCAGGTCGTCGAGCTCGCCAACCAGTACGGTTACGGCGTTGAGGCAGAGCTGGGTGTCATGCCCGGCCGCGAGGACGGGGCACAGATCGGTTCCGGCGAGAGCAACGAGACCCTCTACACCGAACCGGATCTGGCGGAGTCCTTCGTCCGTGATTCCGGCGTCACGGCACTCGCCTGCTCCTTCGGCACCGTTCACGGCCTCTACAAGGCAGATCCCCAGCTCAACTTCGAGCTCATCTCGACCCTGCGCGAGCGCACCGGCGTCCCGATCGTCATGCACGGAGCATCCGGCCTGTCGGAGGCCGAGTACCGCGAATGCATCACTCGCGGCGTCCGCAAGATCAACTACTACACCTACGCGGACAAGCAGTCCTTCGAGCAGGTGCAGTCCTTCCTTGAGGCTAACCCGGACACCTTCACGTTCTCACCCCTCACCGTTGAGGCAACGAAGGCCGTCGAGGAGAACCTCGATGTTCTCGTCAACACCCTCTACGAGAACGTCATCAAGAAGTAGTCGGTTTTTCTCAGAAACTCAGGCAAGAGTTCCTCCAGATTCCAAGCGGGAGCGAGTCGCGGACTTGCTCCCGCTTCTTCTACCCCGCCTTGTCCTTTGCTCAGCCGTTTGCGTATCACGGAGGACGTGATGCCCTCGTAAGCGGTCAACCTCCGTGGGCATTACCTAGCTAAGCACGAGCAGACATGGTGTCTGGCTTCGCACGAGCTCGTGGTTCCTAGCTGCGCATGAGCTGGCGGTGGTAGGGCTGGGCGAACTCCGGCATCTCCCGCAGCCGTGTCCGCCACGCCTGCGGCAGGTAGGGATCGGAGAGCAGGACGCGACCAAGGACCGCGACATCGACGCCGTCGCGCACGATCTGTTCGGCCTGGGTGGCCTCGGTGATGAGACCGACGCTGCCGACAGGGACTCCAGTCTTTGCGATCTCGCGGGCGAAACGCACCTGGTAGCCGGGGCCGGCCGGGATCTTGATGTTGGGGATGTTGCCGCCAGTAGACACGTCGACAAAGTCGAGTCCCAGTTCCTTGGCGCGTTCGATGAACTCCACCGATTCGGCCACAGTCCATCCCACCCTCTCATCGTCAGCGAACTCGCACCAGTCGGTGGCGGAGATCCGGATGGCGAGGGCACCTGGTACTTCCTTGCGCACTGCCTTGATGACCTCGAGCCCGAACAGCATCCTGTCCTCGCCCCAGCGGTCGGTGCGCTGGTTTGAGAGCGGCGAGAGAAACTCGTGGATGAGGTAGCCGTGTGCTCCGTGCAGTTCGATGATCTCGAATCCCGCTTCGACGGCCCTGCGGGCCGCCTGAGCGTAGGAATCGATGAGGCCCTGGATCTCGTCCTCGGTCAGCTCGTGCGGGGTCTCGTACATGTCGGAGAACGGGATGGCTGAGGGTGCCACAGGGTTCCAGCCGATCTCGGAGGTCGACGGGTAAAGAACGGTCTGCTCGTCCCAGGGGCGGGGGCCGGACCCCTTCCTACCCGCGTGACCGAGCTGGATTCCGGCGGTGGCCCCGGTCGACTTGATGAGCTCGGCAAGCTTCGTGAACGAGGGAATCTGATCGTCGTTGTGAATGGCAAGGTCGAAGGGCGAGATGCGACCGTTCTCGGTCACGGCTGTCGACTCGACAATGATCGCGCCAATCCCTCCCCATCCCCTGCTCGCGTAGTGCACGTAGTGCCAGTCGCTGGGTCGACCTAGGTCCTCTCCCGAGGGGGCAGCCGAATACTGGCACATCGGTGACATCCAGGCACGGTTGCGTACGGTCACGTTCTTCAGGGTGATAGGAGAAAACAGTTGAGACACTGATGTCCTTTCAAGGCTCACGAAAGTGAGGGGGTGAGGGATGGTGCTGCCTGCGGGGCTACGCCCAGGGCTGGTAGGGCCCGACGTCGGCCACCTCGACAGTGGGTGCTCCAAGGGTCGGGGCGATTTGATCTAGCCACAGCTGCGCCCAATGCTGGTAGGCATGTGCGTTGGGGTGGAAGAAGTCTGTTGCGTGGTACCGGAAGAGGTAGCTCATGAGAGGCAGGGAGGATGTGAAGTTGTCCAGCTCAATGAGGTGGTGACCATCGCGATCCGCGTACGAGTGGATCATGGATGAGATGGCCTTTGCCCGGCTTCCCAGCGGACCTGGACCGAAGGACGGCACGTCGGAGATGAAGGAGCCCTCGGGCAGCGACCTTGTCAGTGCGGCCACGTAATCGGCAAGCAGCATGTCATCCACGCCGTAGCTCACGTCGTTACCACCAATGTCGCACGTGAGAATGTCGGGAACGATGCCGACCTGAGTCTCGAGTCCCTTGAGAGACAAAACCTGATGGGTGAGAACGGAGGGAATGACCGCGCCCGAGACGGAGAGGTTGATGAGCGCGACCTCACGGCCCGTGATGTCGGCAAGTGCGGCGGCGAGTCTCGGCACGTAGCCATCGAACACGTAGCCGGCTCCCAGCCCCTGGGCCGCAGAGTCACCGAGAGCAACGAAAATCAGCGGGTCCTCGATACCGGCTTCCCGGTTGCGGTGAATCTTGGACACAACCGCAAGGTTGGATTGCTCCCAGTACCTGGCGAACGGCTTGCGCTGGTTAGCTACTCGCTTCGCCCTATTCGCGATGACCTGGCTACCCGCTATGACTGCGCCTGCTCCGAGGAAGGCGGTTCTCATCTTTGACATGAATGAACCCTCTCTTTCCTTCCCCAGGATAGTCCAGTCTAGAACCGGCGTGCGAGAACGCTCGCGTAGAGCAGGACGGCGGCGGCCGTTGCCACGTTGAGCGACTCGGCATTACCCGCGATCGGAATGGATACCGTGAGGTCGCAGCGATCGAGGAGGTCGGGCGTGAGCCCGCGTGCCTCGTTGCCCAGCACCCACAGGGTGGGCTGAGCAAGGTCAAGCTGGGAGTCCCCGAGTACGAGGTCTCCCGCGCCGTCTGCGGCAATGACCTGGAAGTCGTGTGCCTTGGCGCGGGCAATGACCGTGCGGGGATCCAGGTTGGTGGCGGCAGGAACATGGTAGGTGGATCCCGCAGCGGAACGAATCACCTTGGGCGAGTTCAGATCGACCGAACCGGTACCGAAGAACACGGCTCCGGCTCCTGCGGCGTCGGCGGTGCGAATGACGGTGCCCGCGTTACCCGGGTCCTGCATCTCCACCCCCAGGATCGCAAGATTGGTGTCCTCAAAGAGCTCGTCGATGTCGGGATGTGCCTCCGTGTTGAGGACCGCGAGGATGCCCTGGCAGTCGGAGGACACCTGGACCAGGATGCGTTCGGGAACAACGTGGGTCCAGTACCCGTCCGTCAGTTCCGCAAACTCGGGGTGACGTTCAAAGATTTCTTCGGTCAGGTACACGTCACGCACGCGCTCCCCCGCCCACGTCAGTGCCTCCCGGACGGCCTGCGGCCCTTCGGCGATCTCCTGGGAGAAGGTCGACCGGTTCTTCGCCTGGTACAGGCCCTGAACCTTCTGGAGCTGTCCGGTGAGCGAGTCGTGATACTTACGCATGTGCTTCTTTCAAGAAATCGACGGGGAGAAAAGAGATGGCAGGAGAAAGGGACGTGAGGGCTTGAGCCGCGAGACGGGGAATGGCAGAAGTGGCGAGTGTTGCCGGGAAAAGTGGGCTCAAGGAACGAGCGGATTTTCTCACTGGATCGGATATGGCAAGTGGGGGCGGCGTGTGGCGGCCCGAGCTGCTGACCTGGCGGTCAAAAAAGGATTTGAAGGCAAACAAAATCGATGTCTACCGCTTTGGCTCGGTTACAACACCGTACCCGTGGCCGGCTCCGCGCGCA
>NZ_JASDVN010000012.1:0-35455 GCF_041440645.1 Flaviflexus sp. | reverse complement strand
GCCAATCGGAGGTCTCGTACGTGCCGAGGCGACCATCCGAGGTGCGGAAAGAAACCTGGGGTGCCTGCCTGGCCACTTCGGGGATCTCGAAGAACTCTGCACGACGGAACTTGAACATGCTGGCAATGATGTTCGAGGGGAAGGACTCGATCTTGGAGTTGATGCCCGAGACGTTCGAGTTGTAGAATCTGCGACCGGCCGCGATGCGGTCCTCGGTGTTGGCAAGTTCCTTCTGAAGGTCACGGAAGGGGCCCGCGGCCTGAAGCTCGGGGTAGTTCTCAGCAACCGCGAACACGTTGCCGAGGGAGCGGGAGAGGTCACCTTCTCGCTGGCTACGCTCAGCAGCATCACCGGTCGATGCTTGAGCTCGGTTCCTCATCTGCGTGACCTCTTCGATTACGGCCTGCTCGTGAGCGGCGTAGCCCTTGACCGTTTCGACGAGGTTCGGGATCAGCTGGTAGCGGCGATGTAGTTCAACATCGATCTGCTTCCACGATTCCTGAACCTGGTTGCGGAGGCGAATGAGGGTGTTGTACGCGGAGATCGCCCAAAAAACAACGATGAGGATCAGTGCGACAACTACGATGAGCACAACCGTTCCTTGGCCCATGGTCTTCTCCTTGAAAGATTAGAAAGTAGGAAACGTCGGTTCCCTGCCTGCCAAGCATAACGTGACGAATCAGCCGTCTCGACACTTCCCGTGTGGGGATTGGTCACCATGCGAGCCGAACCAAAGCCCAAATGACTGCCAAAACGACCATTCATTGAACAGCCTGAATGATGGGAGATGACCGGTTGAATGACCGAAGGTCAGGCCTACTGTCGCAAGCCTGACCAACGTTCTCAGTGAGCGGTGCCTTCGGTACTTTTAGCGCAACTCGTCGATCGAGAGGGCGGCGAAGTATGGCACTCCCGCGGCCTCGATGCGTTCCTTGGCTCCGGTTTTGCGGTCAACAACGACTGCGACTGCTACCACGGAGGCTCCGGCCTCGCGGGCGGCTTCCAGTGCCTCGAGTGGGGATCCGCCCGTGGTGGAGGTGTCCTCAAGAATGACGACGGTACATCCCTCGATCGAGGGACCCTCGATCCGCTTCTTCATGCCGTGATCCTTGGCGGCCTTGCGAACCACGAAGGCGTCGATGTCGAGACCGCGGGAGGCGGCCGCGTGCAGGATTGCTGTGGCAACGGGATCCGCGCCCATGGTGAGGCCACCAACGGCGTCGATCTCACCGGCACCAAAGCCCTGCTCTTCCAGCATATCGAGCATGACGTGACCGATCAGGGGGGCCGCCTCGTGATGGAGGGTTGCCCTCCTCATATCAACGTAGTGGTCGGAAACATTCCCGGAAGCGAGGGTCACTTCGCCCTCGATGACGGAGAGTTCTCTGACGAGCTGGATGAGGCGCTGGCGTTGAGTATCGTTCGTTTTCACGGCACCAGTGTACGTTGCTACTCGAGCCCGGACCTGCCTGGACCAGCAACCTTCCGCACCAGCCATCTCGGCATGACCCGGATCGCGGCCGCGACACCCGTGTACTTGATCGATGGCGTGACGATGACCTGGCCGCAGCGAGCTGCATCGAGCGACTTGGCTACGACCCTGTGAACGGGGGTGAAGGCAAGCTCGGGCCACTGGCTCGAGTCCACATTGGTTCGCTCGTGGAACTCTGTGTGCACCAGTCCCGGGCACGCAACAGTCACTCCGACGCCGTGGGGCTTCAGGATCTCGGATAGTCCCTCCGAGAAGGTTCGCAACCACGCCTTGTGCGCTGAATAGGTTCCCTGCGCTGTCAAGGAGGTCATGGACGAGACATTAAGGATTGTGCCGTAGCCGCGACCGGCAAACTCCTGGGCCGCGTGGTGGCAGATGATGAGGATGGCGCGGGCCATGACATCAAGTGCCTCAAGCTCACGATCGAGGCTGCCGCCTAGGAACTGCTGCCCCAGCCCGAAGCCGGCGTTGTTGATCACGAGACCGATGGGGCGCTCCTTGTCGGCCACCCGCTGACCGACAGTGCGTGCGCCTTCTTCGGACGAGAGATCGGCCGAGAGGGTTTCGACCTGCTGTCCGGTGAAGTTCGTGATCTGCTCAGCCAAGGCATCGAGCCGCTCCCTATTGCGGGCCACGAGAACGATGTCGTTTCCCTCTCCCGCGAGCTGCCAGGCGAATTCCTTGCCGATGCCGGATGTTGCGCCGGTGATGAGTGCTGTTCCCATGCCATGAGCCTAGCTGGAATAATGGCTGACATGAGACTTGCTACGTGGAATGTGAACTCGATCCGTACTCGTTATGAACGAGTGATTGATTTCCTGGAACGCTCCGGCACCGATGTGCTCGCGATTCAGGAAACGAAGTGCAAGGAGGAGCAGTTCCCGTACGAGGTCTTTGAAAAGACCGGATACGAGGTTGCGGTCGCTGGCCTCAACCAGTGGAACGGAGTCGCCATTGCATCCCGCGTTGGTTTGGAGAACGTGAAGAAGTCCTTCGTGGGACAGCCCGCCTTCGCCAAACCCGACAAGGAACCTGTTGTGGAACCTCGCGCCATTGGCGCCACCTGCAACGGTGTCGAGGTCTGGAGCCTCTACGTTCCGAACGGTCGATCCAACACGGATCCGCACTACACCTACAAGCTCAACTTCCTGGCAGAGCTTGCCCTGCGGGGCAAGGAACGGCTCGCCAAGGATCCGGAAGCACAGATTGCTCTCGTGGGTGACTGGAACGTGGCGCCCCAGGACACGGATGTGTGGGACATCGAGGTGTTCAGGGATGAACTGTACGTGACCCAGCCCGAGCGTGACGCCATTCAGGCGATTGTCGATGCTGGGTTCACCGAGGTGACCCGCCAGTACGACACCCAGTACACGTTCTGGGATTACCAGCAACTTCGTTTCCCGAAAAACGAGGGCATGAAGATCGACTTCCACCACTACTCCCCCGCTCTCGCCAAGAGGGTTGCTACCGCATTCATCGATCGTGATGAGCGGAAGGGGAAGGGGAGTTCTGATCACGTACCCGTCATCGTTGACTTGCTAGATTAAACCCATGAGTTACGCACCCGGGAACCAGGGCCGATACCAGAACGCCAATCAGCCGGCCCACAATCCGTTCCAGCCTCACCCGGCATATCAACCGCCGCACACGGCTGGCCGTCTCGCTGGGATCCTCTCGATCGTGTTCTTTTGGACGGGATCGATCGGATGCGCACTCGGCTTTGTCTCGATCTCGCAGGCACGCCGCTCCAACGCTTCTGCCACCCTCGGCATCATCGGATTCGTTCTTGGCCTCGCCGTCTTCATCGGCCTCATCGCCTACGTGTTCTTCGGAGTCCTCGACGTTTGGGACATGCTCTAGCCGGCAACCACGAAGCTGGTAGCTACCATGCGGCCAACCTTCCACGCAGATGCGCCGCTCCCACAAGCAAAGGAATCCCCGGATCAGCCGATCCGGGGATTCTCATTCCTCTTTGCACGTTGCGTGGCAAGCGGGAAGCCGTCCAATCAATGCGAGAATGTCGTGGCTCTGGGGCTCACGTCCACCAAGGGCTCTGGGGCCCACGTCGGCCAAGGAGTGAGGCACCCTCTGGCGATTAGAAGTCCTCGCCCGCTCGCATCTTCCTCGTCAGCTCCGGCCACAACTCGATGTGTTTCTTTCCGAAGTTCTCATCTCCGAGGTAGACCCCCGCGAGCTGCACGTCGGGATCCACCCAAAGGAAGGAGCCGGATTGACCAAAGTGGCCGAAGGTTTTGGGAGAGAAAGTGTCGGACAGCCAGTGCGGATCCTTGTCTGCTCGAATCTCGAAGCCAAGACCCCAGGCATTGTTCTTCTGCCTGCCGTAGCCGGGGAGCACGCCGCTCAGTTCACCGAAGCTCACGGTCGTGGCCTCGTGGAAGAGCTCGTGAGAGACGAGAGTTGGGGCAAGGAGTTCCCTGCTGAAGGCTGCGAGATCCTCCGCGTTACCTTCTCCAGAGTGGGCTGGCGAGCCTTCGATGAGGATCGAGGAGAGCCCGAGGGGTTCGAGAACGGTTTCTTCGATCCATTCCTGGATGCTGGTGCCGACTTGTTCGGCAACATAGTCGCCGAGAACTTCGATGCCCTTGTTGGAATAAACCCTGCGGACACCGGGCTTGGAGAGGATCGCTCCCTCGTCCATCGGTAAGCCTGAGGCGTGTCCGAGAAGATGCCGGACGGTGGCTGGACCCGCTTCGTCGTCCAAAGACAGCAGATGACGGTCGACGGCAATGAGAGTTGCGTATGTTGCAAAGAGTTTCGTAACTGAAGCAAATGGGAAAATTTGCTCGATTTCGCCCCTCTTTTTTAGGACTTTGTCACTTGCACTTAGAATTACGGCGTCCACGTGCTAATTGTAGAACATGAGCTCTTGGCTAATTGATATGGATGGCGTCCTCGTACACGAGGGCCTGGCGCTGAACGGCGCTAGGGAATTCCTCGATCTCCTTGACGAAAAGGGCATTCCCCACCTGATCCTGACAAACAACTCGATCTTCACGCCACGCGACCTTGCCGCCCGACTGGCCACTTCGGGCATTGAGGTTGACGAGTCCCGCATCTGGACGTCGGCACTCGCAACTGCACGTTTTCTCGCGACCCAGTCGGATTCACGCCGAGCATACGTTGTTGGAGAGGCAGGTCTGACGACCGCCCTCTACGAAGAAAACTTCATCATGACCACCGCCAACCCTGACTTTGTCATCCTTGGCGAGACCCGCACTTACTCGTTCGAGGCAATCACGACCGCTATTCGCCTCATCCAGAACGGCGCCCGCTTCATCGCAACCAACCCGGATGCCACCGGTCCCTCCGCTGAGGGCGACCTCCCCGCAACCGGTGCTGTCGCAGCGATGATCGAGACCGCTACTGGTCGCAAGCCTTTCTTCCTTGGAAAGCCGAACCCGATCATGCTCCGCCACGGCCTCAACCGTATCGGCGCCCACTCGGAAGACACCTCGATCGTTGGTGACCGCATGGACACCGACATCCTCGCTGGTATCGAGGCTGGTCTCACGACCCACCTCGTCCTCACCGGCTCAACGAAGCGCGAAGATATCGTCAAGCACCCCTTCCGCCCCGATCACGTTCACAAGTCCATCGCGGACGTCATCGAATTCGTCTAAGCAGACCGTCGTTCAGTAAGAACGAATGGAATGGAATGAGCGCCGAGAGGCGCTCATTTCTTTTGTCTCAGTTGTCTCGTGTCTCAGTTCCCTCGATCTCGGTGTCTCTCTTTGATTCCAGTGCCCCTTGCCGGTCTGTGGCTGTGCTTTTCTCGCGTGCCAGGCAGTCGACCTACACTTCCATTATGAGCATCGATAAGTTCTGGGATCAGGCCCGCAAGCTCCTTCCTCACCTCCCCCAGGAGGCCCCGGAGGAGTGGTCATTCGGCGCAACCCCGGAGCATGCGAACGAACTTCTGGGTCTGGTCTTGGACGGCGTCAAGACCGGCACGGCATCCCTCCTCGGGGAGTACGAGTCCGGCGATGAACTTCCCGCAGCGGGCGACCTCAGCATCATTCTTGACGGGGTTGAGAAACCCATAGCGATCATCGAGACCACCTCGGTCACGATCGTGCCTTTCGACGAGGTCACCGAGGATCATGCCCACTCCGAGGGCGAGGGAGATCGCACGCTCGCTTCGTGGCGGGAGATTCACCAGCGGTTTTGGCGCACCCACACCGATGTCGAGTTCACCGAATCCTCACCAGTGGTGTGCGAACGGTTCCGGCTGATTTATCCAGTTTCGAATTAGTCACGAACGCCTCTCATGTGGACTGCCGTTCCGCGAGCGCGATGATTTCTATAAGAGTCTGCGACTCCTTCATTTGGAGTTCTGGTCAACTACTTGGAGCCTTGGCCAATCGTTCCGGGCTTGACGACTCGGTAGCGTGTGCAGACAAAGTGCCGGTTGCGTGCCACGTCGACGAGTTCGAGATCCACGGCGACCGGCAGGAGGGGTTTTCCGGAACCGAGAGTGACGGGGGCGAACTGAACCCAGACCTCATCAAGTAGGCCGGCCCGGGCATACTCACCAGCAAGGCCGCCTCCACCAACGATCCACACGCCCTGGCCCTGTGCGGCGCCGACGGCCTGCTCGTGTGCGAGGCCCGCGTCCTGACTGAAGCGAACGTCGGATCCCTCGGGTGTGCCGAGTTCTCGGTGGGTGAGGACCCAGGTTGGTTGCTCGTACGTCCACTCCCCGCCGTTCTCGAGGAGCCATTCGTACGTGTTGGCGCCCATGATCAACGCACCAATCTTCTCGACGAAGGCGGGGTACGCCATCGGCCCTTCCTCGTCGAAGTCCTGCTTGAACAGCCACTCGAGAGAGTCCTCCTCGGTTGCGATGAAGCCATCGAGGCTGGAGGCCGTGTAAAAGTACGTTGTCATGCCGTTCAGCGTAGGAACCCTGTAGCTCAGCTGTCTAGTGTCTAGTACGTAATACTTGCCAGCCTACTTCTCTGCTCGGGTCTAGACTCGATGGCGATGTCGAATGAGATTGGAACGAACAAGTCGGTGGAGCAGGTTTCCCGGCGGAGCGAGATCACAACCGGGATCAGGTTGTCCTTCGCGGCGGGGCTCGGTCTCTTCCCGTTAGGGATCGCCTTTGGTTTACTGGTCATTCAGGCTGGCCTGCCCTGGTGGATTGCTCCCGCTCTTTCGATCTTTGGTTACGCGGGTTCCCTCGAGCTACTTCTGGTTGGCATGATTGCGTCCGCAACCCCTCTCGCAACCATCGCTGTGACGACTCTGCTCGTGAACTTCCGTCACGTGTTCTACGCCTTCTCGTTCCCGCTCAAGGCCGTGAAGAACCCGGTCGCTCGGACCTACTCGATGTATGCGCTGACCGATGAGGCATTTGCCGTGACCGCGGCACATCCACACGGGTGGACATCGTGGCGGCTGATCTCCCTCCAGATCGCGCTCCAGAGCTACTGGGTGCTTGGCGGTCTGGCCGGAGTTGGCATCGGCAGCCTCCTGCCGGAGCCGATCGAGGGACTCGAGTTCGCGCTGTGCGCGCTGTTCATCACCCTGGCGCTCGACGCTGCGAAGACAAAGAAGGAGGTCCCCTCGGTTATCCTCGGGGCGGCCAGCTACTCCTTCGCGATCATCGCGGCACCCGACCAGGCACTGTTCCTTGGCATGCTGATCTTCGTCCTCACCCTGGTTGTTCGGTATCTGTGTGGGAGGAATCGTGACAAGTGATCCGACCTATCTCGTGGCCGTTCTCGCCACGATCTTCGTCATCAACTTCTCCTTAAGGGCCCTGCCGTTCGCGATTCTCAAGCCTCTTCGGGAATCTGAGGTCGTGGCGGTCATGGCTGGGTGGATGCCAGCCGGAATCCTCACCATCCTTGCCGCCAGCACCTTCCTCGATTCCACGGGATCCGACGGAACACGACTCCTTCAGGCGGGAGCCGCCACGGCCGTTACCATCCTCGTTCACCTGCTCGGTGGCAGGAGAACGCTCCTGAGCGTGGGAGCGGGCACCCTCACCTACGTTCTGCTCGTCAACCTTTAGGGTGGACATGCGTAGAGCCGCACGTCATGTGCGGCTCTACTTTGCTATTCGCCTGTTCCGATCGCGTTGTCGGACTAGTCGATGTCGCTGGAGTTCAACCGCTCACCATCACCCTGTGCTTCTGGCTTCTCACGCCACCCGAGACCGGGTGCCACGTGGGTGAGGATGGATTCGATGATGTGGGCGTTGTAGTCCACGCCAAGCTGGGTCGGGACGGTCAGCAGCAGAGTGTCCGCGGCCTGGATGGCCTCGTCCCCAGCCAACTGCTCGATCAGGGCGTCCGGCTCATCGATGTAGGATCTGCCGAACACGGACCTTGTTGAGTCGATGTATCCGAACTGGTCATTCCGCTCACTACCCCCGAGGAAGTACTCCCGGTCCTTGTCGGTTGTCAGGGCAAAGATGGAACGAGAAACGGAAACCCTGGGTTCGAAACCGTGGTCATGCTTGGCCCACTCGGTGCGGAACTCTTCGATCTGCTTGCGCTGCTGAACGTGGAAGAGTTCGCCGGACTCGTCGTCCTTGAGTGTGGAGGACATGAGGTTCATCCCCTCCTGCGCCGCCCACCGCGCTGTCGCATCGGATCCCGCACCCCACCAGATCCTCTGGCGGAGCCCCTTCGAAAAGGGCTCGACGCGGAGCAGGCCGGGAGGGTTCGGCACCATGGGCCTCGGGTTGGGTTCAGCGAACTTCAGTCCGTCAATTACTTCCATGGCAACGGCCGTGTGACGGCGCGCCATGTCGGCATCGGTTTCGCCTTCGGCGGGCTGGAAACCAAAGTACTTCCACCCATCGATCACCTGCTCCGGTGAACCACGGGAAATTCCAAGTTGAAGACGGCCCTCGGAGATCAGGTCGACCGCACCAGCATCCTCCGCAAACTGCAGAGGGTTTGTGTACCTCATGTCGATGACACCGGTACCGATCTCGATCGTGGAGGTCTTGGCTCCAATCGCCGCGAGAAGCGGGAAGGGAGAGCCGAGCTGCTGAGCGAAGTGATGAACACGGAAGTACGCACCGTCCGCACCGAGTTCTTCCGCCGCCACGGCAAGGTCAATGCTCTGGAGCAGGGAGTCACCTCCCGTGCGCGTGGCCGACGTCGGATGGTTCATCCAATGACCGAAGGATAGGAATCCAATCTTTTTCACCATGCTGCCGACAACGCAGGGCAACACCACTCCATTCCCGCGACCTTTTTGCCCTGGTAAATCACCATTCTCCCCAGTCCTTCGTTCTCAATATCCGGGCATGTGTATCACCATATGGATTGAGTTTTAGATCTGGGACTCGTCCGCCAAGATGGTGACCATGAACCGTACCGCACTGACGAAGATGGCCCGCCCTGCCGGGGATTTTCGCATGCGAATGTGCAGGTAAGAGATTTCGGTTGACATCGAGGCTTCGGGCCCGTGTCACGCAGCGTGGTAGCTCCCCGTCCGCAACGGCGCAGACTACAAGCTTGGCTCAGGCCTTATGCGGGGCAAGCTACCAAAACCAGAACAGGGCACTCCTATGTCTTCACCACTCAATACCCCACTCATATCCTTTGAGCTGATGCCACCCAGGCGACCGGACAATGCTCCGAAGTTCTGGGGCACCGTCGATCGGCTCATGGAGTTCCGTCCCGACTTCGTGTCGGTCACGTACGGAGCGGGCGGCAAGAACGCGAGCACCTCGTTTGAGGTCGTCACGAGGCTGGTTCGCGACACCGTGGTCCAGCCCGTCGCCCACTTCACCTGCGTGGGAAGTTCTCGGGACTCGATCGAGACCTCCCTCAACAACTACCTGAACGCTGGCGTACGCACGTTCCTCGCACTTCGCGGAGATCCGCCGGTCGACGATCCGGATTGGGAGCCCTCACCCGATAGCCTCCAGTCCGCCGTTGAACTCGTCACCACGATTCGTGAGCTCGAGGCCGAGGCCTGCAAGTGCTCCCCCGGCGCGGCCCTCCGCAACGCCTTTAAGCCGCTCACGATCGCGGTCGCGACTTTCGCCAACGGGAATCCCGATGCTGGCACCTCGGTCGACGATGAGGTGAACCGCCTCCTGGTCAAGCAGGCAGCGGGAGCCAACTTCGCGATCACGCAGATGATATGGACGGTGGAGAGCTACACGACGTTCGTCACGAAGGCCCGCCGGGCCGGCGTGCACATCCCGATCGTCCCCGGCATCATCCCCGCCGTCGAGTCCCGCAGGCTCCACCGCTCCGCGGAGCTCACCGGTATCACGCCGCCGGCCGAGTTGATCGAGGCCATGGAAGCCGCGGAGGCGCGCAATCCCGATGTCGAACTCGTGGGTTCGGAGGCTTACAACATCGGCATCGAGTTCGCGTCGAACCTCGCGAGGGACGTGCTTGAGGCCGGTGCCCCGGGGATTCACCTCTACACCTTCAACCGGGCCGAGCCGTCGCTCGACGTGCTCGACTCTCTCGGTATCACCCAGCAAAGGAACTCCGCACAGTTTTGACCGCCGCGACGGCAAGCACAAGAAAAGTTCCAACGAGCCACGCAGTTCCCCAAGCCACCACCCACTCCCTGTCCACAAGTTTTCACCAATACCTGTTAAGTACACGCACTAAAGGAAGTACACATGTCACTGAAGTCCACCATCCTTGGTTACCCCCGAGTCGGCCGCAAGCGCGAGGTGAAGAAGGCCGTTGAACGCTTCTGGGCCGGCCGCCTCACCGAGGCGGAGCTGGGTGAGGCAGTTGTTGCCCTCCGCAAGGAGAACCTCGCACGCCTTGCCGAGCTCGGTCTTGGCGATGGATCCGCGATTCCGGAGAACTCCTCCCTCTACGACCAGGTTCTCGACATCACCTACCTGCTTGGTGCCGCACCCGAGCGCTTCCGCAGCAAGTCGGGCCTCGATCTCTACTTCTCTCTCGCCCGTGGCGACGCCGAGGCGGCTCCGCAAGAGATGACGAAGTGGTTCGACACGAACTACCACTACCTCGTTCCCGAGATCGGTGCAGACACCCCAATTTCCCTTGCCAACAAGGACAACGTAGAGCGCTACCTCGAGGCCAAGTCGTGGGGTTACGACACCCGCCCCGTCCTCGTTGGTCCCGTCACCTACCTGGCACTCGCGAAGGGCGAGGGCGACTTCACTCCCCTTGATCGCCTCGGCGACGTTGTGGCCGTGTACGAGCAGCTGCTCGCCGAGTTCAAGGCTGCCGGGGCCGAGTGGGTTGAGTTCGATGAGCCCGCCGTCGTTTCCGACAACCTCCCGTCTGACCGCGACGAGATCATTGCCCTCGTGGAACAGACCTGGACCCGCCTCGCCAAGGCAGGAGACCGCCCGAACGTTCTTCTTGCCGCACCCTACGGCGATTCGGCACGCGCCTTCCCGGCACTCGTGCGCACCGGAGTCGAGGCCATCGGCATCGACCTCGATCGCGGCACCCTGCCGACCGCGGAATCCCTCCAGGCAGCGGGACTGTCGGAGGCCGATCTCGAGGGTAAGATCCTCGTGGCTGGCGTGGTTGATGGTCGGAACATTTGGCGCACCGATCTCGCCAAGGCCAAGGACATCCTCGAGGAGGCCCGCACGCTTGGTGCGACCGTCGTTGTCGGCACCTCGACCTCCCTCCAGCACGTTCCCCACGACACCGGCCTGGAGCAGTGGGACGATCCGGTACTCAACGAGAACCTTCACGAGTGGCTTGCGTTCGCTGACCAGAAGGTCGAAGAGGTCGTCGTTCTCGATCGCGGCCTGAACGAGGGTTGGGACTCGGTTGCCGACGAGCTGGCAGCCTCCACCGCAGCCTTCGAGAAGCGCGCAGCAGCCGCGGGCGTGGCAGTACCCGAGGTGCGTTCCCGCGTCTCGGCACTGACCGAGGCCGACCGCAACCGCGAGGACTACGCGGTGCGCGAGGCGGCTCAGGCAGAGCGGCTGAACCTGCCCCCGCTCCCGACCACCACGATCGGTTCCTTCCCCCAGACCCCCGAGATTCGTTCTGCACGCGCCGATCACGCTGCTGGCAGGATCGATGACGCGGCTTACGAAGGCCGCATGAAGGAGGAGATCGAGCAAGTCATCCGCCTCCAGGAGGATCTCGACATCGACGTTCTCGTTCACGGCGAGGCAGAGCGCAACGACATGGTTCAGTACTTCGCTGAGCTCCTCGACGGCTTCGCCGTCACCAAGCACGGCTGGGTCCAGTCCTACGGTTCACGGTGCACGCGTCCGTCGATCCTCTGGGGTGACGTCGCCAAGTCCAGTGACATCACGGTCCCCTGGTGGTCCTACTCGCAGTCGCTGACCGACCGCCCCGTCAAGGGCATGCTGACCGGCCCCGTCACGATCATCGCGTGGTCGTTTGTTCGCAAGGACATCCCGCTGTCCGAGGTTGCCGACCAGATCGCTCTCGCGCTACGCGACGAGGTTGGCGAGCTCGAGGAAGCCGGAGCCGCCGTTATCCAGGTCGACGAGCCCGCACTCCGCGAGCTCCTCCCCCTCGAGTCCTCCAAGCACGCTGACTACCTCGCGTGGTCGGTTGGCTCCTTCAAGGCCGCCACCGCCGGCGTTCGCCCCGACACCCAGATCCACACCCACCTGTGCTACTCCGAGTTCGGCCAGATCATCGACGCCATCGCAGGCCTCGACGCCGACGTGACCTCGATCGAGGCCGCCCGTAGCGCCATGGAGGTGCTACCGGATCTGCGTGACCACGGCTTCTCCCACGGCGTCGGCCCCGGCGTGTGGGACATCCACTCCCCCCGCGTGCCCTCCACGGAAGAAGTCGCTGGCCTGCTCGATCTCGCCGTCGACTCGGTCGATCCCAAGATCCTGTGGGTCAACCCCGACTGCGGTCTCAAGACCCGCCGCAACGAGGAAACCATTGCCTCCCACACGAACCTGGTCGAGGCAACCAAGCAGGTTCGTGAGCACCTGGGCAAGTAGGAGCTGACCCAAGCTAAGTAACAACCCCAAACGAAACCACGGGAGTGAGCGATCACCATCGCTCACTCCCGTTTTCGTGTCCTGTCAAAGAGGTGCACCTCCCACACGCAATACCACCCAACCTGTCAACCAAACGGAATGATTTCTGGCAACCAAACGGAACATTCACTGTCAACCAACTGTTGACACCTCTGTCAACCTTTGGTTGACTTGGGTCATGGACAGGATACGACGAGCGCAGGAGGCCATCGAGGCCGCCCACCAGGAACTGCAGGACGCGGTACTGGAAAGTCGCGCCGAGGGTGCGACATGGGCGGAGATTGGAGAGACTCTCGGAATGTCTCGCCAGGCTGCGTTCAAACGATTTGGAAAACCGACCGATCCAACAACGGGAGAGAAAATGACTCAACGAAACACAGCGGACCTGCCGGCACTGACAGAAAAGTTCTTCACCCACGTTGCGAATGGAGAGGAGGAGCTTGTCATGGGCATGATGCACCCGCGGGTGCGCAAGGAACTCCCCTGGGAGAGCATTGTCGACGTGTGGAAGCAGGTCCTTCAGGAGGCCGGCGAGCTCGAAGGATTCGACAACACGTTCGTGACAACCCCGAAGGGCATGAAGCCCGAGTCCAGCCTTCTCGGAAAGGCCATGGGCAAGATTATGGGCACGGTCGTTGTCGTCACCACCATCAAGCTCGAGGCCGGCGAGATCATGGGCCGCCTCGCATTTGACAACGACGATGCCATCGTCGGCATTCTCTACGTCCCAGTCGACGAAACCCAGGTCGCCTTCTAGAAGCAGACCATAAAAGCAACCACCCGAGGAAACAATGAAGTGGCGGACTCTGTCGAGTCCGCCACTTGCCTTTATCTTCCGCTGTCTGAGTTACCTCGCAGCCACCTACTAACCGGCCGCGGCGCGCGGTTCAGCCTCTGCCTAGCCGATCGCGAGAGCGACGGTCAGCACCTTGTCCAGCAACCCAGCTTCTTGCTCAGAGGCCGGCCTCCACGGTCAGCTTCATGCCGCCTGCGCCAACACCGTCCGGGGCATCCACGGTGACGGTGTCACCATCGTTGACCTCTCCGGCCAGGATCTGCTTCGCAAGAGCGTCGCCAATCTCGCGCTGAATGAGGCGGCGGAGCGGGCGCGCACCGTAGGCAGGGTCGTAGCCCTCCATGGCCAGGTAGTCGCGTCCGCTCGGGGTGACCTCGAGGGTGATGCGACGGGCCTGAAGCCTATCGGCCAGCTGCTGCACCTGGAGTTCGACGATCGAGGAGATCTCGTCCATGCCCAGCGGTTGGAAGTGGACGATGGCGTCGAGGCGGTTAAGGAACTCGGGCTTGAAGGCGGCCTGGACTGCCTGGTTGATCAGTTCCTCGCGCTCCTTCTCGCCCAGGGTTGGGTCGACCTGGTACTGGGAACCAAGGTTCGACGTGAGGATGAGGATCGTGTTGCGGAAATCAACCGTACGACCCTGACCATCCGTCAAGCGACCGTCGTCGAGTACCTGAAGGAGGATGTCGAACACCTCGGGGTGCGCCTTCTCGACTTCGTCGAGCAGAACCACCGCGTAGGGGCGCCTGCGAACAGCTTCGGTGAGCTGACCACCCTCTTCGTAGCCAACGTATCCGGGAGGGGCACCAACGAGACGTGCCACGGAGTGCTTCTCCGAGTACTCGGACATGTCGATCCTGACGATTGCCCTCTCGTCGTCAAACAGGAAGTCCGCGAGAGACTTCGCGAGCTCCGTCTTGCCGACACCGGTAGGACCAAGGAACAGGAAGGAACCGGTGGGTCGGTTCGGATCGGCAATGCCGGCACGAGAGCGGCGAACGGCATCGGAGACAACCTGAACGGCCTCCTTCTGACCGATGAGCCGCTTGCCGATCACGTCTTCCATGTCGAGTAGCTTCTCCGTCTCGGTCGCCATGAGGCGACCGACGGGGATCCCGGTCCAGGAGGCAACAACCTGCGCCACCTCATCGGCGTCCACGCGGTCCGCGATCATCGGCTCGAGATCATCGAGACTATCCTCGGCGGCCTCACCCTCAGCGATCTGACGTTCCACCTCGGGGATGTCACCGTTCTGAATACGACCAGCATCCTCGTACCGTCCTTCACGGATGGCGCGTTCGAGTTCGGTGCGGAGCTCATCGAGCTTCACGCGGAGGTCGCCAACAAGGTTTCGTCCCGCCTTTTCCCGTTCCCACCGTGCGTTGAGTCCGGCGAGTTCCTCGGAGCGATCAGCAAGTTCGGCACGGATCTTCTCGAGGCGTTCAGCCCCGGCGTCGCCTTCACCCTCACCATCGGTGTCAACGAGGTACGACTCCTCCATTTTCAACCGGTCGACTTGACGCTGGAGTGTGTCGATCTCCTCAGGGGAGGAGTCAAGCTCCATGCGCAGGCGGCTTGCCGCCTCATCGACAAGGTCAATGGCCTTGTCGGGAAGCTGGCGGCCAGAGATGTAGCGGTCCGACAGTTCCGCCGCGGCCACGAGGGCACCATCGGAGATGGTCACCTTGTGGTGAGCCTCGTACTTCGGGGCGATGCCACGCAGGATCGCCACGGTGTCCTCCACGGAGGGTTCACCGACGTACACCTGCTGAAACCTACGCTCCAGGGCAGCATCCTTCTCGATGTTCTCGCGGTACTCGTCGAGTGTGGTGGCGCCAACGAGACGAAGCTCGCCGCGGGCCAGCATGGGCTTGAGCATGTTGCCCGCGTCCATCGCACCCTCGCTACCGCCACCGGCACCGACGACCGTGTGCAACTCATCGATGAAGGTCACGATCTCACCATCGGAGTCCTTGATTTCCTGAAGCACTGCCTTCAGGCGTTCCTCGAACTCGCCACGGTACTTAGCGCCGGCAACCATGCCGGCAATATCGAGCGAGATGAGTCGCTTGCCGCGCAGGGATTCCGGAACGTCGCCGTCAACGATTCGCTGAGCAAGACCCTCAACAACAGCCGTCTTACCGACGCCAGGTTCACCAATGAGAACCGGATTGTTCTTGGTACGGCGAGACAGCACCTGGATGACGCGCCTAATCTCGGAGTCACGGCCAATGACCGGGTCAAGCTTGCCTTCGCGAGCCACCTGGGTCAGATCGGTTCCGTACTTCTCAAGAGCCTCAAAGGTTCCCTCCGGGTCGGGGGAATCAACCTTGCGGTTGCCACGCACCTGACCGAGAACGGCCTGGATCTGGTCCCTCGTCACCGAGGCGGCCTTGAGGATCTCGCCGGCACTGGACTGCGATGCGGCGAGCGCCATGAGCAGATGCTCGGTCGAGATGTACGAATCACCGAGAGCGGTCGCTTCCTTACCAGCGTCCGACAGCACGAGGCTGAACGGGCGAGACGTGGCGGGCTGCGAGACCGACGATCCCTGAGCACCCGGCAGCGCCGTCAGTGCCGCCTGGGCGCGGCTCGCCAGAGCACTCTGATCCGCCCCAATGGCGTCGAGAATGCCCACGGCAATTCCTTCGCGCTGTTCGAGCAGCGCGGCAAGCAAATGAATCGGCTCGAGCTGGGGATTCCCAGCCCTCATCGCCTTCTCAAGCGCAGCGGATATGGCCTCCTGCGACTTGGTTGTCAACTTGTCCATAAACTCTCCTTCAATAACTTCTACCTGAATACTAGAACGCAAATTTCTTTGAGTCTATTTCGCTCAAGTTTAAGGACTTCCAGGAGCAAAGGATTGAGCCTCGAGAGCTGAATCCGGCACCGTCGAAACTCCCGAGTTCGCGCAGAAAACCGCTACTCCACAGGGAATCAGAGAAGGGAGGGAATTCCCTGGGAACGATGAGTTCAGGAGTCTGACAATTCCGACGACTATTATCCGCCGCCTCTCGCAGCACCACGGGCATTCGCACAGGCCCAGTTCACTCTCGCGACCATGACCCCACACCTCCGACAGAAAAAGGGAGCAACGACCGCGCCCTGGTCGCTGCTCCCTGCGATGACGCCCCGTTCAAGGGCGCCCTCCTACACTCTCCTGTACCCTCTTACGCTCTCTTACACGTTGTTCCTACGCATCTTGTGGGGTGATGATCTGGGGCCAGGGATCGGCCTGTTCAATCTGGGATGCAATAGAGAGCAGGAGTGCGTCTCCTCCCGGCTTCACGGCTCCGACCATGGCCCCGTACGGAAGCTCAATGCCATCAACCTCGGCGCGGTGGATGGGGAGGGTGATGGAGGCATTTCCGGTCATGTTCCACACGCTACCCCACGGGGTGAAGAGCTTCTGGGCCTCGAAGTCGGCCTCGCCCGACGGCAGCTTCATCTCCTCGGGGAACGCGGGTGGTCCCGACAGTGTCGGGGTGATGATGATGTCGTAGTTGTTCCAACCGTTCGCGACCTTGCGGGTCAGCCTCTGCACCGAGTTCACGGCGTTGTTGTAGTCGGCGGCGGAGAGCTTCAGCCCTTCGGAGCGCAACCAGCGGGTGAGCTCCGTGACCTTATCCAGGTCCTCGTCCGCGAGCGGGATCCCGGCAGCCGCTCCCGTCCACAGGGGCATGAAGGCGAGCCAGTCGTCCGATGTGATGGGCCGCGAGACCTCCTCGACCAGGTGACCCATGGATTCCAGGAGCCCTGCCATCCGCAAAGCGGCGTTGCGAGCCTCGCGGTGAAGGTCGACGGAGTCGACGTTCAGGGGTTCGAGGAGGAGGCCGACCCGGAGGAGTCCCGGAGGCATCTGCGTTGCCGAGAGGTAGCTGCCCGCACGGTCGCGGACGGTGTCTCGCGGCGCGTGGTAGGTTTCGCCGGGCCACGGCTTGGCCAGCACGTCAAGGAACGCGGCCGAGTCTACAACCGTGCGCGTGATGACACCGTCGGTCGTGAGGCCCGATCCGCTGACGCCCATCGGCCCGGGAGACACGACGCCGCGCGAGGGCTTGAACCCAACTGTTCCGCAGCAGGCCGAGGGGATGCGGATGGAGCCGCCACCGTCAGAGGCGTGAGCAACTGGGACCATGCCGGTGGCGACAGCCGCCGCGGCACCTCCGGAGGATCCGCCCGCAGTGCGCCTCGTGTCCCAGGGGGTGCGTGCGGCCGGCCCCGTTTCAGGTTCCGTGTAGGCGGGGAACCCGAACTCGGGTGCCGAGGTGAGCCCAACCGTGAGGGTGCCGGCCTGCTGGAGCAGGTCAACAACACCATCGTTCTCCGTGGCCACGTTGCCAACCATGAGCCGCGAACCGGACTCGTGCGGCTGCCCCTTGACGGGAGTCAGCGCCTTGATGGGAACGGGAACGCCATCGAATGGAAGGGCTTGCCCCTCTCGCACTCGCCGTTCCGTTTGTGCGGCTTGTTTTCTCGCGAGTTCTTCTGTGATGTGAGCAAAGGCCCCGACCTGCGGAAACGCATACATTTGCTCCAGCGACTCATCCAGAACCTCGGTGGCCGATACTTCTTTGTTCTTGATTGCGTTCGCGAGCTCAAGCCCGCTCATGTCGTAAATCTCCACGCAGCCCTCCTGCCATCATTCTAGAGTGCCAGGCAGATCACACTCGAAATGCGCTTCGCCTGAGACTGAAGTCCCTCGCCACCCCCGAATCCGACCCTCGGGTGGTGTGGCCGACATGTTTTATCACCGCCGAACATGGATAAATTAGACATCCTGGAATAACGTAGAGGCATGAACTCAAGCGTCGCTCTCGGAATCCCAACCGTCCGTTCGGCTGTGCCGGACGTGTCGGGCCGGCCCAAGACGCCGCTTTTGGCGGACCGTTTCGGCCGTATCGGGCGGGACTTGCGAGTATCACTCACAGATAAGTGCAATCTGCGTTGCCAGTACTGCATGCCCGAGGAGGGTATTCAGGCTCTCCCGAACGATCGGCTCCTGACGGACGACGAGATCGTTCACCTCATCTCCATCTCGCTCGAGAAGCTGGGCATTGAGGAAATCCGCTTCACCGGCGGTGAGCCCCTGCTCCGCAAGAGCCTCGAAACCATCGTGGGCGAGGCCGCCATGATGAAGAACCACCTTGGCGAGAAGCCGGAACTGTCCCTCACGACTAATGCTCTTGGTCTTGCCAAGAGGGCACAGAAGCTCAAGGACGCTGGTCTCGATCGAGTGAACATCTCGATCGACTCGATCGACCGCGAAGGCTACGCCACCCTGACCCGCAGAGATCGACTGAAGGACGCGGTCGAGGGAGCCAAGGTGGCCCAGGAGGTTGGCCTCACACCTGTCAAGATCAATGCGGTCCTCATGCCCGGCGTGAACGACGATCAGGCATCCCCGCTCCTCGCCTTCTGCCTGGACCACGGCTACCAGCTACGCTTCATTGAGTACATGCCACTGGGCCCGCGTGGCAGCTGGAAGCGCGAGGACATGATCACGGCCGAGGACATCCTCGCCAAGCTGGAGAAGGACTACCGCCTCACCCCGCTCGGTGACACCGTGCGCGGCACGTCGCCCGCGGAACTGTGGCAGGCAGAGAGCGACGATCACCCGACCGGCAACGTTGGCATCATTGCCTCCGTGACCCGCCCCTTCTGCGGTAACTGTGACCGCACGAGGCTGACTGCGGACGGCAAGATCCGCAACTGCCTGTTTGGGGATTCAGAGATTGACCTCATGGGAATGATGAGGGACGGCGCAAGCGACGACGAGATCGCAGATCGTTGGCGCGGCGCCATGTGGATCAAGAAGGCCGGTCACGGCATCGACGACGAGGGGTTCCTCCAACCGGATCGCCCCATGAGTGCAATAGGTGGATAAATGGTTGAAGTACGCTACTTCGCTTCCGTAGCCGAAGCTGCCGGTGTCAGTGCCGAACAGCTTCCCTACGAGGACGGAATGACGGCTGGTCAGCTCCGCTCCCAGCTCGCCGAGAATCGCAAGGGCGAGTTCTCCCGACTCGTTGGCATCTCCGCTCTCCTCGTGAATGGGGTTAGTGCGGACGACGTGACGCCGCTTCCCACGGGAGCACGCGTGGACGTACTGCCGCCCTTCGCTGGAGGATGATTCCGGCGTTCTGAAGTGCCAACCCATCGCACTGACCTAGCTGAATTGCACTTCTCTGAACCGTTGAACAACGCCACGGTCAGCACCTCATCCCGGCTGCGTATGCAATCGGGATGATTTCTTTTCCACGTAGCCTCTCCTGGGCCGATTCGGCTGACTACCAGTCGCCTCTCCCACCAATCCAAGGCGACGCCCTTCGGCGAGCCTCGATAAGCCACCGCGACAATCGGCTTCGACACCCCAGGGACGAACCAGTGCCTAATACCGAGTATTTCGCGTGAGCACGATGCGCAAGATTTCATCAACTCCACGGTGCCGCGAAGTGGTGATATTTCCTTAACTAGACTGCCCTGATAGTCAATCGAGGAAACGGCAGATTAACGATACCCGAGGGTTGCGTTATTTGGCTTCACTCGTTCTTCTTTGTTTCATCACTTTTGGAACGACCCCATTGAGACCTTTCCGCATGTTCTCGCACCTATGACCTTAGTCCTAGCAGAACCCTTATTATTTACGGATACTTTCCGTGTCATATAGGAATTTTCACATCTATCATGGTCAAAGTTCTGTATCTATCCACGTAGACAACTTGGCAGAAAGCGGGGAATGTCGTGACTGTTGACGTAGACCGGAGGGTCAGTCGTAGGTCGTTCATGAAGTGGTCCGGCATTGCCGGGGGTAGTGCGGCCCTCGTCGCCACCGCCGCACACTTGGGAATGCCGGGATCCGCTCCCGCCGATGCTGCTGAGGGCATGGTGGATGCTGAAAAGACCGTGTGGTCCGCCTGTCTCGTTAACTGCGGCGCTCGCTGCCCGCTTCGTTTCCAGGTCAAGGACGGCACGGTCGTGCGAGTTCTTCCCGACAACACGGGTACCGGAGAGATCGGCAATCACCGCATCCCAGCATGCCCTCGTGGCCGCTCGATCCGCCAGCGCATCTACTCCGCCGACCGGATCAAGAAGCCGCTCAAGCGCAAGCCCGGCACGAAGCGAGGCGACGATCAGTGGGAGGAGATCTCCTGGGATCAGGCCCTCGACGAGATCGCTGAGAAGTACCAGCAGCTCCTGGATGACTACGGCCCGGAGTCGCAGTTCTATGCGTACGCAACCGGCGTCATTGCAGCCACGGTTTCCGGCTCCTACTACGGTGGCGCACTGCAGCGCCTACTGAAGAAGAAGGGCGGGTTCCTTTCCTACTATGGCGACTACTCCACCGGTGGCATCACGGAAGCCATGAGGGTAACCCTTGGCGGCTACATCGATTCGAACTCGACCGATGATCTCGTCAACTCGAAGTTGTATGTATTGTGGGGCCACAGTCCGATGGAGACAAAGATGAGCGGTGGCTCCGAGGCGTTCTACGCACAACGGATCCTCCGTGAAACCAACGTCCGGACCATCGTTGTCGATCCCCGCCACTCCGACTCGGTCCAGCTCATGGCGGACGAACACATTGCTTTGAAGCCGGGAACCGATGCCGCACTCATCGCAGGTATCGCGCACGTTCTCATCACTGAGAACCTGCACGAGCAGGACTTCCTCGACAGGTACTGCGTCGGCTTCGACGAGGGCACGCTCCCCGAGGGCGCACCCGATGGCTCCTCTTACCGCGCCTACATCATGGGCGATGGTCCCGACGGCATCGAGAAGTCCCCACAGTGGGCATCTCGCGTGACCGGCACCCCCACCGACACGATCATCAAGTTCGCTCGCGAACTGGGCAACAACAAACCCTCGATGATCCACCAGGGTTGGGGCGCTCAGCGCTGCGCGAACGGTGAGAACCAGGCTCGCGCCATCATCACCCTCAACGCGATGCTTGGAAACGTCGGCCTACCCGGCGGCGGCACCGGCACCTACCCCGGCTCCTCCGCCGTCACGATCAACTCGACCTTCGATGCTGACCCGAACCCGGTCACGAAGAAGATCTCCCACTTTACCTGGCCCGACGCCATCGATCACGGGACTGACATGAAGGGCGAGGATGGCGTTCGCGACTGGGACGAGGACGGCAACCCGATCTGGGATCCACACCTCGATGTTCCGATCAAGGCGATCTGGGCCTACGGCTCCAACACCCTGATCAATCAGCACGCCGACATCAACTACACGAAGGAACTCCTGCGGGACGACTCCAAGTGCGAGCTGATCGTGCTATGCGACAACCAGATGACTGCGTCAGCAAAGTTCGCCGATTACGTTCTCCCCGGCACCTCCAATGCCGAGGAGGGTGACGTTGTCCAGCAGGGTCTCGCCGCCAATATGGGCTACTCGATCGTTGCCACCAAGGCCATCGAACCCCTTTACGAGTCGAAGACGATCTACGACATCTGCACCGAGCTGGCCAAGCGCCTCGGCATCGAAGAGGAGTTCACGGAGGGCAAGACCCAGGACGATTGGGCACGCGAGACCATCGAAGCATCGCGCGAGGCCAACCCTGGCATGCCGTCCTACGACGACCTGCAGGAGATGGGCGTCTGGAAGGTGAACAACGGCTCCCGCGTTGCACTGACCGAGTTCCGCGACGACCCGGAAGCAAACCCGCTCGATACCCCCTCCGGCAAGATCGAGATCTACTCCGCCGAGGTTGCCCGGAAGGCCAAGGAGTGGAACCTCCCCGAAGGCGACGTCATCACCGCCCTGCCCGAGCAGATCAGCACGTGGGAGGACTCCGAGGCGGCGAAGACAAACAAGGACTACCCGCTTCAGATGATCAACTACCACTTCAAGGGCAGGACCCACTCAACCTACGGCAACGTGCCATGGCTCAAACAGGCCCACCGCCAGGTCATCTGGATCAACCCGGTTGACGCGGAGCCCCGCGGCATCAAGAACGGTGACGAGGTCATCGTCTACAACGGCCGTGGTCAAACCAAGGTCGAAGCCAAGGTCACCCCTCGCATCTTTCCCGGTGTCACCACCCTCCCCGAGGGCGCCTGGTACGACCCGGATGAGAATGGCGTGGACCAGGGCGGCGGACCGAACGTTCTGACCAAGTACCACCCGACCGCACTCGCGAAATCCAATCCTCAGTACACGAACCTGGTGGAGGTTAAGAAGGCATGAGCACCACGACTGAAGACCTGACCGCCGCTGGAGCGAACTTCGGGTTCTTTTTCGACCAGTCCCTCTGCAATGGCTGTAAGGCCTGCGAGATCGCCTGCAATGACAAGCACGATCTGCCCCTCGGCGTGAACTGGCGCAGGATCGTCGAATACTCCGGCGGTTCCTGGTCAAGCGACTCTGCCGACGGCACACACTCACCGAACGTGTTCAGCTACTACACCTCGATCTCGTGCAACCACTGCGAGAACCCGATCTGCATGCAGGTGTGCCCCACCACCGCGATGAGTGTCCGCGACGACGGCACCGTCTGGGTCGATGGCGACAAGTGCGTGGGCTGCCGCTACTGCGAGTGGGCTTGCCCTTACTCCGCACCTCAGTTCAACGCTGAAACCGGTCAGATGTCCAAGTGCGACCTTTGCTACGACTACCGCTCCAACGGCCAGGATCCCGCCTGTGTCTCCGCATGCCCGTCGCGTGCGCTCGACTGGGGCCCGATCGACAAGCTCCGTGAAGAGTACGGATCAACCAACAACATTGCTCCTCTCCCCGACCCCTCCATCACCAACCCCCACCTGGTCATCAAGCCGCACCGCGATGCTCAGCCCTGGGACCAGGGAATCGGCTTCATCGCCAACCCCAAGGAGATCTAATGAATCTCAACGAACTTCCAATGATCATCTTTACCGTCTTCGCGCAGATGAGCGTGGGTGCCTTCGTGGCGCTCGGTGTCATCCACGTGTTTGGCATCCCGAAGTACGGTCGCGACACGATTGAGCGGATCACGGATCCGGCAATCTACGCGATTGGTCCGACCCTCGTGTTCGGTCTCATCGCCTCCATGTTCCACATGAATGACATCACGAACACGCTGAACGTCATTCGCCACTGGGATAGCTCGTGGCTTTCTCGTGAGATCATCCTCGGTGTGGGCTTCGCAGCCCTCGGCTTCCTGTTCGCCATCATGCAGTGGTTCAAGCTTGGTAGCCGCAACCTCCGCCAGATCATTGCCGCCGTTGCCGCCCTCGTTGGCCTCGGACTCGTCTACTCGATGTCGATGATCTACGCCTCGCTGGTCACCGTTCCCGCATGGAACACCTGGGCAGTTCCGTTCCAGTTCTTCGCAACCACGCTCCTCCTCGGTTCCCTCGCCGTTGGTGCGGCCATCCTCATTCACATGTCGGTGCGTTTCCGTAACGGCGAGAACGGCAAGGCCAAGCCCGTTGAGTCCGCTCCCGAAGAGGTCGACTCTGAGGGCTCCGGTGGTGGCGTTTCCACCCTCGTCCGTCAGACCAAGACGCAGGCAAAGAAGATGTCGTCTGAGCCGCTCAGCCCCTCCTCCGTTGACGCTCAGGCCGGTGTCGCCATCATTCGTTGGATTGCCATCTCCTCCGTTGTTATCGGTGTCGCAATCTTCATTGGCTACATCTTCCACATCGTCAGCCTCGCCACGGGCGGTCCCGAGCAGCAGCTGGCCGCTGAAGAATACCAGTCCGGCTTCTTCTTCCTGCGCCTCGCCATCCTCGGCGTCGCAGCCGTTCTCCTTGCGGCCTTCACCTTCAAGACCGCTAACCAGGAGTTCAAGAACCCCAAGACCCTGACAATCCTCATGGTGTCGGCTCTTGTTCTCGCCGTCATTTCCGAACTGATGGGCCGTAGCCTCCACTACGACACAATGTTCCGAATCGGAATGTAGTTGCCAGATGGGAGGGGCGGAGCCGAAACGGTTCCGCCCCTCTTTCACAGCCTCACTCTTGTTCATTCACTGCCACCCCATTCTTGATCTTTCGCAGTCAACCCCACCCTTTATCCCTTCCCGGTTCCAGCTAAACTTGACCCGTACCTCTTCCAAAGGAGAATCGTGAATCCTTCACTTCCGTCCCCCGAGTTCCTTGATCGCATGGCGGCAGCTTTTGCCACCCTGGGGCGCCTTCACCTGCAGTCCCCCGATGAGGAGACCCTGTCCCAGCTGTCGGAGCTTCTCAACGAGTGGCCGATTGAGGAAGCGGGCGATACGGCCTTTGGCCTGGACGAGATCCGCAAGTCCTTCAATGAGGGCGAGCCGGTAGCCACGATCCGCCGCGACCACAACCTTCTGTACGGCGTGACCGCGGGAGCGAGGGTCGCACCGTACGAGTCGGTGCACCGCAACCAGGACGGCCTCATCTTTGATGAGGAGACTCTCGAGGTGCGTGCCGAGTACAGGAAGCTGGGCCTGCAGGCTCCGAAGCTCAACCAGGAACCCGATGATCACATTGGTCTCGAGTTCAACTTCATTGCCCAGTCCTGCCTCCGCGCACTCGATGCCCTCGATCAGGGCTCCACTACGGACGCTTCCCGCTACTACGGCATCGGTGCCGTGTTCATGGAGCAACACATCCTGGAATGGGTTCCGGAGATGTTGGAGAAGGCCGCAGACGCAGCTGAGACCCACTTCTACCAGGGCATCATGTACCTGTCCCTCGGAGCTATCGAGGCGTACCAGGTAGGTCAATGACCACCCTTCGCCAGCTTCACTCCTGGCTACGCGCCAACGATCCGGGTCCGGTCGCTCTACTCGACCCGGAGGCTGAGGAACTCGTTGCCGGCAAGGCCGTCACGGCAGTTCGGCTGACCGGCCCCCTCTCCGAGGTGCCCCGCCATGAGATCCTCGAGGCACTCAACCTCGGCGCAACCCTCCTCTACCTGCACGGGGATCAGGGGCCGCTTTCAAGCCTCGTGGAGATGCTCACCTCGATCGGCATCGACCGAGTCCAGGACGGCCAACCCGAGGTCAAGCCCAGGGAGATCTTCTCCTCCGAGGATGTCCCCCACGCACGCAGGGACCTGTTCGGCCTCGGACACAGCGCCCTGGAGCTACCCGATGAGGACATGCTCCCGGAGGACCGCGAGCGCCTCGCGCTGGCCACCCTGCTGAAGACAGAGAACGTTCCCTCATCCGCTCTTGCAGAGCAACCCTCCCACGGGCTCTCGCTGCAGACGGCTGGGTGTACCGCGTGCGGTGTGTGTGTGAAGGCGTGCCCCACAGACGCCCTTGAACTCACGTACCTGGAGCTGGGGCCAGAGCGCAGGATCTCCACGCTCTCGATCTACGACTCCGCCTGCATCGGCTGCCGCCAGTGCGTGGATCTGTGCCCCGAGAAGGCCTTCACTGAGCGTGGCCATACCTCGTGGGAGACCCGGCTGGGCGAGAAGGTCAAGAGGCCCCTCGAAACCATCCCCACCACCCAGTGCGAGAAGTGCAAAACCTTCTTCCCGCTCAAGGAGGGCGGAACGCTCTGCAAGACCTGCAAGGCCACCCGCGACAACCCGTTCGGAATCAGGTGGCCCGAGGGCGTTCCGAAACCTCCCGGGTTCGACTTCTAAACGAAACAAGGGTGATCAGCACATTTTGGTGGGGCATGGCAGTAGACATGCCCCACCTCCCATATGTTCCGTAACTCTCCCAGCACTGAGCTAGGGTGTGGAGCCAATAACGAGCCACCGAGAAGGCGTCGAAGGAGGCTATCCATGAGATCCCACCATGCATCCACACTGAAGGATGCTGATCGGGGCTGCACCGGAAGATCACTCATCCTGATCTGGCAGAGCCCGCGAACGACGAAGTTTCACAAGGTTGGTCAGCTTGATTGTTTAGATGGCGGAAAGTACACCTTTACCTACTTATCCGAAGCTCGAAAGGTCAAGGGTTTCTCACCTCTCGTTGAATTTCCCGAACTCAACGTTTCCACAACAACGACTTCGTTGCCGTACTTCTTTATGAATCGGGTGATGAACACAAAACGCCCCGGCTACGACAAGTACCTCGCTTGGCTGGGACTCTCAGGCTTCAATCCAGAATCTGTCCCATTCGAGTCACTCATACGCACGGGTGGTGACAGGCCTACCGATAGTTTTCACGTGGTGGAAAAGCCTCACCAACATGCGGACTTTGTCAGCCGATTCTTTGACACAGGAGTGCGGTACCTGACGAATCCTGTTGAGATTATCGGGTCACTGTCTGATGGTTCCGTACTCGAGTTGGAGCGTGAGCACGACTATGTGAAGAATCCTGATGCAGTTCAGATTCTGCGTCGGGATGGGGAGAGGATCGGCTACGTACCCGATTGGCTTTGCTCCGACATTGCCTCACGACTAAGCAGTGGTCAGAAGGTAACGGCTGCGGCTGAGCAGGTCAACGAGGAAGCACCATTCCACCTACAGGTACTGTGCCGCATCGAGATTAGGCAAGACTAGATTCGTCCTGTCAGGCGAATCTCTTTGTCCATGAGATCAAGCCCTGATGCGAGTGTGCGGGCAGCCAATGAGGTTACCCGCACACTGCTTCTAAAACGTGACCACTGCTTCCAAGAAAGTGATGACTTCTCCCTCTAGAACACGCTCACTACCCTGGTCTTCTAGGCCGAACCGGTCCACTCGTGACTGCCGTCGGGGAACTGCTGCTTCTTCCAGACGGGGAGCTGGAGCTTCACCTGTTCGACAACCTCGTTGAGTGCCTTGAAGGCTTCGACTCGGTGCGCCGCGGAGACCGCGGCGCCGAGGGCGAGATCGCCAATCTCGAGGTGGCCTGAGCGGTGGACGACTGCGATAGCCAAACAACCGGAGTTCTTCGCTACCTCGTGGGCAACGCGTGCCACGACCTTGTCAGCATCCGGATGGGCTTCGTAGTCGATGGAATTCACGGACCTGCCGGAGTCGTGGTTGCGGACGACGCCCTTGAAGGTGAGGACGGCACCCGCCTCGGGCCGTTCAACAAGATCGACCAGGTGCTGCATGTCGATGTCCTCTTCCGTGACCGTTGCGTACACGACGTCAGCATCGTGGTCGGGGTGGGGGGAGGAATGCTGGGTGCGATAGGTGGCCTCGGCGTGAGGGGTGACCTTCGCTCCGTGATGGTGCGCGGCAGGGATGTCGAGAGAGTCAACGTGACCGCCGTGGTCGGATGCCACGTGGGGCACGGGATGGTCGCCACCGTTCAGTTGGTCGACGATGTGATCGAGGAGCGGACCGATGACGTTGACGGTGTCGGTGACGCCGCCTCGTGATCCGGGTGCGTTGACTACGAAGGCGTCCTGACCATCGACCGTGACAATGCCTGCGAGGGCACGGGACAGGGGGGCGGCGGGAGCGTTCTTCGCTGCCTGCCTGATGAGGGACTCGATGCCGTCGAGGCGCTTGGTGATGAGCGGGAGGGTTCCTTCCGGGGTCTCGTCACGAGGGGAGATTCCCGTGCCACCGGTCGTGAGGATCACTTGGGCGCCCTCACGCACAGATTCTGCGATGGTGGACTGCACGGAATCCGCGCCGTCGGGGATCACCTTGGTGTTGGACACGGTGATGGACCAGCCGCCAAGCAGGGCGGCCGCGAGTGGGCCTGAGAGGTCTTCGCGTTCGCCGCTGAAGCAACGATCCGAGACGGTAATGACATGAGCATGAATCACGTGCCCATTCTACTGACCGAAATACCTGGGACCTACGACTGTAGTCCCACAAATCGGACATTTCCCTGCGGGTAAGATTGGTCCCATGTTGCCTCTCGTTGATCCCGGTCCTAGCCTGACTCCGGAACAGACCGTCCGATACTCTCGCCACCTCATGTTGGATGAGATTGGTGATCTCGGTCAGCGCCGCCTGCGCAATGCGAAGGTGCTGGCGATCGGCGCTGGTGGACTCGGTTCGCCCGCCCTCCTCTACCTGGCTGCCGCCGGGGTCGGTACCCTCGGTGTCATTGACGACGACAGAGTCGATCGTTCGAACCTGCACCGCCAGGTCCTCCACACCGACACTCGAGTTGGTACGCCCAAGACAGAGTCCGCAGCGAAGTCGCTAACGGACCTCAACCCTGACGTGACCGTGATTCAGCACCGCGAGCGCCTCACCGAGGACAACATTGACGAGGTGTTCTCCGGCTACGACATCATCATGGACGGCACGGACAACTTCCAGACCCGCTACCTGGTCGAGGCCGCATGCACGCGTCTGGGTATCCCAGAGATTTGGGGTTCCATCCTCAAGTTCAACGGTCAGGTCTCCGTGTTCTGGACCGGGGAGAAGGCCGTGGCCCACGGGGCTCCGGGGCCCGATGGCATCAGCCTCCGTGACCTGTTCCCGACCCCGCCGCCCCCGGGTGAAGTTCCCGCCTGCGGCGATGTTGGTGTGCTCGGTTCCCTGCCCGGCCAGGTCGGCACGATCATGGCGACCGAGGCGGTCAAGCTCATCTGCGGCATCGGCGAACCCCTCGTCGGTCGCGTCATGGTGATCGACACGTTGAGGGCCGAGACCTTCACGGTTCCGCTCTCGCCCCGCCCACTCCCCCGCCCCGAGCCGCTCACGGCTACCGAACTTCTGCCCTACTGTTCGGCACCGAAGGTGGACGAGGTGGATGTCGTGGAGTTCCACTCCCTTCGCGACTCCGGCATCCGCGTTCTTGACGTGCGCGAGGATAGCGAACGCGAAGCGGTCTACCTGCCCGGGTCCGAGCACATCCGACTCTCCGAGCTGCTTGAACATCCTGAGCTCGCGGCAGGTGAGCAGCCCGTGTACGTTCATTGCAAGGCCGGTGCGCGGAGCGCACGCGCCATCGAGGCACTGAAGCGCGTCGGCATTAAGGGCATTAATGTTGCTGGTGGGCTCGATGCCTGGCAGGCCGCAGGATACGACGTGGAAGGCACGAAGTGATTAGTTTCGAAGAGTACCGGCAGATCATTCTTTCTCTCGGTACCCCAGTCTCAACCGAGGTCCTTCCGCTTCACGCAGCAGATGGTCTCGTCAATGCGGAACCGGTGTTCGCCCGATTCGCGGTTCCCCCTTTCGATAACTCGGCCATGGACGGGTTTGCCGTCCGCGCCGCCGATATTGAGAACCTCCCGGTCACGCTTCCAGTTTCCACGGACATTCCCGCAGGACGCACGGACGTGACCGAGCTGGAGCCGGGTACTGCGGCTCGCATCATGACGGGTGCCCCACTCCCTCCGGGGGCGGACACCATCGTGCAGGTGGAGAAGACCGCGAATCCCGAGAAGAACATGCTTTCCGAGGCACCCGACGAGGTGACGATCGTTGAACCCGTCAAGCACGGAGCCAACGTTCGCTTCTCGGGAGAGGACATCGCCGTCGGCGAGGCGGCTCTCGATGCTGGCGTGCTGCTGGGTCCAACCCAACTGTCCGCTCTCGCCTCGATTGGTCACGGCTACGTCACCGCGCACCGCAAGCCGGTCATCGGTGTTCTGTCCACCGGATCCGAGTTGAAGAAGCCGGGTGAAGATATCGCTCCCGGCCAGATTCCCGACTCCAACACGACTCTTGTGCGCCTCCTCGTGCGCGCCGCGGGCGGCAAGGACGTTGTCCTGTCCTCCTCGTCCGATAACCCGGCCGATCTGGCCGCGGTCCTGGAGAAGGCCGGTTCCTACCTCGATGGCCTCATCACGACAGGTGGCGTATCCGCCGGTGCGTTTGATGTGGTGAAGGAGTACCTGAAGGACAAGAACGTCTCCTTCTACAAGGTTGCGATGCAGCCGGGCAAGCCCCAGGGCTCCGGCATGCTCACCCTTGGTGGACGCGAGATCCCGATCCTCTGCCTGCCCGGCAACCCGGTATCCGTGTTCGTGTCCATGAAGGTGTACGGCAATGCTCTCATTGCTAACCTGTCTGGCCGCACCGACACCGACATCCCCTGGCAGCAGTGGGAGTCAGCCGAATCGTGGGTCACTCCCGAGGGTCGCGCCCAATTCATGCCCGTGGTGGCGAAGGACGGTAAGATTGTGCGTGCCACCTCCGGTGGCGCCGGTTCCCACCTCGTCTACTCTCTCATCAAGACCCGCGGGCTCGCCTACGTGCCGGCAGAGGTCGAGGAAGTGAAGGCAGGCGACTCGCTGAGGGTGTGGTGGCTATGAAGTTCACTCACCTGACCGAGGCCGGCGAGGCCCACATGGTGGATGTGACCGGCAAGCAGCCCACCGTGCGTGAGGCAACCGCGATCGGTACCGTCACGACCTCACCGGAGATTGTGCAGGCTCTGCGCGACGGAACCGTACCCAAGGGCGATGTTCTCGCCGTCGCGAGGATCGCTGGTATCGCGGGAGCGAAACGAGTTCCCGAGCTCCTACCCCTCGCTCACCCCATCGGCATCCACGGCGCCTCCGTGGATCTCACGATCGAGGACCACGGCGTCGACATCAGGGCCACGGTCCGCACCGCGGACAGGACGGGCGTGGAAATGGAGGCATTGACGGCCGTCACGATTGCCGCTCTCGCCATCATCGACATGGTCAAGGGTGTTGACCGGAGTGCAGAGATCACAAACTGCAGGATCATCGCGAAGTCCGGTGGCCGCTCTGGAACCTGGTTCCGTCCCGGTTACGAGGAACCCACGGACCGCGTGGAAGCCTAATCAGGAGCCGTCAATGATTGGGGCTCTCGTACTGGCGGGCGGCAATGCTCGCCGCCTCGGAGGCATCTCCAAGGGCGATGTCGCGATCGGTGGGGTCACGATGCTCCAGTCCGTGACAGACGCCTGCCAGCAGGCGGGTGTCGACAAAGACAACATCATCGTTGTTGGCCACGCAGAGACCGACCTGAAGAAGACAGTTGAGGATCCCCCGCGTTCCGGACCTGCGGCCGGCATCGGTGCCGGCCTGCCCCACATCACCGGCGAGCAGATGTTCATCCTGTCCTGCGACATTCCCTTCATTGCCAGGGGTCTACCGGAACTCATCGCCAACTTTGGGGGCGATGGGGTCTGCTTCGGTGGGGAACGAGCCCAGTACCTTGCCGGACTTTACGACTCCCGGGCCATCCGGGACCAGGTGGCAAGGCTGGAGTCGGACGGCGGCCTCATCGGCCTTCCCGTTCGTGCCATCATGAAACCGCTCAACATCAAGATTCTCGAGCAGAACGACTCAGCACGAGACCTCGACACGTGGCATGAGATCGCATCGGCCACCCAGAAAGGCCTCGATTAGGCGCGGTCAAAGAGAACTCACCGACCAACAGTCAAGCAACGATCAAAGAAGCGGGTGTGTGGAGACAAAACCACACACCCGCTTCTTTGACAATGAACGAACGCTTTACCGGTCCTAGTAGCCGAGGAAGTACTTCCGCAGCATCGAGTTCTCGTCATTCAGCTTCTCCTGGACGGGACCGTAGTCGCTGACCTTGCCGCCCACAAGAACCGCGACATCGTCAGCGAAGGAGGAAATGTCCGCCATGTCGTGCGTGACAACAACACCGGTACGACCGCTGAGAGCCTTCTTGATGAGCTCGCGGAGCTGCACCGCTGCCGCCACGTCCATGGCCGCCAGAGGCTCGTCCAGAAGCAGAATCTTGGGTTCCACGGCGATGGCTCGGGCCAGGGCAACGCGCTGCTGCTGACCTCCAGACATCTGGTGCGGCTTGCGATCAACGAGGTCGCCAATGCCGAAGTCCTCGAGGTGCTGGCGGGCACGCTCACGCGCCTCCGCCTTGTTCATGCCGCCGGCCCGAAGCCCGTACGATGCGTTGTCGAGTGCAGACAGGTGCGGGAACAGGGTAGGGTCCTGCGAGAGCAGGGTGATGGGCCGCTTGTGGGGTCCCACCCACGGCTCAGCAACCTCGTGCCCGTCGAGGACGATGCTTCCACCCTTGTCGGGGACAAGGAGACCGGAGAGCAGACCCACGAGGGAGGACTTGCCGGTACCGTTGCGTCCGATGACAGCGAGAGTCCTGTTCGCGCTGTGCTTAAGGTCGAAGGTGAGGTGTCGCTCCTGGAGCGATGCATGCATGTCAATCATGCCGACTCCACCTTCCTGCCGCGGGAGGTCACAGACACAACGAGGACAGCAAGAACCAGCAGCACAAGGGCAAGGGCAAGAGCCGTTTCCGGGTCGACCTCACGCTGAAGATAGATCGCGAGCGGAATCGTTCTCGTGCGTCCCTCGAGGGAACCAGCGAACGTCAGGGTCGCACCGAACTCACCAAGGCACCTGGCTGCCGCGAGAGCCGTACCGGACAGGAGTGCCGGCATGAGCATCGGCAGTGTCACATGGAACAGCGTGTACGTCGGCGAGGCGCCGAGAGTGGCGGAGATCTGGGCGTGCGAGGACCTGTTCGAACGAATCGAGGCCTCAAGCGACGTCACAAGGAACGGCATCGCCACGAACACCTGAGCCATGACTACGGCCATGGACGTAAACGCAATGTCGATGCCCAGCATCGACAGCTGCTCACCAAGTAGCTTCCGCTTACCAAAAGTGGAGAGGAGTGCGAGACCGGCCACCACGGGCGGGAGCACCATCGGGATGGTGACGGCGGTGCGCAGAACCTCGCCCAGCTTGCCCGTCAGGCGGGACGTGAAGATCGCGAGCGGAACACCCAGGATCACGCAAATAAAAGTCGAAACGAGAACGGTGCGGAGTGAAACTCCCAGAGCCGCGATGGCCGTGTCGGAGACGAGGATCTCGGGAACTCTCGACCACGGCATGTCGATGAGCATGCCGACAATCGGCAGGCTCAGTGCAAGGAGGCCAAGCACCGCCCCGATGAGAATCCATCGGGGCGGCGCACCGGCTGTTTTCCAGATCACGGCTTAGAGAAGCCCGCGTCTTCCATGCGCTGTGCGCCATCACCCGTGGTGAAGGCATCGATCCAGGCCTGCTCGGTCTCATCGGCAGTCTCGGAGTCAATCACAACGAGGGGGTAGTTGTTGGGAACATCGGCAGCGTTGGGGATGTCGAAGACCTCAACGGCGTCGCCAGCCGAGATTGCGTCTGTGCGGTAGACCAGGCCGACGTCGCCCTGGGCGGAGGTGATCTTACCGAGAACGTCCGTCACGGAACCTTCCTCGGAAACGGGGTTCAGGGTGATGCCATTGATCTCGGCGAGCTGGAGGGAAACATCACCACAGGGAACCTGGGGTGCGCAGACAACGAGGTCAGCCGAGTTCATCGAATCGTCGAAGCCGGTGATGCCGGCGGGATTGCCAGCGGGAACAACGACAACGAGCTCGTTGATGGCGATCATGTCGAGTTCGGTGCCGCCACCGGCCTCGGTGATCTGATCAGCGGTGGACTGGTTGGCTGTCACGAGGATGTCAACATCCGCGCCTGCCTCAATCTGAGCAACGAGGTCCGAGGAACCGCCACACACGGTGGTGACCTCGATGTCGAGTGCTTCCTCGACCTCGGTCTCGGCGGTCTCTGCCAGGTCGCACATGGAGGCGGCGATCATGACGGTGAGGTCGCGGTGCTCAACAGTGGAGGTCGTCTCCTCGGCGCCGGTTGTGGCCTCGTCATCGGAATCATCCGAACACGCGGCAAGGGTAAGTGCCATCAGCGCTGCCGCGCCGAGGCTGAGAAGTTTTTTCATGGCAGAATTCCTGACTTGACGGAAACATTAGTGGCTTTGATGAGGGCGGTGGCGGGTGAGCCAACCTCCAACCCCATCTCCCTGACCGCCTCAGCGGAGATCAGGGAAACAACTCGGTAGATGCCGCACTGCAGGTCGACCTGGGCCATTACCCCATCCACCTGCACGCGCGTGACGATTCCAGCGAGTTCGTTCCGAGTAGAAACTCCGTGATCCGTATCCGCCTTACCTTCCGCAAGACGAATCGCTAGCTCAGCTACAGACTTCCCGTCGACGTGGATACGACCACCATCTCTGCTTGCCACCAGCGAACCATCATCGATCCAGCGTCGAACGGTATCGTCCGACACTGCAAGGATTTTGGCTACTTCACGAACCTTGTACTCTGACATAACCACCACAATACCTCTCATGTGCGGACCAGGTTTAGCCCTTGGTCCGTATTTGCCCGGAAATTCCTGTGAGTTCGTACGCACTTGCAACACCAACACAATTCCTAACATTCTGGACAAGCCTGACAACCTGGGAATCCGCCGGAACTCTCTTCGAGAAATACGTGCACGTGAAGCGGAACACAGGTACATTATTCCGCATAGCCGGTCGGTCGATCGGTTATCGCCGACGAAAGGAGCTGCACATGGGTTTATTTGATAAGGCAAAGGACGCACTGCACTCAGAAAAGGCTGAGGAAGTGTCCGATAAGGTACTCGATCAGGCCGAAAAGTTTGCCTCCCAGCGTGCTGGTGACGAACACCAGGAGAAGATCTCCAACGTTCGGGATACGATCGACAAGAAGATTGGCAACGAGTAGTTCGCTTACTTTGCCCACGAGGACCGGCCGGGAAGGCCGGTCCTCGTGCGTTATGTAGACCGGCCCCCGCGAGTTAGAAAGAGGCTCCTCGGTTGGCGGGTAGCGAACAGGGCGAATGCACGGAGTACGCGGGTGAGGACCCGCGTAGACTGGCTGGCATGACTGATGCGCACCTGTGGTTGGAAGAGTTCAATGACGAAACGCTGGCCTGGGCTCGTGGCCGCTCGGATGCGACGCTTGAGGATTACGCCGGCCCCGGGTTCGATTCCCGGGAGAAGGCGATCTACGACATCCTGTCCGCGAAGGACAAGCTGGATCTCGGCACCCTGCGCGGTACCTACATCTACAACTTCCACACCGACCTCGAGCACCCGCGTGGGCTGTGGCGGCGCACCCCGCTCGAGGACTACCTCACCACCCCGCACTGGCAGACTCTGCTCGATATTGATCAGCTGGGCAAGGATGAGGGCGAGTCCTGGGTGTTTGGTGGAGCGCAGCTCCGCAGGCCCGATTACAAGCGTGCCCTCGTTACCCTGAAGCCGGGTGGCACGGATGCCAACGTGGTGCGCGAATTCGACATGGAAACACTCGAGTTCGTGGAGGACGGCTTCTTCTCCCCCGCCTCCAAGGGCTCCCTCCAGTGGACCGATAACGATTCGGTTCTCATTGCTCGCGACTTCGGACCGGGAACGCTCACCAACTCCCTCTACCCCCGCACGGTGCGGCTGTGGAAGAGAGGAACGAGCCTGGATGATGCCCCCATCATTCTTGAGGGCCAGCCCGAGGACATTCTTGTTGGTGCCTCGCACGACTTCACCGTGGGCTACGAACGAACCTTCG
>NZ_JASDVN010000011.1:0-36217 GCF_041440645.1 Flaviflexus sp. | reverse complement strand
TTTCATGCCACGACGCGCAAAACGCCCGCTACACACTCAATTATGAAGAGCCGGATAAATGCACGGAGGTGGGCCGGTAATTCGACCCACCTCCACGCGTCACCTAACTCAGTGAGGAGTTATGCCTTCTCGACCTGAACGAGGTTGGTGTGTTGACCATTGCCCTTCGCCAACGGGGTTGGGTGGAGGCTGGTGAGCATATTGACGGCACCGCCATGATCGACCCCATCATCATCGAAGTCCACCCAGGCACCCTGAGGGACCGAGAGCACACCGGGGACAATGCGCGGGGTCACGTTAGCGGGTAGCGAGATCCGACCGCGGTCGTTGTAGACGTACACGATGTCATCGGACTCGATGCCCCGCTCACGAGCGTCTGCCGGATTGATCCATACGCGCTGATGGTGGGCTTCCTTGAGGTTCGTGAGGTTGCCGTACGTGGAGTGCGTGCGTCCCTTGAAGTGGTGACCGATGCACTGCAGCGGGTACTTCTCGTTGGTCCGTGCCTCTTCGACACCCTCGCGGGTAACGACGTAGGCCGGGATCGGGGTGATCTCGTCGCCGGGAATCGGATCGGGGAACTCCCACGTGTCTGCAAGCTCAGCCAAACGGGTCGAGTAGATCTCGATCTTTCCGGAGGGAGTATCGAGTGGGTTTGCCTCCGGATCGTCACGGAAGCTCCTGAGCGCAACCGTGGTGCCCTCGGGCGTGCGGTAACGGAATACGCCCTCATCCTTCAGTTCGTCGAAGGTGGGGAACATTCCCGGGTGCTCATCGCGCACCTTGTCCTGCACCCAGCGAGCCCAGTCTTCAGAGGTCTCCTTACCTTCGGAAAACTCATCACCGATGCCGAGGCGCTTGGCGAGCTCCATGGTGACCTCGATGGCGGGACGAGACTCGTAGAGCGGATCGATGGCACGTTCCGCCATGATCTCGTACGCAATGTCTCCCGTGTATTCGGATGGGATGATGTCCCAGCGTTCAGACGTGGTCGTATCCGGTAGGACAAGGTCGCACATCTTCATCGAGGAGGTGAGCTGGTTGTCCATGCCGACAATGAACTCGCACTTCGTGTCATCGTCTAGGATTTCGCGGGTCCTGTTGATGTCACCGTGCTGGCTGGAGAGCATGGAGGAGCCGTACACGAGCATGAACTTGATGCCGACATCGAGCTTGTCCTTGCCGCGCACACCGTCCCGCAAAGCGGTCATCTCGGGCCCGTGGTCGATGACATCCGTCCAGCGGTAGCAGGAGATCGAGGTCTCCACCGGGTTCACGCCGTCGTCAATCCAGGAGGTGTAGGGCCAGAAGTAGCCTTCGCGACCGCCGGTACCACCGCCAGGGATGCCGACGTTGCCGGTCATCGCCGCGAGCAGGTAAACGGAGTTGGCGCTGTTCTCGCCGTTGGCGTGACGCTGCGGTCCCCAACCCTGGGCAATATTGACAGGCTTGGTCTGAGCAACGTCGCGAGCAAACCTGCGGATCTTGTCTGCGGGAACGCCGGTAATCTCGGCAGCCCACTCAGGGGTCTTCTCGATGCCGTCCTCGCCCTTGCCTTCAATGTAGGAACGGTAGGAAGCGTTCAGGGGAGCGCCCTCTGGCATGTGGTCCTCATCGAAACCAACACAGTACTGATCGAGGAAGTCCTGGTCTTGAAGGTTCTCGGAGATCATCACGTGCGCCATGCCGGCCACCAGGGCCGCATCCGTTCCCGGGCGGAGCGCGATCCAGTCATCGGCAAGAACCGAAGCCGAGTCCGAGTAGCGGGGATCCACGACGATCATGCGCAGGCCTGCCTGCTTCGCCAGGGTAGCCACATAGGTCATGCCGCCGCCCGACATGCGGGTCTCGAGGGGGTTGTTGCCCCACAGCACGAGGAGCTTCGAGTTCTCGACGGCGTCTTCGAACGAGTTCGAGATCTGTTCATCGGGGGAGCCGTAGAAGTAGCGGGTGCACTGGGAGATCTGCAGGTAGCTGTAGTTGCCGTAGTAATTCAGGTGTCCGCCGAGCAGGTTGAACAGACGCGCCCAACCGCCGGAGTTGGCAACGTGCGCGTTCCACACGCCGGAGCCGTACTGCTTGTAGACAGCTTCGGGGCCGTACGTGTCGTAGGTGTAGCGGAGCTTCTCGGCAAGGAGGTCCAGTGCCTCTTCCCACGAGATCTCCTCGAACTCTGCGTCGCTCCTCTTGGCGCCAACGCGCTTGAGGGGCTTCTTGATTCGGTCAGGGTTGTAAACTCTCTGCCGCATGTTGCGCCCACGAACGCATGCACGAATCTGGCGATTCCAGAGCGTGTCATCACCCGTGTTGTCGGGCAGGACCCGGACGATCGTGCCGTCCTTCACCTGCAATCTCAGTGGGCATCGCGAACCACAGTTCACAACACAAGCCGACCATACTGTTTTGTCGACACCTTCAGCGCCATCAACCGCTGCGGCGGCGCTCTGGGTGCCCGGCATTCCCAAATGTGCGGCGGTTCCAACGAGTGCGGCACTACCGCCAATCACTCCGGACCACTTCATGAATGATCTGCGACTAACCTTCTTGTCCAGTACTTCTGGCATCACCAGTCACCATTCTTTCCCTATCAAATGCTTAATGTGGACTTACCGTAATCCCGACATAACCACACAAAACGGGGACCTGAGTCCCACTTTTTCGACTCGTCACTTTGCTATTTGCTTGCATTCCGAAACGCTGTTCTTTCCTATCCGCGTTTGCGGCAGAAATCGGGGAAATTGCCCCCAAAAAGCACCCAATCTTGATTCAAACCGACTTGCGAGGCCTGCCAAACACTCAACCAGCGACCGTTCATGAAGTTACATGTGAAAACTCAGCGCACCTTCCAGGTGACCGAGAACTAAACGGGCTCCGAGCATGCAGAAAGCCCCAGGAGGAAACTTCTGGGACTTTCAACTTGAGCCGCCTAAGAGAATCGAACTCTTGACCTATTCATTACGAGTGAATCGCTCTACCGACTGAGCTAAGGCGGCGCTGTGATATCAGCAAATTGAGCTTACCGAAGCTGAATCCAATATTTCAAATAGTGGCATATGGCGCTGAACACGATTGCGCCTCGCTTAGCGGGGCGCAATCGTGTTCAGCGCATTTGTCTTATGCGGGGCAGACCAGACCGTCTTCAGGAATGGTGTCGTTGATGAAGTAGTCATCGACGGCGTCCTCGATGCAGGGGCCTGCCGTGCCGTAAGCCGTGTGGCCTTCACCTTCCCAGGTGAGCAGAATGCCGTTCTCGAGCTGCTCAGCGAGGTTGACGGAGGACTGGTAGGGGGTTGCCGGATCACCGGTGGTACCGATGACCAGGATCTCGGAGGAACCTTCAGCAACGAACGGTCCGGGAACCTCATCGGCCGTAAACGGCCACTCTGAACAGAACGTGTCTCCACCCTGGAAGTAGGGAGCAAACAACGGAGCGTCCTCTGCGAGGCGAGCATCGTTCTCTGCGACCGCGGCTTCGTCAATGTCGGCCGGGTAGTCGATGCAGTTGATGGCCCAACGAGCCTCGAGGGAGTTATCCGAGAACTCTCCGGTAAAGGTGTCGCGACCGATCATGAGGTCGTTGAAGGTCAGAATAAGCGAGCCATCATCCTGGTTGAGGAGCATGTCCAGTGCCTGGCTCAGGTAGGGCCATGTCTCTTCCGAGTAGAGGGTGGTGGCGATGCCGGTGTAGAAAATGCCGGGGCTGACGACGCGGTCCTCGATCGATGTCGGGACCGGGTTGTCTTCCGTTGCCTCAATGGTCTCCTGAAGGAACGCCTTCGCTTCCTCGGGGGTGTCGCCCTCGAGCGGGCAGTCCTCTTCACCAAGGCAGTAGTCAATGTAGGCGTCGAGTGCCTGCTCGAATCCAACTGCCTGGAAGTAGCTCTGATCGAGGGACGGAATGGCGGGGTCAACCGCACCATCAAGAACCATGTGGCCAACGTTCTCGGGGAACAGTTCGGCGTACTGACCACCAAGGTGGGTGCCGTAGGAGAAGCCGAAGTAGTCGAGCTTGTCTTCACCGAACGCTGCCCGCATGACGTCCATGTCCTTCGCGGCGTCAATCGTGCTGACGAACTCGAGGAGGCCACCGGAGCTCTCGCTGCAGGAGGCGATGATTTCCTTGGTGTCCGCGAGCGACTCGGCTTCACCCTCATCAGTATCGTCGTACGACTTGTCGAGCATGATGCCAAGCTCGTCATCGGGGAGGCAGTCGATCGGAGCCGAATCGCCCACGCCACGCGGGTCGAAACCGATAATGTCGTAGTTCTCGCGGAGCTGCTCCGTGAAGTAGAAGGAAGCGCTTTTAGCAACATCCTGACCGGAGGCTCCGGGACCACCCGGGTTCACAAACAGGGAACCCTTCGCTTCACCCGTCGCATTTGCCTTGAGCACGGCTATCTCGATTGACTCCCCATCCGGGTTGTCGTAATTGAGCGGGACCGTGACCGTGGTGCATTCAGTGTTGATTGAACCCGAGTCCTCGCATGCTCCCCACTCCACATCCTGGGAGTAGAAGTCCTCGAGCCCCTCGGGAACGGAAGCAGTCTCGTCCGTACCGTTGGATTCGGAACCGAGGTCTTCACCCGGTACTGAGGAGGAACAGGCTGCGGCGAACAGGACAATGGAGGCGGCGATGGCACTGAAGCGTTTCACCTCTTCAGGTTAGACCAGAACGCACTTTCGTTTCGACGCCGCAAACGGGCTGGGGATTGTTCCCCTCAGCGCCGAGTAGCGACCATCATCGCTTCCACAGCCAGCTGAGGTGCAACGTTGGCTCCAATGCGCTCACGCGCGAGCGAGATCTCATCCATGATCGAGATTGTTTTCTCAGCCGAAACACTTCCAGCGATGTCCCTGATTTCTGATTCGAAATCCGGGTTTACGAGATCCGTTCCCGCCTCGAGTTGGACGGTGAGGACGTCGCGATAGAAAGCGAGGAGATCGATGAGCGACCGATCAGTGGCGTCCCGCAGCTGACGGGTTTCGCGCTTCTTCTGTTCGGTCTCCAAGGCCTTGAACTGGGACTTCAGCTTGGGAGGGATTGGCTCATCCGGCCCCAAACCGAGTGTGTGGCGCAGTTCTTTCGCCTCACGCTCGCCACGATCCTCGCCCTGTTCCTCAGCCTGAGCCTTTGCTCGGTCGATGAGATCGGATGCTGCGAGCACGGCGGCACCCGTGGATCGGATGCCATGGACGGCACGGAGGTTTTCTTTCCTGCGCTCCCCCACCTTCGGGTCGCGAGCAAGTGCGCGGGCTGCGCCAACGTGCGACTGAGCGGCACGAGCGGCCACGAGAGCTGTTTCGGGGTCGACACCGTCCCTGCGGACGAGCAGTTCCGCGACCTTTTCTGCGGCAGGGATGACAAGATTCAAGCCGCGACACCTGGACCTGATGGTCGTCAATACGTCTCTTGGGGAGGGAGTACACAGGATCCACACGGTCCGTGGTGGGGGCTCTTCGATGGCCTTGAGCAGAACGTTCGTGGTGCGCTCAACCATGCGGTCGGCTTCCTTGATGATCATGACCCGCCACGCACCGACTGTGGGCATGGCCTGCGCTCGGGACACGAGTTCGCGAACGGAAGCCACCGAAATTGTGGTCGCCTCGGTGCTGAGGACTTCAACGTCGGGATGGGAATCGGACATGACGGTGCGACATCCCTGACACTCGCCACACCCAACTGTTTCTCCCGTGCACTCCAAAGCCGCGGCAAAAGCCTTCGCCGCATTGGACCTACCCGATCCGGGCGGACCTGTCAGGAGCCAGGAGTGCGTCATTCCGGTCCCACCCGTGCGTGCCGCAGTTGCGGCCCTGGTGAGAACGGAGATCGCGGCTTCCTGGCCGGCCAGGTCGTCAAAGACGCTCATATGCCTGACCAATCTCTTCCGAGATCTCTTCGGGTGACCTGCTCGCATCGACAACCGTGAACCGTTCTGGTTCCCGAGCTGCCAGCTCGAGGAAGGTCCTACGCACCTGGGCGTGGAACTCGTCTCCCGCGGACTCGAGCCGGTCCTTTTCGGAGCCGATTCGAGTGGCGCCGATGACGGGGTCGAGGTCGAGCAGGATCGTCAGATCCGGCATCAACTCATCGGCGGCCCACTTGTTGAGACCCGTGATCGTCTCGATACCAAGGCCGCGGGCGGCGCCCTGGTAGGCGATGGAGGAGTCCATGTACCGGTCGGTGATGACGGTGGCTCCGCGCTCAAGCGCGGGTCGCACGACGGTCGCGATGTGGTGCGACCTGTCGGCCGCATAGAGAAGCGCCTCAGTTCTCGGTGACAGGTCCTCTCCGTGCAGGAGCGCCTGACGGATCTTCACACCCAGATCGGTCCCACCCGGTTCCCGGGTGAGAACAACCTCGACTCCCTCGTTCCGGAGGCGGTCAGCGAGCAACCCAATCTGCGTGGTCTTGCCCGCTCCGTCACCTCCCTCGAAGGAAATGAACCGGCCGGTCACGACTCGTTCTCTCCCGAGTCCGGCGCGCTCTTGGTGGACCTTGCGGTCGTTTTCTTCGCCGTCGACTTCTTCGCAGCCGTTGTCGTGCGCGTGGCGGTCTTCGCGGCCGGAGCCTTCTTCGTCGCAGCCGACTTCTTGGCGGGAGTCTTGCGCGCGGCAGTCTTCTTCGGAGGGTCGTTCTTCAGCTTCTCGCGGCGCAACTCGAGCAGCTCGTAGGCGCGTTCCGGGGTGATGTTCTCGACGGTGTCGGCAACGCGTAGCGACGCGTTGATCTCACCATCGGTTACGTAGTGCCCGAAGCGACCGTTCTTCAGAACAACGGGTTTCTTGGAGACGGGGTCTTCACCCAGTTCTTTGAGCGGAGCCGCTGCCGCGGCGCGTCCGCGACGCTTGGGCTGAGCAAAGATCGCCTCGGCCTCATCGACCGTGATCGTAAGAAGCTGTTCCTCGCTGTCGAGGCTACGAGAATCGGAACCTTTCTTGAGGTAGGGACCGAACTTACCGTTCTGCGCGGTGATGACGATGCCCTCGGGGTCCTTGCCCACTTCTCTCGGGAGGGAGAGAAGCTGGAGGGCCTGCTCGAGATTGACGGTGCTGAGTTCCATGTTCTTGAACAGAGACGCAGTCTTCGGCTTTGCAGACTTGGGTGCGTCCTCCGGGAGCACCTCGGTCACGTAGGGACCAAAGCGACCATTCTTCGCAACAATGTCGAGACCGGACTCGGGATTCTGGCCAAGAATGCGTCCGTCGTCCTTGCCCTGCTCGATGAGCTGCTGAGCCTTCTCGAGGGTCAGCTCGTCCGGGGTCAGGTCCTGGGGAACGCTAGCGCGGAGCGGATCCGCGCCATCAACCTGCTTCTCGATGTAGGGACCGAACTTGCCGACCCTGAGGTCAATGCCGTCGCCGATCGTCATGGTGTTGAGTGCGCGAGCATCGATCTCACCCAGGTTCTCAACCTCGTGCTGGAGACCCTTGTGCGTGTCGTCGCCGTGGTAGAAGGAGTCGAGGTAAGCAACGCGGTCGACCTTGCCGGAGGCAATGGAGTCGAGGGACTCCTCCATCTGGGCCGTGAAGTCGTAGTCGACGTAACCGGGCAGGTTCTCTTCGAGGAGGCGAACCACCGAGAAGGCCACCCACGTGGGAACGAGGGACTGGCCACGGCGCTCCACATAGCCACGATCGGTGATGACCGAGATGGTGGAGGCGTAGGTGGAGGGTCGGCCGATGCCGAGCTCTTCCAGCTTGCTCACGAGGGACGCGTCAGTGAATCGCGGGGGCGGGGTGGTTGTGTGACCATCGGCAACGGCACCCGGGTCCACAACATCAACGATGTCGCCTTCCGAGAGGTCGGGAAGGCGCGATTCGCCGTCCTTGTCCTCATAGCGGGACGTGTCCTTGCCTTCTTCATAGACGGCGAGGAAGCCGGGGAACGTGACGACGGTGCCGGATGCGGACAGGTTGGCCTTCGAGAAACCTGCGGCATTGATCCCGGTCGACATCTGGATCGACACGGTCAGAAGGTTCGCGTCCGCCATCTGCGAGGCCAGGGTGCGCTTCCAGATCAGCTCGTACAGCTTGTACTGCATGCCGCTGAGGGAGCTCTTGACCTGATCCGGGGTGCGGAACTTGTCACCGGCGGGACGAATTGCCTCGTGGGCCTCCTGGGCGCCCTTCGCCTTCTTCGAGTAGTAGCGGGGGCTGTCCGGAACGTAGTTCGCTCCGTAGCGTTCCTTCACCTGGCTACGGGCGGCCGAGATTGCTTCCTTCGACAGGTCGACCGAGTCGGTTCGCATGTAGGTGATGTAACCGTTTTCGTACAGCTGCTGTGCCTGGCTCATGGTCTGCCGAGAGTTGAGCCCAAGCTTGCGGGAGGCCTCCTGCTGGAGAGTGGAGGTCGTGAATGGCGGCGAGGGGCGACGCTTCGAGGGCTTCGACTCGACCTTCTCGACGCCAATGTGTGCATTCTGCAGGGACTCGGCAACTGCCTTGGCAGACTCCTCGTCGAGAACGGCGACATCCTTGCGGATCGCGGCGGCGGTCAGCTTGCCGTCGTCACCCAAGTCGCGGCCCTGGGCGACGGGACGGGAGTCAACCGCGGAGAGGCGTGCCTTGAAGGTTTCCTCTGCGCCCTCTTCGCCACCGCGGACCTTGACTTGGACGCTCCAGTACTGGGATTCGACAAACGCCATGCGTTCGCGTTCCCTCTCCACAACAAGCCTTGTGGCAACCGACTGGACGCGGCCCGCGGACAGTCCGCCACCAACCTTGCGCCACAGCACGGGAGAGACCTCGTATCCGTAGAGGCGGTCGAGGATGCGGCGGGATTCCTGAGCATCGACCAGCTGGGTATCGATCTCGCGCGTGTTCTCGAGGGCGCGAGAGATCGCTTCCTTCGTGATTTCGTGGAACACCATGCGCTTGACCGGCACCTTGGGCTTGAGCACCTGGAGAAGGTGCCAGGCAATGGCCTCACCCTCGCGGTCCTCATCAGTTGCCAGATAGAGTTCGTCGGAATCCTTCAGGAGCCTCTTGAGCTCCGTCACGGTCTTCTTCTTGTTCGAATCAACGATGTAATAGGGGTCGAAGCCGTCCTCGGTATTAACCGCGAAACGCCCGTAGGGACCCTTCTTCATCTCGGCCGGAAGCTCTTTCGGTTCAGCCAAGTCTCGGATGTGACCGACGGAAGCTTCCACCACAAAATCAGGACCCAGATAAGTCTCGATGGTGCGCGCTTTGGCGGGAGACTCCACGATGACAAGCTTGGTCACTGAACTTCCTTCGATTGATGATTCCGCGATGGGGACTACGCACAATATATAAGGAGTGAGACCCCGTTGTTCAACTCGCTCCCATTCTGCGCATCACGATATCACCCGTTGACGGCGAGGACTCCCGCGCCCACAAGCTCACGGATCACGGGCAGAACCGCCTCTGTGAGGGACTCACCGTCCAGGTCGAGGAGAGTCGCGAGCGCTCCGAGGATCTGCTTCGCCGACAGGTCGCCGTCACAGGCACCAACAAATCCTGCCACTTCCACGCTCACGGGAATCTCCCGTCCGTGGCTCATGAGGCTAATGTGCCACGGGTCCGGCTGACCGGACGTGTGGAGCCTCTTCTCGATCACTCCCTGACCCACGAGGTAGCTGGCGAGCAGCTGCTCATCGGTCAGTTCCGCCGAATCCAGGCCCTTCCAGGCCGCGTCCACAAACGTGTCACCAATCGGGCCCCGATAGTCTTCAAGGCGTTGCGCACCGTCCTGCGCCCCGATCGTCAGGTACGCGAATGCAATGGAGCTGTTGTCCTTCATCTCCCACAGCCACGAGGCGAAGGCCGAGTCGTATGCACCCCCGCACAGCTGGGACTCCCGCAGCCACATGTGGGCGTACTCGGCTGGGTCGAGTACCTCGCGCAGCACGACCCAAGCCTTGCGGTCACCGAGCCAGCCGGAGATCGGTTCCCGCCAGGCCGTGTCGAAGTTGGCGTCCCCAATGCCTGCGCCAACCTCCCAGTTGCCCAGGATCCAGGCGACACCATCGTCGGTCAGGTGGTCCCCAACATTCGCAAGGATCTGCTGGAGCAGAGAATCACCCTCCACCCCGCCGTCGCGGTACTCGTAGGTACCGATCTGTCGGCGCACCTTCTCGGGAGTGATGACAAATGGAGGATTCGACACGACGCGGTCGAATCGTTCCGGGGCGGGCTCAAAGAGTGAGCCCTTGCGGACCTCGACGCTCAGGCCCGCAAGCGCGGCATTGAACTTCGTGAACTCGAGGGCGCGGTCCGACACGTCGGTCGCAACAACGTGCGCACCGGCCTTGGCCGCCAGCAGTGCGTGGAAGCCACAACCCGTACCGAGGTCCAGAACGGTCTGGCCCTTCTCGAAACGAGTGAGGTTGGCGAGGGTCACGGTCGCTCCACCCACGGGCATGACGTGGTCCGTTTCGGGCGCCCTCCCCTGGAGCGGGCCGCGATCGGATGCAATGAGGAACTCTCCACCGCCGTGCCGGTCGGGAATGGCGACGGGCTTGATGGCAATGGTGGCGCGGTAGTCCTTGGCGATCAGACCGGAGGCAACGGCCTCGTTGAACGGGATCGAGGGTAGTGCTTCCTCGTATTCCTCTGGTGTGAGCGGGGCACCGAGCAGGAAGAGTTTTGCGAGGAGCCCAACCCGGGATGGTCTGCGTGCGATGGCATCGAGTGCGGGAAGTCGCTGTTCCCGCTCGACGCCACCCATGCCCACGGGCCCGAGTGCCCCCATGACGGTTCCGAGGCTGTAGTCCGCCAGGTCGTTGCGAAGCAATGACACCAATTCCTGGGTCTTCAAGACACTCACCTGCCCGATTCTTTAACATTTCCTTACCTTGTATGGGTATGCTATCCGAAATCTCGTCTATCACGACACCAATGAGTGCCAAACGAACGAGGCGGGGTTATGGTGACATCTTGTGACTGACGAATCTTTGCTCTCTTCAAGGGACCGTAACCGGGTCCTCACTGTCCTGCTTTCTTCGCTATTTATGGCGCTTGTCGCGGTGTCGATCGTCAACGTCGCACTCCCGTCGGTGGAGGCGGGCCTGGGAGCTTCCTCGACGGATATGCAATGGGTTTTGTCGGGATATTCACTAACCTTCGGAATCGTTCTCGTCGCCGCAGGCAGGGCAGGTGACCTGTACGGCCGCGAGCGCCTCTTCGTCGCGGGCACCGTTCTGTTCGGACTCGCCTCACTCGTTGCGGCGCTGTCCCCGTCGATTCTCGTGCTCAACCTGTCCCGTGCGGTCATGGGCGTTGGTGCAGGCCTCATGAACCCTCAGTCCACCGGCATCATACAGCAGTACTACCGGGGCGCCGACCGGGCTCGTGCCTTCGCGATGATGGGAGCGATCGTTGGTTTCGCTGTCGCCATCGGCCCCGTTTTCGGTGGTGCGATCATCGGCTGGTTCCCGGAGGGCGAAGGCTGGCGATGGACGATGGGAATCAACGTTCCCCTCTCCCTCATCTCCGTCATTCTCGCCGTCATGTGGCTCCCAAAGACCCCGCGCTCCGACGGCAAGCACGACCTGGACCCGATCGGAGCTCTGCTCCTCGGCGCTGCGGTTCTCCTCTTCATGCTCCCGTTCATGATGGCGTCCGACAACATCAATACCTGGTGGTTCGCGCCCGCCGGCATCATCGTTGGCATCGTCTGGTTCGCGTGGGAGCAGCACTACCGCTATAGCGGCCGCTCCCCCATGGTCAACATGGCACTGTTCCGCAACCCCGGCTTCACTCTCGGCACCGCCATGATCACCGTGTTCTTCGCGGGCACCACGACCGTGTGGGTGCTGATCGCCCAGTTCGTTCAGTACGGGGCGGGCGAGAGCGCGTTGATGGCGGGCCTCATCGGTCTGCCCTCCTCCTTCATCTCGATCTACACCTCCTTCATTGGTGGCAGGCTCGTCATGAAGCATGGGAGGTGGCTGGTCGTCACCGGCCTCGGCATCAGCATCGTTGGTCTCATCCTCACGGTGTGGTCCGCCTTCGCAATCGTGGACGGTGCCCCGATCTGGATTCTTTCCATCGCGGTGCTCCCCCTCGGCTTTGGCGCCGGCTGGATCACCTCCCCGAACCAAACCCTCACGTTGCGTGACGTGCCCTCGAACTACGGAGGCACCGCTGGTGGCATCATGCAGACCGGCCAGCGCATCGGCACCGCTGTCGGCACCGCCGCCGTGACGGGCCTCTACTTCACTCACCTTTCCTCCGGTTACGATGTTGCGTTTCTCTGGGGCTACGTCCTCATCGGTATCTTCATGACGATCGCCCTTATCATCGCCGTCGTCGACGCTCTCAAGGACCATGGGGAACCCGCAAAATAACCCAGCACAGATGTAGCCTCTGCTCGGTGGGCAAATAAACCGCTACATTGTGACCATGAGTATCTGGAATGCCATCGTGGACGGGTTCAGCCCCGACCAGATCGCTGGCACCCTGAACTCACCTGGCCAGGAGGGTACCCGCGACGCTTGGCCCGACTGGATCCATCCCGATATTCCGCACGGTCTCGCCCAATACGGGATCGAACGTCCGTGGCAGCACCAGGTCGACGGCATGAACTCGATTCATTCCGGCCACCACACCGTCATTGCAACAGGGACCGGTTCGGGCAAGTCCTTGACCGTGTGGGCTCCCGTCGTATCCCAAATCCTCCACCACCGCGAATCGAAGAGCCTCGCAGACGTGCGCAAGCGCCCCTCTGTTTTGTACATGGCGCCAACGAAGGCACTTGCGGCGGATCAGCTCGATTCCCTCGCCAAACTCGTGAACATCACCGGAGGCCGAGTCCAGCCGTCCACCGTTGACGGTGATACCCCAGCCGAAGTGCGCAGGTGGGCGCGTGCGTACGCCAACGTCATCCTGACCAACCCGGACTTCGCACATTTCTCCATGTTGGCGGGACACGACAGGTGGACCCGCATGTGGTCCGGACTCACCGCCATCGTCATCGACGAGTTCCACACCTACCGCGGCATGATGGGAGCACAGGTCGCTCTCGTTGTGCGCCGCATGCTCCGCGTCGCACGCCACTACGGAGCCAACCCGACTGTCGTGTTTCTATCCGCAACCGCCAACGATCCCGCCAGCACAGCGGGCAGGTTCCTCGGGATTCCCGCAGACGAGATCAGCGTCATCGACTCCGACACATCCTCCCACAGCCCCTCCCGACTCGTCATCGCGCGAGGAAAGAAAGTACCAAGCGTCAACGACGATGTCCTCGTGGTGGACGCCGAGGCTGAACCCGCACGCAGGTCGGCGCTGAAAGAGTCGGCGATTGTCGCGGCCCGCGCGGTCGACGCGGGAGCATCCACCCTTGTCTTCTCCCGCTCCAGAGCCGGAGCCGAGAGCATCAGCTCACTCATCCAAGAGAACCTCAGCGAACGCCACTCCAGATTTGCGCATCAGATCGCGGCCTATCGCGGCGGCTACCTACCGGAGGAACGCCGCGAACTCGAGGCAGCGCTACGAGACGGCAGCATCCGGGCGCTCGCAACGACGAACGCACTTGAGCTTGGCATCGACATCTCCGGACTCGATGCCGTCGTCATGTCCGGGTGGCCCGGCACCCACGCCTCGTTCCGTCAGCAGATGGGACGAGCGGGACGCTCCTCCCGCGAGGGAATAGCCGTTCTCATCGCGCGTGACGATCCGCTCGACCAGTACCTTGCCGAGAACGTTGAGGGACTTCTCGAGCAAGCCGTCGAGGCACAGGTCTTCGATCCCACCAACCCGTACATCGTGTCGGGTCACGTGTGCGCCGCCGCCTCAGAGCTCCCGCTCACCGAGGAGGACGCGTCGGTCTTTGGTTTTGAGAACACGGACCATTTCATGGAGCTCACGGACGCGGGTCTGCTCACCTATCGCGGTGGCAAGTGGCGCTGGAACTTTGCCCTCGGGACCTCAGCACATGAACTCGTCGATATTCGAGGTACCGGCCAGGAAGTCTCCATCATCGAGGGCTGCACCGGCACACTACTCGGAACGGTCTCTGGTTCACAGGCGGACACCACGGTGCACCCCAACGCGATCTACATTCATCAGGGTTCCCCCTACATGGTCCAGTCTCTCGACGAGGAACGCGCCATCGTGGAGCCCTACCGGGAAGAAGAGATCCGTACCTTCGCGGTCGCCGATACCGCGGTCGACATCATCGACACCCAGGTCGAGATCCCAACTAAGTCCGGCACCCTCGCCTTCGGTGACGTGCTTGTCGCATCCCGGGTCACGGGGTACGACACGAGACGCAACAAGGACGGGCTCTACCTCGGTCGGACCCCGTTGGAGATGCCGCTGCGGGAACTGCCAACGCAGGGATGCTGGTGGACGATCTCAGAGAAGCGATGCGCCGAGGTTGGACTCACCCCCGACATCCTGCCCGGCGCATTGCACGGTCTGGAGCACGCCATGATCGGCATGCTCCCACTGTTCGCGACCTGCGACCGCTGGGACATCGGCGGACTCTCCACCGCCATGCACCTCCAGACGGCCAGCCCCACGATCATCATTCACGATGCCTCCCAGGGTGGTGCCGGTTGTGCGGAGCGGGGCTTCCACAAGGCCCGGGCGTGGCTGGAGGCGACTGTGAGCCGACTCGAATCGTGCCCCTGCCGGGAGGGCTGCCCCTCCTGCATCCAATCCCCCAAGTGCGGGAACGGAAACTCCCCGCTCTCAAAAATTGGTTCCCTCATCCTCGGGAAGGCTCTGCTGGAGGACATGTCCTAACGGGGCCCCGCCTCAGCCTTCCCGGTCAGGTGCATGCTTCCCAGCATGCCGAAGCGGACACTGGCACGCGTCTCCACCGCGACCCTGTCACCCTTGATCGTGCACGACACCATCTCCGCGTCCCGCACCACCGATCTCGCTACGTCGCAGGGTTCTGACTGCGCGAATGGATCGTGCAGGGTTTCCGCCGCGGCAAGCGCCGCGAAGTCTGCGGCGCTATCGGCCCGATGCTTCGAATCGAATCCCGCGGCAAGCCCGCCCATGAGAAGTGCGATGGCACTGATGACGGCAATGAGAGAGAAGGAGAGGACGGTGCCGGAACCGCGCTCCGGATCGTCCATCATCCCGCCTCCGCCAGCGCCGTCATCGACGATTGCGCAGTCAGGCCCAGCATCGACCAGGTGCCTCCCACGGGGGACGTGACCGTGACGGTTAGGAGCTCGCCGCGTTGCTCCACGCGGACCGTGGCATCGGAACCCGCGCGGTCGGCGACAAGTTCTCGCACCTCGCTTGAGCTCATCTCCATGGCGTACCCGCGTGCCGCCTCACGGGCAGCATCCGTTACTCGAATCTGCGTCACCAGTGCCATCCCGAAACTCACCACGAGAAAGAGCACCGTCAGGACTGCGGGAATCGTGATCGCAAGTTCGGCCGTGACCATCCCTCGCTCGCTACCCGTGATCCGTCGTTCTTTATTCATCAGCTTGTGAACCTTCCCGGGCCGGCCCCGCGGGGCCGGCCCTTCACGCGAATCTGCGTCCTAGAAGATGGTGAAGATGCTGCGGAAGATGTTCTCCAGCGCTTCACGCACCCAGGGCTGATCGAGAATCCAAATGAGGAGGCCACCGAACGAGGTGGCGGCGACCGTGCCAATGGCATACTCGGCCGTCGCCATACCCGCTTCCGGGTCATCAAATGTGGGATCAAATTCGTCGAATTCAGTGATGTCGGGATTCATGTCTGTTCCTTTCAATGTGTCGTGCCGGGCGGCACACAAGAACTGTCTCGCTCCTGCTCGCCGCGCTCACTGGTCCGAAACGTGGCCGTGGAATCCAGAACGCGTGACGCGCTGTGCACACGTCGCTAGGCTGAAGGCATGGAACAACGTCGCATGGGAGATTCCGGACTCCGGGTCTCAACAATTGGTCTTGGTGGCAACAACTTCGGTCGCAAGAACTCAGCTACAGAAAACTTGGAAGGCACGCGTGCCGTTGTGGAAGCGGCACTCGATGCCGGGATCACGATGTTCGACACTGCCGACATGTACGGCATGGAGCCGGGACTGTCGGAGAAGTTCCTCGGCGAGGCATTGGGTAAGCACCGCGACGAGGTTGTCATTGCCACGAAGTTCGGCATGAACATGAAGGGCGCCAACGGCCAAGACTTCGGTGCTCGTGGCTCCCGTAGCTACATCGTGCGCGCAGTTGAGGCCTCCCTCAAGCGCCTCGGAACCGACTACATCGACCTGTACTACTACCACACGGTCGATCCCAGCACCCCGTTCGAGGAGACCCTGACCGCCCTCGACGATCTCGTCACCTCGGGCAAGGTCCGCTACCTCGGACATTCGAACATGACGGGCTGGCAGATCGCCCACGCCGAGCATCTCGCCCGCGAGCTGGGAACCGAACGCTTCGTTGCCTCCCAGAACAACTTCAACCTGCTCGACCGCCGCGCAGAGCTCGAGGTTCTGCCCGCCACCGGCTTCTTCGGTCTTGGCGTCGTCCCCTACTACCCGCTCGCCAACGGCCTCCTGACCGGCAAGTACACGGACGGTAAGGCACCCGACGGTTCCCGCCTCGACGTTGCAAAGCCGCAGCTCATGAAGACCACCGACTTCGAACAGCTCCGCAGGTTCCGCGACTTTGCCCAGGCAAGGGACCTGACCGAACTCGAGGTCGCCTTCGGCTTCCTCCTCGCCTCCTACCCGGTCGCCTCGGTCATCGCCGGCGCAACCAAGCCGGAGCAGATCACGGCAAATGCTGCTGCCGCCTCGTGGGTTGCCACCGAGGACGATCTTGAGGAACTGAGCGAGATCTTCCCGCCCGCACCCAAGGTCGCGCTCTTCTAGAGCAGACAGTCTGAGGCCACCACGGCAGTGGCGGCCTCATCACTATCTGTCTCCTACCCGAGCAGCGCCATCCCCATGGAGATGATGACTGGCGCGACACCCAGGAGGAAGAAGGCGGGGAGGAAGCACAGTCCGAGTGGAATGACGAGGCGCACCCCGAGGCGAGCCGCCGCCTCCTGCGCGTCCTTCATTCGTCTCGCTCGTACGCTCGCTGCGGCGCGGCGCAGCAGGATGATCGGTGGGGCACCATCAACCCATGCGGGCTCCAGGGCTCGCGACAGCCTGCTGAGCCGACCCGAGGCGCCATCCCATGCCTCGTCCCACCCCGCTCCCATGAGAAGCGACTTTCCTGCCCGGATGACATCCTTTGCTTCCTCGCCGGGAGGCAGGCACCGACCAAGCGCATCAAGTGCGGACGGAATGGATGCACCCGATGCAACAAGTGCCGTTGCCAGGTCAATGACCATGGCCTCATCGACAGGCTGCGGGCGAGGTTCCGGTTCCGGTCGGCGTTTCGGTAGTCTGCGTGGCGGCCACCAGAGAGCTAGCGCTACGAGCGCCATCAACCAGATCATGACGCCCTACCAATGGCGCCCTCGGTCTGCGCGGTGCGGACCATTCTGCGAACAATTACGATTCCCAACACTTCGCACGCCAATCCCGCAACCAGGAAGATCCGCCCGAGTCCCGTTCCAAGGAGAAAACCCAGCGGATCGACTCTCATCATGATGCCAAGCCCAAGCCCAACGAGAGGCAACCAGGCCAGCATTTTGGCCGTCGATTTGGGTCCTTGAAGCGCAATCTCGCGAGCCGACTGTGCTTCTCCTGCCTCCGTTAGCCCCTCCGCGCACTCGTCAAGAACATCTGCCATGGGTGCACCGGTCTGCCAGGTGAGGCGAGTTGCAGCGAGCAGGGAAGGGAGCGCGACTCGGGTGAGGTGAGAGATTCTCGGGGCTCCCGTGACGAACGCCTTCAGCTCGGCCACGAAACCCACCTGGTTTTGGAGCTCAATGAGGATGCGCGGGGTTCCTTGCCGGTCAAGCGTCGGTACCCGAGCAGGCAGCCCCGATCGTTCCAACGAGAGCTCCCAGGCACGCTCCACCCCCATGCCCGCCCGCAAGCGCGTTGCCACTTCGGAGGCGAGAACACCGAGGTCAATGTCGTGCCGCTTGGGAAGCTGAAAGGACCGTGACCGCCTCGCTGCCCGCACCTTCTTTGGTTTCGGGAGCCTGCGCGGGAAACCTCCGCTCAGGACCGCCGCGGCGGCGGCAATCCCCACGACAACCGCGATCATGAAGTCTCTGATCCCAATCCAAGACGCCCCACGAGCCTCTCGAAGGCGGGCCCGTGATCGAGTCCCTCCCCCAACATCCTCACCGCTGTCGTAGAAACGAGATTCCGTCCCACTCGGCTCAGGACGGAGATGTGGTCGATGCGGCGGCCCTCCGGGGTTCTCTTGATGTGGATGACGGCATCGAGGGCGGCAGCGGCCTGTGCGGCCACCGTTTCCTCTGTCATTCCCGCGAGCGCACCGAGTGCCACAAGGCGGGCAGGTACATCCTGGGCGGTGTTGGCGTGGATGGTGGCCCAACCGCCCTCGTGTCCCGTGTTCAGTGCCGCGAGCACGTCCCTGACCTCGGCGCCGCGACATTCCCCGAGGACGAGCCGGTCGGGTCTCATGCGCATGGCGGCGCGGACGAGGTCGCTCATCGACACCTCGCCGGTTCCCTGCACGTTGGCGTGTCTGACCTGCAGGTGGACGCAGTGCGGGTGGGTGGGATGAAGTTCAGCAGACTCTTCGATGACGACGATTCGTTCGCCTACGGGCACGAGCCCGAGGAGCGCAGCGAGCAGAGTGGTCTTGCCCGATCCTGTTGCCCCGGAGATCATGACGTTCGCCTTCGCGCTAATCATGGCCGTCACAATCTGTGCCATGGCACCATTGACGGTCCCGGAACGCTCAAGATCATCAATGGTCAGCGCGACGGGGCGCTGGGTTCGAAGCGAGATGAGGGTCCCTTCGGCGGCGAGTGGCGGGAGGACGGCGTGGAGGCGAACTCCCGACGGGAATGTGCCGTCAACAATGGGGGAGGCATCATCGAGGCGCTGCCCGCACGTTGCCGCCAACCGCACCGCCAGCTTTCTCACCTCACCCGGGTCCACCAGTTCTGTCGAATCGTGGTTGACCCGTTCCAGCCCCCTGCCCCTGTCGATCCAGATCCCTTCCGTTCCGTTGACGAGAACGTCTGTGATGAGCGGGTCTTCGAGGAGCGGTTGCAGGACTGGGCCCGCGCCCTCGAGCTGTTGGAGGATGCCTTGACCGACGGAGGCAACAGAGGCGATGGAGATGGCATCCGGGGACGCTCCGGCAAGCACTGAGGCAACCGGATCTCCCCCGACGACCGCGGCGCGTACCTCTTGCAGGGCGGCCGAGCTCATGCCGTCACCCTCGTGGCGATCCGCCTGATGTCGCGGGCGGACCCTGATCGGAGGCGATCGCCCGGGGTCATCCCGTGCGCGATGTCGCCGTCGAAGGTCCGTTCAAACCGGAGCGGACACGTTTCCACCTCCAGCTGGTGTGCAGCATCCTCCGCCTGCCCGACGCTCTTGACGCCGGCAATGACAACCGTGTGGGGAATCGTCGATGGCAGGAGAGGGAGGGTTCCTCGGGCTTGGGCGAGGCTCGCGATGTCGGGGCGAGTCACGAGGACGAGGTGATCGAGCCAGCTCACGGCCTCGTGTATGGGTGAGCTCTTGAGCAGCGCGTGCCTGGGGAGGTCCGCTACGGTCACGGAACTGACCTGCGACACCGCCGAGGCCACGTTGATGCCGGTCCGGTCCGCTGGGACTGAACCACGCTGATCCCCGCAGAGAACGTGGACGTCCTGCCACAGTGGTAGCGAGTCCACCAGCCGTCCCGGGAGTAGCGTTCCCTTTTCCTTCGTGACGTCCGCCCAGCGTTTGCCTGTTTCGGGGAGGCTGAGGAGAATGCCGTAGCCGGCCGAGAGCGGATCAAGATCGACGAGACTGACGCTTCCCTCCTGACCGAGTTGACGGGCAAGCATGGCAGCCAAGACCGTGGCCCCCGCCCCGCCGTGGGCAGCGACGACACCAATGATGATGCCGCGCTGGGTTGCTCCCGCCGCGACGAACAGCTCGAGAAGGTCTGCGGGGTGGGAACGCGGGCTGACGGACACCTGCTGACCGGCGAACTCCGGTTGAAACAGCTCATTGAAGCTGGCGAGCACGGACCTCGTGGCTCCCGCTTCCTCCGTGAGGGTGAGGATCGCGGGTGGTGCATCAGCCTGGGGCGAGATTGTGGCGGTATCGACCCCTGCCACGACAGCGAGTCGTTCAATGTCGGTGATGAGTTCGGCCGATGATGCACGGATGAGGACCGTGGTCAGCGGTTGCGTTCGTACCCTCCGGTGGGAAATCCGTTCGTTCATGCCCCGCAGTCTGCCCCCCCGAGAGGGACTTTCCGGACCTGCGAAGACCGCTTGTGGATTTCTCTAGGTGAGCCCCGGGTCAGTACGGCCCGCCAACACCGACTGCGAGATTCTCAATGCTTCGCTCATGGCATCGACGTAGGCGTCGGCCACGATCGAGAACCACTGCGACATGCCTTCAGCATCCCCCTGTTCGTAGTGGGAGAGCCCATCGCGTAGCGACTGAACGTGAAGAACGGCGGTACCCGTCGGTTCCAGGCCGCGGCTGGTGCTGAGCCAGCGCACAAAGGAATCGCGGATAAGGGAGTCCCCCGGGACCGTCAGGGGTTCCGTCAACCACTGGCCGAGGAGAACGGACACGACGACCAGGACGGGCGCCTTGGCTTCGGCGATGGCGAGCAGGAGCTCGTGGCGTTGCAGGTCATCGGGAGAAAGAATCCCGGCGCTGTTCCTTGCCTCAGGATCAAGTTGGGTGGATGCAGCGTCCCGGTGGAGGCCGGACAGGAGGGACCGGATCGGGACCTGCTGGGGTGGTGCCATGTCCTTCGTGTTGAGCGGAGGCATCGCGTTCACGACATCGCTGTGGCACCGCCACGCGGCGGACGCAACCGGGTCTACCGGTTCGCCGCTCCAGGCGATCTGCTCACGCAGCTCCTTGGCATGTACTTGCGCACCAAGAGCCCTGCACTCGGCCAGCACCCATCGCACGGACGCCTCCGTGCGTGCCGCCTCCCATCCTCGCCGCAGACCCGTGGAGAACCTGACGGATCGAACGGCACCTGCGACTCGGGCAGCCTGCTCCGGAACGCCTGGTACGGAGGCTAGCGTCGTGAGCGCGCCAGCGATTTGCGAATGTGCCGAGTCCATACCTCTAACGTAGATTGGCGGGCGCGTGATCCACAAAATGAGTGCTGATTCGGTATAGCGTCAGAACATACCGATGAGGAGGACACCCATGTCGACCCCAACCGATCCGTACTCGCGCCATGATCACGAGGACGGGCACGACGATATTCTTGACCCGCTTCCCGAGGAGCAAGCCGACGAGTTGAACGCTCAGGAGGCCGAAAACCTCGGTGACCAGCGTCCCTCAGACGAGCCCCACGTCGAGCCAACTGGGGACGCCGACCAATCATCCGAATCCTTCGATCAGGCACCCGCTTCCTTCGACCAGCCGACACAGTCGCATCCCGTTGCTTTCGATCGCGAGGACCGTCCCGACTCGACCGCGGTTCCCGAGCGGGATCACCGCGGGGACGCTCAGCTGTCTGACGAGCCCGAGTTTGCCGATTCGGAGACCGAGTCGACTAGGTCCTGGACCCCGAACTTCTCCGACGATGACGACTCGACCCCCGCACGTGCGGAGCGGGAATCCAAGGCCCAGAATTCCGACTCTGAATCGGCACCGGCCGAGACCGAGCGCGAGCGCTGGGAGCGCGAGTTCGGCAACACCGGCGCGAGCACTGGCGCTTCCTCAACTCGTTCGGATGACACGGTCGTTCGGAGCCCCGGCGAATCCGTCGATGCAACGGTCGCGACTCCCGTGGTTCCCGCACCCGCTTCCGACCGTACCGGCAACTACCCGACCCGGACCTCCGTGTTCAACAGGGTGTCGTCGGAGTCCGCGGGGTCCTCACCGACGTCCGCTTCGTCGCCAACGACGGTGTCGACTCCCGCAAGCGCACCCTACGCACGTCCCGCCGGCACTGACTTCCAATACGAGGAACCCATTCCGGAGGAACCCAAGGGCCGCGGATGGTCGCACGTGGGTGTGTTCTTCGGAACCCTTCTTCTCGCGCCGCTTGCCTGGTACCTCGTTGCCGACGCCGGCGTGCGTTTCACCGAGATCGATGGCGCATCCTGGACCACGGGCAGTACCGACTGGCTCGTAGTTCTTGAGCTTCTTGGCGCTCTCCTCTGCTTCGGTGTCCTCTGGTTCCTTGCCAGCTACTCCTCGGTCGGTCCGATCGTCTTCGGTGTCATTTTGCTTGCTGCGGGAGCGTTCGCTGTCTTCGCTCCGGCCTTCACGCAGGACCTGCTTGCCTCCAACGCCATGCAGTCCTTCGCAGGCTTCAATGACTTCACGGGCAACGTTGGCTACCACCTGACCAACTCGCTCGCGACCGGCAGACTTGCCGTCTACGGATTCCTGTTGCTCATGACTGGTGTGGTGTCCCACCAGGCACGTCGTCACGGCGCCGAACGTGGCGAGGTCCTCGGACGCCGCGGCGTCCTCCTGTCGAGGAAGTCTGACTCCTAGGATATTCTCGGTCATATCGGTGCGGGTGCGGGCCTATGCCAGCACCCGCCCATTTATCTGAGGAGGATCGTGCCAGCTGACAATTCTTGTGTGACCTTGCCGGGCCCGTGGAAGCACCGCTTGGTGCGAGCAAGTGGAGCACAGTTCCACGTTGCGATGGCCGGCACCCTCACCGAAGGCCAGCCCCTCGTTGTGCTGATTCACGGTTTCCCCGAGTACTGGTACGCGTGGCGGAACCAGATTCCCGCCCTCGCGGAGGCCGGCTACGCCGTCGCGGCAGTCGATGTTCGCGGCGCGGGAGGTAGCGACCGCACCCGCCACACGTTCGACACCCCAACCCTTGCGAGCGACATCATTGGCGTTGTCCGCAGCCTCGGAGCGTCGAAAGCAATTCTCGTCGGAACCGGTTCCGGTGGCGCACTCGCCTGGGTCGCGGCCAGCCTCGCACCCAACCTCATTTCGGGCGTTGTCACGATCTCTTCACCCCACCCGACCGACACGTTTAAGCTGGGGCTCCACATCACGTTCCGCACGTGGCGCCACTACCTGTCGGCCTTCCGCCCCCAGCTCGCCGAACGCGCCCTCACCAATCCGAGCAAGCTGAAGAAGCTCTTGAGCGAGGTGTCCGCGCCCGGAAACACGGGTGCCACTGAGGCCGTCGAGTACTACAGTCAGGCCCTCCAGCTTCCCAACGCCGCGAAAACCCAGATCCAGCAACTTCGGTGGACGTGGGGAATGAACAGGAAGCGGTCGGGACGGAAGCTTCTCGACCAGATCTCACGCCCCCTCAACATCCCGGTCATGACGATCCGGGGAGACCTTGATCCCCTGCTGCCGACTCGAGCGTGGGCAACCACCTCACGGCACGTGGCCGGGGACTACCGGCACGAGGTCATCCCGGACGCCGGTTACCTCGCACACGAGGAAGCCCCCGATGAAGTCCTCCGGCTCCTCCTGGAGTACCTCGAGCGGTAAACCAGCGGGCGCTCACAACGACCCATTACAAAGAATTCCCACAACCAAGCAGTGGGAATATCGCTTATGTGATGGGGAACGAGGGGCACAGGTCCGCGATCGGGCACCTGTCGCACGCAGGTTTGCGTGCCGTGCAGAGCCGTCTGCCGTGGAAGATGAGGCGATGGCACGCCATCGTCCACTCCTCCTCGGGAAGGAGACCGGCGATGTCCTTCTCGACCTTGAACGGGTCCTCTTCTCTCGACCAGCCAAGCCTTCGGGAGAGCCTGCCCACGTGAGTATCGACAGTGATCCCGGGGATTCCGAAGGCGTTACCGAGAACGACGTTGGCGGTTTTGCGACCCACTCCAGGAAGCTTGACCAGCTCGTTGAGACTCCCCGGCACTACTCCGTCGTAATCCTCCACGAGGGCGCCCCCGAGCCCGATGAGTGACTTGGCTTTTGCTCGGAAGAACCCTAGAGGACGCAGGATAGATTCGAGTTCTTCTCGATCAGCATCTCGGTAGTCTGCGGCGCTTGGATAGCGCGCGAACAACTCGGGCGTTACTGAGTTCACCCGAACGTCAGTGGTCTGCGCTGACAACACGGTCGCGACAAGCAATTCCAAGGGATTCGTGTAGTCCAGTTCGCATCGAGCATCCGGGTAATACCTGGTCAGAGCCTCGTTTACGGCGACTGCCTGCTCGATTCGAGCGGCTTTCGAGCGCGGCCTGGGAGGAAAAATTTGCTTATTGACCGTCATATATCCATATTATGCCCCTTGTCACATAGGATAGTCTTATCTGTGAATTGCCGGCGCCGAGTCGATTGGCTTGGCAGATAACGGCACCCAGGAAAGGTAGAAAGCATTGGAGACCAGCATCATCGCTTCGGTACCGCTGTTTGCGGGCCTGTCAGAGGAGGATCAGGCAAAGCTCGCGGAGCTGATGTCTGAAGAAACCCTTCGTCGTGGAGAGGCACTCTTCCACGAAGGTGACTCCGGAGATAACCTCTTCATCATCGTGGACGGCAAGATCAAGCTTGGCCACGCATCGGATGATGGCAGGGAGAACCTCATCGCCATCCTCGGTCCCCGCGAAATCATTGGTGAACTTTCGCTCTTCGACCTTGGCAAGCGCTCCACCTCCGCAACCGCTGTCGCTCCCACCACGCTCCTCTCCCTTTCGCACGAGGACCTCATGGGATTCATCGACACGAACCCGGACATGGCAAAGCACATGCTCCGTCAGCTCGCACAGCGCCTGCGCCGCACCAACGAGCTCATGGCCGACCTGGTTTTCGCTGACGTTCCCGGCCGTGTCGCCAAGGCACTCCTCGACCTGGCTGCCCGCTTCGGCGAGCGCACCCAGGAAGGCGTCTACGTTGCTCACGACCTCACCCAGGAGGAGATCGCTCACCTCGTTGGTGCTTCCCGTGAGACCGTCAACAAGTCCCTCGCCGACTTCGTGTCCCGCGGCTGGATCCGTCTCGAGGGTCGCGCAGTGACCCTCATCGAGATCGGCCGACTCGAAAAGCGCGCCTCCTAAGTACCACTACCTCAAGAATGCGACGGATGATTCCGTCGCATTCTTGCGTTCACGACACGATCCGCCACATCCCACGCAAGCCTCGCTTCAGGCAAGAGTCTGAGTAGTAGCCGATGGATTCCCACACAGTTCGGGTAACAACAGGTCTCAGAGAGCCTACGGAACAAGCAGATCAAACAGAACCTGAGGATGAGAATAGAGAAGTGCCTCCGGGGTGGCCGGAGGCACTCGAATACTATCGATGAGCTGATAGAGCTGATCAGTCGTTCCTGATCTTGACGATCTGGCAGACGATCTCGACCTCGACGGGAACGTTGAGGGGGAGCACGGCAACACCGACCGCGGAGCGGGTGTGCTTGCCACCGGTTCCGAAGATCTCACCGAGGACCTCGGAGGCTCCGTTGATGACCTTGGCCTGGTCGTAGAAGTCGGGCGCGGAGGCCACGTAGCCGGTGACGTGGATGATCGAAGCAATCGAATCAATCCCACCGGTTGTTTGCGCGACGGCTGCAAGAGCGTTGAGCGCGCAGATGCGGGCGGCTTCGTAGGCCTCTTCGAGGGAAACCTCGGCGCCGACCTTGCCGAGAACACCCAGCTCACCGTTCACGAACGGAAGCTGGCCGGAGCTACGGGCAATGTTCCCAACGATCTTTGACGGAACGTACGCGGCGACGGGAGTTGCGACCGGGGGTAGTTCCAGTCCCAGCTCACGCATGCGGGTGCTTGGGATAGCCACTAGCTCTCCTTTGGGCGCTTAAAGTAGGCGACAACGTTCTCGGTACCGGCAGGTCCCGGGGTGATCGCAACAAGCTCCCAACCCTGGCTACCAAAGTTGTCCAGGATGGTCTTGGTGTTATGGATGAGAAGCGGCGCGGTCAAGTACTCCCATGTAGTCATACGTGAATCCTACCCAAGAATCGAGAAAGTCACCCTACCTGTTCGAGATTCTGGGAATCCTTCCGGCGCGAAGCTCCACCGAGATGGGATCTTGCGACGTGTGAAGGCGCCGATACCAGTTCTGTTCGTTCGGGAATCGCCGCTGTAGTGCCCGTCTCTCCCGCTCTGTTAAGCCACCCCACACACCGTAGGAAGTATTTGAATCCAGGGCATCCGACAAGCATTCAAGACGGACTGGGCAGTTGAAGCACACTTGGCGCACTTGACGTTGCGCCGCTCCTCTTACAAAAAGACTGTCCGGATCAACGCTTGAGCACGCTGCCTGCGCCGCCCATGTTTGGCCTTCTAACAACAGGGACATGTCAGCTCCTTCACCTGAGGCTTCATCGACTCTGGCGATATGTCGTGTTTACGTGACTGTCGTCACCTACATAAATCAATATATCGGTTCACCTGGGAAAATGCGAAATACGGGATCTATTCAATTGTGAGGCTTCATCACGATTTGATAACTAAAGAGATTTTGCGCAATGGGTTACTCGAACCAGACATTGGGGTCCCAACCCTCTAAACTCTTAACCATGTCAAGTTCTCACCAGGCCACTCAGGCCCCACCCGGGAAGATTCTTGCGATGTTGCTGGCGTTCTTGCTGGCCTGCACCGCAGGTGGCTTTGCGCTCGCCGGACTCGCCATGCCGTTCGTGGCCGCAGCGGGAACGGCGTCGAATGCGACGACCTCCCTCTTTGACGATCTTCCTACCGAACTGACATTCACGGAGCCCTCCGAACAGTCGGTCATTCTGGCCGCGGACGGCACCGAACTCGCACGTTTTTATGCAGAGAACCGCGTCGTTATCGGTTCCGATGACATCTCGAAGTACCTCAAGGACGCTGTCGTCTCCATTGAGGATGAACGCTTCTACGAGCACAACGGCATCGACCCCCAGGGTCTCATCGGCGCCGCATTCAACAACTTCACTGGCGGCCGACTGGCCGGTGGCTCCACCATCACCCAGCAGTACGTCAAGAACCTCCTCATCGAGGAGGGTCGCAACTCGAACGATCCGGATCTGATCGCGGAGGCAACGGAGCGCACGATCGCACGTAAGCTGTCAGAGGCTCGCACCGCCATGGCGATCGAGAAGCAGATGACCAAGGATGAGATCCTCACCGGCTACATCAACATCGTCATGTTCGGCCCCTCCCAGTACGGTGCAGAGGCCGCCTCGCAGTACTTCTTCTCCGTGTCCGCGAAGGATCTGACGATCCCGCAGGCCGCCATGCTCGCCGGCATCACCCAGTCCCCCGCACGCTGGAACCCGGTCACCAACCCGGAGGAAGCAAAGTCCCGCCGCGACACGGTACTGGCGAAGATGTACGAGCTCGGCTACATCAGCGAGCAGGAGTTCCGCGATGGTGTGAATCAGTCGATTGAGGAGATGCTCAACGTTTCTCGTCCCGTTAATGGCTGTGAGTCCGCGGGAATCTCCGTGTACTTCTGCGACTACGTCGTCAAGGACCTGCTGGCTTCCGACTCGTGGGGCGAATCCCACGAGGATCGACTCAACCAGCTGTACCGCGGTGGTCTCGTCATTCACACCACTCTCGATCCCGCCAAGCAGCAGGCCGCCTACGATGCTGTGACCACGCAGGTTCCCGTCAACGACCCCTCGGGCATCGAGATGGCAATGTCGTCCGTGACCCCCGGCACGGGTGAGATCACGTCGATGGTTCAGAACACGAACTACGGCACGGCAACCGCGGAGGATCCCAACGCCACGACCGTGAACCTCAACGTCGGTACCGATCGCGGTGGCGGTTACGGCTTCCAGTCCGGTTCGACCTTCAAGGTGTACACACTGATCGAATGGATCCGCTCCGGCCGCTCCGTCCAGGAGCAGGTCAACGCCTCGCGTGACGAGTACACGCGTGACGACTGGACGATCTCCTGTGCACCCGAGCTGGCCGACGCCTACAACCCCTCAAACATTGAGGGCATCGGCTCGGGCATGATGACCGTGCTGGAATCCACCACGAAGTCCGTCAACCTGTCGTTCATTGACATGGCGACACAGCTCGACCTGTGCAACATCACGGGCGTCGCGGAGCAGATGGGTGTGCGCACCGGCAACGGCGAGCCCCTTATGCCGCGTCCGTCCGCTGTCCTCGGCTCGAACAACGTGACCCCGCTGTCGACGGCGAACTCGATGGCAACCCTCGCCTCCGGCGGCATCATGTGCGAACCCATGTCGTTCACGAAGATCGAGAACCAGGAGGGCGACACCATTGCCGACATCAGCCCCACCTGTAGCCGCGTTCTCGACGAAGAGGTAGCCGACACCACCACGAAAGCGCTACAAACCGTTGTCGCAGATGGCGGTACGGGCTTCCGAGCGCAGGTGGCTGGCCACGATGTGGCCGGCAAGACCGGTACCGCGAACATGGACTACCACGCCTGGTTCATGGGCTACACGAGCCACGAGGCGACCGCGATCTGGCTGGGTCACATGGAGGGCAACGTCTCCATGTTCTACACAACCATTAACGGGCAGTACAACGTCGAGGTCTACGGCGGCCTCTATCCGGCCCTCGCGTTCTCCAGCTATCAGACAAGAATTCTCGAGGGCGTAGAGCCGGAACCGTTCAATCTGCAAACCACCGATGGTGACACCGGTGGGGCAACGATCCTGCCTCAGGGCCGGGACAACCCGTCGATCCGACAGGCCACGCCCACGCCGGTGAGGCCAGCTCCGCAGCCCTCACCGGAACCAGAACCATCAGAGGAGGCCTCCGAAGAGCCACCCGCTGAGGACCCACCGGCCGAGGAGGCACCCGAGCCGCCTGCCGAGGAACAACCATCCCCGCCGGCTGAGGACACGGAGGGCGACGGATGATGAGAGCAGTGGCGGGTCTTGCCGCCGCCGGTCTTGGACTCGCCGGATGGTCCCTCTGGGAGGCACGGAACTATCAGCGTTCCTTCCACCACCTCAACATCCTGCCGAAGGGCATGGAACCCATGAGGGTTCTCAACATCTCCGACATTCACCTGATGCCGGACGATGACAAGAAGGTGGAGTTCATTCGCGACCTCGTGGACCTGAAGCCTGACGCCGTGTTCCTCACGGGTGACCAGCTGTCGTCCACGAAATCCCTCCCATCCCTTCTGCGCGCCCTCAAGCCGCTTTCAGGCCTGCCCGGAGCTTTCGTGTACGGCTCGCACGACTATCACGCACCGATCTGGAAGAACCCACTCGGTTACGTCATTCCCCCGCTGCGGACCGAGGAACGTGAACCTGACGCGCTCCCTCACGAAGCCATGGCGACGGCGTTCGACGAGTACGGCTGGGTCGACCTGCGCAATGCTCGTTCAAGCATCACGATCGCAGGTTCCGAGATTGGTCTCGTCGGTGTTGACGATCCGCACATCGACTTCGACCAGTACCCAGAGTCGGACGGTCGCGACCACGAGTTCACGATCGGACTGACGCACGCACCCTACACCCGCATCCTGAACCAGATGAATGCCGAAGGTGTGGGTCTGGCTCTCGCGGGGCACACGCATGGCGGGCAGGTCTGCGTACCCGGTTACGGCGCTCTCATCACCAACTGCGATCTCGACACGGACCACGTGGCGGGCGTGTTTGGATGGCCCGCTATTGGGCACGAGAAGACCATGACAGTCGCCATTTCTCGCGGCCTTGGTACCTCTCCGTACGCTCCGTTCCGGCTCGCGTGCCGCCCGGAAGTGCAAGTGATCGACCTAGCGTGACCAATTAGTCACTTCACAATGGCGGTCTCTGTTTTCAGTTAGCCACGTTCATTGGCTATCATGAATGAGTTGTACGGGGTGTGGCGCAGCTTGGTAGCGCGCTTCGTTCGGGACGAAGAGGCCGTGGGTTCAAATCCCGCCACCCCGACCAAAGAGGATGTCGGTATCTCAGTAGAGGTACCGACATCTTTCATTTTCACTCCCCCAAGCTCTTGACGGCCAACGGGCCGAAATTGCCGGCCTTCGATCCACATCGACTCGCGCATCATCTGCGCTTCAGCAGGCGGGTGATGCCGATCCGGTACCCCACCTCCATCACGACCCCCAAGACCGGGGTCAGGGCACGAATGGGCAGGTGAAGGTCGTGTTCCCATCCCACAATCGTTCCCGACTCTCCCTCAATCGCGACGGCGTTGATCCTGCCGTAAAGAACTGGACCGTCCTTCATGATTGAGACGCGTAGGTTCGGTCCGCTTCTTTCCACTGAGACAATTCGCATCCGGTCCTCAAAGCGGAGCGGTCCGAGCCGCGTTGTTGCGACCGCGATCGTGCCTGTTTGCTGAACTGAGGTGAAGGGGACCCGATGCTCACTCATCGTCAGCACCCTACGAGTTGCCTCGGCAACGGTCAGGCTCGTCCTGTACCTGCTCCTGAGCTTCATTTCCCCTCCTTCATTTTCCAACCATCTCGTGTCGCTCTGTCACGCTTCGCTGTTTGACTTCGACCACGTGTGGAGGAGGTAGCCGTAGCTCAAGTGGGTGCGGTCGGGATGGTCTGCGAGCCAACTATCCGCGAGCTCGTCCGGGAACTCGAGGTGGAGGACTCGGTCAAGGTCGCCGCGGTTCTTGAACCGCCAGCTACTCATGACCTCGGTTGTCTCGGCTCCTCTGTCCTTCCACCACTGCCGCGCATAGGTCGTGTTCCCCTGGGCGTCCCCACATGCGGACCTGCCGAGTAACTCCGCGAACTCCCCGCGTTCCGTGTCGTTGTCAATGACCACGAGGCTGCCACCCGGCCGCACCACTCTGCGAACCTCCTCCAAGCCGGCGGTAACGTCGTAATTTGGGTGGGGAAAGAAGTACGCGAATCGAGCATGCACAACGTCAACGGACTCATTGGGCAGTGGGATGTTCTCGGCCGCTCCGTGGAGGATGGTCGCATGGTCGGTTCGAGCCCGTGCCGCATCCAGCAGGGAGGGATCGGGTTCTATTCCATAGAGGTTCGAAGCACCTGCGTACTTCTCCAGCCACCACCCAGAGCCACACCCCAGGTCAACGAGGTCCTTGCCCTGCCATGGCGCCAGGCGAACAAGCTCTCGCCACATGATCCCATCGGGGTCGATGGCGGCGTTCTCGATGTCGTAGAGAGCGGGATCAACGGCCTGGTTGCCCGAAGGAATGAAGTCAGCAAAACCCATAATTGTGACCCTTCACACGTCGTTAAAATTCAATATTGCGCTCAAACAACAATAGTGGACAACATTTAACAAGTTTCTCACCATGAAGAAAGTTTCATGATGGGATACAATTGGTGGATGGCGAAGCATCCAGTTGTTCCAGGCGAAGAGACGAGCCCTCCGGTTGAAGGAGGCCGCCCACTGATCCCTGAGCGCACCCTCGAAAGGTCAATTGGCGAGCGCACTCGCGAGCTCCGGCTCGAGCGTGGACTCACACTTGCGGAACTTGCCGAACGCGTCGGCATTGGCAAGGCCATGCTCTCCAAGATCGAGAACGCACAAACCTCCTGCAGCCTCTCGACCCTGTCGGCACTGGCCGAGGGTCTGGACGCCCCCGTGTCGGCTCTTGTGCGCGAGGCAGACATCGAGTCACAGGCCATCCACGTGATGGCGGGAGAGGCTCCCACGATCGTTCGACGCGGCTCCAACCTGGGCCACCAGTACCAGCTTCTCGGAGCCCTCACGGGGCGTCAGAACATTCTCGAACCGCTTCTCGTTACCCTGACCGACGAGACCGAGCCCTTCCCAATGTTCCAGCACACGGGCACGGAGTTCATCTACGTGCTCGAGGGCTCCATGGGCTACAAGCACGGCGAGGAAACGCACGTTCTCAACCCTGGCGACAGCCTCCTGTTCGACGCAGAGGGCGTGCACGGCCCGTCAGAGCTCTACGAGACCCCGATCCGGTTCCTCTCGGTCTTCACGTTCAACCCGGGCTCACGCCCCTAAGAACGCCCCTCACAACCCCCACCTACGACATCACCCTCGCAAATGCGAGGGCGAACCCATGTCGAGCGCAGTGCTGAGCATCCCGACCGCAATATCATCCCTGATAAGGAATACAGACCTTCCCGCGCGCTTTCAACGAAAAATCTTATCCGCGGACACATTTCCCTTCCTTTAAAGTCGCTTTCATTGCCGGCTCGACAGCTCTCGGGCAGATTCTTTCGGCAGCCATCAGATGGAATCTTGGGATCCTTGACTCTTGCGGGAGGAACCACTCGCGGGAGGAGCCTCTTGTGGCGCATGTGCGCGGGCAGCCCAGCACGACCCTGCGAACAGTGACTACTAGAGGCAAAAATGACTGCTGGAGACAAAGCAGAGGGCGGGAGCCTCAGGAATGTTTCCTGGAACTCCCGCCCTCACCGATCAGCCCCCTGATCGAGTCTTTACGTGGATTTAGTTTTTTACTTCTGGTTCGCGGGCCTGTCTACATCCCCGTGAACCGTGTTCGGGTGTTTGGGATCTGCTCCTAGAGAGCGTCCCGACCGCTTTCGCTAGTGCGAATACGGATCGCTTCGGTGATGTCGGTGACCCAGACCTTACCGTCGCCCACTTCGCCGGTGGATGCTGCCTGCACGAGGACATCGAGCGTGCCCTGCAGTGCCTCATCGCGAACCGCGATCTCGACGCGAGCCTTGGCGAGGAAGTCGACTCGTACTTCCGTGCCGCGGTAGACCTCGCGGTGGCCCTGCTGGCGACCGTAGCCGGAACATTCACTGACTGTCATGCCCGAGACTCCGTGACGAACAAGTGCAACCTGAACATCCTGAAGGGAGGTGGGGCGAATGATTGCTGTTATGAGTTTCATTAGTTTTCAACCTTTTCGGGAGCCTCGATCACGATCGAGTGGCGGACGCTGCGGGAGGAGTAACCAACCTGGCTGAGGTCGTATGCGGATTCTGCATGTTCGACAACATCGATGCCGAACTGTTCGACCTCGGGAGCAACGCGGAGACCCATGATCATGTCGAGGACCTTGGCGAGGATGTAGGTAACAACGAAGCTGTATACCAGGACAACCAGTGCGCCGAGCGCCTGAGCCCCGAGGACTCCGAGGCCGCCACCGTAGAAGAGGCCAGCCGAACCGTCCGGGGTGTTGGGGCTTGCAAGGAAGCCGATGGCGAGGGTACCGACGAGGCCACCAACGAGGTGCACACCGACGACGTCGAGGGAGTCATCAATGTTGAAGCGGTACTTGAGACCAACTGCGAGAGCACAGCACACGCCGGCGAGGAGGCCGATAATGACGGCGCCGAGGGGTTCCACAGCGGCCGCTGCGGGGGTGATGCCAACGAGGCCGGCAACGATACCCGATGCTGCACCGAGCGAGGTTGCGTGACCGTCGCGAACCCGCTCAATAAGGAGCCAGGCGAGCATAGCGGCGGCGGGAGCAAGGAGGGTGTTGACCCAGGCAAGAGCTGCCGTGTCGTTTGCACCAAGTGCAGAACCTGCGTTGAAGCCGAACCAGCCGAACCAGAGGATTGCGGCACCGGTCATGACCATCGTGAGGTTGTGAGGACGCATCGGGACGCGACCGAAGCCCATACGGGGACCAACGACGAGGGCAAGAGCAAGGGCTGCTGCACCTGCGTTGATGTGGATTGCGGTACCACCTGCGAAGTCGATAGCTCCGATGGTGTTGGCGATGAAGCCGCCGGACTCAGAGACGCTGTCATCGAACGAGAAGACCCAGTGGGCTGCCGGGAAGTAGACGATGACTGCCCAGATTGCTGCGAAAACCACCCAGGCGGAGAACTTCATGCGGTCTGCGACTGCACCGGATACGAGTGCGGTTGCGATGATCGCAAATGCTGCCTGGAATCCGACGAATGCGAGGGTGGGGACGCCATCAAGGGTGGCTCCGGAGCTGAGAAGCTGGCCAAGTCCAGCGAAGTCAGTCGGGTCGCCGATTACTCCACCGAAAGAGTTACCGAAAACGAGCGAGAATCCGAAGAGGACCCACAGCACGCCGACAACTCCCATGGAGATGATGGACATCATGATCATGTTGAGCACGCTCTTGGCACGGACCATGCCGCCATAGAACAGTGCGAGGCCAGGCGTCATGAGCAGCACGAGAGCCGCGCTAATCATCACCCAGGCGGTATCCCCTGTTGAGATTTCCATTTCTATTCCTTCATTCACCCATTATTGGTTTCCTGTTAAGCAACACTGTTGCCCAACACGAGAATAAACGTAGAGGGAATTCCCAGCTAAAGTCAACTAAGGCGAAACAAAGTTTCCTGTATCTCACAATTTGGGTACTTGACGGTTCTGGACCATTCGGACATCAAACACTTGGCCAGTGGTTGAAAATGGCGGTACACCAACGTTTTCTCGACGCTCATCTAGTGTCTCGAGGACACTTTGTGGCACTGGACACGTGCGCCTAAAACGCCAGTATGTGGACTCGCGGGTGTTTCTCGACTTTTCTTTCTGGGATTCTTGCCCTTAAGCTTTCAAAGGGCTCCCCCGGATAGAACATCGCGGAATTGAGCATGAATGACGAATATGGCTATTGGCTTTGATAGTGCCAAGTACATCGAACTCCAGTCCCGGCACATTGCCGAACGACAGGAAGAAATAGGTGGCAAGCTCTACCTGGAAATGGGCGGCAAACTCTTCGACGACAATCACGCGTCGCGAGTGCTTCCCGGATTCACTCCAGACAACAAGATTTCGATGTTGGAGCGGATCAAAGATGAAGTTGAGATCATCATCGTCCTGAACTCGAAGGATATTCAGCGCCAGAAGATGCGCGAAGATCTCGGTATCACCTATGAAGAGGACGTGCTCCGTCTTGTTGAGGTGTTCCGCGATCGCGGCTTCCTGGTCGAGAACATCGTGTTGACCCAGCTCTCGGATGACAACACGCAGGCCAAGGCCTTCCGCAGCAGACTCCTTCGCCTCGGCTTCAAGGTTTCACGCCACCGCACCATCAAGGGCTACCCCACCAACCCGGACGTGGTGGTCTCGAAGGACGGATTCGGTAAGAACGAATACATTGAGACGACTCGCGACCTCGTCGTTGTCACGGCCCCTGGCCCAGGCTCAGGCAAGCTCGCCACCTGCCTCTCCCAGCTCTACCACGATCACCAGCGCGGACTGCAGTCGGGTTACGCAAAGTTCGAGACCTTCCCGGTCTGGAATCTTCCGCTCGATCACCCCGTGAACCTTGCTTACGAGTCAGCGACCGCCGACCTCGATGACGTCAACATGATAGACCCTTACCACCTGTCGGCGTACGGAAAGCAGACGATCAACTACAACCGTGACGTCGAGGTGTTCCCGCTCCTGTCCCGCCTACTCGAAGAGATCCTGGGTGAATCTCCCTACAAGTCCCCAACGGACATGGGAGTGAACATGGTGGGCTTCTGCATCAGCGATGATGAGGTCTGCCGCGAGGCATCCAAGCAGGAGACCATTCGCCGCTACTACAAGGCACTGGTGAACGAGACCCGCAACGACCTCGAACCCATCGAGTCTGATCGCATTGCGATCGTCATGGGCAAGGTTGGGGTGTCCCGCACCGACCGCCCTGTTGTGGAACCCGCCCTCAAGGTCGAGAAAAAGACGAAGAACCCGGCTGCCGCCATCGAGCTTGCTGACGGCACGATCGTGACTGGCAAGACGTCCGAGCTTCTCGGAGCCTGCTCCGCCATGCTCCTCAACGCACTCAAGGTGCTTGCTGGCATCGACGATTCGGTTACGCTCCTTGCGCCTTCTTCGATCAAGCCGATCCAGGACCTCAAGACGAAGCACCTGGGTAGCGAGAATCCCCGCCTCCACACGGACGAAGTGCTCATCGCACTGTCTGTTTCAGCAGCAACGAACGATGACGCAAGGCGAGCCCTTGCGGAACTGAAGAACCTCCGCGAGTGCGAAGTCCACACCACGACGATCCTCGGATCGGTGGATGAGGGAATCTTCCGCAACCTTGGTGTTCGAGTTACCTCAGAGCCCGTCTACCAGATCAAGAGACTCTACCGAAAGAAGTAGGAAATAGCTTCACTGGCCCCCACGATCGCACAAGCGGTTGCGGGGGCCAGTCTTCATTTAGGCATCGAGTCTCAAACCTGAGCGATCACTGTTGGCAAGGGGCTGCTGCACGTTTAGGTGACATTCGACATGGCTAGCTTTTGGCTGGCCTGGAAGGATGATCATCATGCCCGCAAAATATCCTGAGGAGTTCGGCGACGACGTCGTACGTGTCGCGTTGAACCGTGATCCAGAAGTCACGCTCGCGCAAATCGCGAAGGACTTTGGCATCCATGTCGGCACCCTGGATAAATGGTTACGGCAAGCCCGCATCGAAGACG
>NZ_JASDVN010000010.1:0-36662 GCF_041440645.1 Flaviflexus sp. | reverse complement strand
TCTGCTCGAAGCCGGAGGATTCAAACCCCACCTACACCCTCGATCGTGAAGAGCCTGGATAGCTCCCCAGTGAACTGATCTTTCGTTCACCTCATCCGGAGCGGCCGATCGACCACCCGGCCATTTGACCTTGTGCCCAGCACGTAGCAAAGCAATCAGCCCACTGAATAGCCGGCACCGAGATTGTTAGCGGTCGACGACGACGCAGTTCTCGGGGTTGGTGAGTTCCTGGCCAGCCTGAAGCTCAGCAAGCTCACCGTCGGGGCGTAGCTCGGTGAAGTCCTCGCCGAGAACAAGGTCGAGAACCTCTGTGTCGGTGGTGCCATCAAGGAGCACGGTGGCGGTGGGGAACATTCGAGCCAGGGAGTATGCCTGGGGCAGCGCGTTGAGCGAGGAGTAGATGACGGCGGGAGCCTGGGGAGCCGATCCGCCCCAGTTCAGCTCATCCGAGATCACAACTCCGTACTCGGAGAGCTTGCCGCCGACACTACCGGCGAGGCCCGTGCGAGCACTGGCGTTGTAGACGCGAACGGTGATCGAGGCGGGGTCGACGGAGGTCGTTCCCTCAACGAGGCAGGGCACAACATTGTCCTCGGTCTCGGTCTTGGCGGAGAACTCCTTGTTTGCGGGGAACGGGAGGACATTCGTAAACCAGAACAATCCGAGCACGAGGAGCAGCGTGAGGAGAACACCGATGCTGCCGAAAATAACGGTCTGTCGCTGCTGCAGTCGCTGCTGGTAGCTGTTCCTAGGTTGAGAGTTCACCCCCTAACGTTATCTCACCCCACCCGCAGGTGGCTCCCGGACACGGTTTTCTTGGATGTGCAACACGATTCACCGCTTTGTCTAATTTCCGGATACTACTCCCCAAAGCGGATTCGGGGAGACGGTGGGAAAGTTCTTAGAATAGGTGAGGCCGAAGGAGGTGAACATGCGTTTGAGAAACGTCGCGATCGTCGCTGTGCTTGTCCTGGCCGGATGCGGATCTGTGACGGATGAAAGAGCTCCTGAGTCTGAAACGACCATGGAGCAGACAGGCGCACCCTCCGAGCAGGAAACCCAGGCCACTGCCCCTCCAGCCGCCGATGCTCCTGAAGAGTCAGAGTCACTTGGTAGCAACGGAAGCGCAGTTGATGGTGCAATCCCGGAAGCCACAGCGACTGAAGACGCTGGTGAGACCACCGAACAGGGTGATTCTTCCGAGGAGAATACTGCCGGTGAACACGGTGGCGCCGGGCTTCAGCTCGCTCCCGCCAACCCTGATTTCCTCATTGGTGATGAGTTCACCGTGGGGGACAGGACCCACAAGCGGCTGGTCATGCCGGACGACTACAACGCAGACATGTTCGCCACCCTCGTTGAGAACAGCAAACTTCAGGTCACAGATGAGGAGGCCCTCGAAGCGATTGTTCTCTCGACTCGTTTTGCTTCAGAAGAACTCGCCACCTCCGAACTTGCCTTCAACTACACGGAAGAGGGCGCCAGGCAGTGGCTGGATGAGCACTCCGACCTGTTCGTCAATCCCGACCTCGTAGCGCAGGCACTTCTCGACACCGAGAACACGAACGACTCACTTGCCCTGCTGTACACGAACAATGGCTGGGACCGTGGAATACCCGAGTCCACGACGAGGTTCATGAACCTCGAGGCCAACATCCTGTCGCTGCAGGACAACGGCGAGAACCTCATCATCACCCAAAAGGTCACGTTCGAATCGCGTGTCAGTGGCATTGAAGGTTTTGATGGAACCTTCACCGAAGAAACGGAACTCGTCACCACGTACGAGATGCAAATGGTGGATGGTGACTGGAAGATCGCCAGCTACAACACGGCCTGGCAGACCAACTACAGGTAACCAACGGGACGTGCGCAGTTCATTCGCAACGTCCTGTACTGGTTCCCGGAACACCGTCCCGGCACAATCGCAGGTTCAGAGCACTCCGCTTCGGAGTGCTCTTCTCTTTCGCTCTGTTTCTACTCCTGGATTCGCACTGGTTCTACTGTTGGACGCGATGCAGTGAGGACTGCAGGTGGTTGGTCAGGGGTTGCCCCACCGCCATCATCCCAAACTCAGTTCTGAGGGTGTCTCCATCGAGCGCGTACGAGCGGGTGGTCATGTCGACCTGCTTCGCCGTTGAGGAGTTCTGTACCCGAGATTCGAGGGAGATGGTGAATCCACTGTCGTGTGAAACGAGTGGGCCCTCGCCAAGCTCCGTCTGACCCGTGGGGAGAGCAAGTATGAACTCCACCTGCTCGGGGCTTGGGACCCTGAGGTAACCGGTCTCGGTGTGCATGGGTTTGCCGTCCTTCGACCACGTGCGTTGCTGGTAATGGAGGAATGGCTTACCGATGTTCGTGAACGTGAGTTCTTCGGTGAACTCAAAGGACGTGATGGTTGGATAGTGGCCGGTGCCTTCCCCTCGCCACACTCCGATCAGGGATCGGACGACTTCGAGGTTTGCGTGCAGTTCCATGATTCAACTGTAGAGAAGAATGTGGGCACAGAGTTCAAAACTCCGTGCCCACACCAGTCAGTATTCATTGATCCTCAAGGGCAAACCAGTGCCTTCAGGACAATTGCGACGAAACGGTACTGCTGATCTATCGCGTACCTGCGTGAGATCGCGAACGTCCCGAGCCATTCCTTGAACCTGATCTGCTCCTCGAGCCCGACCTGTTCCTCGAACCCGATCGTGACTGCTGATCGGAACGTTGGCCGGAACTACGGCTTTGACCATTGCGGCCACGGGGCGCGGAGGAGCGCTGGCTGGTGCTGGCCTTCTTGGGAGTTGCAGGAGCGGGTTGCCTGGGTGCAGCACCCGCGAGCTCCGCGGCCTCCTCGGGCTTGAGGAAGACACGTTCCCCGGGAACAAGCTCCTTGAGGATCGGGTGGTTTGGATCAGCGTTGGTCACGGCAGGCTTGATGCGTGCCTTGTTGAGGAGCGCGCGAACGTCACTCCTCTGGTCGGGAGTCTCGAGCGTGATGACGGTGCCGGCCTTACCGGCGCGGGCGGTCCTGCCGGAACGGTGCAGGTAAGCCTTGTGCTCGGCGGGCGGATCGGCGTGAACGACGAGAGACACATCATCAACGTGGATGCCGCGAGCGGCAATATCCGTTGCGACGAGGGTGCTGACCCTTCCTGAGTGGAACGCTTCCATGTTCCTGTTTCGTGCGTTCTGGGACAGGTTTCCGTGCAGGTCCACGGCGGGCACGCCAAGCTTGACGAGCTGCTTCGCCAGCTTCTTCGCGCCGTATTTTGTGCGCGTAAAGATAATGGTGCTGCCGGGGGCGGCAGCCAGGGATGCCACGACATCGATTCGTTCCTCCGGCTGTACACGAAGGACGTGGTGCTCCATGGCGGACACGGGGGAGAGTGCCGAATCGGCCTCGTGAGTGATGGGCTTGTGCAGGAACTCGTTCACGAGTGTGGCAATGCCGGAGTCGAGGGTCGCGGAGAAGAGAAGCCTCTGTCCCTTGGCGGGGGTGGCCCTCATGATCCTCCGCACGTTCGGGAGGAATCCCATGTCGGCCATGTGATCGGCCTCGTCAATGACGGTGACCTCAATGGCGGAGAGATCCACGAGCTTCTGACTCATGAGATCGAGGAGACGGCCCGGGCAGGCGATGAGAACGTCCACACCAGCCTGCAACGCGCGTGCCTGCGGATTCTGGTTCACACCCCCAAACACGACCGTGGACTTCAGGGAGGTGACCTTCTCGAGGACCACGAGGGCTTCGTGGAGTTGGAGGGCAAGCTCGCGCGTCGGAGCTAGAAGGAGAGCGCGAGGCTTCTTCGGCTGACGGCGGCGGTTCGACTCGAGCAGGCGAGCCACAACCGGAATGAGGAACGCGAAGGACTTGCCGGAGCCGGTGCGACCACGACCAAGCACGTCACGGCCGGTCAGCGAATCGGGAAGGGTTGCTTCCTGAATGGGAGTGGGGGTTGTGATGCCGTGGTTCTTGAGAGCAGAGACCAGGGAACCAGGCACGCCAAGGCGTGAGAAATCAGAAGACATAAATGTGTCGATAACCAATCGGGAGTTGTCTCACCGGGGTTTCACTGGGTTTAAGCAAATGGGCGTCATGCAGGATTTGTACTGACCTGCGCGCCGGCGGCCCGGGGTAAGACTGAGCGGACCGATGGATCCACGTTACCAGGCCACTGCCACGCGTGCTCCTACGGTGTTGAGAGTCACCATTCCAAGGATCGCTGAATCAACCAATCTAGAGCAGACCATCTGACACTGTGATTGAGTAGCGACTATTCGCTCGGAGTTTCAGATGAACTGGAGTCGACAGAAGAACGGCTATCAAGCCAGCTTGCGTAGAAGGTGATGATGGCGGCGATGATCGTGAGGGCCGCAGCTATGACTATCATGACCGAAGGACTGTCAGTTGCCGACCACATCGTGAGAGCGGTAGCGCCGAGAACGAACCAGAAAGTGTCGATCAAGAAGTATTCCTTAAAGAAGAGCGGAACCTTGTGAGTTCCATTTGTTTTGGGGTAGTAGCGTGCTCTATCGCCCGCGTTTCCTCGCAATGATGAGATCGGCGCTAGCGCGAAGCACAGCTGCTATCCCGGCCGCCACAGCGGCAAATCCGATGAGATTCATACTTCCCTTCGTTTCCGCATGCAATGGTACGGAGCCGGTCACGAGGATTCCTGTTGAGAGAGGGGTTGGTCCTGCGTGCAACGATCGAGAAAAAGAATGAGCACTTTTCGAATCACACTCGAATGGGTTAAGCCCGATATCGGCACGACGGGCTGTCACGCACTGATTCGTAGCCGTCACCAGACCCTAGGAGCCATCGCGGCCCGAAACGTCTCCTCCGTGGCGTTTATCAAGCGCTGGATGTTGTCGTTCTCGAGCATTGGGGAGTCGGAGCGGGTGGAAGGGCGCCACATCGCGCCCTTCATCTTTGCAGGATTCCCATGGTGGAACCTTCGTAAACCGTGACGCCAATACAAGCAGAGTGCGTACGGATCTGTGTTCTAGGAAGAGACAAACGACAACCCGCCCTGGAGACGTTCACAAAGCTGCACTCAGTCCTCGGCCGTGATTTTGGTCAGGCGGACGTCGTCGAGAACGGGGAGGATCCTCCGTGTGGGGCCAACGAAAATGGGCACTCTCTGGCATAAACAAGCCCCTCTCGAGAATCTCGAGAGGGGCTATTGCGGAGGATGGGGGATTCGAACCCCCGAGGGCTTGCACCCAACCCGCTTTCCAAGCGAGCGCCATAGGCCACTAGGCGAATCCTCCTTGCGCATCGCGAAGCCGCAACATGCCCGTTCATACTATCCGACAACCTGATCTGGGGCGAAATTCTTGAATGTAGTGTTCGCCATGAAATTGGGCCACGGAGTTGGGCCTGGTGTCCTTCTGTTTTGACTTGGGGTTGCCAAGAGAACGCGTTGGCGGCAAAAATGTGAGACGTCATATTGAATTTCGAGACGTCTATACAAAGCCAGTTTGGGTTTGTGACAATGACGTAGCAGACTATTTGTTGACTGTGAAACTATCACCCGGTGATAGCTACCTCGGGAAGGAGGGGCGATGGCTGAACAGAAGACGGCAGTACCTCCGCTCCTCGACCACATTGTTATTGCGGCACCCGACGTTGATTCGGTTGTTGTCGAGTTCGAGAAGGCAACCGGTGTCCGCCCGGAAAAGGGTGGCTCTCACGAGAAGCTGGGAACCAGGAACTATATACTCACTTTTGGGGATGGGCACTACCTCGAGTTCCTCGGCATTGATGAGAACCTTCCGGCACCCGAAAAGGGACGCCCCTTTGAGCTTGATGAATTGACGGGGCCAAAGGTGTCGACCTTCGTTCTGCACCCGGAGGATGCGGATGCAACGGTCGAAGCTGGTCGCAACGCCGGCGTTGACGTGGGGGATCTTGAACCCGCCTCGCGCCGCAAGCCCGATGGTGAACTGCTGACGTGGCGTCTGACGCCCCCGCTCGGTGGCGGCATGAACGGTGCAATCCCGTTCCTCATTGACTGGCAGGACTCGGTGTCCCCAGCTTTTTCGGCGACGGCTCGCGCTGAGCTTGAGTCGTTTGTTGTTTACACGGATGATCCGGAGACTCTCGGAGGTTACCTGGCTGCCCTCGGCACCGGGGTTGAGATGCGTACCGCTGACGAGTGTTGTTCCGACTGTCAGTGTCAGGCTGACATGCCCTGTCTTGCCATTGCCGTGAGCGGCCCCGCAGGCACCTGGACCCTGTAACTTAACTCCAGTCCCATAGTTACACGGTTGCCTGTCTCACTCACGGCAACGTGCACCCGCGCGCATGCGCGTACCTTCACATATAGTCCCATCTGCATTCATCGAAATCACGACAGGAGAAAGCGTGACTGATCAGGCCACAACCGAAACCATGAGAGCCGTTGTTCTAAGGGAACACGGTGCGATCGACACCCTGCGTCTTGAAGAGGATTACCCGAAGCCGGTCATCGAGCCCGGCAAGGTCATCGTCAAGGTCAAGGCAACATCGCTCAACTACCACGACATCTTCACCGTTCGCGGCATGCCCGGAATCAAGATTCCGATGCCGGTGGCTCCCGGCCTCGACGTGGCCGGCGTGGTCGACGAGATCGGCGAAGGCGTGGAGGGCATCTCGGTTGGTGACCGGGTCCTGGTCAACCCCCTGAACTCCAACTTTGATCTCCAGGGTGAAGTCATCGACGGCGGTCTCGCAGAGTACTCCCTCGTTGAGGCCGGTCAGATCATTCCCCTGCCCGACAACGTGTCGTTCACCGAGGCGGCGGCCCTGCCCGTCGCCTACGGCACCGCGTACCGCATGATCGTCGGTAAAAACGCCGTGAAGGCTGGCGACAAGGTTCTCGTTCTCGGTGCTTCCGGTGGTGTTGGTACCGCTTCGGTTCTCATCGCCAAGCAGCTCGGCGCCTACGTTGTGGCCGCCGTTGGCTCGAAGGAGAAGGGCGAGGCCCTCCTCAAGGTCGGTGCGGATGAGTACTTCAACTACCGCGAGATCGGTATCGACAAGTGGACCCGCGAGAACGTGGGTAAGCCCTCCCGTAGTTCCTACGAGACCGGCTTCGACGTGGTCGTGAACAACACCGGTGGCGACACGTGGCACCCGACCCTGAAGTCCACGAAGCTTGGTGGCACCATCCTCGTGTGCGGTGCAACAGCCGGCTTCGATCCGAAGGAAGACCTTCGCTACATCTGGTCCTTCGAACTGAAGGTCCAGGGCTCGAACGGTTTCGGACGCGAGGACATTGAGGCTCTCGTCAACCTCGTGGCAACCGAGGACTTCCACCCGGTCATCGACTCGGTCAACACCCTCGATGAGGCAGTGGATGCTCTTGCTCGCCTCGAGGGCCGCGGAGTGACCGGCAAGGTCATTGTTGCTCCCTGGGGAGATGAAGCATGAGCCTGTTGATTGATGCAGTACAGAAGGCCCTTGAAAGCGGCCCCTACAACGAGTGGCTCGCCCCCAAGGTCACGGAACTAACGAACGATTCCGTCACCTTCGAGGTGGAGGGCAGGTCGGAGTTCACCAACTCCCAGGCCGGCGAGGTCATCCACGGTGGAGTCATCTCCTCCCTTCTCGATCTAGCTGCCTGCTTCTCGCTCGTAGGGTCTCTCGGGGGCACCGCACCCACGATTGACCTCAACGTGAGCTTCCTGCGTCCGCTCGTTCCCGGCAAGGTCATCGTGACAGGCAAGCTCATCAAGCCGGGTCGTTCGGTCGCCTTCGCTGAGGCTTCACTGTGGAACGAGGGGCAGAAGGTCGCGGCCACCGCACGCGGCACATTCGCGGCCTCCGCCACGAACAAGATTGAAGGAGTTGTCGTTGATGACGGCAGGTAATGTGCCGACCAACATTGCCAACAAGCTAGCGGCAGGCAACATCGGAGACGCGATCACAGCGCCGTCTCCTGAGACTGTCGCGCTCGTCCAGACCGGCGAGGACTCTCGCGAGATCACCTACGGGGACTTTCTTGGAAGGGTCCGCGCTGTCCAGGGCTGGCTTGACCAGTTAGGGATCAAGCAGGGAGAGCACGTCGCCATTATCGGACTCAACTCCATTGAGTGGCTGGCGGCCTTCTACGGAATCATGAGGGCCGGAGCCGTCGCTGTTCCGGTCAGCCACAAGTTCCCGGCCTCCGTTCTCGACTACGTCCTGGAGAACTCAGAATCGGAACTCGTTCTGACCGACCGTGAGGACCGGGTTCCGGGCACGGAGCTGCCGGTGCACCTGCTTTCGGAAATAAACGATCTTCCGGATGTGGATGTTGCGCCAGCCACTGTGGCGCTCGATGATCCCGCGATGGTGCTGTACACCTCCGGATCCACCGGACGCCCCAAGGGAGTTGTGCGCTCCCACGGTTCGCACGTGTGGATCATGGAGCAGGGAGAACTGGCCTCCGACGGCAAGTACCGCACGATCCTGGTGTCCGCCCCGCTGTACCACATGAACGGATTGGCAACGGTTCAGGGTGCGTTCCTTCACGGGGACCGCGTTGTCTTGCAACCCGCCTTCGACTCGAAGGGCTTCCTCCACGCGATCGCGGACCACAAGGTCACGAAGCTGACAGGTGTGCCCCCGATGATGGCACTTGCCCTTCGCGAACGGGAGCTTCTCGATACTCTCGACTTCTCGTCCGTCACGGAGCAGCTCTTTGGTTCGGCACCGCTGACCGATGAGCTGATCTCTGACATCGAGGCGGTCTTCCCGTACTCGAAGCTGACCATCTCCTACGGCACGACCGAGACTGGCCCCGTCGCCTTCTCGCCCCACCCCGATGGGATCCCATCTCCCATCAACTCCACGGGTGTGGCCCACAGGGCCGTGAAGGTTCGCCTTCTCGACGGTAATGGCAACGTCATCGTTCAGGACGGTCTGGGTGGTGACCTTAAGCCCGAGACTGAGGTCGTGGGCAACTTGGCACTCAGCGCACCGGGTGAACTCATCGACTACCTCAACCGTCCCGACCTGGTTCGCCCGATCGATGCCGAAGGCTACTACGTGACTGGCGACTTGTTCCGCAGGGACACCGGGGGCTTCTACTACTTCAACGGCAGGGTGGATGACATGTTCACTTCCGGTGGCGAGAACGTCCACCCGGTAGCCGTTGAGGCCACGCTTCTCGAGAACCCCGAGGTTAAGGAAGCTGCCGTTGTTCCGGTGGCTGACAAGCTCAAGGGTGCAAAACCCGTGGCCTTCGTTGTTCGCCAGCCCGGTTCCCAGGTTTCGGAGCAGGAGCTCAAGGACTGGGTGCTGGGACGCATGGAGCCCTACGCTCACCCGCGCAGGGTGCTCTTCATCGAGTCGCTTCCTCTTTCGGGAACGAACAAGGTCGACAAGAATGTCCTGGCAAGGGAAGCAGCCGAGTTGATCGGGGAGGCCAAGTGAAGTTGGATTATCGGCGCAGGTCGGTGCGAATAGGGTTACCTATCGTCACCGCTCTGTTCCTCATCGCCGTCTGGGAGGTGTTGGCGCAGACGGATATCCTCCCGAGGCGCTTTGCGGCATCCCCGAGCCAGATCATTGTCCAGCTCGGATCCATGATCTTTGGATCGACGCTCTGGCAGGCGATTGGGCAGACGCTCTACGCGTGGGGTCAGGCCCTCCTCATCGCCATTCTCCTTGGCACGACCGCTGGCCTCATCATTGGCTCGTCCCGGTACATTTCGGCTTTCTTCAGGCCGCTCATTGAGTTCCTCAAGCCGATCCCGTCGATCGCCATGATCCCGCTGGCCATCATGGCCATCGGTTCTGGCAAGCCAACGGAAGTGTTCCTAGCAGGATACGCGGCCGTGTTCCAGATGCTGATGGCGGCAATCTCCGCGGTCAAGACTGTCGATCCGGTGGCGCGGGATACGGCTGCCGCGTACTCGTTCGGGTTCTGGGCCAGGCTCCGCTTCCTCATCATCCCGTCGATGCTGCCCCAGCTCCTCACCGGCATCCGTATCGCCTCCAACACCGCCCTCATCTTCTGCATCACCGCGGAGTTGCTGGTCGGCATGGAGGGGCTCGGACAGTCGCTGGGTCAGACCGGTTCCGCAGGTAACCTGCCCGTCATGTATTCCTACATCGTCGTCATCGGTCTCGTGGGCTTTGGACTCAACGTGCTCCTGATTGCCCTGCAGAAGCGGCTCCTGAACTGGCACGAGTCCTACCGGGAGGTGACAGCATGAGACTGAGACTTTTTGCCCTCTCCGTCCTCGGCGCAGCTCTCGCTATCGTCCTGTGGTGGGTGACCTCCTCCAACTCTGGTGAGATCTTCTACCCGCCCGCACCGGACGTTCTTGAGTCGATCTGGTCCTACTGGATCGTGGGTGAGGGTCAGGCGAATCTCTTCTCCACGCTCTCGAACCTGGCCATCGGACTCGGTCTCGGCATTGTCGTAGGCATCGTGCTTGGCTTGGTCATTGGCCAGATCCCGTTTGTCAACTACGGCCTGACGCCGACCCTGGAGTTCGTGCGTGCGATCCCGGCTACGGCCCTCCTGCCCATGGCGATCGCGATCTTCGGCCTGGGTGACCAGATGAAGATCTTCCTCATCACGCTGGGCACGATGTTCCCGGTCCTGCTCAACGTCATTGACGGCGTGCGTGGAATCCCGAGGGAATCGCACGACACGGCACGTAGCTTTGGGATCACGGGTTGGTCCAAGCAGTGGCGAGTCATCATCCCGGCCACCATGCCCCGCGCCGTCGCCGGCATCACCATCTCCATCCCGCTCTCCTTGATCGTGGCAGTCACGAGCGAGATGAGGGGGTCGCGAGAGGGTGTCGGTGCCTACCTCATTACCGCCCAGAACTCCTTCGATCAGACGGCTGTCTGGAGCGTCATCATCATTCTCGGACTTCTCGGAGTCATCCTCACCACCATCTTCTCCACCATCGAGAACAGGTTCCTCGCCTGGGATCGTGGCCTGCACGGAAGGGACCGCATATGACGAAGAACGTGAGGCTCCACGTCGATGGAGTGCACAAGACGTACCCGCCGCGGAAGCGTACTGACACCGGCACGGAGGTGCTGAAAGACATCAACCTCGAGGTGTTCGATCGCGAGTTCCTCACGATCGTTGGGCCTTCCGGTGCCGGCAAGACCACGCTCCTGCGGATCATCTCCGGCCTACTGCCCGCCACCGAAGGACAGGTGCTACTGGACGGAAAGGCTATCGACGGCCCGCCCCGCGAGATCGCCCTCGTGTTCCAGGACTACTCCCGTTCCCTGTACCCGTGGATGAACGTGGCAAAGAACATTGGTCTCCCGCTCCGGGCACACGGGGTCGACAAGGCCGAGATCAAGGAACGCGTCGAGTCCTGTCTCGCAAGCGTCGGTCTCGCCGGAGTTGGCGACCGGTACCCGTGGCAGCTGTCGGGTGGCATGCAGCAGCGCGTCGCCATCGCGCGCGCCATCGCCTACCGTCCCCAGGTCATGATCCTGGACGAGCCCTTCGCGTCGGTCGATGCGCAAACGCGCAACGACCTCGAGGATCTCCTGCTCAAGGTGAAGGAAGACATGAACTCCACGTTCATCTTCGTCACCCACGATGTTGACGAATCCGTCTACCTCTCCGATAGGGTCGCGATACTGTCGAAGACCCCGAGCCGGATCGAGCGCATCGTCGACATCAATCTCCCCAAGGAATGTAACCAGCTCGAGACGAGGGCACTGCCCGAGTTCTCGGAACTGCGTGCCGAGATCTTTGGGACCATCCGTCATCTGGTGGTGCCCACCAAGGGGACAGCCCCCGAATACACCATCTGATTTCCGAACAGAAAGACAATCATGAAGAAAATTGGCAAATTTGCTGCCCTTGCCCTCTCGGGTTCATTGGCACTTGCTGCTTGTGGATCGGATGATGGGCTCGACGAGTCCGAAGACGGCCTGACGAAGCTCACGGTTTACCACATCACCACCCTCGACTCGACGCCCCTGTACCTGGGCGTTGAGGAAGGCTTTTTCGAGGACGAGGGCCTGGACGTTGAGGTGAAGATCGCCGAGTCCGGTTCCGCGATCATCCCCTCCGTCGTGAATGGTGAATCCCCGATCGGTTACGCGAACGTGGTCTCCGACCTCGCCGCCATCGACCAGGGTCTCGACATCCGTTTCGTTTCGAACTGCTGCGGTGTTGCTGGTGTTGACGAGGAATCCACCTCGAACGTGTTCGTGCTGCCCGATTCCGACATCCAGTCCGCCGAGGATCTTGCCGGCAAGACCATTGCCGTGAACTCCACCAAGAACCTGGGTGACGTGACGATCCCCGAGGCTCTCGAGAACAAGGGCATCGATCCCTCCGGTATCGAATACATCCCGATGAACTACTCCGACATGTCGGCCGCTCTCGAGCGTGGTGACGTGGATGCGATCTGGATGGTTGAGCCCTTCCAGACCATCGCCGAGGACAACGGCTACCGCCCCGTGCTCGCGAACTTCGCTGAAGCATTCCCGAACTCCACCCTCGGCTACTACATCACCTCCGCTGACTTCGCTGAGGAGAACCCCGAGGTTGTTGCATCGTTCCAGCGCGCCATGAGCCGCTCCAACGAATTCGCTAACGAAAACCACGACAGGCTCCGCGAGCTCGCAGTCTCCAAGATTGGTCTGACCGAGGATGTCGCTTCCCGCGTGTCCTTCGCGACCTTCGAGTCCGGTCTCGACACCGAGTCGATCGAGATCTACGGTGCTGCCGCCCTCAAGTACGGCGTCATCACCGAGGAACCCGACTACGCCTCGCTTGTCATCGAGCCCACCGAGTGAGCTTGAGTCAGACAGAGCAAGACCAAGCAAGGATTTGCGGTCGTGAGCTTGCCAGCTAGCTAGGTTCAGCCGGTACTCAGCCAAGGAAGGGACCTGCAGGAGAACTCAATTTCTCTTGCAGGTCCCTTTTTGTACCTTCGTGACTTCTTTGCTGCGAGCTTCGTGACGTTGCGGTTGTGAGCGAGGCTCTCGCAACCACAGTGCTTGAGCGAGTGAGCGAGAGGCTTGCTTGCCCGGGGAAAGGCTTGCTTGCCCGGCGAGTGGGTTACTTGAACGGCGTGATGGTCAGTTCGTCGATCACGACATCGGCGGGCGCCTCAAGTACCTGCGCAATCGACCAGGCAACCGACTGAGGTGACATCGCCGTAGAGGGATCGAACTCGCGGTCCTGCTTTGTGGCCATGTCCCTCTGCATGTCGGTATCGATTCGGCCAGGGTTCACAACGCTGACACGGATACCGCGTTCCTCCGCTCGCAGGACTGAGGCGGCCTTGACGAGTGCGGCCTTGCTGCTGGAGTAGGGGAGCCAACCCGGGAAGGTCAGATCCGCGGCAGTTGATCCCACGAGAACCGAGGTTCCTCGGGACTGCCGGAGGGCGGGGAGGAGGGTTCGGGTGAGGAGGATGGGGGAGAGGACATTGACCGAGTAGACATCTCTCAAGAACGAATCGGTCACGTCTCCCAGCGGCATGGCTCCCTCGATACCCGCGCAGGAAACAAAACCATCGAGACCATCCCCAAACAGATCCGCATCATCGACGGCCCATGCTACCTCCTCCGGGTTCGCCAGGTCACCCACGATGATCTGCGCGTTCGGGTAGCGGGACTGCAGGTTGGCACCTCGTCCCTCGCTGCGGGCCAGCAGGATGAGGTTCCAGGTGGGGGAGAGCAGGTCGGCAAGAGCTGCGCCAACACCGCGCCCCGCCCCGGTCAAAAACAAAGTCTTCATGCTTCCCAGTATCTCGCCCGCAACCGATCCGCCCAACCTGAAAGACGACAAGGATCACCCGACAAAGTGCGTTCCTCGTTTTACGGGACGGGAGACTTTTGGGCTAGACTAGTCGTGGCTCCCCACGTGACGTTATCTCGTATACCGCCCCAGGGTCGGAAGGCAGCAAGGCAATATGGGCTCTAGCGGGTGCGTGGGGAGTCTTTTCTATGCTCGGATGTCTGATGCGCTGAGGGCGTCGATACTGACCCACGTAGGCACGATGGTGGTAGGCGCGGTGTTTATTCTCGAAGATAACAGTGCCCGGGCCTGCCTTGCGCTCCTGATGTGAAGGCAATGTCCAGTCGCCAATGGAGATGTGCTGGTAGGTGAGCAAAGGTTCGCCGTGGGCGTTCGATTAAGGCACACGGGGCAACTAGACTAGGCCCGTGAGCACTGCACTGTATCGACGTTACCGGCCCGAAACCTTCCAAGAAGTTGTCGGGCAGGAACACGTGACGGTTCCGCTCATGGCTGCCCTTGAGGGCGATCGTACCAACCACGCCTACCTGTTCTCCGGCCCTCGCGGCTGTGGCAAGACCACCTCCGCACGCATCCTCGCCCGTTGCCTCAACTGCGCCAATGGACCGACAGCAACTCCCTGCGGCACCTGCGATTCGTGCGTTGAACTGTCACGCGACGGATCGGGTTCCCTCGATGTGGTGGAGATGGACGCGGCGTCGCACGGTGGTGTCGAGGATGCTCGCGACCTCCGGGAACGAGCGGGCTTCGCTCCCGTCCGTGACCGCTACAAGGTCTTCATCATTGACGAGGCCCACATGGTCTCACCACAGGGCTTCAATGCCCTGCTCAAGCTCGTAGAAGAGCCCCCGCCGCACGTGAAGTTCATCTTCGCGACAACTGAGCCCGAGAAGGTCATTGGAACCATTAGGTCCCGTACCCACCACTACCCGTTCCGTCTCGTACCTCCCGGGGTCCTCGAGGAGTACATGGCGGGCCTGTGCCGCCAAGAGAACGTCACCGTTGAAGACGGTGTCCTTCCCCTTGTCGTGCGCGCAGGCACCGGCTCCGTCCGTGACAGTCTCTCCGTCCTCGATCAGCTCATCGGCGGCGCCGGGAACGACACCGTGTCCTACCAGACCGCCATCTCCCTCCTTGGCTATACCGATGGCGCACTGCTCGACGCCACAGTCGATGCGATCGCGGACAGCGATGGTGGAGCACTCTTCGAGGCCGTCGGCAACGTTGTCGAATCCGGTCTCGACCCCCGCCGTTTCGTTGAGGACCTTCTCGAGCGCCTGCGTGATCTTGTGGTGCTCGCGCTCGCGGGTGACGAAGCACGGTCAGTTCTCGGCACGGTTCCCGAGGACCAGTTGGGTCGCATGAAGGACCAGGCCGCACGACTGGGAGCTAGCCGCGCCTCCAAGAGCGCCGACCTCACGAACACCGCACTGTCGGACATGGTGGGGGCAACCTCGCCCAGACTCCAACTTGAGCTTCTGTGCGCCCGCCTCCTCCTCGCATCCGCCACCGTCCAACAAACGGTTTCCGGTGGTGGCACCGCGGGCGCGGCCGACGCCAGGGCCGCTGCCCGTAACTTCAAGAAGGGCACCCAGAAGGAAACTCCGAAGGACTCCTCGGCAGCTCCTGCTGCTCAGACACAGGCAACCCCATCCGCCGCTCAGGCACCTTCAACTCCCGTTGTTCCGCCCGCAAGCATTGCACCCGCGACACCTCCGAACAAGCCAGGCAGACTCGTTCCGGAGCCGACAGCAACCACCTCGGAGCCGGCACAGTCGGCGGATGCTGCACCTGCTTCCTCGGCTCCTGCTTCTTCGTCCCCGTCGGTATCTGCTCCCGAGGCTTCGGCTCCTCAGGCTCCCGCTCAAACTGCACCAGCAGCCCCAGTTGCCACCCAGCCCGCTCCGGAGGAACTCACTCCCAGCCCCGCGGACGAGGCGAAGCTCAACACGATCCGTGGCCTGTGGAAGGGTGCCATGGCGGACAGGAGAGTGCCGGCCGGTACCTCCCCGTTTATCCGCGACAACAAGGGTGCGACCAAGGTTCTGGCCGGTGACCTTCACTTCGATTTCCCCACGGAAGACATCGCGAACCAGTTCGTGGATGAGGGGCGATCTGGTGGACTTCAAACAGTCTTCAGTGAGCTCCTCGGTGAACACCTCGAGGTCATCGTTGGTGTTCTCGGTGCTCGGAAGGCATCGGTTCGGGAATCCGCTGACGATGCGGAGGGTGACCGGCAAGTAGCATCAGCTTCTCCCGCCTCGATACGTTCCAGGGACAACTATGGTCTTGATGGTGGGAATGCTGATGCAGAAGAAACGAGCGGAGACTCGGCCAGGAGCGACAGCTCACCTGCTGAGCAGTCTGCTCCTTCTCCGTCGCCAGATCAGTCGGTACCGTCGAACCAATCGGCACCATCAGGTCCAACTGCGCAGATAGCCCAGGCTCAGCAGTCCGACCGTGCCGTGAGGCCCGATGCTCCGCATGGATCATCGGCTGCGGGTAGTGCAGTGTCGGTACCGGGTACCAACCGATCCCATGGTGGTGGTTCCTACCAGTCAGCCATTGAGCGCGCGAGCGCACGATCAGCCGCGGGCAGGGCGAGTGCACCAAGCCCGGTGGATGCTGGGGGCTCGAGCTACGTGGGAGCACCCGCACGTGGATCCTCTGCTGGGTCATCCTCTGTCGGTGGAGCAATGTCGAGCGGATCGAATCGTGTTCCCTCGAGCAACTTCCCCTATGGTGAACCCACGCCTCCGGCTGATGACGAGTACGGGGACATGCACGAGGATGCGTATGGGGGGTTGCCTGCGGATCTTCCGGACATTGTTCGTGAGGACTTTCCTGCGCCCCCGCCCGCCGCAATGCCGAAGTTCCCGGCGCCGCCGCCACGTCAGGCTCCCACGACGGGTGGTCCTGTGCACTCTCGCGGTGCGGTAGAGTCCTTGGATCGACTCACCGCCAATCGGAGGCTTGCTCCCGTTGAGGAGGAAGTCGAAGAAGAGAACGTCGACGAACTCATTTCCGATGATGATCCATTGGCGATCGACACTCAGGGCGTTGGTTTGCAGGTCGTGCTTGATACCTTTGGCGGGCAAGTAATTGAAGAAATTGAGGAGGAAGCCTAGTGGCTGGCGTTTACGACGGTGCTGTTCAGGACCTCATTGATGAACTTGGCCGGCTCCCCGGCATCGGTCCCAAGGGAGCGCAGCGCATCGCCTTCCACATCCTCTCAGCGGACGAGACCGACGTTCAGGCACTCATCGACGCCATGAGCGCCGTGAAGTCGAAGGTGAAGTTCTGCGACATCTGCGGCAACGTCACGGAGCAGGACATCTGCAAGATCTGTTCCGACACGAGGCGAGTCGACTCTGTCATCTGCGTAGTTGAAGAACCCAAGGACATTGTTGCGATCGAACGCACTCGCGAGTTCCGCGGCAAGTACCACGTGCTGGGCGGCACCATTAACCCAATCGAGGGAGTGGGTCCAGAGGACCTCCGCATTAGGCAGCTGTTCACGAGACTGGCGGATGGTGCCGTGCAGGAAGTCATCATCGCAACCGACCCGAACATCGAGGGAGAGGCCACGGCCTCCTTCCTCATCCGGTCGCTTGCTCCCCTGGGAGTGAACGTGTCGAGGCTGGCATCGGGCCTACCGGTGGGCGGTGACCTCGAGTACGCTGACGAGATCACGCTCTCCCGAGCGTTCGAAGGTCGCACCATGGTGCATAGGACCTCCGCGAACGAAACTACCGGGAATTAGCCGTAATATTGCGCTTATCACCATCCACAACGTGAGAATTGTTGGATGGCTCATATGGGGGAATCCCAAAGTAATCAAGAATGGAATGCACCCAACCTACGGAGTTGACACAGTGAGCCTAGTAGTCCAAAAGTACGGCGGATCGTCCGTTTCCGATGCTGACGCGCTCAAGCGCGTCGCGCAGCGCATTGTTGACACCAAGAAGGCGGGCAACGACGTGGTCGTTGTCGTCTCCGCCATGGGTGACACGACGGACGAACTTCTCGATCTTGCTGCGAGCATCAGCAACAAACCTCCCGCTCGCGAAATGGATATTCTCCTCACAGCCGGTGAGCGCATTTCGATGTCGCTCCTCGCCATTGCTGTCACGGAACTTGGGGTCACGGCACACGCCTACACGGGACAGCAGGCGGGCCTGCGTACCGACAACCAGTACGGCAAGGCCTCCATCGTCGGCATCGTCCCCGAACGCATCGCACGCGACGTCAAGGACGGATCCGTTGCGATCATCGCCGGCTTCCAGGGCGTCAACGAACTGAACGACGTCACCACCCTGGGACGCGGCGGCTCCGACACGACCGCTGTTGCGCTCGCGGCAGCCATGAACGCCGACGTGTGCGAGATCTACACGGATGTGGATGGCCTGTTCTCGGCCGACCCCCGCATCGTGCCCTCCGCGCACCGCATTCAGTCACTCGACTATGAAGAAACGCTTGAACTCGCTGGGCAGGGAGCAAAAATCCTGCACCTGAGGGCAGTGGAGTTTGCTCGTAAGTACAACGTGCCTCTCCACGTGCGCTCCTCTTTCTCCGAATTGGAAGGAACCTGGATCATGAACAAGGACGAGCGGGATCTCGAATCCCCCATCATCACCGGAATCGCCCACGACCGTTCCCAGTCGAAGCTTTCCGTTCTTGGAGTACCCGATGTGCCCGGTAAGGCCGCCACGGTCTTCGGTAAGGTCGCTGAGGTCGGTGCGAACATCGACATGATCGTGCAGAACGTGGCCGCTTCCGAGCCCGACAAGACCGACATCTCCTTCACCCTTCCCGGCGACAGTGCCGAGGTTGCCCTCGCAGCGCTCGAGGCCATGAAGGACGACCTGCAGTACCGCGAGATCACTTACAAGGAGAAGGTTGGCAAGCTTTCCCTCATCGGTGCGGGCATGCGTTCCCACCCGGGTGTTTCCGCCCGACTTTTCGGCGCTCTCGCCCAGGCCGGAATCAACATTGAAATGATTTCAACGTCCGAGATTCGTATCTCCGTCGTTGTACAGATTGACCAGCTAGATGAAGCGGTCCGCGCAGTGCACACGGCCTTCGGCCTTGATGCTGAGGATACGCAGGCCGTTGTGTACGGAGGTACCGGACGATGAGCATCACACTCGCAGTTGTTGGAGCAACGGGCCAGGTCGGCCGCGTCATGCGCGACCTGCTGGAGCAGCGCGGCACGAAGTTCGACAAGGTTCGCTTCTTCGCTTCTGCTCGTTCCGCAGGCACCGAGCTCCCCTTCAAGGGCGAAAATATTGTCGTTGAGGATGTTGCGACCGCGGATCTTTCCGGCATCGACATCGCCATCTTCTCCGCCGGTGGTTCTACCTCGAAGGAGTTCGCACCCAAGTTCGCTGAGGCGGGTGCGGTTGTTGTCGACAACAGCTCCGCATGGCGTAAGGACCCCGAGGTTCCCCTCGTTGTGTCCGAGGTCAATCCCCAGGCCATCGCGAACCGTCCCAAGGGCATCATCGCGAACCCGAACTGCACCACCATGGCTGCCATGCCGGTGCTGAAGCCCCTGCACGAGCAGGCTGGCCTGTCCCGCCTCATCGTGTCCTCCTACCAGGCAGTCTCCGGATCCGGCCTCGCCGGCGTCCGCGAGCTCACCGGCCAGGTCGAGGCTGGTGTCAAGCAGGACCTCACCCAGCTCGTCACCGATGGCTCCGCCGTTGAGCTCCCAGAGCCCAACACCTACGTCGCTCCCATCGCGTTCAACGTTGTCGCCTTCGCCGGCAACCTCGTTGACGACGGTAGTTTCGAGACCGATGAGGAGCAGAAGCTCCGCAACGAGTCCCGCAAGATTCTCGACATTCCCGAGCTCGCAGTGTCCGGCACCTGCGTCCGCGTCCCGGTCTACTCCGGCCACGGCCTCGCCATCAACGCCGAGTTCGACTCTGCCATCGACGTGCAGAAGGCAAAGGAACTTCTCGAGGGCGCTCCCGGCGTCGAGGTCGTTGATGTTCCGAACCCGCTCGAAGCAGCAGGCAAGGATCCCTCCTACGTGGGTCGCATCCGCCAGGACCAGTCCGTCCCCGGCGGCAAGGGTCTCGCCATGTTCGTCGTGGCTGACAACCTCCGCAAGGGAGCTGCGCTCAACGCTGTGCAGATCGCAGAACTCCTCATCGAGGAACTGAGCTAGTTCAAGCCGAAAAGCACGAGGAATTAATCAAAGGTGGGCGTGACGGTGTCACGCCCACTTAGCTTTTCCCCACATTCGACGCCCTTGTGATGGCGCCACTGGCCGCGCAGAATGAAGGAGTGGCCAGTGACGGGCGCATTCGCCGTAGTCCCTTCTTGGGCGATTGCCGCGCTTTTCCTGGCATGTGTGGTCTTGCCGGAGCGTCCCGCACGGTCGCTAAGCGGGTCTAGATGAAGCTAGGTGCTGCTTCGGCAACAAGCCTCATGGAAATGGTGCGGCTGCTGGGTTGGTTGCGAATCGTGGGATTCCCGGCAAAGCTAGCCCGTCAGGGGGTAGCTTGGTTTGAGAGTGCATCATCGATGACAATATCCATTGGGTCTATTTAGGCTCTGAGATTGATACTTGCTTCAGGTTTCTTCGCCTCAACCGTCGCGCGTACGTCCGAGGAGGACGCGACAGAGGTTGCTGGTGGGTGTTAACTGTGGCTTCTTGACGTGCGTTGGAATCAAATAAGAGGGGCGAAGGATGAAGGTTCTTGTCACCGGCGGAGCCGGTTACATTGGTTCGCACACCGTTGTGCAACTTGTGGAGGCGGGGCACGAGCCCGTCATTGTCGACAACTTCGTCAATTCATCACCGGGTGTCCTGGACCGGATCAATGAAATCACCGGGCGGGAGATCGAGTTCCACGAGGCCGACCTGACGGATGTGAAGAAGACTCTGCAGCTGTTTGACGAGGTGCGCCCCGAGGCGGTCATTCACTTCGCCAGCCTCAAGGCCGTGGGGGAGTCCGTTGAGAAGCCACTCATGTACTTCCGCAACAACCTGGATTCAGCCCTCTCGGTGGCTGAGGCCATGGGGTCGGTTGGGTGTCAGAACATCATCTTCTCCTCATCGGCCACCGTCTACGGTGACGGTGATGTTCCCATGAACGAGAACCAGGAGTACCTGCGTTCCGACAGTCCTTACGGACGCACGAAGATCATGATCGAACAGATCCTGACTGACGTGGCGGCGGCTCATTCGATCCATGTTGCGCTCCTGCGCTACTTCAATCCTGTGGGTGCGCACGAGTCCGGCCTCATTGGTGAGGACCCCCTCGGCATCCCGAACAACCTCATGCCCTACGTTGCGCAGGTCGCTGCCGGCCGCAGGGAGAGGCTGACCGTGCACGGAGGTGACTACGACACCCCCGACGGCACGTGCCTGCGCGACTACCTCCACGTTGTTGACCTTGCTGAGGGGCACGTTAAGGCCCTTGAGTGCATCGCGGAGGGGAACGTTTCTGTTCGCGCGTGGAACCTCGGTCGCGGGCGTGCAGTCTCGGTTCTCGAAATTGTTCACGCCTTCAAAGAGGCGTCCGGTGTCGATGTTCCCTACGTCATTGGCCCCCGCAGGGCAGGCGACCTGCCCTCGGTGTGGGCGGATCCGAGCAGGGCACGTGACGAACTGGGATGGACCGCGGAGCGGACCGTGGCGGACATGTGCGCCGATACGTGGCGCTGGCAGTCCAGCAATCCCGACGGCTATCGGGCCAGCTAGAAAACCGTATCGAGCGCTCTTGCTGCGGCGGTACTTTCGGTACCTTGGGCCCCTCAAGCAGGCGAGGACTCAGGATACGGTGCTATGGACGGTCGTTCCTGAGAGCTGAGGGCGCTCTTTCCCTCAGCGTGTGGTTGCGGCCCTGAGTGTTCCTCTAGTCCGATTCGATTGGTTGGCCGAGTAGCGCTCTCTCGTCGGGCCGGTGCACGAGGATGGACTCGATGTAGGAGCGGGTCGAGTACGTCATGGACACGTCGTGTCCTGCGGCCTCAGACATGTACCACCGGTGTTCCAGGAGCTCGTGGTAGAGTTCGGCGGGCTGGAGTCTGCCTCGGAGGGAGACGGGGACGGCGTTGACGGATGGTTGGAACACGTTGAGCATCCAGTCGTGTGCCACCTGTGCCAGGTCCTGATCTCCACGCCCCGCAAGGGCGCGGTAGGACTCCATGTCGTTGAGCAGACGGCGGGCCTGATTCTCTTCCACATCCATGCCCGTCAAGCGCATCATCTGGCGATGGTAGTGCCCAGCGTCCACCACCTTCGGCTGGATGGAAACGGAGGTGCCGGAGGCATTGGAGATCATGGCGAGCTCGCCAACATCGAAGCCCAGGGAGTTGAGGCGATAGATGCGATCATCCACCCGCCACCGCTCATTGCTTGCGAACGAGTCCACTCGCGTGAGTTCGCCCCAGAGGGTTGTGTAGCGCTCGTAGAGGCGATCGCCGTGGGCCACGACGTCCGCGTTCTCGTCCAGCATCTCGCCGGACTGAAGATCCATGAGCTCGCCAATGATGTTCGTGCGTGCCACATCAATGTCGTACTCGCGTTTGCCGTTTGAGAGGTTCTCGTGAAGCTCACCCGTTTCGGCATCCACCAGGTAGGCGGCGAACTCGCCAGCATCCCGCCTAAACAGAGTGTTCGATAGGGACACGTCGCCCCAGTAGAAGCCAAGCAGGTGAAGCTTCACCATGAGGATGGAGAGCGCATCGATCAGGCGGTTCGCTGTCTCGGGCTTCAGCCACTGACCGAACAGTGCACGGTAGGGGAGGGAGTAGGACAGGTGCTCGGTGATGAGGGCGGCCTCGAGGTGCCTACCTTCCTCATCCACCCTGCCCGTCACAACGGCAAGGGGCGTGACAGCTGGGGCGCCGAGCCGCCCCAGGTCACGCAACATGTTGTATTCCCTATGCGCGACTGCCTCGCCGATCTCCTTGATGGCAATGACGCGCCCTTCGAGGTGAACGAAGCGCACGATGTGCCGGGAGATACCGCGAGGCAGTGCTGCAAGGGTTTCTTCGGGCCACGATTCGAGAGAAAGGTGCCAGGGTAGGTCAAAGAGCGCGGGCTCAACCGACGCGGCAGTAATCCTCAGGGACGTGGACAACAATTTCCTTTCCGGTGGCTCTAGCCGCGGGCTAGGGCGCTACCGGTGGACTGGGAGAAGAAGTAACCGGCGCCGGGCTTGAGCTGAGCGTGGACAACGGTCTCCGGCTCGGGAACGGCGTTCGGTGGGATGCGGACAACGACCTGGTTCGAGCCATCGCCAGAACCGAACGGTTCCGCCTCGTTCTCGGAACCGACAATGTTGCCGTAAATGTAGGCGTCGGAACCGAGTTCCTCCACAAGGGTGACCTTGACGGGAATCGTGAACTCGGAGCTGTCGGAGGCCAGTTCGAGGTTCTCGGGACGGAAGCCCACAACGACCTTGCCGTGATCGTCCTCGGTGATTCCTGCGCGAACCGAATCCGGGAGCGGAATCGTGGCATTGCCGTGCACGGCGTTGTTGCCGCTGATCGTCCAGGTGCCGAGGTTCATGGCGGGGGAGCCGATGAAGCCAGCGACGAAGCGGTTGGCGGGAGCATCGTACATTTCCCTCGGGGTGCCCACCTGCTGGAGCAGACCATCCTTGAGAACGGCGATCCGGTCGCCCATGGTGAGCGCCTCGGTTTGGTCGTGAGTGACATAGACGGTGGTGATGCCAAGGCGGCGCTGGAGGGACGCGATCTGGGTACGGGTCTGGACGCGGAGTTTCGCATCGAGGTTGGAGAGCGGCTCGTCCATGAGGAACACCCGGGGCTGGCGCACGATGGCGCGGCCCATGGCAACGCGCTGGCGCTGACCACCGGAGAGTGCCTTTGGCTTACGGTCGAGGTACTCCTCGAGGTCAAGAATCTTTGCGGCCTCGAGAACGCGTTCCTTGATCTCTTCCTTCGGGGTGCCGGCAATCTTGAGGGCGAACCCCATGTTCTGCTCCACCGTCATGTGCGGGTACAGAGCGTAGTTTTGGAACACCATCGCGATGTCGCGATCCTTGGGGGTGATGTCGGTTACATCCTTGTCGCCGATGTAGATGCGACCGGAGTCGACCTCTTCGAGGCCGGCCAGCATCCGCAGTGATGTTGACTTGCCGCAACCGGAGGGGCCGACGAGTACGAGGAATTCACCGTCCTCGATTTCGAGGTTAAGCCCATCAACCGCCGGTCTGTCTGAACCGGGATAAATGCGCGTGGCATTGCTAAAAGTTACAGTGGCCATGAAATGGTCCCTTCACCGGCAGGTACGTGCCGGACGATCCGTTGTGAAGATGCCTGCGCCGGAGTCGACACTGACACGATTGCAAAAGTGAAGTGAAACAGCAGTGTTTCGGTCTCTACTCAAGCAACCTCCTTAATATTGCCGGTTCTTTGCTAGTAATTTCAAGTGAGAAGTCCCCCATGCCATACATCTCTCCGAGGAGAAACTCAGGTACCGTATTAGACGTGCAAGAACGTAGCGACATTGGCGGCTACCAGCTGGTTCAGAAAATCGGCTTTGGTGGCATGTCAACCGTATACGAGGCGCTTGATGGTGGCGGGGAACGCGTAGCTCTCAAGCTCCTCCATCCGTCGATCGCTGCCGACCCAAATGCGAGGGACCGGTTGCGGCGTGAGGTGCGGACGCTCCGCCAGGTCACCGGCCCCTACGTGGCCCAGGTGCTGGACGCGGAAACGGAAGATGAAGAGGCCTTCATCGTCACCGAACTCATCGACGGCCCCACCCTCTCCGTTGACGTGTCCGAGAACGGCGTCTTTGTCGGCAAGGACCTGGCCGATCTTGCGACCGAACTTGCCGAGGCGCTCCAGGCCATCCACTCGAAGGGCGTTCTGCACCGCGACCTCAAGCCCTCCAACGTCATGATGAGCCAGCGCGGCCCCGTGCTCATCGACTTCGGTATCGCCCAGATCGCCGAGGAGTCCAGGCTGACCATGACCGGCATGCTCGCCCACACCCCCGGATATGCTGCACCAGAAGTGCTCAATGGCGACGATCCGACGACGGGAGCGGACTGGTGGTCCTGGGCCGCGACGCTTGCTTACGCGGCTACCGGGCACGCCCCGTTTGGCACGGGCCAGAGCCCCAAAGTGACCCGCAAGGTCCACACCGGCGAATCGGACCTGACCGGTGCGGATCCGGTCGTTGCCTACGCGCTCGAGGCCGCACTCAACCCGCGACCCGATAGGCGCCCGAACCCGTCCGAAGTGATCGGCATGCTGAACGGCACGATCGCGGTCAGCGAGGAGGACCTCGCCCTCGGGCCGGCATACACATCCACGATTCCGCGCGAACCCACCCCACCAACCCAGGCGCAGATGCTGAACGGGAATTCCACGGAGCACGTGAGTGGCGAGTTCATGCAGCCACCGCCGTTCTACGCCCCGCAAGCACGCCACGCGGTCCAGTACCCACCGGGAGATCAACGCCCCATGGGCTTCCCCGTGAGCCAGCCGGTCGAGCAGCAGGGACCCCCTCAGCAGGAGGGTCCGCGTGACCAGCAGGCGACCGGCCAGCAACCCTCGATCCCACCCCAGCAGGTCCAGCAGGCCTCCCCGTACGATCACACCGGCTCCGCTGTGTTCCACCCGAGGCAGGACTCTGCCGTGGTGGCGCACGCTCGCCTCGATCCTCGGTTCTCAAGGAACCCGGCCCCGGTCCCGGACTGGCTGAAGCCGGCACCGAAGCGGCCCCTGCTGACTGTCATGATCTGGCTCGTCTACACGGTGTGGGCGGGAGTCCTCCCGGTCGTCATGATCGGTGTCTTCATCGTGTACATGGTCATCACGTCCGTCATTGGGGTGTCGCGCCAGAGCCTCATCCAGTCACGAATCGAACGCGGCGGGCGCTACCGCACGGAATCGTTCACGATCCTCAGCCGCCTCCCCATCTCCATCTTCGGAGGTGCCGCCCGCACCCTTGCGTCCGTGGGCTCCGGGGTCGTGCTTGGTGGAGCGCTTGCCTGGTTTGGCTACCAGGCGATGAGCCTCGACGAGATCGTGTGCGTTGCTGTCGGTGCGCTCATCGGCACGTGGGTTGCGTGGGCGTATCCCACGAGCGGCCCCTCGAGGGAGTCAACGAGATACCTGCTGTCCAGCATCGCCCCCTCGTCCGGGTACCGGATGTTCTGGGTCGTTCTCGGGGTTGCTCTCCTGTCCCTCGCCATCCCCATCTATCTCAACGGCCCCGGTCCCGACTGGGTGCCATTATCGCGTCCTTTCATTTTCAATTAGACTGACCACCATGACCATGCGTCTCCGCCTTCTCATCGCCACAGTGCCAGTGCTTGTGGCGGCTTTGACGGTGGGTGGGGAGTGCACCAGCGCCACGAACGCAGCCCTCTATCACCTGGGCCTCGTGCATTCTGATCCCGGATGTGCAAGCGGGGCCGCTCTCGGCCCGTCAACCTTCCAGATCGCAGGACTCACGCTCTTGGTGCTCGTTGGCATCTTGGCCAACTCGGTGGCAGTCAGGGAAGCGGCACGCGCCTACTTCCAGCGACTGTTCGGCACCGTCACGCCCCTGAGGCTTGTCGAGCCACTCCCTGTCACAACCGATTATTCGCGACACAACTGCTGGCGGGTCGTATCGAGCGCTGGGTCCAGAGACCCACCCACTGCATAGCGCCCGCATAGCGCCCACCAAGAAACTAGTGTTCCCGCAGGGACCCCATTACTTTTCGGGCAGGACCATGCCCACAGCAGTAAAACGTATCGCTTAGAAAGAATCACGATGGCCAATCACACCAAGGCAGACCGCAGGGCAGAAGCCCGAGAAAAAGCACGCAAGATCCAAGAGCAGGAAGCGAAGCGCGCCAAACGCAACAAGTTCATCACCATCGGTGTCATCATCGTCGCCATCGCCCTCGTTGGCGTAGCGATCTGGTCGATCGTCTCGAACGGCAACGCCGAAGACGCATCGGGCCGCCCCGACTACGATCCGATCGCAGTGCAGGTAGAGCCCGTCGTCAAGGACGGCACCGACATCACCACCGGCTACGCCATCTACGGTGAGGACGCAGAGCTCACAACCGACTCGCACCGCGTCGACATCTACTTCGACTACATGTGCACCTACTGTAACGACCTCGAGCAGTGGAACGGCGCCGACATCAACGACATCATGGCCGAAGGCGAAGCAGAGTTCGTGTACCACCCGGTCGCGATCCTGCAGAACGACTTCTCCGCCAAGGGTGCAGCAGCTTTCAAGTTCATTGCGGAGAACTCACCAGAGCACCTCGTTGCCTTTCACAAGAACGTCTTTGAGGACACCGACGCCGTTCTCAACGGTCGCTCCTCGGCCATTCCCGACTGGAACAGCATCCGCGAGGCAGCATCCGATGCTGGGGTGCCCTCCGACATCGTCGACCGCATCGAGGATGAGGCTGATCTCGAGTGGGCAGAGACTGTAACCCTTGAGTTCCTCCAGGACTACCGCGGCACCCCCACGGTTCTCGTCGATGGTCAGGAGACCACCGCATGGGCGAACCGCGACTTCAAGGGAATGCTTGGACTCGCAGAGCCCAAGGCATCCACCGAGGAATAGAAATCACAGCATGCGGGTTGGCTTTGTCTAGAACGAATCTGGCAGAATAAACCCGCGCCACCTTAGCTCAGCTGGTAGAGCACCCGCCTTGTAAGCGGACGGTCGTCGGTTCGAATCCGACAGGTGGCTCCGCAAGGCCCCGGCAATTCGCCACAAGCGAGCTCGGGGCCTTGTCTTATGCCCACCGGCGATCGACTGAACGTAGTGACGGCTCGTGGACTCGTGGAGGAGAACTCGACCGGGCAGGCGGAAGCAAGGCGGCAGCGAAAAGCACGTGGTGCCAATGCGTGAGCCCGCTGCCGTGAGTCGTGGAATGCACCTATGATCGCGAATCAAAAAGCGCCACCGAATCTCACCATAGCTGTAGTGGCCACTAACGAGTTTGGATTGGGTTGGCATGCTCGCACAATAAGTACCCGTGAATAGTCATGAGGGGCGTCCTTGAAGCAGGGCGCCCCTCATGTTGGGTGTGGCCCGATCCAAGAGTACAGCGTGTGAACGGAAAAGTACGAGGCCCAGTTCCACAATGTGATCAAGCATGAAAAATGGACACAGCTCGAAAAGTGGTGCGGCAGGGTTCGAAATGAATAGTTATGACAGATTGTCTGATAATCGCCATGTGAACAGAATGTTCTTTGCTTCTCCAATGCATATTCTTAATCGTGGCATAACATCCCGTGTGCTAATCCACCCGAATGTATTGAAGATGTGTTCTTGGACCCCAGGTTGCTCCGTTGAACTTGATCGGATGCGGGTCAGGTGCGGGGCCTTGGGGCGAAGCCGTGGCATGTGGGGAGCCTGGACATGACTGCGCCCCCGGGGCATTGAAGCTCCGAGGGCGCATCTGTCGCGGTGATCAGCCGGTGTTCCTCATGCCGGCGGCAATACCGTTGATCGTGGTCAGGAGGGCTCGTTTCAGATCCTCGCCGGCCTCTTCCTCTCCGAGTTCGCGGATGCGGGTGAGGAGATTGACCTGCATGTAGCTAATCGGATGCAGGTACTGGTCGCGAACCTCGAGGGTGCGCTTGAGGACCGGGTTCGAATCGAGCAGTTCCTTCTCGCCCGTCAGGAGTGCGATCTCCTCGAGGGTGATGGTGAACTCCTCCTGGATGAGGTCGAACAGGTGCCAGAGACGCTCGGGTGCGAGCGAGCGGACGTAGTGGGAGGCAATGCCCATGTCGGTCTTCTTGGTCGTCATCTCCACGTTGGAGATGACGGTGCGGAAGAAGTGCCAGGTCTTGTACATTTCCCGCACCTCGTCCTCGTGGCCGGCCTCGCGGGCGGCACGAAGGGCGCTACCAACACCGAACCAGCCGGGAACGATCTGGCGGGACTGGGTCCACCCAAACACCCACGGGATCGCACGCAGACCATCGAGACCCTTGTCGGCGGTCGTGCGCTTCGAGGGGCGCGAACCGATGTTGAGCATGCCGAGCTGCTCCACCGGGGTGGTGGTCACAAAGTACTCGGGCAGATCCGGGTCGTCGATCAACTGGCGGTAGCGGTGGAATGCTGCGTCCGACATCTCCTCCATGAGTTCATCGCGGTGCACCTGCACCTCGGTTGCGGAGCGGGCAACCTTGTGGAGGGAGGAGCCTTCGAGAACGGCGGCCACGGTGAGCTCAAGGTTCTCGCGAGCGAGTTCGGGGTGGAGGTACTTGTCGGAGATGACCTCACCCTGCTCGGTGAACTTGATGGCACCATCGAGAACGCCGTAGGGCTGGGACAGGATCGACTCGTAGGTGGGGCCGCCACCACGGCCAACGGAACCACCACGACCGTGGAAGAGGCGAAGGTCGATGTCGTGCTTGGCGCAGACGTCGCGGAGGCGGCGCTGAGCCTGGTGGATCTCCCACTGGGAGGTGAGCACGCCCGAGTCCTTGTTGGAGTCGGAGTAGCCGAGCATGACCTCCTGGACGTTGCCGCGCATGCGGACGATCTCGCGGTACGAGGGGTCGGAGAAAAGGCGCTCGAGGATCTCTCCCGCCATCTGCAGCTCGTGGACCTCCTCGAGGAGGGGAACGAAGCCAATGTCGGCGCGACCCTCGGAGGTGCCGTTCGGCATCTCGATGAGACCGGCCTCGCGGGCGATGACGGCGGCGGCAAGAATGTCGTGCGCACCGTGCGTCATGGACACGATGTAGGTCTGGGCAATGTCGGTGCCGTAGATCTTCTGTGCCTTCGCAACCTCCGCGAACGTTGCGTACGTGTTCCGTGCAGAGTCGGTCAGGCCAAGTGTGCCGTTGTGCAGGCCGGGGCCTGCGAGGGGACGCTTGGAGGCAAGCTCCTTGCCAAGCTGGACAGTGCGCTGCTCGTTGTCCATGTCCCCGTAGGAGATTTCACCATCGCCCACGCGGTCGTACAGCTGCTCGAGAAGCTGGTGATGCTTCGCTGAGTGCTCACGCACGTCGATGGCGGCAAGGGTGAGGCCGATGCCGCCCAGGGTGCGGCGCAGGTCGCCAGCAAGACCGGTGGCAACGAGCGGGGACCCGATGCGCTCGAGGGCGTCAATGAGGAGCGCGAGATCCTCGCGTACTTCCTGGGTGTTGGCGTAGTCGTGTCCCGGCACGTGAGCATCACCGGAGTTGATGCGTTCACGGGTGTTGAGGTACTTGCCCTTCATGAGTTCGATCTTCAGGCGGAAGGGTTCCTCGCGGAACAGGTCCACCACGAAGGAGGGGAACTTGGGGAGGGCCTCGAGGTCAGCATCGATCGACTTCTGCAGTTCCTCGTCCGCCTGAACCAGGTTCGTGGAGATGGACAGGACTTGGGAACCGGCGTCCAGCTTCTCCAGTGCCACGTCGATGGCCTCATTCGCCTGCATGTTCAGAATCTCTGCCGTGACCTCGGGGGTAACGAACGGGTTGCCGTCGCGGTCACCCCCGATCCAGGAGAAGAGGCGGAGGGGCTCAACGGAGGGGCTGAGGTCGACGCCAGCGGCCTCGAGTTCAGCATTGAGCAGAGCAACAGTTCCGGGAAGGGCGTCTGTGTAGAGCGACTTGAGGTAGTAGAGGAGGTTGCGTGCCTCATCGACCGGGGTAGGTGCGGTCTTGCGCAGCTCATCGGTCTGCCACAGGAGCTCGATGACCTCAGCGAGGTCGCGATCCTGGCGGCGGCGCGCCGCCGTGCCCTCCTCGGTGTCCTGGGACAGGACCTGGAACAGCCTGCGGAGCTTCGTCAGAACGGCGCGACGGGATGCCTCGGTGGGGTGCGCGGTGAAGACCAGGCGAATGTCGAGGGTTGAGGCGATGCGGTCAAGCTCTTCGGTGCCCAGGGAGTTGGTGATGCGGGAAACTGCCCGCGGGATCCAATCCTCGGATTCCGGACGACTGTTGCGTGTACGGGAGCGCTGGTTCTGCTCCGCCGTGTTGGCGAGCTGGAAGTAGAGGGTGAAGGCGCGAACGAGGTTGGTGACTCGCTCCATGGGAAGGTCGCGCAGTTCCTCTTCCATCTTCTTGAAGACGGGAATGCGGTCGTCTGACTGCTGAGCTTCCTTCGCAAGCTGGCGAATGCGCTCAACCTGATCGAGGAGATCGTCGCCCTTTTGTTCGGCGAGGATCTGACCCAGCATGCCAGCAAGACGACGGACGTCAGCGCGTAGCGCCGCGTCCTTGTCTGCACGAACATCCTGTTCAATATTTTCTGACACGTGTCCTCCTCTGTGTGTGGACAATCGACACTCTAAACCACAAGGTGCCAACTACGCGCCCCTGTCCGACCGTGCTTTAGGACATATGTCCCATTGATTTATACCCCCAAGGGGTATAAATTTACCTTGGAATACCCGCAGGGGGTATCCGGACCGAAAGGGTAAAAATGACCGCCACGGAATTTGATGTCACGGGAATGACTTGCGGACACTGCGAGATGAGCGTGCGCGAGGAAGTTATGGAAATTGCTGGTGTTGAGTCCGTTGAGGTTTCGCACGAGACCGGCAAGCTTGTCGTCAACTCCTCGGCAGAGATCTCCGATGCTGACGTGATCGCAGCCGTTGACGAGGCCGGCTACACCGCAGTCCGCGCGTAACTATCGTTGACCCCACGCGGGGCTCAGCTTCCTTTCCGCTCCTAGATAAAGAGGTCTTCATGACGAACAATCTCATCGACACCGACTCGATTGAACTCGAGGTCGGCGGCATGACGTGCGCTTCGTGCGCGAATCGAGTGGAAAGGAAGCTGAACAAGCTTGACGGCGTCAGCGCCACCGTCAACTACGCGACCGAGAAGGCTCGGGTTGACATGCCGGTGGGCTACGACCCCGTCAAACTCATTGAACAGATCGAGGCGGCCGGGTACACGGCCACACTACCGGAGCCTCCCAAGGAGGAGCCTGGCGCGGCCGATGAGGAGCCGGTCGACCGCGAACTGGAAGGACTGCGCCAGCGAGTGATCGGCGCGGTCGTCCTGGCCGTCCCGGTCATCATCCTCTCCATGATTCCTGCCCTCCAGTTCACCAACTGGCAGTGGCTTGCCCTCACCCTGACCGCACCCGTAGTCGTGTGGTGTGGTTACCCGTTCCACAAGGCCGCGTGGACCAACCTCAAGCACGGCGCCACGACGATGGATACCCTGATCTCTCTCGGTACCCTCGCCGCTTTCCTGTGGTCGCTGTACGCACTCTTCTTCGGAACCGCAGGTCATCCGGGTATGACTCACGGTTTCGAGCTCACTCCGAACCAGCACTCCGGCGAGGGCAACATCTACCTCGAGGTTGCCGCCGGCGTCATCATGTTCGTTCTGCTCGGTCGCTACTTCGAGAAGAAGTCGAAGCGCGAAGCCGGTAGCGCCATGAGAGCGCTCATGGACATGGGTGCCAAAGACGTCGCCGTCTTGAAGAACGGCACAGAGGTCCGCGTCCCCATTTCCCAGCTCAAGGTTGGCGACGAGTTCGTTGTTCGCCCCGGAGAGAAGATCGCAACCGACGGCGAGGTCATGTCGGGAGCCTCCGCGGTCGATGCCTCGATGCTGACCGGCGAATCGGTTCCCGTCGAGGTCGGTGTGGGTGACTCCGTCACCGGTGCCACCGTCAACGCTGGCGGCAGGCTCGTTGTTCGTGCCACCCGCGTCGGATCCGACACCCAGCTGGCCCAGATGGCGAAGCTGGTGGAGGATGCACAGACCGGCAAGGCTGATGTTCAGCGCCTCGCGGATCGCATCTCCGGGATCTTCGTTCCCGTTGTTATCGTCATCTCGATCGTCACCCTCATTAGCTGGCTCGTCACAGGCCACAGCGCCAACATGTCCTTTACCGCAGCCGTCGCCGTTCTCATCATTGCCTGCCCGTGTGCCCTTGGCCTTGCCACCCCGATGGCGCTCCTGGTCGGTACGGGCCGCGGCGCACAGCTCGGCATCCTCATCAAGGGCCCCGAGGTTCTCGAGCAGACCAAGAGCGTTGACACGATCGTTCTCGACAAGACCGGCACCGTCACCACGGGCGTCATGACTCTCGAGAAGGTCGAGGTCGCAGGAACCGACGAAAAGACCGTACTTGAGTACGCGGGAAGCCTCGAGGATGCCTCCGAGCATCCCATTGCCAAGGCCATTGCCGATGGTGCGAAGGTTCAGATAGGCAGCCTCAAGGACGTTGAGAACTTCGCCAACCGCGAGGGTCACGGCGTGACCGGCGTGGTCGATGGTCACGAGATCATGGTGGGCAAGCCCGCCATGCTCGCCGAGGCAGGAATGCCGCTCGGCGCTCTCGAGGCACCCTTCACTGAGGCCCAGGCCGAAGGCAAGACCGTTGTGGCCGCAGGCTGGGACGGTCAGGTACGAGGAGTCTTCGTTGTTGCCGACCAGGTCAAGGCCACCTCGAAGGAAGCGGTCGCCCAGTTCAAGGAACTCGGACTCCACACGGTGCTCCTTACGGGAGACAACGACAAGGTCGCCCAGCACATCGCATCCGACGTCGGCATCGACCACGTCATATCCGAGGTTCTGCCCGAGGACAAGGTCGCGGTCGTCAAGGAACTGCAGGACCAGGGCAAGGTGGTCGCCATGGTTGGTGACGGCGTCAACGACGCACCCGCCCTCGTCCAAGCCGACCTTGGCCTCGCCATGGGAACCGGCACGGACGTTGCCCTCGAGGCTGCAGACATCGCACTCATCCGAGGTGACCTGCGGAGCGCAGCCGACGCCATCAGGCTCTCTCGCAAGACCCTCTCAACCATTAAGGGCAACCTGTTCTGGGCATTCGCCTACAACACCGTTGCCATCCCGTTCGCGGCACTCGGCATGCTCAACCCGATGCTGGCAGGAGCCGCCATGGCCTTCTCCTCAGTCTTCGTTGTGTCCAACTCGCTGAGGCTCAAGGGATTCAAGTCACGAGCAAACGAGGAGGTGACGGCATGAGTCACGACACCGCCGCGATCAACGCGGAAGAAGCCGCCGAAGAAACGACAGTGCAAGGTGAGGCCGGTTCCCAGGAGGACACTAACTGCCACGAGCACAAGCACGGGTACAGCGACGATAAGAAGAAGTACCTGGCACGGCTACGCCGAATCGAAGGACAGGCCCGCGGCATCCACCGCATGATCGATGAGGACGTGTACTGCATCGACATCCTCACCCAGATCTCGGCCCTAACGAGCGCACTCGAAAACGTCGGCCTCTCCCTCCTCAAGGACCACCTCGACCACTGCGTGGTCGATGCGGCCCGCAAGGGAGGAAAGGAAGCGGACGAGAAGATCGACGAGGCCATGGCCGCGATCACGAGGCTCGTGAAGTCCTAACAACTAGGAAGCCAGGTCCTAACCACTAAGAAACAGGGCGCGAAGAACTCAAGAACGTAAGAACCAATGAACGAGGTGGTGGAGCGGGCGCGACAGTGCCGGCACCACCACCTCGTCATCTGTACAGGCCAACTGTTGACGACAGGGCTACGTGCCTCTGTGTTTCCTAGCGCTGGCAGCCGGGGCACCAGAAGAGGCGCCTACCCGCCATCGCCATCTCAGCAATGGTGTTCCCACACCGCCAGCAGGCTCTACCGCTGCGCTGATAGACCGCGAACCGGCGATCCTGCTCATCAATCGGATCCAAAGGGATGTACTCGGGAGGATTGGTCAGGATGATGCCGTCGCGTACGCCCTCGCTCATGGCGCTCACCAGGTCATCCCACAGGAGGCCAAGGCGGTGCTCCGAAACTCGGTTGCCGGGGCGGAGCGGGCTGATCCCGACCCGGAACAGGCAGTCGGCGCGGTAGATGTTGCCGGGGCCGGCAGTGACGGCCTGGTCCATGACGAGCTGACCGACCGGGACTTTGCGCTTACGGACGAGACTGATGAAGCGCTCGCGGTCGCCGGGATTGTTGCGTAGCGGGTCGGGACCCAGCCGCTTGAGGACTGCTCTGACCTCGCTACCCGAGAGGACCTGGCACTGGTTCGGGCCGGTGAGGTCGGCTATGCCGTGGGGCTGAGCAAAGCGAACGCGCACGGTGTCCTTGGGCGTGGGAGGCTCCCATTCGGCAACGCGGCGCTCGTCTGCTCCTTCCGAGAGTTGCTCGCGCTCACCAATGCGCCTGCGTGGTGCGCCAATGGTGTGGACGGCGATGAACTCGCCATCCCCATCAAACGACCACGAGCCGTAGAGACCTAGGTGAACGTGAAGCCAGTCCGGACCATCCTCGCCGAGGGTGACCTCCGTCGGTTCCGGCGCGAACGGCATGAAGAAGTGCTTGCCCCAGGCCTCGGCGGAAAGTGCGATCTGACCGTTGAGTTTGGCGGCTCCTTGAGAGAATCGTCCCTGCGGTGAGGTGATGGTTGGTCTGTGCCCGGAGAACAGCTCCGTCAACGCTCCCGCTAGTCGGTGAACTGTATGCCCCTCAGGCATTGATTCTCCTTTGCGCCTCTTTTTCCACAAAACAGGGGCAAATCGTGCATAAATCTGCGCAACCGGGGCAATAGGCCCAGTGAGATTCACCCACTGCGTGGTATTCTCAGGAAAGATCCGTAACTAATAAGGGAGGGTATCATGCCAGCGTCCCACGATCATGGCCCGCGCCCGATGGCAGAGGCTTTGAGCGAAGCCGCGCCTCTCACGCGCCAGCAGCGCAGGCTTCTGGACACGTTGGTGGACATGGGGCGTGCGGTGACCGTTGTCGAATTGGCCAACGAGGTAGATTCCCACCCCAACACGGTGCGTGAGCATCTCGCTGTTCTTGAAGAGCACGGTCTCGTCACCGCCACCTCAATGCCCAGTCAGGGCAGGGGTCGTCCCCGCAAGGAGTACCGGGCCACCTCGGGTTCGCAGGGCGCGCCCGCACGCCACCTCGTGGGACTCATCAACGCGGCACTGCGTAGCTTCCCCGATGAGACGGCACGTTCTGATGGTTATCGCTGGGGTCAGACCTGGGGTGATGACATCGTTGAAAGCGGACTGCTCAACACGCGTGAGGGGGCGGTTGAGGCCGTCACGTCCCTCATGGCGGACATGGGGTTTGCGCCCAGGGCCTCTCTTCGATCCCCGTCCTGTCTTCAGCTCACCCAGTGCCCGCTCCTGACCGAGGGGCAGGAGATCCCGAAGGGACTGTGCGACATTCACCAGGGCATGCTCGATCAGGTCCTGAAGAAGGAGAAGGTCGGCGCATCGGCCTTCGTTGAGCCCTTCGCCGAACCGAACGCCTGCCGACTCACGGTCGCGGAGCACCAGAGGCGATAGCTTAAGCTTCCGCACAGGCTGGGGCGTGACACGAGCCAGGTAGCGGAATGTCGCGGCCGGGTTTGTTGTTCTAGAGCACTCGCCAATCAACAGGTGCCGCTCCCTGGCTTTCAAGCAGTTCGTTGGCTCTGCTGAAGGGTTTGGATCCGAAGAACCCACGTGATGCTGAGAGCGGGGATGGGTGCGGCGAAGCAATGATTGGAGTATCCCCCAGCAGGGGAGCGAGCTCCTGTGCCTGCTTGCCCCAAAGAATGGCGACCAGGGGACCGCCCCTGCCAGCCAGCTGCGAGATCGCGTGGGAGGTGATGGCCTCCCAGCCCTTGCCGCGGTGGGACCCTGCGCTACCGGGATGAACGGTGAGGACCCTGTTGAGGAGCATGACTCCCTCGTTCTGCCACGACGTCAGATCGCCCGTGGCCGCGGGTGGGATACCAAGGTCGCTTTCGAGTTCCTTATAGATGTTGGCAAGGGAGCGGGGGAGCGGGCGAACGTCGCGTTCCACGGAGAAGGAAAGGCCCACGGCGTGGCCCGGGGTGGGGTAGGGATCCTGCCCCACGATGAGAACCTTCACCTGTGACATCGGGGTGGTGAAGGCCCGCAACACGTTCTTTCCGGCGGGAAGATAGCTGCGCTTGTGTGCAAGTTCGTCCCGGAGGAAATCAGGCTCTTCATAATTGGGGGTGTAGTTTGTTTTGGAATCCGCCGCTGCCCAGGAGG
>NZ_JASDVN010000009.1:0-38414 GCF_041440645.1 Flaviflexus sp. | reverse complement strand
TTCCTCACCGCCTAACCCAACCCCGAAAAGTTACACCACACCAAAGGACTTGACCGTACCTCTTGCCGGGATAGAACGGGCAAGCATCCCACAGCCCATGGTGATGACAACATCCGAAGCCTGCACTGCTTCAGTCGTCAGCACCTTCGGTTGTTCTGACTTGATATCAATGCCGTCTTCCAACATGGCCTCGACTGCAGTTGGATTGATCTGTTCAGCAGGCATTGAACCCGTAGAAAGGACTTTCATGCGATCACCTGCAAGATGACGGAAGTATCCCGCCGCCAACTGCGACCTGCCAGCATTGTGAACGCAAACGAACAGGACAGTGTGTTTGTGCGAAGTCATGACCTTGCTCTTTCACCTATTGGCAAGCATTTGCGACGATTCGCAAACCTGAACCTGAGTGTGCCTCACCGATATGGCACTACACAATGACGTCCAGCAAAAAAGAAAGCCGACGATATAGAGCCGGAAACTTGAAGAACGAAAAGAGTCGAGACATTCAATGTCTCGACTCTTTCAGTTTGTGGACGCGGGTGGACTCAAACCGAACACCTGGCAGAGGTTCGAGCGGCTCGGCACCGCGTGGGAACAGGCAAAACTCGGTCTTGGCGACGAGCCGCGAGGTGCCGCCGACGATGAACCCGGAGTCGTAGTGAACGCTAGGAGACGAGCTAGAACACCTCTGACGGACAGCTAAGTGGACGCTATTACGCCACGTCTCCACGGTGCCGGAGCGTTGCCCGCGGATGAGGCCGCCGTCGACGGGAACTACGAGGGTGTCGTCCCTCACGCGTGCGCCTCCTCCTCGCCGCGGGTGTCGGTGGGGATGCGGACGAGCATCTTGCCGGTGTTCGCGCCGCGCATCATGTCCAGGAACGCATCCACGGTGTGGTCGATGCCGTCGACGATGGTCTCGTCGTAGGCGATCTTTCCCTCGGCGAACCAGGGAGCGATCTTCTCCTGGAACTCCGCGCCCAGCTACAGGTAGGCGGCCAGGGTGAAGCCCTTCAGGGTGAGGGCGCGGGTGATGACGTTGGCGAGGTTGTCCGGACCCGGGGCGCGTTCGGTGGTGTTGTATCCCGTGATCGCCCCGCACAGTGCTGCCCGTCCGCCGTCGTTGAAGACGTCGAGGGCCGCTTCTAGGTGGTCGCCGCCGACGTTGTCGAAGAATACGTCGATGCCCGCGGGGGCGGCTTGGGCGAGCTGGCCGCGCACGTTACCGTTCTTGTAGTTGAAGGCCACGTCGTACCCGTACTTCTCGGTGAGCAGGGCGAGCTTCTCGTCGCTGCCGGCAGAGCCGATGACACGGTCGGCGCCGAGGAGCTTCGCGAGCTGTCCGACCGCGGTTCCCACCGCGCCCGCAGCGCCGGAGACGAACACCGTCTCACCCGGCTGCAGCTTCGCGATCGCCATCAACCCGACGTACGCCGTCAGCCCCGTCACCCCGAGAATGTGCAGGCGCAGGGAGGAGGGCACGCCGGGAAGATCTGGCACGGCGCGGAACGTCGAGGCGCCATCCTGCACGAGGTCACTCCACCCGTGCTGGTGCAGCACCAACGCACCCACCGGCGCCTCCGAGGCGACGACGCGGCCGATCGCACCACCGGTGATCGTCTCACCGAGCTGGTACGGGGCGACATAGCTGCGGACGTCGTTCATCCGCCCCCGCATGTACGGGTCGACCGACACGAACTCGTTCCGCACCCGCACATGCCCGGCCTCGAGCGCCCCCAACGGCACCGTCACGGTGCGTAAATCGTCGTGGGTGGGCCAACCCTGCGGGCGGGCGGCGAGCTGGATCTGCGTGCTGACAGGCGTGGACATGACTGATGAAACTTCTCAAAGCAACAACGAACAGTTCCGGGCGCCGGGCGCATACCCCCGGCATGGCAACGAAACGACTACAGGGCGACGCCGATGGCCAAGGCGATCACCCCGAGTAGCGGCAGGATACCCTGCTTGAGCGCGGCGCCGCGCTTGTCGGGGCTGGAGGCGAACAGCACGAGCGCAGCGGCAGCCATCGACCCCGCACCGGTGAACACGAGGGCCGCGCCGACCGCTGTCGCACCCGTGGCGAGGAAGACGATGCCCGCGACGACGGCGATCGCGAGGAACAGGTTGTAGAAGCCCTGGTTGAACGCAAGACTCTTCGTCGCCTCCGCTTCTTCGACCGTGGTCCCGAACGTGGCGCGCGCCTTCGCGCCCGTCCAGGCGATGGACTCCATGTAGAAGATGTAGACGTGGATCAGCGCCGCCAACCCGGCGAGCACGAGACCTGCGATGACCATGATGCGTTCCCTCTCCGGACTCCTGCCCGTGATGTAATGACTCTTCCAGTATATACTGGACTGAACGTTACGGAACGAGCGAGGTGCAACATGGCCCGGACGCAGGCCTTCGACCGCGACACTGTCGTGCGCGCCGCCCGCACAGTGTTCTGGGAACACGGCTACGACGGCGCCTCCATCCCCGAACTCGAGGAAGCGACCGGCATCCGCCGCTCCAGCCTGTACAACACCTTCGGCTCGAAGCGCGGTCTCTTCGACGAGGCCGTCCAGTCATACCTCGACGAGGTCATCCGCCCCCGCCTGCGCCCATTCAAGGCCGACCCCGTCGCGCCCGATGCCCTCACGGACTACCTAACCGGGCTGTGGGACGCGTTCGGCAACCTCGACTCCATGCCCGCCACCAACGGGTGTCTCCTGGTGAACACCGCGAGGGAATCCATCGCTCACGACTCCGCAGTGGCACAGCTCGTTGCCGAGTATCGGGCAGAGCTCGCCTCGGCGATAAGGCGGGGCGTACACGCCCAGCGACCCGCATCGTTAGCCACGCAGACAGACGATCTCGCGGAGAACATCGTGGCGCTCGTGATCGCGGCCTTCGCACTCGCCCGAGTCGACTCCACCCAGGCCCGCCACAACCTCACCCTCGCACTCCGCCTCGCCCACGACTGAGCTGAGACGGCCGATACGAGCAGACCGTGGCCGAAGACACCCGCGTCGTCCCGGTTCCCGCTGACGAACTCGCCAAGAAGCGACGTGACGGCGCTCACCGCCGTCTGACGGCGGTCCGGCGCCACCCCACCACGGCGGCGCCTGCCCGGACCTGGAGAACCGCGAGATCTCGGCGCGGACCAGTCGCCGCCACTTTCGTGCCAGGACGCGCCTCCCCCGATTGCATGGGCAACCAGCGCTCACATCGAGACACAGGCAACGCTCGCTGCTACCGGGACATCGCGATCACCGAAGTCGAGTACGCGGCGCTCACGGCGCAGGTTGAGGCCGCGTTCGACGAACGCCTCGCCTCCCGTTCCCAAGAACTGGCCGAGCTGACCGAGAACCGCAAGCGGCTCCAGAACGAGAGCGACAAGCTGCTCGCCGCGCACTTCGCCGACGCGATCGACCTCGACACCCTCAAGCGTCACCAAGACCGCTTCCGCGCCGGCCTCGCTGACATAGACCGTCGGCTCGCCAGCGAGCACGACCACCACGAGGGATCATGTAAGCAACTCAGCACCGCACTCCGCCTGCTGGTCGACTGCGGCACCCTCTACGCACGGACCGACGAGCACGGCAAGCGGCTGGCGAACCAAGCCTTCACTGATGGCATCGAGATCAGCGAGGACGAGCAGGCGACGATCCGACTCGCCGAGCCCTTCACCGCCCTCACACCGGCATCAACCGATGTCAGGTGTTCTAGTACGTCTTCAATGGTGGAGCTAAGGGGATTCGAACCCCTGACCTCTTCCATGCCATGGAAGCGCGCTACCAACTGCGCCATAGCCCCGAGTGCTTACCTATTCTAGGCTGAAACACCTGCCAGATACCAAATCCGAAACGGGTGGTACCCAACACATAGTTTAGTACTGGTTGTATCCGTTCAGGCGCCACTCCGGAACTCGGTTCTTTTGAATCACCATCGTCGCCCAGTGGCAGTTGTCCATCCCACCGAGTGGCTGCTCCTCGGACGGGTTCACTCCAAGCATGGTCATGACGCAGTTGGAGATTGCGGCACCGTGGGACACGAACACAATAGTTTGCCCCTTCTCGTCATCGAGCTTGTCAATCCAGTCGTGAACCGCTTCGGATACTCGGATGCCGGTGGCGGCTCGGGTTTCGACGTCCTCCCCCGGTTCCTTGCCGTCGCGCCAGAGCTGGAGGCGTTCCTTGGAGTGCACCTCGATCTCCTCGAGGCTCTGTCCCTCCCACGCACCAAAGGTGCGTTCCGTGATCCGCGGATCCACGGTGATCTCCAGCCCCGTGAGCTTTGCCAGCTCCTGTGCCGTGTCGCAGGCGCGGGAGAGATTGGAGGAAATGATGTAGTCGGGCTTGAGTGCGGCCAGCTTGGGTGCTACCGTCCTTGCCTGCTCACGGCCGGTGTCGTTCAGCGGGTAATCACTGGAGCCCTGCAGTCTCCGGTTCTTGTTGAGGTCTGTTTGTCCGTGGCGCCAGAAGATAATCTTCGTGATCAACGCTGCCCCTCCAGGTCCGACACGTCAATCTGGGGGCAGTCGGCCCACAGTCGTTCCAGCGCGTAGAACTCTCGCTCCTCATCGTGCTGAACGTGAACGATGATGTCCCCGTAGTCGGCGAGAACCCAGCGCGCTTCGCCGTCGAGTCCCTCGCGGCGCAGGCGATCAACACCGGCCTTGTTCAGTTCCTCGTCGATCGCATCCATGATGGCGCGGACCTGACGGGAGGTCTCCCCCGAGGCAATGACGAAAAGGTCGGTAAACGGCAGACGTTCCGATACATCGATGACGACAACCGAGGTTGCGAGCTTATCGAAAGCTGCTTCGGCTGCGACGCGGGCGTGGGTTATGGACGTGGGAGTTGCGGTCACAATGCTCCAGGGTAGTAGTACGAGGTCAAAGCTGATGCGGACGAGCCGCCCCCGGAGAACAGAAGCGATCCGAGGAGAATGCCAACACCGAATCCTACAACAATGAGAATGAGGAAAAGCAGGATGGTCTTCCACTTGCTTGTGGGAACCTCTTCCTCCTCGTCTTCCACCTGCACAACAGGAGAGGTCTCTGCCTCCTGAACCGGCGGCTTGTCCTTCAGCTTCGCACGCAGTGCGCCAGCAAAGTCCTCATCCTGAGCCTCAGCTGACTCATTATCGCCAGTCAGGGCAGCGGTAGAATCCTCATCGGCCTGCTCAGTCGCCACGGGAGCAAACGGCGAAGCCGGAGCCTCATCATCTTCTGCACCATCAGCAGACCGGGACTCTGCGGCTGAGAAGCGATCAAACACGCTCGTTCGTTCGGGAACCTCAGGCTCATCTGCGTTCTCGCCGTCCTCATCGACAGTGTCAGTGCTTCCAAAGGCGTCGTGCTGTGCGGTTGCCTCAATGTCCTCAGATTCGACGCCATCGGCATGTGCGCTGTCGACAGAATCATCGGCAGGTGAATCACCATCCTGATCCGCTGATTCGGCAGCGTCATCGGCCTGGTTGTCGCCAGTCCCGTTGACAACGGCACCTTCCTCAGCACTACCCTCGTCGGACTGCTCGGAGGCACCCTCGGAATCAGACTCGACGCTCTCTGCGACAGGTTCGGCCGCCTCTTGTTCGGCCGGTTCCGATCCCTGCTCGGAGGCTTCCAGATCCCGGTCCTCAGCTACTGCGTCAAGCTCGGAAGTGCTGGCCTCCTCTGCGGAAAAATCCCCTTCGCCAGCGTTGTTCTCATCAAGGTGGGTCTCGCCGACACCGTCTGGAGTTGAGCTTGAAGGCTCGGGGATGACACCGTCGTCTTCGACGGGTTCAACATCGGGCCCTGGCGCCGGCTTTGGCTTCAGAAGGCCGGCCTGGCGCATTTCGCGTCGCGACATGCGTTTGCTCATCGGTTCTCCTTTACTTGACTACGCCCAAGTCTACCTGGCGTCATGTTTGATCGCCGGTCTTCCCGGTTGTGAAACAGCAGGGACCCTCGACTTTGAGTAGAGGGCGTACTTGCGGATGTACTGCACCACGCCATCGGGAACCAGGTACCAGATGGGGATGCCGGAGGATTCGCGCCGCCTCACGTCCGTCGAGGAAATCGCCATGGCGGGGACCTCAATGACGGTCACGTACTGGAACGGCAGACCCGCAGTCTTCAGCGGGTGCCCGGGGCGGTTCACGCCAACGAAGTGCGCGAGTTCCCACAGGTCCTCGGAATCCTTCCAATCAAGGATCTGCGGAAGCACGTCCGCACCCGTGATGAAGAAGAACTCATCGTCCGGATAGATCTCACGCAGATCCCGGAGAGTGTCGATCGTGTAGGTCAGCCCCGGGCGATCAATATCGACGCGGGATACCGAGAAACGCGAGTTCGAGGCGGTCGCGATCACGGTCATGAGGTACCGGTTCTCCGCCGGAGAGACCTCACGGTCCTGCTTGTAGGGCTGCTCCCCCGTTGGCACGAAGATGACCTCGTCCAAACCGAATCGGTACTGCACCTCGGAGGCGGCTACAAGGTGGCCGTGGTGAATTGGATCGAACGTGCCGCCCATGATGCCGATGCGACGGTGATGACCGGGCTTGCGATGAGGGGCGCGAATCGCCCTCAGGTCCGTGACCGTGGAACGGTCGTGTCCACCGTTACCGGACATGCCCTGCGCCTTCGACGATCCACGTCGTTGTCGTCAGCTCAGCCAGCCCCATTGGACCACGCGCGTGAAGCTTCTGAGTCGAGATGCCGATCTCGGCACCAAGACCAAGCTCACCACCATCGGTGAACCGGGTCGAGGCATTGACCATGACGGCTGCGGAGTCGATCGCGGCAACGAACGCGTTCGCGTCAGTGACCGAGTCGGTCACGATGGCCTCCGTGTGACCGGAGGAGTGGTTCGCGATGTGGGCGATGGCGGAACCAACGGAGTCAACGACCCCCACCGCCATCTCCAGCGCCAGGTACTCCGTGTCCCAATCCGCATCGACCGCATCGACGATACGACCAGCATCGACACCCGCCTCCTCGGCAAGCGCACGGGCCTTGCCATCGACGTGCAGGGTGACCCCAGCATCGGCCAATGCCGACAGGATCGCGCCGCTCTCGCCATAGCCCTCGTGGAGAAGCAGGGTTTCGGCGGCGTTGCAGACGCCGGGGCGGTGGGTCTTCGAGTTGACAACAATGGGTAGAGCCTTGGCAGGGTCAGCATCAGCGTTCACGAACACGTGGCAGTTACCGACACCGGTCTCGATGACGGGAACAACCGATTCGCGAACAACGGACTGAATGAGCCCGGAACCACCTCGGGGAATTAGAAGGTCGATGTATCCGCGTGCCCTCATGAGTTCGGTAGCGCCCTCGCGGCCCCACTCATCGACGGACGCAATTGCGTCGGCCGGAATACCAACCGACTCCACAGCATTTCTCATGAGGGACACGAGAACAACGTTCGTTTCCTCGGCCGCACTGCCGCCGCGCAGGAGCACGGCATTACCGGACTTGAGAGCCAGGCACGCAGCATCGACCGTCACGTTGGGTCGGGCCTCGTAGATCATGCCCACCACGCCCATGGGCACCCGCAGGTTACGCACCACGAGGCCGTTCGGAAGGGTCTTGCCCATGACGACTTCACCGACCGGGTCGGCAAGGACCACCAGCTGTCGGATAGCATCGGCGATGCCACGGATGCGCTCTTCGTTTAGGGTAAGGCGATCCAGGAGCGCTTCCGTGAGCCCCGATTCCTTACCCCGAGCAAGATCGTTGGCGTTGGCTGCCACGATGGCGTCGATGTTCTCATCGAGTGCTACCGCAATCGCTGACAGGGCATCGTTCTTCTGAGTGGTGGAGGCACTCCTCAACACCCCGGCCGCTGCACGCCCCTTCGTCGCCAGCGCCCGTACTGCTTCACTCGTGTTCGTCATGAGAGTAAGCGTATAGGGAATTATTTGATAGTCCACTTGGTTGTAGCCTATGTATCACCTTTTGAGGTTCCCAACGAAAAGGATATGTAAGTATGGCGACTGTAGAAATCACGAAGGACAACTTCACCGAGACCGTGAAGGAAGGAACTGTGTTCCTCGACTTCTGGGCAGAGTGGTGTGGTCCGTGCCGTCAGTTCGCACCGACCTTCGAGAAGGCTTCGGAAGAGCACGAAAACGTCACCTTCGGCAAGGTCGACACCGAAGCTGAAGGAGAGCTTGCCCAGAGCTTCCAGATCATGTCCATCCCGACCCTCATGGTGTTCAAGGATGGCATCAAGATCTTCGAGCAGGCCGGTGCACTTCCCGCCTCCGCACTCGAGGACCTCATCGGTCAGGCAGAGAAGCTTGACATGGATGCGGTTCGCGCACAGATTGCCGAGCAGCATGCAGCCCAGAACTAGGACGCGATAGTTTCCGTGTGGCCAGGTCATTGACCTGGCCACACCCATGTCCGCACACTAAAAGGTCCCGCCACTCCTCACGTTTCAGATCGATGGACCAGCCTCTGGATCACCCGAATGGCCAGACCTCATCGCACATCCCTCCTCATGGACATCGCCACATACTCGAACTCGTGTACATCGGCGGAAATGCGAACTGTCCGGGCCATCGGCCCGGACAGTTCAGTGTCGTTGTTGAGATTGGCTGAGTGACTACTTCTGCTCTGCTTCCGCGTTGCGGCGAGCGTTCAGCAGGGGTAGCACGCCACAAACGGTGGAGGCGAGGTCGGTCGGGAGCGATCCGGGCAGAATCGTGAATGCGTCTGCGGCACCGAGGGCGATCCAGGACTCGATGTGGTCAGCGACGTCATGCACGGTGCCGAGGACGCGTGCAGAACCGGCCGCGTAGCGATCGGCGCCGATGGCGGAGATGAGGTTTCCGCGCTCGTCGGCATCCATTGCGCACGCCGAAACGATGATGAAGACATCAGCGATAACCGTGAGGTCGCGACCCTGCTCGAGGGCTGCAGAACGCAGCGAGTACCTGATTTCGCGGGCGGTGTGCGGATCCGGTTCGCGAAGGCGGACCGTCTCGATTGCCGCACCGAGCTTGACGAGATCGATGCTCTTCGCGGTCTCGCCAGTCAGAGCCACGATGACAGGGGTGCCTACGGCCTTGGCCTTATTGACCAAAGCAAGTGCGGAATCGAGATCCTTATTGGCAATGTGAATCTCGAGGCCAACATCGGAACCCTTGACTGCTTCGAGGGCGGCTTCGCCGACAGCGTCGCCAGTGACAGAGGCGAAGATGGGGCCGGTGATGCGGGAGGTGAGCTTCACTGCCGCCCGCACTGCATCGAGCCTGCAGTCACGCAGGTGCAGATCGGAGCGGAGCAGGAAGGACGATCCGAGGGTGACTCCGGCAAGACCGTCGGTCAGTGCGGCAGAGGTCATCGAGGTGAGGCGCCCCAGGTTGCAGGTCTCGACCGGGAAGTCTTCATCGAAATCGTTGGCGGGGTCGAGAGCTTCTGCACCGAGGGAGGACAAGTCAATCGAAAGTGCGGGAACTTTGTAGCGAGTACGTTGCTGTTGGTTTGCGGGCAGCTGGATGGTCATGTTCGATCCTTGAGAGGTATAGCTGGGGGCTCCTACCGGAGCTATAAGAAGGTGCGTAAGTGGACGCGTGATGGGAGAAATCCCAGGCGGATCATGTTGGCCAGATCAGGCCATGGACTTATGCATAAACATGTACATTCGGCGAACTCGGGTGGTGACCGAAACTCGGACGGGCTGCCCTGTCGTCTGGTTAATATTCGAGAATGTCATGATATTTTCCTTCGTGCTCTCCACCGCGAACGGTGCTTCGCTTGCCACTTGTGAGGCCTGGTCGTCACCCGGGGCACCCCTCGCACGTGAGGGGTTGTCGACCAGCTAGCCGGGGCTCTTCGCTGGTTCTCTGGACCACCGCCAGAATAACACGACATCTGGTCCGAATGTCAAGATGAAATCGCCCAGGTTTTGAGACGCCAGAGAAAGTGGCGTATTCTCGCCGATTAACCTACTCGAAGGTAGCTTAACTAATGGGAGAACACCCCCGCCACATGTCTAATCCTGTCTATAACGGGATTGTTTGCAAACGGTCCACTACAAGTGTTCACGGTCCGCGCCGGTTCCGTTCAGGCACTGTGGCTGGAGATCCGAGCCACGCAGGGGTGCACTGCTTGTCTTCCTGGCGTATCTCGCGTTGACGGACACCGTTCCCGGCGCGCTCCTAGCCCCACACGTTTCTCCAGATCAGCTTTCCTGCGCTTCCGCATCACTGGGCTTCCTCTCTTGCGAACCTCCTTTATCCTGGACTCCCGCTCTCCAGGGCAACCGCTCTCCGACCCGTCCACTCCCCCGCACAGCAAAGCCCCACGGCCTTGGCCGTGGGGCGATGAAGTGTTCTTGGGGTGGGCTCAGATCTTTGTGAGTGAGCGTTCCTCACCGTGGACCCCCAGCGGTTCATTCAGGAGAATGTCGTGGACGTAGAAGATGAAGGCGGGAACGATGAGGATGTTGGCCAGGACCAGCATGGCGAGTGCATCTGCGTTAAAGAACAGGATGAGTGGCTGGACTAGCAGGAGAGCGAGGCAGACCAGGGTTCGGGGCAGGTAGCGGAACGCGAGGAACGCTGAGGCCTTGATGGTCTCAGGCAGGGTTGCCCGGAATTGGCTGAGGTAGGCGAAACACCAGACCGCGAATCCCGCAATGAGGATGATGCCGGTGAGGACGAGGGTGGTGATGGCAAATCCCAGTCCCTCGAGTTCCATGATTCCAATCGCCCAGATCTCCCAGGCGAACAGTGCCGCGAAGGCAACGATTGCGAGCCAGAGGATGGTGGCCTTGCCGAAGTTTGATTTGAAGCCCTTCCAGAATAAACGGGCGGGAGAAGACCCTTCGTCCCGCACCTGCTTAATGAGGGCCGCGTGAGCTCCCGTGGCAGCCGCCCCGATCGTGACGATCGGGAGGCTGCACAGCAGGAACATCACGTTGATGATGACGGTGTCCGTCACGAGCGTCAGCCCGTTGTAGAACCGTGAGTCGGGCGATAACCAGCCCATGTCACCCCTTGACGGAGCCGGCGATAACGCCTTCGATGATGTGCTTCTGGGAGGCCAGGTAGAAGATGACAATCGGGATGATCGCGAGAACCAGCATGGCCATCATGGCACCCATGTCCCTGTTGCCGTTCGAGCCGACGAGCATCTGCACCACGACCGGGATGGTCTTGTACCGGGTCGACAGGCCGATGACGAGGTAGGGCAACAGGTAGTCGTTCCAGATCCACATGGCGTTGAGGATCGCCACGGTCACCGTGGTGGGCTTGAGGATGGGCAGGACAATCCGGAAGTAGTTCTGGATCGGGCCGCAGCCATCAATGTAGGCCGCCTCTTCGATTTCGAGGGGAATGCCCTTGACGAAGCCGGAGAAGATGAAGACCGACAATCCGGCACCGAAGCCGAGATAGAGCACCACCATGCCGAGCGGGTTCGCAAGGTTCAGAACGTCAGCGATCTTCACGGTCGGGAACATGACCATCTGGAACGGGATGACCATGGAGAACACGAACATGTAGTACAGCGCGGAGGTCCACCAGGTCTTGACTCGCGTGATGTAGTAGGCGGTCATGGCGGAGAAGAACACGACCGTGATCACGGAGGTCACGGTGATGACAAGCGACCAGCCGATGGCCTCAAAGAACCCGGTGCGGGCGAGACCCGTCGTGTAGTTCGACAGTCCAGCCCACATGTCCCCCAGTGGGAGGGAGAACGGGTCGGAGCTGATGGAGAACTTCTGCTTGAAGGAGTTGATGACGATGAAGAGGATCGGGCCGAGGAAGACCACGAGCAGGAAGCAGAGAACGACGTAGTAGAAGCCGTTGCGGATGCGGTCCTTACTGCTGACTTCGCGCTCGGTCGCGCTTTCCTCGGGCAACGGCTCTCCGGCCCTGTCTGCCATCTCGAGCATGGCGCTCATGCTTCAACCTCCTTGCTACGGGTGGCTCGCAGCTGGATGACTGCGAGGGCGACGACGATGATGACGAAGATGACGGCCTTGGCCTGGCCGACGCCTTCCTGCCCGATGCGGGAGAACATCGTCTTGACGATGTTGAGGGCCACCATCTCTGTTTGCGACTGTGGCGCACCATTGGTCAACGCCAAGTTTTGGTCGTAGAGCTTGAATGTGCTCGAGAGCGTGAGGAAGACGCAGATCGTGATGGTCGGCATGATGACAGGGATGGTCACGTGACGCAGGGTCTGCCAGCGGCTCGCGCCATCGATCTCTGCGGCCTCGACAAGCTCGGGCGGGACCGACTGGAGTCCGGCAATGTAGATGATCATCATGTAGCCAACCTGCTGCCAGTTGATGAGCAGGATGAGGCCGATGTATCCGTATTCCCACTTGGAGATGATCGTTGTTCCGTAGTTGGCGAGCACGGCGTTGATCATGGACTGCCACGTGTAGCCGAGAACGATGCCGCCGATGAGGTTCGGCATGAAAAAGACAGAACGGAAGAAGTTGGTGCCACGCAGCTTCTGGGTGAGCATGCGGGCGATCGCAAAGGCGAAAATGTTGACGGATACGATGGCGACGATGACAACGAGGAGCGTGAACTGGAAGGATCCAAGGAATCCTTGGCTCTCCTCGAAGGCCCTCTTGTAGTTGTCAAGGCCGACCCATTCGGCGTCCGTGATCGTGGTGAACGACGAGAACGACAGGTACAGGCCAATAACGAACGGCAGGAGGAACGCGATAATGAACGCGGCCCCTGTTGGCGCCAAGAATAAGGCGAAATGTTTCTTCAGTGCCCTTTGCATCAAGATCTCCACGCGCGCATCGGTGCGCGACAGTTAGGGAGCCGGGGCGGGCGCGTGCTCGCCCCGGCTCGAAACGGTTAGCCTAGGTTCGCTTTTTCCCTAGCCCATGAAGAGGTGAAGGTGCTGACCACTTCATCCCACTCGATGTTGCCGGAGGCGTACTGGCCAAGGGCACCACTGAAGTCCTCCTTGAACTGCTGCGAGGGGTAGGTGGTGAAGACCCACGGAATGGGTTCGAGGTCCGAGTCGGTCATGTAGGCGTTAACCTCCACGGCCAGCGGGTCGGACGGAACGTTGTCACCGAATGACTGGAACGGAGCGATGAAGCCGAGATCGTTGGTCACGTACTCCATGCCCTCTTCAGAGCTGAACAGCCAGTTGACGAAGTCGATCGTGGCCTGCTGGTCGGCTTCGGATGCCTGGGAGTTGATGGCCATGAATGCCTCGGTACCAATGTTGATGCCGCGGTTCTCTTCGCCTTCAACGCCGGTGTAGATCGGGAGGAACTTAATGTCCTCTTCGGCAACGGTGTTGCCTTCGATGTCGCTGATCTGGCTCCATGCCCAGTTACCGTTCTGGACCATGGCGGCCTTGCCGGTAGCGAATTCCTGCATGGAGTCGGTGACGGTCTTCGACGGGGTGAGGGCGGGCTCAACCGTCGAGTTTGTCAGGTATAGGTCGAAGATGTTCTTGTAGTTCTCGTTGTAGGTGAACTGAATCTCCTCCATGTCCGTCACGCCCGCGTCCTGGTACTCGTAGTACACGGGGGTGTTGGACAGGTGGGTCTGCCAGCGCCATTCCTCACCGGTGGCGAGGGAGGTGGAAGCGAAAACGCCGTCGATGCCGAGCTCGTCCTTGCGAGCCTGCATGTCGTCGGTGACTTCCTTGAGGGTGTCGAAGTTGTTGATCTCGTCCATGGACGAAACCTTTGCACCGTCCATCGCGAAGTATTCCTCGAAAATTGCCTCGTTGTAGATGATGCCGAAGCCCTCAACTGCCAGTGGAACACCATAGACGTTGCCGTCCTCACCAAAGAGCGCAAGGCCCGGGTCGTTGAGGTCCTTGGCGAAGTCAGTATCGTCGAGCGGAAGTGCGTACTGCTGCCAGGTGCGCAGACCCATGGGGCCGTTGATCTGGTAGAGCGTGGGTGCATCGGACTTCGTGATCTCCGAGCGGAGTGTCTGCTCGTAGGTACCCGATGCTGCCGTCACGACCTTGACCGGGACACCGGTCTCCTCCTCGTAAACACGTGCAATCTCCTGGTAGGTCTCCTCGGACTCCGGCTTCCAGTTGAGGAAGTATACCGAGCCGGTATCGTCCCCACCCTCGTCGTCGGAACCGCAGGCAGCAAGGCCAGCGAGAGCAAAACCAGCGACTGTCATCATAGACACAGCACGTTTAACGTTAACCATGTACGTCCTCCCTTGGACATGTTAGAAACCTGCGGCTCCCTTGCCGCCGGCGAGTTGACAACCACCCTCGAAATTGCAGGTTACAAGGGCGGTTTGTTGTCTACATGAATGCACAGTAACACACGATTGACAAGGCAACAAAGAATGTGCGCAGGCACGTAGTTTCATTCAAGAAATTGAACCGTTAAACCCCGATAATCTGCGCTAATACCGGGCCTTAGGGCCGTGACATGGGGTAACAAAATGCGTCCAAGGTCAACCGATATGATGTCTTAGAGATGGCAACGAAAGTTAACAATTTTGCAACAACGTTAAAATGCTACTCCAAGTTTATCAGCACCGGTTGATACAAGTGTGGCGCCGATCACTGTCGCAGTAATACCGTACCAGAGAACGGCACCAAATCGTGCGAAAGACCGGGTGAAAGTCCGGTTACCTGCGGACCAGAACGAGGTCGTCGACGTGGACGGCGGGCCGCCCTGCCCCTGCCACGCCGGCATTCGCCCGTAGGCTCTCCGAGTCCCAGCCAGCAAGCCCCCTGGCCACAAGCGTGCCACCGGGGCCGATGATGTCAATGGCGTCGCCGGGATCGAACGTGCCAACTACGTCGGTGATGCCGACGGCGAGGAGCGAGTTACCACCCGATTCGAGGGCTGCGACCGCTCCCTCGTCGAGCCGCACCTGACCGGAGGACTGGGCTGCGTGCGCGATCCACAGGGCTCGTGCGTTCGACTTTGAGCCGGTCGCAGCGAACCAGGTGCCGACGGGCTCTCCCTCGAGTGCGGGACCGAGGTTCCCCGCGGAGGTGATGATGGTTGGAACCCCGAAGGCGGTCGCCATGCGGGCGGCCGTCACCTTCGTCGACATGCCACCGGTGCCGAAGGCACTGCCGCGTCCCGTGATCGAATAGTTCTTCAGTTCGTCGATGTTTCCCACGAACGGGATGGGGCGTGAACCCGGCTCCGACGGCGGACCCGAGTACAGGCCGTTGACGTCCGTGAGGAGCAGGAGGAAGTCGGCACCAATGAGGTGGGCGATGATGGCGGCGAGGCGGTCGTTGTCGCCGAGCCGCAGCTCCGTCGTGGCCACGGCATCGTTCTCGTTGACGATGGGCACGATCCCCATGCCGAGCAGCTTGTCGAGGGCGGCCCTCGCGTTGCGGTAGTGGTTGCGGCGCATGACATCGTCCGCGGTCAGGAGCACCTGGCCGATGCCGATGCCGTGCTCTCCAAAGCGTTCGCCGTACTCGGACATGAGCTTGGTTTGACCGACCATGGCCGCCGCCTGCAAGCCCGACATGTCGGTCGGCCGACTGCCAATGCCGAGGCTACCGACACCCGCAGCGACCGCGCCCGAAGAGACGAGAGCGAAGCGCTGTCCGCGGCCGTAGGCCGTGGCAAGCGTGTCGGAGAGGGTGGCGAGGCGCTCGTGGTTGAGCCTGCCATCGGACTTCGTCAGGGACGAGGAGCCAACCTTGACCACAAACCTGGGTGCCCGAGAAACGAGCGACCTGTTGGCGAGAACCCGCTTCACTGTTCTTCCGGATCTGTCCAGACGCCAGACTCGCGTTCCATCCAAAGCTCCTGGCGTGCCGCTTCCTTCGCGTCCATTTTCTCGTGGAATGCTTCGCGCCTCTCCTTGCGGGAGGGACGCGTATCCTGTTCGAAGCGCAGGTCGGTGCCGCGGGGGCCAAGAAGCTCCGCACCGGTCGCCATGGTCGGCTCCCAGTCGAACACCACCCCCCCATCAACGTCACCAATGACGACAGTGTCGCCGGCGCGCGCGCCGGCCTTGACGAGTTCCTCCTCGACACCGAGCTTGTTGAGGCGATCGGCGAGGTAGCCAACGGCCTCGTCGTTCTCGAAGTTGGTTTGACGGACCCAGCGCTCCGGCTTCTCGCCAATGACCTGGTAGAAGGTGCCGTTAGAGCCACCGAGGCGGTTGATATGGAACTCGCTGCGCTGACCGCGAGGCGTGGGACGAAGCACGATGGGAGCCGTCTCTTCCTCGGGCTGGTTCTCACGAACCTCGGACACCGTCTTCGCGAACGCGAAGGACAGTTCGCGCAGGCCCTCCCGGGACACCGCGGACACGATGTGAACCGGGTACTGCTCGCGCAGCTCGTCGGCAACAAACTCGGCGAGTTCCTTGGCCTCGGGCACGTCAACCTTGTTGAGGACGACGATGCGGGGGCGTTCCATGAGCAGCAGGTGCCCGTGCGTGGGCGGAATCTGCTGCGAGTAGATCTCGAGCTCGTTCTCGAGAATGGCGAGGTCGGTGAGCGGGTCACGTCCCGGTTCCAGTGTTGCGCAGTCAAGCACGTGCACGATCACAGCGCAGCGCTCAATGTGGCGGAGGAACTCAAGACCGAGTCCCTTGCCTTCGGAGGCTCCGGGAATGAGGCCGGGAACGTCGGCGATCGTGTATCGCACGCCCTCGGCGTCCACGACACCGAGGTTAGGAACGAGGGTCGTGAACGGGTAGTCAGCGATCTTCGGGCGTGCCGCAGACATGGCGGCGATGAGGGAGGACTTACCCGCGGACGGGAAACCAACGAGCGCGACGTCGGCGACGGACTTCAGCTCGAGAACAACATCGATCTCGTCGCCCTGGTCACCCAGGAGGGCAAAGCCTGGGGCCTTGCGCTTCGGGGATGCGAGAGCCGCATTACCGAGACCGCCCTGACCGCCCTTGGCGAGCAGGTAGCGGGTGCCGTTACCCACGAGGTCGGCAAGGACATCACCGTCCAGGGATTTGACGACCGTGCCAGTCGGCACGCCCAGGATCAGGTCCTCGCCGCTCTTACCGATACGCAGATCGCCCTCACCGGGCTTGCCGTTGGTTGCGGTCTGGTGCGGGGAACGGTGGTAGCTGAGAAGCGTCGTGACCTGAGGGTCGACCTCGAGAATGATGTCGCCACCATTGCCACCGTTGGCCCCGTCGGGACCGCCGAGTGGCTTGAACTTCTCGCGGCGCACAGACACACATCCGTTACCCCCATTGCCTGCTTTCGCGTGCAATACGACTCTGTCAACGAAACTGGCCACCGTTACCTCCAAAGATTGAAGGGGTGGACGGCAGAGCCCTACACCCCCTCACAAAAAACTAGCTCAGGCGGAAACCGGAACGATGTCGACGACCTTGCGGTCGCGACGGACACCGAACTCCACGGTGCCTGCAGCAAGCGCGAACAGTGTGTCGTCCTTGCCGCGGCCGACGTTGTTGCCGGGGTGGAACTTGGTACCACGCTGACGGACGATGATCTCGCCTGCGTTCACAAGCTGGCCGCCGAAGCGCTTCACGCCGAGGCGCTGTGCGTTCGAGTCGCGACCGTTGGATGACGAGGATGCACCCTTTTTATGTGCCATTGTTCAGATCCTTCTCTCTTAGGCGATCGAGGTGATCTTGACGCGGGTCAGCTGCTGGCGGTGACCCTGGCGCTTGCGGTACCCCGTCTTGTTCTTGTACTTAATGATGTCGATCTTCGGGCCCTTTTCGGCACGGACGATCTCAGCGGTCACCGTTGCGGAAATACCGTCCGCAGACGTGGTGACCTGATCGCCATCGACAAGCAGGATCGGCTCGAGCTCGACCTTGTCACCGGCCTCGCCCTCGATCTTATTCATGACGACAATAGAGCCAACGGACACCTTTTCCTGGCGGCCGCCGGCCTTGACAATCGCGTAAGCCACGTTGTTGCTCATCTCTGGTTGACGTATGCGGACATTAAAGTCTTGTGCCCGGGTTAAGCACCGACGTCCCATACTACTTGATTGGGTTTCTATCAGCCAAGCCTGAAACCGCGAAAAACGGCGGGCTTGGCTGTGTTTTTCAGCACTACTGAACGGGGAAGGTCATGATCGCCGGAGTCGAGCTGCTCTTCGGGATGATTGTTCCCGACGATGCAACCCTGCGAGTCTTGCGGGACTCGTCCTCAGGCTTCTCTTCGACCTTCTCCGCCTTCTTGCGTGCAGGCTTGGGGGTGGCCTTGGCGGGGGCCGGAGCCGGCGTCTCGGTCACGATGATCGGGCTTGCCGATGAGGTCGTGATCGTACCGGAGGAGGCGACCCTGCGGGACTTCCGTTCCGCGGCGGGAGCCGCGGAGGTCTCCACTGCCTGACGCTTGGGAGCGGCAGGTGGCTTGGCGGACTGAGCGGACGACCCGTTCGATGCGGTCCCCTGTTCCGGGTCGGATGCCTCCACGTGCGCGGGAATGATCGCGGTGTCATCACCGAACTTGATCTTTCCACTCACCTTCGGCTCAGCGCCCTTAGGCTTGCTCGTCGCGTCGGCCGCCAGCTTCGACAGGTCCTCGCTCAGGTCTGGAATCAGATGCGAATCCTTCTTTTCCCTGTGCTCGTGCTTGTCGGACCTCTTCGACTTCGACTTGCGCGCGTGCTCCTTCGGAGCCTCCTCCTTGACCTCGTCCTGCTGATGCTCCTGGTGGCTCTGGGCGGCAGCGGCCGCGATCGAGGCAAGTGCGGACTTGACCTCTTCGCGCTTCGCGGTGTCGTCTTCACGCTCGGGAGCGGGGGTCTGAGGCTTGGGCTGCTGCTTCTGAGGTGCGGGAGCCTGCTTCTGGGACTCGCCCTTCTCAACCGGCTGAGTGTGGATGTGGTAGCCGCGGCCCTCACATGCCTCACAGGTCGTGGAGAAGGCCTCGACCAGTCCCTGACCGACGCGCTTGCGGGTCATCTGAACGAGACCGAGGGACGTCACTTCGGCAACCTGGTGGCGGGTGCGATCCCGGCCCAGGCATTCGATGAGGCGACGGAGCACGAGATCACGGTTGGATTCGAGAACCATGTCGATGAAGTCGATGACGATGATGCCGCCGATGTCGCGTAGGCGAAGCTGACGGACGATCTCCTCAGCGGCCTCGAGGTTGTTCTTTGTGACGGTCTCTTCGAGCGTGCCACCGGAACCGGTGAAGCGGCCCGTGTTGACGTCAACAACGGTCATGGCTTCCGTGCGGTCGATGACAAGCGAGCCACCGGAGGGCAGGTAGACCTTGCGGTCCATGGCCTTGGCCAGCTGCTCGTCCACGCGAGCATCCGTGAAGATGTCCTTGCGGTCGACCCACTTGTGAACGCGCTCGTCGAGTTCCGGAGAGAGCTCGTGCACGTACTCCTTGATGGTGGCGTACGTGTTGTCGCCCTGAACGTGGAGGGACTCGAAGTCCTCATTGAAGACGTCGCGCACAACGCGCACGGCAAGCTCCGGCTCGCCCTTGAGAAGGACGGGTACGGACTTGGCGGACTTGGACTTCTCCTGAATCTCCGCCCACTTCTTCGTCAGACGCTCAATGTCCTTACGCAGCTGATCCTCGGTTGCTCCCTCGGCAGCGGTACGAACGATGACGCCGTGCTCGTCGGGAACGAGTTCCTTCAGGAGCTTCTTCAGGCGCTGGCGTTCCCTCTCGGGAAGCTTGCGGGAGATGCCGGTCATGGCGCCCGAGGGCACGAGAACAAGGTGGCGGCCCGCGAGCGTGATCTGCGCCGTGAGGCGGGCACCCTTGTGCCCGATCGGATCCTTCGTCACCTGAACGAGAACGGTCTCGCCCGACTTGAGTGCGGATTCGATTCGTCGGGGCTTTCCCTCGAGGCCGGCGGCCTCCCAGTTCACTTCACCCGCGTACAGAACGGCGTTGCGTCCCTTACCGATGTCGACGAACGCCGCCTCCATGGAGGGCAGGACGTTCTGGACGCGACCAAGGTAGACGTTGCCGACCATGGACACCTGCGTGTGGCGAGCAACATAGTGCTCGACCAGGATGTCGTCCTCAAGAACAGCGATCTGGTTGAGACCATCCTGCTCGCGAACCAGCATCTTGCGGTTGACAGACTCGCGGCGCGCGAGGAACTCCGACTCGGTGATGGTGGTGCGGCGGCGGCCGGCCTCGCGACCGTCCTTCCTGCGCTGACGCTTCGCCTCGAGCCTCGTCGAGCCCTTGAGTGCCGTGACCTCCTCGGAGGAGGTGGACCTGCGGCGCCGGCGACGCCTCGTCGTCACACCCTCGCCATCCTCGTGGGTTTCCTCATCGGAAGAGTCCTCCTGGGACGACTGGGACGAGCGAGTTGAAGAAGAACGAGAGGACGCACGAGTGGACGCACGAGAAGATCGAGAGGAATCGGATGGAGAGTCCGAGGATTCCTTGTCGGAGGAGTCCGCAGAATCGGAAGAGTCAGACTCGCTATCCTTGGCGTCGCGCGAATCCTTGCCTCGCCTACCCGACTGGCGATCATCTCCGTTTGAGCCGCTAGAGCCCTGCCTGGAGCGGTTCCGGCTCCGGGTGCGGGTCCTGGTCTCGCCCTTGGAGACGTCGGCGGATTCGTCCGCAGAATGATTCGATGACGTCGGCTCGTCCTGGGTCGAGTCCTGATCCTCGTGATCGGTGGTGTCGTTGGTGCGCCCACGGCCGCGGGATCCCCTGCGGCGCGGCTTGCGATCGTCCTCATCCTCGTCGCTTCGCTCAACGGGAGCCGGAGCGCTACGGCGAATGGCCGTGCTGGGATCCGGTTCCTGGAAGAGAAGGTAGGTTGCCGGTAGTGCCGGCTTTGAGAATGTGGTGCTATCGGCCTGTTCTTCGGCCATAAGAACTCCTGTCCGGAAAGGTCGCACGGATCCTCTCCAACGTGAATCGCCGTTGTGGCGGAAGTCTTCAGTCACGGTGTTCTCGGGCAGCTCACCAAAGTGGCGCTCTCTCAAACATCGTCTACTCCGCGGTCCGTGCCCGCTAAGCTGTGTCCAATTCTCTCATACTTTCTTTCGTCCGACGTTAACGGATCGTGCGGGGCGAACACGGAGTGTTAGCAGATCGCAGGGAGCGAATAAAATTCACGCGCATCGACGTGGCGTGTCCCACGCTCCTCATGAGGCAATCCGCAGGTCGTGACCGATTCCGGCCATTGGTACTGAAATAAGTGATGTACTTGGTGATGAGATCGACACCGTCAGGCGGTTCGCCGAAAACGGTGGCCGATCAACGTTCCACATATTTTTGAGACACAGTGTCTAAAAAAAGGACTTTTGTCCTATGGTGAAATGTGCTGAGGGCATAAATTTATGCCATCTATTACTACCTTAGGAAGGGGATGTAGGTGGAAGCGCTCGACCTCGCCCGGTGGCAATTCGGAATTACCACCGTCTACCACTTTATCCTTGTCCCACTCACGATTGGCCTCGCTCCACTCGTTGCAATCATGCAAACGAAGTGGCTCCGTTCCGGTCAAGAGAAGTGGCTGAAGCTATCCGAATTCTTCGGCAAGATCCTCATGATCAACTTTGCCCTGGGTGTCGCAACGGGCATCGTTCAGGAATTCCAGTTCGGCATGAACTGGTCTGAATACTCCCGCTTTGTTGGTGACATCTTCGGTGCACCACTCGCGTTCGAGGCACTCATGGCCTTCTTCCTGGAATCGACGTTCCTGGGGCTGTGGATGTTCGGCAAGGGCCGGATGAGCGCGAAGCTCAACACCCTCTGCATCTGGATGGTCGCCATCGGCGTCAATATCTCCGCATACTTCATTCTGTGCGCCAACTCGTGGATGCAGCACCCGGTCGGTGCGATCTACAACGAGGAGACGGGCCGCGCAGAACTCGATGGCGTTGGTGGCTTCCTTGAGGTGCTGACCAACAACACCGCAATCGCCGCGACCTCCCACACCATCACGTCCGCCTTCCTTGTTGCTGGCACCGTCATTGCCGGCATTTCCGTTTGGTGGATGGTCCGCTCCTCGAAGAAGAACATCGAAGGTCAGCCCGAGATGTGGCGTTCGAGTGCTCGCTTCGGTTTCGTCACGATCCTCATAGCCGCCGCTGGCGTTGGCCTGACCGGCCACTACCAGGGCCAGCTCATGTACGAGCAGCAGCCGATGAAGATGGCGTCCGCCGAGGCCCAGTGCCACACGGAGGAATCCGCGCCGTTCTCGATTCTCGCCATCGGTGACTTCACGAACGACTGTGACAATGTCACCCGCATCATTGACGTTCCCTTCCTCACCTCATTCCTCGCGACCAACCACCTGACCGGTCCCGAGTCCCAGGTTCAGGGCGTCGACTCCGTCCAGGCCTACTACCAGGAAAAGTACGCCGATCAGTTCGGTGAGGACTACGACTACCGACCCAACCTGATCGTCACTTACTACTCGTTCCGACTCATGATCGGCCCGATCATCTTCCCTGTCGCCCTAGCCCTCGCCGGGCTATGGTTCACCCGCAAGGAGAAGATCTGGGAATCCACCCTGGCAGGCAAGTTCGCTCTCGTCACCATCCCGATGCCGTTCATCGCAGCCTCCTTCGGCTGGATCTTTACGGAGATGGGACGCCAGCCGTGGGTCGTTGCACCGAACCCGACAGGTGTCGATAACGTCCTTCTGCTCACGGACTACGGTGTTTCGCAGATGACAAGCCCCGGCATGGTTCTCACATCCCTCATCGCCTTCACGCTGCTGTACGCAGCACTCGGCGTTGTCTGGTTCTTCCTGGTCCGCCGCTACACCTTGGAGGGCATTGACCTCACCAAGGTGAAGGCACCAAGCCCAGATGACGAAAATCAGCCGCTGAGCTTCATCTACTAGGAGAACACATCATGGAATTTCTACCAGTCCTTTGGTTCGTTCTCATTGCTGTCCTCTGGGTCGGCTACCTGACCCTCGAGGGATTCGACTTTGGTGTCGGGATGCTGTTCCCCATCGTGTCCAAGAACGCGAAGGAGCGCCGCGTCGCCCTCAACACCATCGGCCCGCACTGGGACGGCAACGAAGTCTGGCTGCTGACCGCCGGTGGCGCCATGTTCGCTGCCTTCCCCGAGTGGTACGCGACCATGTTTTCCGGCATGTACCTCGCACTGCTCCTCATCCTACTGCTCCTCATCGTTCGCATCTGTGCGCTCGAGTGGCGTGGCAAGATCAACAACGAGACCTGGCGCAAGCGCTGGGATGGCATTCACACCGGTGCCGCGTGGCTCGTGTCCATCCTCTGGGGCGTGGCGTTCGCCAACCTCGTGCAGGGCATGGAGATTGAGGTTCTGCAGATCACCGATCCCGCGACCCAGACCTACGAGGTCATCTCCCCCGCCGCTGTCGAGTCCGCAACCGTGGCCGAGGCAGCCAGCTACACGCACCACCTGACCGGAGGGTTCTTCTCCCTCCTCACCCCGTTCACCATCCTGGGCGGACTTGTCACCCTCAGCCTCTTCCTCACGCACGGATCGATCTTCCTTGCGCTGAAGACATCGGGTGACATTCAGAAGCGCAGCGAGAAGCTGGCGGCCAAACTCTCGATCGGCTCCCTCGTCATCACCGCCGTGTGGGCGATTTGGGCTCAGCTCGCCTACTCCTCGGGTGTCTGGTCGTGGATCCCGCTGGTCGTCGCGGCCCTGTGCCTCGTCGCCACAGCGTTCTACGCGAACAAGGGCGCCGAGAAGCCCGCATTCATTGCGAACTTCGTTGGCATCGCAGCCGCGGTTGCGTTCATCTTCACCTCGATGGCTCCGAACGTCATGAAGTCCTCGATCGACCCGGCCTACTCGCTAACGATCTCCCAGGCTTCGGCAACCGGACCGACCCAGATCATCATGTCGGTTGCGGCACTCATCCTCGTGCCGATCATCATCGGATACTCGATCTGGTCGTACAGGGTATTCTCCAAGCGACTGCACGTGGACGACATCCCGGATACTCCGTCCGGCCTCACGCCGCAGTACACAGATAACGCACGCTAGGTCATCTCATGGGTGGGCGCGGCGAGTATCCGCGCCCACTTTCTTTAAGGTTCTTTCATTAAGGTTGTGGTTGTGAAACCTCTGGATCCGAAACTGCTGTCACATGTGGCCCCCGCAAAACGCTATGTCCTGCTTGTGACAGTGACAGGAATCCTGTCAGCGGCCCTCATCATCGCCCAATGTTTCCTCATTTCTCACGCCATCTCCCCCGTCATCGACGGCAGCGCGGGCCTGAGCGACGCGCTCCCCTTCGTCGGGATCCTTGCCCTCGTCATCCTGGGTAGAATGCTGGTCACCTGGGTACAGGAGTCGTTTGGTCACAGGGCAGCGCTAGCCACGATCGCGACCCTGCGGCGCAAGGTCCTGGACCGCGCGGGTGAGCTGGGACCACGCTGGCTCGCCTCCCGAACGTCCTCGATCACGACCTTCGCCATTCGCGGCCTGGAAGACTTAGAACCCTACTTCGTTAAGTACTTGCCCCAGCTTCTGCTGACAGCCACGGTCACGCCCGTGTCCCTGCTCGTTGTGCTCCTGCTCGACATCCCGTCCGCCCTCATCATTGTCTTCTGCATCCCGATCATCCCGGTCTTCATGATCCTCATTGGAAAGATGACGGAGTCGACGTCAAAGAAGAAGCTTGTCGCCATGGAATCCCTGGGCGATCAGGTGCTTGACCTCATCGCGGGCCTGCCCACCCTCAAGGCTCTCGGCCGCGAGCAGGGTCCGAAGAAGCGGGTGCGCAAGCTTGGCGAGCAGTACACGAAGACGACGATGGAGTCGTTGCGGATCGCGTTCCTGTCCGGTTCCGTCCTCGAGTTCCTCGCCACCCTCTCGACCGCTCTCGTTGCCGTCGAGGTTGGATTCCGCATGGTGTACGGTCACCTCGACCTCACGACCGGACTCATCATCATCATGCTGACACCCGAGCTGTTCAAGCCCTTGCGGGAGGTCGGATCCCAGTATCACGCCTCAACGGATGGTTTGGCTGCCGCCGAGGAGGCCATCGATATCATCGAGACGCCCGTACCCGAACGGGGCACGGAGCCCGCGCCCTCGGTATCCGCCTCCCCCATTGTTCTCCGTGACGTCACGGTCGAGGCGGAGGGCCGCGGCATCCTCGCTCCCGCACACTTGTCCGCCACCATCGAACCCGGCCTCATCACCGCCCTCGCGGGGTTTTCCGGGGCCGGTAAGTCCACCACCGTCTCCGTCATCCTCGGCCTCCACGAACCAACAGGTGGCAGCGTCTCCATCGACGGTATCCCGCTTGACACGATCGATCCCGCCTCATGGTGGGAACAGATTTCTTGGGTCCCCCAGCGTCCCGTCATCGTTCCCGGCACCGTTGCCGACAACGTTGGAACGAGGGACATGGAGGCGGCCCGCCTCACCGGTTTCGATGCGGTCCTTGAAACCCTTCCCCAGGGTTGGGACACGCCTGTCGGTCAGGGCGGTGTCGGCCTGTCACTCGGCCAGCGCCAGCGTCTCGCGCTCACCCGCGCCTTCGCGGAGCACCGCCCCATGCTTGTCCTGGACGAACCAACAGCCCACCTCGATGCCCTCTCCGAGGCGAGGATCCTCGAGACCGTTAAGGCCGCGAAACAGCGCGGTCAAACCGTTCTCGTCATCGCCCACCGCGAATCCCTCCTTGAGATCGCGGATCGAGTGATCCAAGTGGAGAGCACGGACGTGAGCGAGGAGCTGGTCAAATGATTCTGGGTAAGAAAGAACGTACGGCCCTACGCAGGTGCCTCAGCCTGCTCGAGATCAACAGGGGCAGGTTCCTCCTCTCTGTCCTGTTCGGTTCTCTCGGGCTGGGTTCCGCCATCGCGCTGTCCGCTGTCTCGGCCTGGCTCATTGCGAGAGCCTCGCAGATGCCGCCGGTGCTGGAGTTGTCGGTCGCCGCAACCGCAGTTCGCATGTTCGGCATCGGCAAGGCCCTGTTCCGCTACCTGGAGCGGCTCGCCTCCCACCGGGTAGCGCTGTCTGGTATGGGGAACCTACGAACGAATATCTACTCGAAGCTGGCAGATTCCACGGACTCTCGCGTTGCGTCCCTGCGTCGCGGTGATCTCCTTGCGCGCACGGGAGCCGACGTCGACACGATCGGCGACACGGTCGTCAAGGCCATCCTGCCCGCCTGCATCGCCTTCGTCACGGCCTTCGTGTCCGTCGGTATCGTCTGGTGGCTCTCCCCCCAGATCGCCATCGCTCTCGTCGCCTGCCTGCTCCTGTCCGGAGTGGTTGGCCCGATCCTTTCGGGCATTGGCGCACGCAGGGCCGAAGCTGACCGCGTCGAGGACGAAGCAGAACTCACTTCCCTGTCCCTCGCCGTCCTCGAAGGCGCCGGTGAGCTCCGCGTCTCAGGCAGGCTGGACGAGATGATGACCGAGGTGGAGACCACCGAGGCCCGCATCCGCTCCCACCGCGACAGGTCGGCGAAGCCGCTGGCGTGGGCGGCGGCGATCGACACCCTGGCACTTGGGCTCTCCGTTCTTGCCGCGATTCTCATCGGCGTGGGGCAGATGGAGGCGGGAGTCCTCAACGGCATTGAGCTCGCCGTTTGCGTGCTCGTTCCCCTCGCGGCCTTTGAGGGGACGGCGGCGCTTGGTCCGGCCGCCCTCGAGCTCGTGCAGTCCGGGCAGGCCGCCGTCCGGATCTCCGATCTCCTGGGAGACGAGGAGGTCGAGGACAAGAAGCACGATGAGGGCCTTGAAGCTGTTCTCGAGGTCCGTGACCTGGTGGTGGGTTGGCCGGGAGAACCTGACGTTGCCGGTCCCTTCAACCTCACGATTCGCAAGGGAGACAAGGTCGCCATCGTCGGACCCTCTGGGATCGGTAAGTCCACCCTGCTCGCCACGTTCGCTGGCCTCATCCCACCCCATGAGGGAACCGCCACCATCGGCGGCACCAATGCCTCGGAACTGACGCGTGAATCAATCTCCCGAGTGTTGCTCATGAACGCTGAGGACGCTCACATCTTCCACACCACGGTCATGGAAAACCTCCGCGTGGTCCGCAGGGACCTGACCGAGGACGAAGCCCTCGATGCCCTTGGCCGCGCCGGCCTTGGCGAGTGGCTGGAGAGGCTCCCCGACGGACTCGATACCCTCCTGGGCGGTAATGGAACAACCGTGTCCGGTGGTGAACGCCGCAGGCTTCTCCTCGCCCGCGCACACGCCTCTCACGCCCCGATCATCGCCCTCGATGAGCCCGGCGAGCATCTCGATCCCGAGACCGCGGATCGGCTCCTGGCCGACCTGTTCGCTTCCGACCTCGGAATGATTGTCGTGACGCACCGACTGTCCGGACTCGAGAATGTCGATACCATTGTGTATTTGAGCGACAATGGTCTCGAGGTTGGCACCTTTGCCGACCTCATGGCAGCAAGCCCCGAGTTTAGGTGGGCGGTACAGGAGAGTTCATGAGCGATCCCGTCGGTTATCCGATTCCCGAGCGCGACCAGGAGGATGGCGGTCTTTTCGACTCCGCTCTCGCTCTGACCTCACGGCTCGACATCACGTCCGCTCTGCAGGAGTTCGTGGAATCGGCACGGAGACTGACGGGAGCCCAGTACGCGGCACTCGGCATCCTTGGTAGCCGCGGCGAGACCGTGGCCTTCCACTACACGGGAATGAACGCCCCTGATGTCGACAAGCTCCCTCACCCACCCCACGGGCACGGCGTGTTTGCGGAGATCCCAACGGACTCCCCCCTCATCATCAACGACCTCTCCACCCACCCCGCCTTCGAGGGATGGCCGAGCTACCACCCGAGGATGAAGAACTTCCTTGGCGTGCCGGTCCGCATCCAGGAGCAGGTCTTTGGCCGGATCTACCTGGCAGACAAGGACACCGACTTCAACGACGATGACGCCTCCAACATCTCCATGTTGGCGAGCGCCGCAGCGATCGCCGTCCAAAACGCCCGCCTCTACTCAGAATCCGAGAACAGGGCGGCGTGGATCGGTGTGTCCCAGCAGATCACCACGGCCCTTCTCGAAGGAACGGACGAGGAAGAGGCACTCGAGCTCATCGCGAAGAAGATGCGAGAAGTATCGAAGTCCTGCACCGCACTCATTGTTCTGCCGTCCGTTGGTGACGCCTGGGTGTGCGAGATCGCCGATGGTCTGAACGCTGACGAAATGATCGGCCTCGAGTTCCCACCCGATGGCAGGGTCCAGACCGTGATCCGGGAGGGATCCGGGGTTGTCGTGGACTCCATGACCCGCACCCGAACCATGAGGATCCCGGAACTGCGCGGCTACGGGCCCGCCCTGTACGCACCCATGATTCTCGACGGCGCTGGCGCGGGCGTCATCATCCTGCTTCGGTCCCGCAACCAGCCGGAGTTCGATCTCGCCGATTTGGCGATGGCGGAGTCAGTCTCCAAGCAGGCCGCTCTTGCTCTCGAACTGGCCGCAGCACGTCACGCACAGGACGTCGCGGCGCAGATTGATGAGCGTGCCGCGATTTCCCGCGACCTGCACGATCTTGCCATTCAGCAGCTCTTCGCCACCGGCATGCAGATCACCACCATCAAGGACGATCTCGAGGACAAGGGCACCGATCCGGAGGTTCTCGACCTGCTCAATCAGGCCATTTCTTCCGTCGATGAGTCCGTCAAGGAGATCCGTCAGATCGTCCACCGGCTGCGCGAACCCGATGCGAACGTTGTGCTTGTTGAGCGGCTCCGCCGCGAGGCCTCAGTCGCACGTAACTCTCTTGGCTTCGCCCCATCCTTCGTCATCAGCCTCGATGGCGAGACCCTCCCACCTGACGTGGATGCGAATACCGTCACCCAGATCGATAACAGGGTCGGTGCTGACGTCGCCGACGATATCGTGGCCGTCACCCGCGAGGGCCTCTCCAACGCTGCACGCCACGCCAAGGCCTCCTCGCTTGCCGTCACGGTGTCGGTGGATGGCGGGCAGGCGACCGTGCGGGTGGCGGACGACGGCGTGGGCCTCAGCCCAGCCCAGTCCCGCCGCTCCGGCCTCTCGAACCTCGCAGCTCGTGCCCGCAGGCACCACGGCACCTTTTCCATGGTTCCGGGAGATGGTCACGGCACTGTCCTGACCTGGTCCGTCCCACTGATCTAAGGTCACCGGCCGAATCTAAGGTCACCGGCCTGATCTATAGGCGAACTCATCCGAGGTCAGCCTCCTGACGGTCATCGTATCGATCGAGTGCAACCAACGGATCGAGGAAGGAACTGTGGAAGCAGGCTAGAGACAGGACCGGTTTCTAAGCAACAAGAAGCGGGCCACCTGGGCCCGCTTCTTCGTTTCTATTCGCATGTCTCTGCTCGGAAGCGACTACTTGTGATTCTTCATTCGCAGATTTCAAATCGGAGGCATCGACGCACGATGGAACACTGACGTCAGAACGTCCTGCAGATTGCCTGACCGAATAACTAGTTCTGCGCCCGCCATCCCGCAGCACGCTGGCCGGCCACCCATGCGGCGACCTGGGTGCGGCGCTGCAGACCCATCTTCGAGAGCAGGGACGTGATGTGGTTCTTGACGGTCTTCTCGGCGACACCGAGGCGTTCACCGATCTCACGGTTCGAAAGACCCTCACCGATGAGGTCGAGGACCTTGCGTTCCGAGGGGGTGAGGTCAGCGGTGGGATCGTCGTGATCGGCACGGCGCCTCGTCAGCGTCCTCTCGTCAAGGAGCACGCGACCGGCTGCGACTGCCTTGATGACCTCGGTGATCTCTGCGCCACGAACGGACTTGAGCAGGTACGCCTTGGCGCCCGCGTGGAGTGCTTCGTCGAGAGCATCGTCATCATCGAACGAGGTCAGGACAATCGGGCGGACGGTGGGAACCTCAACGGCAAGCTGCTGAATGATGTCGATGCCGGTGCCGTCGGGCAGGCGGAGGTCGACGAGCGCTACGTCGGGTCGGACGACCTTGGCGCGGGTCAAGGCCTCGGCAACTGAGCCGGCTTCAGCAACAACGGACAGGCCGTCGGCTCGCTCAACTACCTCAGAGATTCCTCGACGCACTACCTCGTGGTCGTCAATGATCATGACGTGGATATCATCCCTAGCTTCACTCATGTCTGAATTCTAGCCCAGCATTCTCCGAATCGTGACGTCGATTGCAGTTCTCTATCACCTAGTGGAATGGTTGAATTGAGAAACTATTCTTTGTTGTTATTTCGTGAACTGGAACGGTTAGAGAACTCGGAAACGTTTTTTCAACCTCGGGAAAGCGGCTGACAAATCGGACAGAACGTTGATGACCTGTTCATGAACTGAATCTTCTTCATCGTCGCTCCGCACCGAACACACGCCTGACCTCCCCTTCCGTACGCTCGGAGGGATCGTTCGAAGTATCCGGAGGCGCCATCGACATCGACGTAAAGAGAGTCGAAAGAGGTGCCACCCTGGGCGAGAGCCTCTCTCAAGACGGCCGTGGAATGCTCCCACAGTCCGCCCAAACTCCCGTACGAGAGACCATTGGTTTTCCTGCGGGGGTGAATACGTGCACGGAACAGTGCCTCGTCGCAGTAAATGTTGCCGAGTCCCGAGACGAGTTCCTGGTCGAGCATCGCCCGTTTGATCTCTGTTCGCTTCTTCCGAGTGCGCTTTGAGAGTTCTTCAAGGTCAAGGGCGGGATCGAGCAGGTCCCGACCGATGTGAGCCACGGGAACGGGGATAAGGGTCGAAGTGGTGCCCCATCCGGCTGGCGCACCATCCGGTACTTCAGTCAGGGAGGACCGCTGGATGTATCCGAAGGTACGCTGATCGATGAAGCGTAGGTGGCTACCATCGCTGAACCGGAGGCGTGCCCGCTCGTGGGGATGAGGTGGTGCAACAGCACCCGGGCTGCTGACAAGAAGTTGGCCGGACATGCCGAGATGGAAGTTGAGGGCAAGCCCCGCCATTTCCATCCACAAGAACTTGCCCCTGCGCGCAACAGCTTCGACGGTTCTACCGTGGAGAGCAACGAGGCCCTCCACGCCGCCCTCGGAACGCTGAACAGCGCGCGGGTGAAGGACGGTGATGCTGGCGAGAGTCTTGCCGAGAAGGAGCCTCTCAAGCCCTTCCCGGACCGTCTCAACCTCCGGTAGTTCAGGCATTGACCGCTGCGAGGAGCGCCGGGTAGCTTGCCTCCGCCGCCGCCATCTCAGCCTTCGCGCGAGAGGTGCCGGTGCCGCTCCCCCACGAACGACCATCCACAATCGTCGTGGCAACGTAGCTGCGGGCGTGATCGGGGCCGGAACCCTCGATCTCATAGTGGACCTCGCCCAGCTTCCCGTCGTTCGCCACCATCTGCACCGACGTCTTCCAGTCCAGCGCCGGTCCGGCCTTCATGGCCTCCTCGATGAACGGCTGGGTCAGGCGCTCGACGACGCTTCGGACCGCATCGAGACCCGCAGACAGGTAGGTGGCACCAATCATGGCTTCCACCGTGTCGGACAGGATGGAGGGCTTGTTCCGACCGTTGGTCACGAGCTCACCATTGCCGAGAAGAATAAACTCGTCCAAGCCCACCGTCTTCGCGATCTCTGCGAGGGGTTTCTCGGATACGGCGGCGGCACGGATCGGTACGAGGTCGGCCTCGGATTTGTCCGGGTAGTCGCGGTAGATCCGGTCGGTGACGACGATGGAGAGGACGGAGTCACCCAGAAACTCGAGCCTCTCGTTCGTCGGCACTCCCCCGTTCTCAAATGCCCACGAGCGGTGCGTGAGCGCAAGCTCAAGCAACTCAGGGTCGATGTCGGCACCCCAAGCCTTGAGCAGGACCTCACGGTCGGTGCGCGCGGGGCGGTTCACCTTCTTCAGGCCTTTTGAGCGGCTCATTCGCCACGCTTTTCGGCCACGAGCTTGGCCCGCAGCTCATCGAGCGGGTTCGGCACCACCGGTTCCTGCTCGTGTTCGTGATCGCCCGGAAGGTCAGCGAGGCGCTCACCGCACACGGTGCACAGTCCCGGGCAGTCCGGCTCGCACAACGGAATGAACGGCATCTGGCCGACGATGGTGTCGCGCAAGAGGGACTCGATGTTGATCGTGTCGTTCTCGATGAGCGGGAGCTCGCCCGCCTCCTCATCACCGGACTCGACGAGAGCCTTGGCCCGGTTCGGGTAGAAGTACAGTTCCGTCAGATCGGCGTCGCCCTCTTCCTCAACGATCTTGAGGCAACGGGAGCATTCAGAGACGGTGTCGTACGTGGCGTGGGCGGTGAGGAGCACACCTTCCGAAACAGACTGGAGCGCCCCCTCGATTTCAATATCACCGTCGGTGTGCACCAGGTCGGTCGCGAACTCGGGGTTGGTGAGGATGCGGGACAGGTCAACCCGTGAACCCTCCTGGTGGCGGAGGTCGTTGAGGGCGATGCTGTACACATCAGGCATGGTGTCTCCTAAATGATGGGGCGAGCCCCGCACTTCTCAGAAGAATGCGCGGGGCCCACGAGTATGTCGTGCTATTCAGCAACGGATGCTGCGCGGAGCATCCATGCCTGCTTTTCCAGCTCGGTGGCGATACCAATGAGGAGGTCGCCGGACAGCGGATCGGCCGGGTCCACGCTCTCGAGATTCTTCTTGATGTTATCGGAAGCGGTCTGGAGCTTGGACTCAATGATTTCGTAGCCGTCAGATACCTTAATCCACGAAGCCGAGATGTCACCAATGCCGGAGGTGGAGTTCACCTGTGATGCTCGCCCATCCGGTGCCACGCCGATCGCCGCCATGCGTTCCGCAACATCGTCGGACGCGGTGCGAGCGAAGTCGACGATCTCGTCAAGCTGCAGGTGGAGGGAACGGAACCTGGGTCCCTGAATGTTCCAATGTGCCTGCTTGCCCTGAAGGGAAATGTCGATGAGGTCGACAAGAACGGACTGGAGTGCTGAACCTACTGAGTCGGACATTTTCATTTCTCTCTTTCTGAAGAACTCGTTCTCCACAACACTTCCAGTGAACACCCTCCTACCAGCGGTTTCAACCGTTTAGCTTAAGAGCGAAACCACTACCGTTCGGTATCGAAGGGCTCCTCGAACTCTTCCTCGTCGATCGGGGAAACACGGATGTCACGCAGGACGGGGCCGCGGCTCTCCTGTTCGACTTCGTCAGGACGGTCACCACCATCAAACTGGCCCTCGTCGTCACCTTGGTCCTCGGCCTGATCGGCCGAGTGGCTACGGGTTTCCTGCCTGCGGGAGAGCTCCTGGCGACCGGCGTGCACCTTCGCGAGGAGCGACTCGAGTTCCTCCTGGAGGTAGGCGAGGGAATCATCCGAGTAGCGGGCGGCACCGGCCCGGAGCTTCACCGCAGATCCCTCCGCGTGCTCAATGATCTGTGCGGCACGGGCCTCCGCGTCCTTCGTGATGGCGTGCTCGGACACGAGTTCAGCGGCCTTCGCCCTGCCCTCGGCCACGGCCTGCTCGGCGTCCGCGTGGGCGCGTTCCAGGATGGTCTTGGCGCGGCGCTGAGCATCGGTCTTGACCTCGGAGGCCTCGGCGATGATGCGGTCGGCCGCCTCGATCTGATCGGGCACGATGTCGCGTGCCGTCTCGAGCAGGTCGAGGACCTCGGAACGGTTGATCATGGCGGATGCCGACATCGGGACGCCGCGTGCTGTCTCGACGATCTGCCGAAGCTCGTCGAGGACGGCAATGAGGGACTCCCCCGCCACCTGGTTCTGTTCTACGTCGAAGTCGTGCTCAGTCATTGGAGTCCTTTCGGGAAAGTGCTGCCGCCACCTCGGGCGGCACAAGGTCGTCAATGTAGCCGCCGTGGTTCGACACATCCTTGACGAGAGAGGACGCGACGTGGGCGAGGCGGGGATCACCCATGATGAAGATCGTTTCGACACCGGAGAGGTGACGGTTCATGAGGGACATAGCCTGCTCAGCATCGAAGTCCGCGGCACCCCTCAGGCCCTTGATGATTGCCGAGGCACCGACCTCCTTGACGAAGTCGACGAGCAGTCCGTGCACGGGAAGCACCCGAGCCCCTGGGATGTCCTTCACCGATGCCTCCGCGAGCGCCAACCGTTCCTCTGGAGAGAAGCAGTACTTCTTTGAGGCGTTCTGGGCGACTCCGATGATGACCTCGTCCACGACGGTGAGAGCGCGGCGCACCACGTCGATGTGTCCGAGTGTGATCGGGTCAAAGGATCCCGGGCATACGGCAATACTCATGAGTTAAGACTACGTTGATAGTCAGCGTGGAGTGCGGACCAGATCACGGTGTCGCCCCAACTCCTGTGTTCGTCGAGTGCGATTCCCTCCGGCCACAGGGGTTGCCCGGAGTGCTTGCTGCGCTCCACCATGAGGAGCCCGTCGTGCACGAGGTGCGGCACTGCCCGCTCGAGCGCAAGGGCGAGTGCTTCTTGGTCAAGGTCGTAGGGCGGGTCGAGGAAGATGACGTCGTACTGGGTTCCGGGGGTGGCGAGGAAGGTTTCGACCTTCTGCTGGACGACGTGGATCTCGAGTCCGGTCTTGCTCGCATTGGCTTTGATGGTGCTTGCGGCTTCTCGACTTGCCTCGACTGCGGTGACTGTCCGTGCCCCGCGGGATGCTGCCTCGAGGCCGAAGGCTCCCGATCCCGCGTAGAGGTCGAGGACGTACGTGTTGTCGAGGTAGCCGCGGTGGGTGAGCCTGTTGAAGACAGCTTCTCTCACCATGTCCGGGGTGGGTCGTGCCGACTTCGGGACCTTGATGGTCATTCCTTTTGCGGTGCCGGATACGATGCGTGGCATCAGTTCCTCCCCAGGTAGTCGGTTTCGGTTCTTTGCCTGGCATGGTCCACTGCGTCCCGGAGCCCGCTCCAGGTGGCGAGTGTCGGATCCGTTTCAACAAAGTTGACGGCCTCGGCCCGTGCTGTCCCTATTATTTCGCCATCTTTCCTCAAGTTGAGGAACTTCAGGTGGGAGCGTGTCCCCGACTGGCTGGCTCCGAGGACGTCGCCTTCTCGGCGCAGTTCGAGGTCGCGGTCGGCGAGAACGAATCCGTCGCGTGTTGAGGCGAAGGCGTCGAGGCGTTCCGCGGCGATCGTGCCCGGGGGTGCCCACGAGAACGCGAGGCAGATGCCGGGCTTGGTGCCTCGACCGATGCGGCCGCGGAGCTGGTGGAGCTGGGATAGTCCGAATCGGTCGGCGTCAAGGATGACCATGGCGGTGGCGTCGGGGACGTCCACGCCGACCTCGACCACGGTGGTGGCAACGAGGATCGGGACCTCCCCGGACTGGAAGGCCGCCATCGCCCCGTTCTTCTCCTCTGGGCTCATGGGTCCCGTCAGGGTTCCGATGGGGATGCCGTGCAGAGCTGGCGTGTTTCTCAGCTGCTCCGTCATCTCGTCTACGGATGCCAGTGGCGGCCTCGACTCGCCCTCGGGGTCCTCAAGGAGCGCTGGGTCCTCGGTGGGTGTGATGCGGGGGCAGATGACGAAGGCTCTGCCGCCTGCCTTCACCTCTTCGGCAACCCGTTCCCAGACGCGATCGACCCAGGCCTGCTTGGTGGCAGGCACGATCGTCGTCGAGACTTCCTGGCGACCCCCGGGCAGTTCGGTCAGCTCCGAAACATCGAGGTCACCGAAGACCGTCATGGCGAGGGTCCTGGGGATGGGGGTGGCGGTCATGACCAAGAGGTTCACTCCCGCGCTTGCTCGCAGAGCATCCCGCTGGTCCACTCCGAACCTGTGCTGCTCGTCGACGACGGCGAGGGAGAGGAACGGGATCTGGACCGTGTCGGACAGGAGTGCGTGGGTTCCGACGATGATGCCTGTCTCGCCACCCGCGAGCCTGCCCAGGACATGCCTCTTCTCCTTGGCCCCCAACGAGCCCATGAGGAGATCCACGCGGGTTCCGATGTCGGAGCCGCCCAGCATCCCCCCGTAAGCAAGATCGCCAAGGAGGGCCAGGATCGAGCGGTAGTGCTGTTCGGCAAGAACTTCCGTGGGTGCAAGCAGCGCGGCCTGTCCCCCACCGTCAACAACTTGGAGCATGGCTCGGAGTGCCACGATGGTCTTACCGGAGCCAACATCGCCCTGGAGGAGGCGGTTCATGGGCCGATCGGAGGCGAGGTCCCTCTCGATCTCCCGCCCCACCTTCTCCTGACCTGTGGTGAGAGCGAACGGAAGCCCGGAATCAAACTCAGCGGCAATCCCATTGGCTAGCCTGGGCCGAGGAACCGATTCTGTTGCCATGGCCTCGTGGCTGCGCTGGGCTAGGACGGTCTGGAGGACGAGTGCCTCCTCGTGCTTCTTGCGTTCCTGAGCCTTCTTCCAGTCGTTGTCGGTCTTGGGGCAATGCAGGGCAAGCAGCGCCTCGTAGGCGCCGAGGAGCCCATGCCGCTTGCGGTAGTCCTCGGGGAGGACCTCCGGGATGTCATCGGGACCAATCTGGTCGAGAACGGCACCGACCGCCTTCTCGATCGTCCACGTCGGCACCTTGACGCCGGCCGGGTAGAGAGGGAGCGGACGAGCGATGTCCGCCTCATCAATGTCGTCCTCGTCCTCCAACACCTGATACTCGGGATGGGTAAGCTGGAGGGAACCACGGTAGGACGACACGGTTCCAGAGAAGGTTGCGAGCGTGCCCTTCTGGAGCTTGGACTGATGGAAGGCGAGCGGCCGCGAGGAGTTCGCAAAGAAGGTGAGCGACATGTCGTACATGCCGTCCGAGATCATGACCTTGAGGATGAAGCCCCGACGAGCATTCATCGGCCGCACGCTTGTGTCGAGAACCCTGGCCACGACCGTGACGTTCTCTCCTTCAACTGCACGTGACAGGGGAACGAGTTCACCGCGATGTACGTAGCGGCGTGGGGCGTGGTCGATCAGATCCTGGACGGTGCGCAGCTCGAGCTTGTCGAGGGCCTTCGCCGTGCGAGCACCGAGGATCCTCTCCAAAGGGGTCTCAAGGAGACTCATCCCATCAGTAGCTACGGCTTTCATCTTCCCTCCCGCGTACTAGACTAGCGAATCGGGCGGGCACTCCTTAACAGCTGTGGTCAGCCCCCGTCATTCCGAAATAGTGTGCGATACCACGCGAGTCGGGCCGAGCAGGTCTTGGTACTTTTCCCGCCCCTCGGTTAATATAAACAGGTTGCATTCCTTAGTGTGTGCATGTCAGGAGACGCCGCTGGCGTCTTGTCAGCGAGAAGATCAGGAGAGAACCGTGGCCTCAGTATGTGACGTCTGCGGCAAGGGCCCGGGCTTCGGCAAGAGCGTCTCGCACTCCCACGTGCGGACCAACCGCCGTTGGAACCCAAACATTCAGCGTGTGCGTGCCCTCGTCAATGGAGCACCGAAGCGTCTGAACGTATGCACCAACTGCATTAAGTCAGATCGCATCGTTCGCAACGCGCGATAAGCCGTAAGCTCGTGAACCCCCACTTCGGTGGGGGTTCAGTCGTTTCTGAGGGTTCAGCCGCCACCGTACGACTGCTTTGCTCAATCCAGACCCCTCCACAATGCGCGAGGGTGGGACAACGAGAGATGCCTGAGCCGCAGGCTCGCAGCGTTTCTCAACGAGGCCGAGGCTTAGCCTCATCCCTCGTTTTGTGGGGTGAACCCCATTCATGTATTTCATCTGCGTCTCCTCCACTCATGTGGAGGCGCTTGCTTTGTCAGGGCGTATGTCGCTTGACACTAACCCGCGAAGTGGTCCCAACCACCAAGCTCAGTCGGGCTCACGCCATCGACCGTAACTCCGCTACCTTCGGATACAGTGCCGATGATCGTCCAGCCTGAAGGAACACTTCCGTCGCGGACGGTGGCGAGGAACCCGTGGTCTTCTCCCCCCGTGAGCGCCTGCTCGAGCGTGACGCCCGGGCTGGCAATCTCCGAAATTATCTGTGAATCAAGATTGATAGCAACTCCTGACTTCTTTGCGATCCTTCTGCTGTCTCGAACCAGACCATCGGAAACATCCATCATCGCGGTCGCGGGAACCGCGAGCGCCAGGTCCACAGGTGGCACGGGCCTGCGGAAGAGGAGCGTCTCGTCCCCGGTACGTCCCTGCCCAAGGAGTTCGAGCCCGCGGGCTGAGGCACCGAGGTTACCGGTGTGGATGACGAGGTCTCCGGGTCTCGCTCCCGAGCGGAGCACGGGCTCCCTCCCCTCCATGTCACCCAGCACGGTTCCCGAGGCAACGATGATGGGGCCACGTGACATGTCGCCGCCGTCAATTGCGATGGGGCCGGTGAGTTGCGACAGGTAGTCGCAGGACTCCCCCAAACCGATAGAGAAGTCCTCAACCCAGTCGGCGCTCACGTACTCTGGAATGGTCATGGCGACCACGAGGGACATGGGGCGGGCTCGCATTGAGGCAGCGTCGGCAACGTTCTGCATGACGCACCGCCACCCGACGTCGGCTCCGCTGGACCAGTCGGTGCGGAAGTGAACGTTTTCAACAAGGATGTCGGTCGAGACAGCGACCTGTCCTGTTGGGGCGAGTACCGTGCAGTCATCCCCCGTGGGTACGTGCGCAGTTGAGGCTGGCAGGTGGCGGCCGATCAGGGCAAGGAGCTCGTCTTCACTCATGACCGCATTCTCTCACGACCCACTTAGAGCCGTTGACTTGGATCGGGCCGGTACAGTGG
>NZ_JASDVN010000008.1:0-39968 GCF_041440645.1 Flaviflexus sp. | reverse complement strand
ATCCCCAACTTCGAAATCAAAGAAAACCTGCCAACTACTTGACGCGGGACACTGGCGTGCCCTCTACCTCAGTCGACGTGGGGTGAGTGACGGTCGATGATGGTGGCGAGACGGACAGCTTGCTTGCGCGCGTACTCACCATCGGAGCTTTGGATCGCCATGACGTTGACGGTCTCGCCGTGGACGGTGTCGATGCGAACCCAGGGACCATCACCGAAGTCCACTCCGACGAGTTCGTCCCAGGTGAAGGTGTGAGAGTAGATGAGGTTCTTGATGAAGATGCCATCCTCACCGGCCACGAGCCGGACCTGGAACTGGATCCAAAGGATCCACAGCAGGATGAGCACAAAGACGATGGTTCCCGCGTAGTCCCCTGCCGTGAACTGGTACATGCCGAAGCTTGGTGAAACAGCGAAGAGCACGGCAGTGCCGATGATGAGGGTTACTGCCAGCGCTCCGCAGATGATGCGGGCGAGCCGGGGTCTGAAGGTGGTCACAACCTACATGCCAAGATCGGGGTCACGAGGATGGCGCGTGCGCCGACGTCGTACAGGCCATCCATCACCTTGTTGCGATCGTCCTTCTTAACCATGGCGCGAACGGCGAACCATTCACCATCGTGGAGCGGGGAAACCGTGGGCGACTGCAGACCCGGGGTCAGCTCGACCGCCTCATCCAAGTGATCCTTGTGGATGTCATAGTCGATGAGCACGTAGCCACGGGCCACGAGCACGCCCTGGATCCTGCGATCGAGGATCTCGAGACCATCGGGCACCTGATCGGCGCGACGAATGAGAACAGCCTCGGAGGTCATGAGCGGCTCAGCAAAGACCGTGAGGCCCGCTGCGCGCAGGGTCGAACCGGTCTCGACGACGTCGGCAATGGCGTCAGCAACGCCAAGCTGAACCGAGGACTCAACGGCACCATCGAGGTGAACGACGGTGGCATCGATGCCCTTGTCCTTCAGGTGCTTGGAGACCACAACATCGTAGGAGGTGGCAATGCGCTTGCCAGCCAGCTCATCAATCGTGCTCATGGATCCGCTGGGTGCTGCAAACCTGAACGTGGAGCGAGCGAAACCAAGGGAACGATGTTCAACAGCATCCGCCTCCGAATCGACCAGGAGGTCGCGACCGGTAATGCCGACGTCGACGGTGCCGGCACCCACGTAGACAGCAACGTCGCGGGGACGGATGAAGAAGAACTCAACTCCGTTGACCTCGTCGAGGAGCACGAGTTCCTTCGTGTCACGGCGCTGGCGGTAGCCAGCTTCCTTGAGAAGAGTGGATGCGGGTTCGGAAAGAGAGCCCTTGTTGGGCACAGCAATACGCAGCACTGACTATTCCTTACAGGTAGCGGTAGACATCATCGAGAGAGATGCCGCGGGCGATCAGCATGACTTGAAGGTGGTAAAGAAGTTGGGAAGCCTCTAAAGCAACCTGCTCATCCGACTCGTACTCGGCAGCGATCCAGACCTCACCGGCCTCTTCCACGATCTTCTTGCCGATCGCATGAACACCAGCATCAAGCTCCGCAACGGTGCCCGAACCCTCGGGACGGTCGATGGCTTTCTGGGACAGTTCAGCGAATAGTTCTTCGAAGTTCTTCACACCCCAAGCTTACGGCCTTTGGACCACGGGGTCACACCGGTCCATGTTCAACGAGAAAGCGATCGGTCACACTCAACATGAACCGCCCTCAATGTGCTGAGTTCCGCCCTCCACATGATGAGGCGAGCCCGCAACAAAGTGCGGACCGCCCTCCACGTAATGAGGCCAGCCTCCAGCAAACTGAGGACCGCCCCATGCGAGGGGCGGTCCTACCGCTTACCGTGATGTCGCGACGGTTGCCTGGAAGCCGTCGTGGCCACTCCTGGGAGTTGCTCACTCTCAGGTGGTCAGTTTCGCTCTCAGTGGGCAAGCGGTCGCACACAGCTGGCAGTTTTTTCTCAAGGATGGCCAGGTTCCGTTTTCGGGTGGTCAGTTACCGATCACGTTGGTGACGATGTCGGTGGTCATTGCCTCGCTGATGTCGACGGGGCCGGAGATGAGTTCGGCATCGACCATGAACGTGTTCATGGCTTCCCAGAGCTCGGGGTCCTGGTAGCCGACAGTGTCGTTGCCGGTGTAGAGGGGCAGTGTTGCCTCCATGGTGGCAGCGGCCGCCTCGCGGACGTCAGGATCCTTCATGTTCGACACGTATTCGGTGACGATGTCGAGGGTTTCCTCGGGGTTCTCTTCGGCGAACTCGACTGCTTGGTTCAGTCCTTCCATGAGGGCCTTGTACTGCTCCTCGTTGCCCGCGAGATCCTCTGTCATGACCGCCATGCCGGGACCTACGAGTGGGACCTCGGGTGCGAGATCGATGGTGCGCACATCGTAGCCCTGGGTCTGCATGGCGACAGCATCGTTGTTGACGAAGCCAATAACGGCATCGACACCCCCTCTCGACAACGCCGCCATCTGAGTAAACCCGATGGTCTGAACGTCGACGTTCTGAAGGTCGTAGTAGTCGATCATGGCGAGCAGACCGAAGTAGGTTCCGCCAAACTCACCGGGAATGCCGACGGTCTTGCCCTCAAGATCCTCCGGGGTTTCGATATCGGAGTCGGCGGGGACAATGAGGGTGGCGGGGTACTCGCTGTAGAGGGTGGCAATGGAGGTGAGCTCCACGCCCTCGTCCCGTCCCGACATGACCTCGTCACCCGAGGTGAACACGACGTCTTCTTCGCCGGTGGCGATCGCGGTGAAGAGTGCCTCCTGGGTGCCGTGGTGGCGCAGGTCCACGGTGACTCCAGCCTCCTCGAAGTAGCCCTTCTCCACCCCGACATAGAAGGGGAAGAACTGCACGTCGGGAATGTAGGTGAGGCCCACGGTCAGCGCATCATCCGATTCCGTGTCCCCTCCCCCACACGCCGCCAACATCAAGACCGATGCGGTGAGCGATGCGATCGCGAGCTTTTTCATGAGGAACCCTTTCTGTTGTCCGCTGCGTTCTCTATGAACGTGAGCAGAAGATAGATGCCGACCGCGAGCACAACGAGGATCGCGATCACGGCAAAGAGGTGTGTGGCGTTGGCCGTTGAGCCCTGACTGCGGGCCAGTGCGGCTCCGAGGCCGCTACCACCCATGACCATCTCGCCAACAACGGCGCCGGTGATGGAGAGGGTGAAGCCGGTACGTATGCCGGCAAGAATCGAGGGAGCCGCCAGTGGCAGCTCGATGTTCTTCATGAGGTCCCACCTGCCCGCACCATCCAACCGTGCCGCGTCAATGACATCGGGGTCGAGTTCGCGAATGCCTAGGGCGGTGGAGATGATGACCGGGAAGATCACAAGAATGACGCACAGGACGGTGATTGAGGGCAGGCCGTAGCCGATCCACACAACAAGCAGAGGGGCGAGTGCGACGGCGGGAATGGCCTGCGACGCCGCCAGGTAGGGGCTGAAGGTGGCGGAGATGACCCTGTTCTTCGCGATCGCGTATCCGAACGGGATGCCAAGAATAGCGGCGATGACACAGCCGAGGCCCGCCGAGACCATGGTGACGCCCGTGGCGCGCAGAAGGTCGCCTTCGGTGAGCCCAAGAATGAGGGTCTCGAACACCTTGAGGGGGTGGGGCAGGAAGTAGCTTTCGATTGCTCCGGTCTCGGCGACAACATACCACAGGGCTAGGACGCCAAGTCCAAAGATGAGGGGAGCAATACGCCTCAACTGTCCTCCACGCGTTCGGGGACAGCGGGCACGCGTCACGCACGAAGGGCGTGACAGCCGAACGTGTTTCTCCCATCCGGACTTTAACCGTCGGTCGAGGAGTTCCACCTCGTCAACCGCTCACGCGGCTCGCGGACTTTCACCGCCGGCTCGGATTTTCACCGACCCCGAAACACGCCCCTATCGTAACACGGCTACAGGTGGCTGTGCTGTGACGCGAGCGACCTCAGAGACTCGACTGCCTCACCAGCATCCTCAGCCTTGTACACGGCGGAACCGGCCACGAAGTTGTTGGCGCCGGCCTCTGCGGCCTGAGCGATGGTGTCCGCGCTGACGCCACCATCAACCTGGATCCAGGTCTCGAGCCCCTTCTTGTTAATGAGGTCCCGGAGCTTCGCCACCTTCGGCATGACGCTGGCGAGGAACGGCTGACCGCCGAAACCGGGTTCCACGGTCATGCACAGCACCATGTCAAACTCGTCGAGAATGTCGATGTAGGCATCGATCGAGGTGGCCGGGTTGAGGGCGAGTCCTGCCCTGCCTCCCATGGCCCTGATCTCGCGTGCGAGACGGATCGGGGACTTGACGGCCTCGGCGTGGAAGGTGGCCGATGCTGCACCTGCCTCGATGTAGGCGGGTGCCCAGCGATCGGGATCCTCGATCATGAGGTGAGCGTCGATCGGGACGGGCGAGTACTTCTTCGCCGCCTCGATGACCGGCAGACCCCAGGTCAGGTTCGGAACGAAGTGGTTATCCATGACATCCACATGCGCCCAGTCGGCACTCGAGATCTTGTCCAACTCACCGGCAAGATTGCCGATGTCGGAGTTGAGGATGGAGGGGGAAATGAGAACGCTCATGATCTACTCTTTCACTTCTTGATCAGCAGGGCTACAAACATGGCGTCGGATTCGTGCATGTCGGGCCACAGCTGCAGGTACGGACCCGCGATGCCATCCAGTTTACCTGGAAGGGCGAGTGTGCGAGCCAGTTCGACAGCATCCAACACCTCGACGCGGTCGGCGAATGCCTCAACGATTTCAGTGGTTTCGCGAAGATCGGGCGAGCACGTGGAGTAGCAGATGAGGCCGCCGGGGCGGGTCGCATCAATGGCCGCCTCAAGAAGCCCAAGCTGCACCTCGTGCATGCCGTCGGCATCCTCCTCGGTCTTCCGCCAGCGGGCCTCGGGCCGCCTGCGCAGCGATCCAATGCCGGAGCACGGAGCATCAACGAGAACGCGGTCGAACCTGTTCGGTTCCTCATCGGCGAGCTCGCGACCGTCTCCCTCGCGCATGACCACCATGTCCCCAAACGGAGCCACGGCGTCGGCCACGAGGTCGAGGCGGTGCGGGTGCAGTTCGTTCGCGAAGATCGTGACGTCCCGCTCCCCCGTCAGGCTGGCCAGTGTCGCGGTCTTGCCACCGGGACCCGCGCACATGTCGAGCCACGCCGAGTCCTCGCCCTCGAGGGGCGCCTCGGCAACGAGATGAGCGACGAGCTGCGAGCCCTCGTCCTGAACGCCCGCGGACAGCTCGCGTACGGAGGGCATCCTGCCCGGATTGCCCTTCTCGAGCACGAGAGCATCCGGCATGAGCTCACCGTCGGTGATCTCGATGCCAGCTTCCTTCGCTTCATCGATGATGGTCTCGCGAGAGACGGCCCTGGGCGCGATGGCGACCTTGGCTGGTTCGTTGTTGGCTTCGAGGAGCTTCGGAAGGTCAGCAACGTCCCTGCCGGATGCCTTGAAGGCATCCTCATAGACCTTGAGGATCCATTCGGGGTGGGAGGCCTGCGCACCCAGAACGGCGAGCTCACCCTTGTCGGCAAGTTCCTTGGCGAGCACCTCGTCCCATTCTTCGGAGGTGCGTTCGCTGATGCGGTGCATGACGGCGTTGACGAAGCCGGAGGCCCCGGAACCCGCCTCGTTGCGGGCAAGGTTGACCGTCTCGTTCATGGCCGCGTGGATGGGGACGCGTAGTCCAAGGATCTGGTGCGCACCAAGGCGCAGGATGTCCATGACGAGAGGATCGATCTCGTCGACGGGGCGGCCCTGGACGCAGTGAGCGATGATCGCGTCCCACCGTCCCTGCATGCGCAGAGTTCCGTAGGTGAGGTTGGTGGCGAATCCGCGACCCCTGCCCCGGACGTTGGCACGCTTGAGCGTGGCCGGAAGGGCAATGTTGGCGTAGGCACCGTTGCGTACCTGCTCGAGAACATCCAGCGCGACGACTCGTGCGGGATCGGATTGCATGCGCGCGGGGCGCCAGTTCGTGGGGCGGTCTTCACTCATGAGTTCCAGACTACCGTTTCGCGTACGCCACGACCCCAGTCACTCGCCTTCATCCACGGCTTCCCCGGGGGCGCGATCATGTCGAGTTCGAGAGCTCCCTCCCCCGTTCCCAGCAGGACGCTGTCCCCGATCTGCACCTCACCAACGGCAAGAGACGCGTTCACCGGAACGGCGGGACCGATCTTCACTCTGTCCCCGCGCCATGTCGTCCACGTGCCCGGAGCCGGCGTAAATCCGCGGATCTGAGCGTCAAGTTCCGTGGCGGGACGGGTCAGATCGAGCTTCCCATCGACCGCCTTCAACTGTGGTGCCTGGGTCACCTCCCCCACCTGAGCGACCGGTTCCGCGGTACCAAGAGCCACGGACTGTAGCGTCCGAGCAAGCAGGTCGGCACCGAGGACTGAGAGGCGATCGAGCAGTTCTCCCGCGGTTTCACGGTGACCAATTTCAACCTCCTGAGTGTCAAAGATGGTGCCAGTATCGAGGCCCTTCTCGATCTGGAAGGTCGAGATCCCGGTCCTGTCCTGACCCGCTGCGATCGCGTACTGCACCGGCGCAGCACCACGCCACTGCGGAAGAAGCGAGTAGTGCAGATTGATCCACCCGTGGACCGGAACGTTGAGAAGATTCTGAGGGATCAGCAGGCCGTAGGCCACAACAGCGACAGCATCGGGGCGCAGTTCCGTGATCTGTTGCACCACCTCGTCATCACGCAAAGTTGTGGGTGTCAGGACTCTCCACCCGTGCTCACGAGCAGCAGTCTCAACCGGAGAGGGCGTGAGTACCCGCTTCCTCCCCACGGGAGCGGGAGCCCGCGTGAGAACCCCGACGATTTGGTGGTCCTCAGCCAGTCGAAGGAGAGCAGGGACGGCAGTGGCTGGGGTTCCAGCAAAGATGATACGCATTACCCAATTCTATCGCCAAGGCCCTGTTCGCTCACGCGTGGGCGAGCCCGAGGCGGATCACAAGGCACGTATATGGACACGGACTTGAACATGGAAAACACGGCAAGACGCAGTGGCGGACGCGAGTCGAGTATGTAGCTCCAAGGTAGGAGTTGCCGACCTATCGACTAGTGCCAATATCTGCCTCCGCTACAGAATCGGGTCGGCTTCCACCCTCACTTGCATCTGCCCAAGCTCTTGCAGCGAGTCGCGCAGGACACGAGCAAGCCTTTCAGCCGGTGCTTGTTCGTGAAGATAAAGAGTGAGCCCGTTGTCCTCAACGGGACCAACGAGGTGAATGCCTTCGGCAAAGACCTGCCTGCCGCCACCGGTCAGCATGGCTGCGATGCCGGTGTCGGGAGGTGTCTCTCCCTCGAGCCTGCTCGCAACGGCGCCGAGGAGCCTCTGAACATCGCTCCGTTGACCATTGATGAGGAACCAGCGGTGGTAGGGAGGCTGACCAAGCAACTCACGATCAGGTCTCAGATCATCCATGAAGTCAATGGAACGGGTAGCGAGAGCTCTCGCCAGGTGCTCCGGCACTCCCCCTGCCAACAAAACCTGACCGGACACGCGAGAGGCAATCCTTGACCACCTGCCCACCGCTTCAACTTCAGCATCGAGGGACAGGCTTGCAAGCCTAGCCCCAGCATCGACAATCACACCCGCGGCAAACTCGCGATCGGGTTCAGCTCCGGGAGTCGCAATGACGATCGGGGAAACAGAGGTTTCGGTACCGGACCGGATCGAATCCACACCCACATTCGGGAACGCGAGGGCAACCTCCTGGGCGAGACGTTCCGAGCCACGGGACACGGCCCGCAGGTTTACAGACCCGCACTCGCACATCCATTCCCTGGCGCCGCACGTCATGCAGGAGGCATTGTTGCCAGCCGAGGGAACGGCAATGCTGGAGCCACAGTGCTGACACACGGCACGCCTGCCACACCTCGCGCAGGCAAGGGCAGGGACGTACCCGCCCCTGGGGGCAGAGATAATAACAGGGCCGGTCTTGAGACCATCCCGAATCACCTCGAACGCGGCCGATGGGAGGAGACCACGCTGATCCCCCGCCCACTGTTCCACGCGAGTCACTCGCGGCCACGGCCCACCGGCGACAGACAGCGGAGTATCGGCCTGCATGCGAGGCGGGTAGCAGAACCGCAGGTAGGTGGCATCACCCTTCCTCATGCGGAGCACATCATCAGCCCACATGTACGGGCTCCTCTTGTCCCTCATCGCGCCGTTCAACTCGTCAACGACAATGAGCAACCCTGCCTCAACAGGAGCGAAAGCGGCCGTTCTTGTTCCGATCACCAGCCGAGTCCTGCCGCGGAGGATCGAAAGGAAGTGCCGATACCTGGTCTCTGCCGACAGGTGGGCACCCAGGATCCCGATCGGTTCACCCGGGATCTGCTCGCTCAGAACCTGCTTGAGCTTCTCCACCTCACCGGCCGTCGGAACAACGATCAAGACCTTCTGCTCACGTGACAGCGCTATGCGTGCGGTGCCAGCGATCTGCGACCAGAGAGACCTGCCCGCCGCAATGACGACCTCCTCGCCACCAAGAACAAGCGATTCAGCTAGATGCTCGCCCGCTCCAGTGCGAGAGCTCCCACCGCGAGCACCAACCCCAGAAATTCGACTCTCTGCTCCAAGGTACGATGCTCCACTCGCAGCACCAACGCCATATTCTCCGCTCTCAGGCCCAGCATGGACCCGCTGAAAGACCGGAGCGGGCAGGGACTGGATTGCCTTGGCGGCGCGGGCGTGACGGGAGGGGATTGCCCCCCGAAGAACATCGTGGAGGGAGCATACCTGGCGGGCGGCAATGGCCTCAGCGAGTTGGAAGATCTCCTCGGTAACCACTGGCTCGCCAAGTACTCCAACGATCTTGCGGAGCCTCTTGGAGTCTGTCGTGGTGCCGCGCTCGCGGATAAAGCCGGTGAGCCGCTTGGAACCGAACTCAACGCGAACTCGGGTGCCCGGAAGAGCAGCTTCTGCGAACTTCTCTGGAACCAGGTAGTCGTAGAGCTTGTCCGGCCACGAGAAGGGAGTATCGAGAACAACCCTTGCCACCGGATTCGGAACACCTGATTCTACAGTGCGCACAGCCCGCTCCTGCGGAAGCAGGGCGGGCTGGCTGGGAAGGTCGAACAGTGCGTCAGTCACTGAACGCTGTGCTCCTACAGGGCTGCAAGGAGATCCTCGACTCGGTCGGTACGCTCCCACGTGAAGTCGTCCAGTTCCCGACCAAAGTGACCAAAAGCAGCGGTCTGAGCGTAGATGGGGCGCTTGAGGTCGAGTGCCTCGATGATGGCGAGCGGGCGCAGGTCAAAGACCTTGTTGACCGCGTTCGTGATCTCGTCCATGGGGCGCGTGTTCGTGCCGAAGGCATCGACGCGGACCGAGACGGGGTTGGCCTGACCGATGGCGTAGGCGACCTGAACCTCGGCGCGCTCAGCAAGGCCGGCAGCAACGATGTTCTTGGCGACCCAGCGTGCCGCGTAGCAGGCGGAGCGGTCCACCTTGGACGGATCCTTGCCGGAGAAGGCACCGCCACCGTGGCGAGCCATGCCACCGTAGGTGTCAACGATGATCTTGCGGCCGGTCAGGCCAGCGTCCGACATCGGCCCACCGATGACGAAACGGCCCGACGGATTGATGAGGATCTTGATGGCGCTCTGGTCCAGGTGCGAGGCGTACTTGTCAATAACGGGATTGATGACGTGCCGGGTGAGCTGCTCGCGCAGGTACTCCTGGGTGACGTCCTCATCGTGCTGAGAGGACACGACGATCGTGTCGATTCCGACCGGCTTGTCGTCCTCGTCGTAGTTGACCGTCACCTGGGTCTTGCCGTCGGGACGCAGACCGGGAACGATGTTGTCCTTGCGGACCTCCCAGAGGCGCTCGGCGAGCCTGTGGGACAGGAAGATCGGCATCGGCATGAGCACGTCGGTCTCGTTCGTTGCGTAACCGAACATGAGGCCCTGGTCGCCCGCGCCCTCGCGCGAGTACTTGTCGACCACGCCATCGGATTCGCGGGACTCGAGGGAGTGGTGAACGCCCTCGTAGATGTCCTGTGACTGCTGACCAATAGAGACGGAGATGCCGCAGGAGCGACCATCGAAGCCCACCTCGGAGCTCGAGTACCCAAGGTCGACGAGAGCCTTGCGCACAATGTGCGGGATCTCGACGTAGCTTTCAGTGTTGAGCTCGCCCGCGACGTGCACGAGACCAGTGGTGACCATGGTTTCGATGGCGACTCGGGCGTGCGGATCCTGTTCGAGGATGGCGTCGAGGATACGGTCGGAAATAAGATCGCAGACTTTGTCGGGGTGTCCCGCAGTCACGGATTCGGAAGTAAAAGGTTGCACGGTCATCTAGTCTAGTGAGCCCAGGGACAAAGAAATTGCGTCAAGGACAGTTCCCGCCATCTGAGACTTCGTGCCCTCCCCCTCGCCCAGGACATTCCCGTCCCGGTCGAGAATCGTGATTGCGGTGTCAACGTCACCAAAACCAACGGTTTCACCGACCCTGTTGACGATGAGAAGGTCCGCGCCCTTGACCTTCGCCTTCTTCTTTCCGTAGTCAAGAACACTTCCGTGCTCATCACCGGTCTCGGCCGCGAAGCCGACAACGAGAGCCCCGTGGGAACGGTCGCTGGCGAGACCCTTGAGGATATCCGGATTCTCGACAAGGGTGATGTCGGGGGCGGCCCCGCTGCCGTCCTTCTTGAACTTCGACTCTCCCGAGTGGGCGGGACGGAAGTCGGCAACGGCCGCGGTCATGATCAACACGGAAGCGCCAGAAGCGCACGAGTTCATGGCCTCCTGGAGCTGCTCGGCGGACCCAACCGGGTGAACGGCAATACGCGGGTGGTTGGGCAGGAGCGCGCGATCGATGTTGCAGGCCACGAGATCCACCCGCGCGCCGCGCTGGGCGGCGTTGAGTGCAAGGGCGATACCAAAGCGGCCGGTCGAGCGGTTGCCGAGAAAGCGCACCGGATCGATGGGTTCGCGGGTGCCGCCCGCTGAGATGACGAACCGGGTGCCGGCCAAGTCCTGCTCGCAGAGCATGCCGAGAGCGGTCTGTGCGATCTGCTCGGGTTCGGGGAGGCGACCAATGCCGGAGTCGGATCCGGTGAGCCTACCCTCGGCCGGGTCCAGAACAAAGACCCCACGGTCACGAAGGGTCTGCACGTTGGCCTGGGTCGCTGGGTTCAGCCACATCTGGGTGTGCATGGCCGGCACGACGAGGATCGGACAGGTCGCGACAAGCGCCGTGGCGGTCAGGAGGTTGTCGGCGATGCCGTGGGCGAGCTTCGCAACCGTGTTCGCGGTCGCGGGGGCAACGATGAGGAGATCGGCCTCGTCACCGATGCGAACGTGCTCGACGCCCTCGGGGTCGTCGAAGACACTCGTGTGCACGGGATGGCTGGAGAGAGCCGAGAAGGTTGTGCGTCCCACCATCTGCAGAGCCGAGTCGGTCGGGACGATCCGAACGTCGTGGCCTGCGCTGATGAGGAGGCGGGCAAGGATGGCGGACTTGTAGGCGGCGATGCCGCCACACACGCCCAGAACGATGCGCGAAGGGCCCGCGGTAGCACCGAGGGCCCTTACTGTTGTTTCAGTCATCAGTCTTCTGTGGGTGCGAGAACCAGCTTGTCCTCGACGACCTCTCGAAGGGCGATCGACAGCGGCTTCTCTTCCGGATCGGACGAGACGAGGGGGCCCACGTGCACAACGTTGCCATCAGCGGACATGAGTTCCTGACGGTAGTCGTTGATCTGGCGTGCGCGATTTGCCGAGTAGACAGCCAGCGCGTACTTCGAATCGACCTTCTCAAGAAGATCGTCGATGGGCGGGTCTGTGATGCCTTCCGGCTCGGGTACTGTTCCGTACATTTCAGCCTTTCCGATAGCTCAACGACTTATGCTACTTGATTTGCGTCATGATTGACAGGATCTCATCCGTGGCTCGTGCCACGTCGTCGTTGATGACAATGGAATCAAACTCGTCCGCGGCTGCGAGCTCGACGCGTGCCGTTTCGAGGCGCCTCTTGCGCTCCGAGGGACCCTCCGTCCCCCTCATCTCCAACCTGTCGACCAGGTCGTCGAACGACGGCGGGGAGAGGAAGATCTGGTACGCATCCGGCATGGACGCCCGCACCTGGCGGGCCCCTGCAAGATCAACCTCGAGGATGACCTTCTTGCCCTCCGCCATGGCCCTATCGACAGCTGCGCGCGGGGTGCCATACTTGTGGACGCCGTGGACGGTCGCCCACTCCAGCATGTTGCCTTCGTCGACCATGTCATCAAAAGCCTCGGGCGTGACAAAATAGTAGTCGACACCATCGCGCTCCCCTTCCCTGGGAGTGCGAGTGGTCGCCGATACCGAGAGCCACACCTTGGGGTCGCGTGCGATGAGCTGGCGGACGATGGTGCCCTTGCCAACCGCTGTCGGACCGCAGATGACGAAGGCCGGCATTAGCAGAAGAGGGTCGTGAGTGCCTGACGCTGGTGCGGGCCGAGACCGCCAACGCGTCGCGACGGGGAGATTCCCGTGCGGTCCATGATGGCGCGGGCCTTGGCGGTGCCGATTCCGGGCATGGATTCAAGCAGAGCCGAGACCCTCAGCTTTGCCACAATTTCATCATCCTGCGCCATGGTCAGGACCTCGGAGAGCCTTGTTTCCCCCGCCTTGAGCGACTTCTTGAGTTCAGCGCGACGCTTGCGTGCCACCGCGGCCTTGTCGAGAGCTGCCTGCCTCTGCTCGGGAGAAAGGGAAGGAAGAGCCATGAGTAATACTCCGTCTGTGAGGATTTTTCGTGTTCTTTGTGCTTCGGTGCAACAGAGGTCACCCTATCAAATTCAGGTAACGAAACAGTGTCACTTCAGCCCAGTTTGAGCATTCTGTAAGTCCGATACGTCCGGTCCTGCACGTAATATCGCACGCGACACCGGGATGCACAGGAGGTTGCCGGCCGCGACCACCTCCGCATCCTGCACCGATGCGCCCTGTGCACCCACTCCAGGAGCCAGAACGGGGCCGTTCAGCATGCTGACATCGACGCCCCATGAGGCGAGCCGATCCCCAGATGTGGCACCAATCACTGCGCCGATGGAGCCGGAAGCACCCGGCCAGTACCTGGAGTTACGCTCCCCCAGCTCGTACAGAACGGTCTGTGCGACCACGAGATCACCCGCGCCCTGCAGGCTCGCGCCCTCCGGGTTCGAGGTCACGGCCAGCACGAACACGCCGCGGTTGTTTTCGGCGGCTAGTTCATAGGCAGGCTCGAGGGAACCGACGCCCAGGTACGGGCTGAGAGTCACAGCATCGGATCCGAAGGGACCATCCCCGAGCCACGCCTGCGCGTAACCCATCATGGTCGACCCGATGTCCCCGCGCTTCGCATCCGCGATCACGAGGGTGCCCGCCTCACGGAAGGCACCAATAAGATCCTCGAGAACGGCTAGGCCCTTGGAGCCGTGGCGCTCAAAGAACGCCACCTGCGGCTTGATCGACGCAACCCGACCAGCAAAGGCCTCCGTGAAGATATCCGAGAACGACCTCAAGCCCTCGGGGCTGTCGGGCAGCCCCCACCCCGCCAGGATGGCGGCGTGGGGGTCCGCCCCGACGCTGATAGGCCCGAACTGCTCCTGCAGGGAGCGAAGCCGATCAGCGAACGTGTGGCTGCTCATCGAGCGTTCCTCGATGCGAGCTCCTGCAGGGTCATAACGTCGAACCCGGAACCGGAGGCCTGGAGCGCCTGCACGGCCGCACCGAACTCCTGGACCGTGGTCATGATCGGCTTGTCCGCCGCCGTGGTGGCGGCCCTGATCTCGTAGCCATCGGCGCGCGTACCGGAACCGGACGGCGTGTTGATGACCATGTCGATCTCACCGGCGGAGATGAGGTCGGAGATGGTGGGTTCACCGTTCGGGCCGCGACCCGCAGAGTTCCTGCGCACCTCGGTGGCAGGAACGCCGTACCTGTTGAGGAGGGCGGCGGTGCCGGAGGTTGCGCAGATCTTGAAGCCCATGTCGACGAGGCCGATGACAGGGAAGATGATGGAACCCTTGTCGCGGTCGGCAACGGAAACAAACACCGTGCCGGACTCGGGCAGGCCGCCGTAGGCGGCCGCCTGCGACTTCGCGAACGCGAGGGGGAAGGTCTTGTCCAGACCCATGACCTCACCCGTGGACCTCATCTCGGGCCCGAGAAGGGAGTCAACGATCCTGCCATCAGTGGTCGCGAAACGCTTGAACGGAAGCACGGCTTCCTTCACGGCCGTCATCGGGGCCTGCTCAATGCGGGAAGCGTCCTCCTGCGGGAGGATCCCCTGCTCCTTGAGCTGCGCAATGGACTCCCCCGCCATGATCAGCGTAGCCGCCTTCGCGAGCGGCACGTTCGTTGCCTTCGCCACGAACGGGACCGTGCGGGAGGCGCGCGGGTTTGCCTCGATGACGTAGAGGACGTCGGAGACGAGGGCGAACTGGATGTTGATGAGACCGCGCACGCCCACGCCCTTGGCGATCGCCTCGGTCGAGGAGCGGATCCTGTCGATCATCGGCTGACCCAGTGTCAGCGGGGGCAGCACGCAGGCGGAGTCACCGGAGTGAATGCCGGCCTCCTCGATGTGCTCCATGACGCCACCAAGGAACAGTTCCGTGCCATCAAAGAGGGCATCGACATCGATCTCGATCGCATCGTCCAGGAACTTGTCGATGAGAAGCGGGGCCACTTTACGGCTCGCGTCCCCAACCTGACGATCCTGACGGGACAGGTAGTCACGCAACTGATCCTCGTCGAACACGATCTCCATGCCGCGACCACCCAGCACGTAGCTGGGGCGCACGAGAACCGGGTAACCGATCCGTGCCGCGGTCTCGATGGCCTGCTGATCGGTGGTGGCGGTGCCGTAGGCCGGGGCCGGCAGGCCCGCAGCCTCGAGAACATCGCCGAACACGCCGCGGTCCTCGGCGGCGTCGATGGCCTCGGGCGAGGTGCCGAGGATCGGCACGCCGGCTGCCTTGAGGTCGGCTGCGAGGGACAGCGGGGTCTGGCCGCCCAGCTGAACGATGACGCCAGCGACGGGGCCGGCCTCGCATTCGGCGCGGTACACCTCGAGCACGTCCTCCAGGGTGAGGGGCTCAAAGTAGAGGCGGTCCGACATGTCGTAGTCGGTGGACACCGTTTCCGGGTTGCAGTTGACCATGACGGTCGTGTACTTCTCGCGCAAAGCGAGAGTCGCGTGCACGCAGGAGTAGTCGAACTCGATGCCCTGACCGATGCGGTTCGGGCCGGAACCGAGAATGATGACGGCCGGCTTCTCGCGCTTCGCCACCTCGTTCTCGACGTCGTAGCTCGAGTAGTGGTACGGAGTGTCCGACTTGAACTCGGCAGCACACGTGTCGACGGTCTTGAAGATCGGGTGCAGGTTGTAGGCACCGCGGATCTCGCGGACCGCCTCCTCGCTCATGTCACGCAGTCCCGCGATCTGTGCGTCGGAGAAACCGTGACGCTTCGCCTGGTAGAGCAGGTCGGCATCGAGCGCGCCCGCTTCCTTGATCTCGGCCGCGATCTCGTTGATGAGGACGATCTGGTCAAGGAACCACGGATCGATCTTCGTGATCTCGTACATCTGCTCGATCGTGGCACCCAGGTAGAGGGCCTGCTGAACGGCGTGAATGCGTTCCTCGGTCGAGTGGGATGCGGTCTCGAGGAGCTCCTCGAGGGTGGCAGTCACGTTCCAGGTGAAGTTCGTGTTCTTCTTGTCGATGGAACGCATCGCCTTTTGGAGGGCCTCGGTGTAGTTGCGGCCAATGGCCATGGCCTCACCGACGGACTTCATCGTGGTGGTCAACTGGTTGTCGGCTGCCGGGAACTTCTCGAAGGCGAAACGCGGGATCTTGACCACGACGTAGTCGATTGAGGGTTCGAACGAGGCCGGGGTGGAACCCGTGATGTCGTTCTGAATCTCGTCCAGGGTGTAGCCAAGGGCGAGGCGTGCCGCGATCTTCGCGATCGGGAAGCCCGTTGCCTTCGAGGCGAGAGCCGAGGAGCGAGAGACGCGGGGGTTCATCTCGATAACCACGACGCGGCCCGTATCGGGTTCGACGGCGAACTGGATGTTACAGCCACCGGTGTCGACACCGACCTCGCGGATCACGGAAATACCAATGTCGCGCAGGTTCTGGTACTCCCGGTCCGTCAGGGTGAGGGCGGGTGCCACGGTGATGGAGTCACCGGTGTGCACGCCCACGGGGTCAACGTTCTCGATGGAGCAGACGACCACGGCGTTGTCGGCCTGATCGCGCATGATCTCCAGCTCGAATTCCTTCCAGCCGAGAATCGACTCCTCAAGCAGGACCTCGGTGGTCGGCGAGTAGTGCAGGCCGGCACCGGCGATGCGCTTGAGGTCCTCCTTGTTCCATGCGAAGCCGGAACCGAGACCGCCCATGGTGAAGGACGGGCGGACTACGACGGGGTACCCGAGTTCCTCTGCGGCGTCGTAGCACTCCTCGAGGGAGTTGCAGATCGCGGAACGTGCCGACTCGGCACCGCACTTCTCCACAACTTCCTTGAACTGTTCCCTGTCCTCACCGGCCTGAATGGCCTCGAGGCGTGCGCCGATCATCTCGACGCCGTACTTCTCGAGCACGCCAAGCTCGGACAACTCAACGGCCGCGTTGAGGGCGGTCTGACCACCGAGGGTGGGCAGGAGCGCGTCGGGGCGTTCCTTCTCGATGATGGTGGTGAGCACGTCTGCGCGGATGGGCTCCACGTAGGTTGCGTCCGCCATCTCCGGGTCCGTCATGATCGTGGCCGGGTTGGAGTTCACGAGGATGACGCGCAGTCCCTCCTCGCGCAGAACGCGGCAGGCCTGAGTACCGGAATAGTCGAATTCGCAGGCCTGACCGATGACGATAGGGCCGGAACCGATAACGAGAACTGAGGAAATGTCTGTGCGGCGGGGCATCAGCCCACCTCCTTGATCATGGTGATGAAGCGGTCAAAGATGTGTTCGCCGTCGTGCGGGCCGGCGGCTGCCTCCGGGTGGAACTGAACCGAGAAGGCGGGGATGTCGAGGCACCGAATGCCCTCAACAACACCATCGTTCAGACCCAGGTGGGAGACTGCGACGCGGCCGTACCGCCCATCCCCGAAGGGTGCCTCCGTCGCCTCGTCCACCGGGACGTCCACGGCGAAGCCGTGGTTGTGGGCAGTGATTTCGACCTTGCCGGTCTCGCGATCAAGAACGGGCTGGTTGGCGCCACGGTGACCGTACTCAAGCTTGTAGGTGCCAAAGCCCAGTGCGCGACCGAGAAGCTGGTTGCCGAAGCAGATGCCGAAGAACGGGATCCCCTCATCCAGCACTCCGCGCAGGAGCTCAATCTCGTGGGTGGCTGCGGAGGGATCTCCGGGGCCGTTGGAGAAGAACACGCCATCCGGATTGTAGGCGTTCAGCTCAGCAAGAGTCGTGGACTGGGGAACAACCGTCACCTCGACGCCGCGCTCAGCGAGCTGCCACGGGGTGCGGTTCTTGATTCCAAGGTCGACGGCAACGATCCGAGCAACCGGTTCCTTGCCCTCGAAGGCACCACGGGGCTCCACGACGTAGGCGGAGGGGGTGGACACGGCGGACGCGAGGTCCGCCCCGGCCATGGCGGGAGAGTCGTTGACGAGACCGATGAGGATGTCGAGGGACTGGTCGTTCCCGGCGGCCGCACCTGCGGGCAGAGCGTCGGCGGAGAAGATGCCGGCCCTCATGACACCCCGGTCACGCAGGTGACGGGTGATGGCGCGGGTGTCGACATCGCAGATCCCGACAACGTCGTTCTCGACGAGGTAGTCCTCGAGTTCACCGGTGGCGCGCCACGAGCTTGCCCTGCGGGCAGGGTCGCGGACAACAACGCCCGCGGTCCACACGCGATCCGACTCGTTGTCCTCGTTGTTGACGCCCGTGTTCCCGATGTGGGGGGCGGTCATGACGATGATCTGACGGTGATAGGAGGGATCGGTGAAGGTTTCCTGGTATCCGGTCATGGCCGTGGAGAAGACGATTTCGCCGGTGGTTCGGCCTCGCTTACCCCATGCCCTGCCGGGGAAAACAGTTCCATCTTCGAGCACAAGAAGTGCTGACTCTCTCATTCGGTTACCTTTCCTTCGAGGTACGTGAGGCGACCTCGAAATACCGTGTGCCTGACCCTGCCCAGCAGGGTCGCTCCCTCGTAGGGGGTGTTCGCTGACTTGGTTTCCTGGTCAGCGCCGTGCACAGTCACGGGAGAATTAGGATCGTAGAAGCAGATGTTGGCGGGATTGCCGACCTCGATCGGCTGCCCCTGGTCGGTCATGCCCGAGATCTCGGCGGGCTTGATCGACATGACGCGAGCGACGTCCGCCCAGGTCATGGGACCGGGAATGATCATCTCCTGGTGGACCACGGCGAGGGCGGTCTCCAGACCGGTCATGCCGAACGCGCCGGCCGCCCATTCGCAGTCCTTGGCCTCGACGGGATGGGGTGCGTGGTCGGTTCCGATCGTGTCGATCGTGCCGTCAGCAAGACCAGCCTTGAGAGCCTCGATGTCGGACTCGGTGCGCAGGGGCGGGTTCACCTTGTAGCGCGGATCGTAGGTGCGTGCCTTGGCGTGGTCGAGGGACAGGTGGTGCGGGGTTGCCTCCGCCGTCACCTCGATGCCCTGTAGCTTCGCCCACCGGATCAGTTCGACGCTGCCCTTGGTGGACACGTGCAGGACGTGCAGTCTCGAGCCCACGTGCTGGGCGAGCAGGCAGTCGCGAGCAATGATGGATTCCTCGGCCACAGCCGGCCATCCGGCAAGCCCGATCTCTGCGGACACGCTCCCCTCGTGCATCTGGGCCCCCTCGGTGAGCCTCGGCTCCTGAGCGTGCTGAGCAATGACGCCACCGAAGGACCGCACGTACTCGAGCGCGCGCCTCATGAGAACCGGATCCGATACGCACTTGCCGTCGTCGGAGAACATCGTGACCTTCGCACGAGACTCGTGCATGGCCTCGAGCTCGGCGAGCCTCTCGCCGTTCAAGCCAACGGTTACGGCACCAACGGGCTGGACGAAGGCGTAGCCCGCCTTCTTCCCCAGCTTCGCGACCTGCTCAACGACACCGGCGGTGTCCTGAACGGGGGTCGTGTTCGCCATGGCGTGGACGGCGGTGTAACCGCCGGCAGCCGCCGCGCGGGTGCCGGTCAGGACCGTTTCGGAGTCCTCCCGGCCCGGCTGACGCAGGTGGGTGTGGAGGTCGACGAGGCCGGGCAGGGCGATGAGGCCCGTAGCGTCGACAACTCTGGAATCGCCGCGGTCGAGGTTCTCACCGATCTCGGTGATGACACCGCCGTCGATGCGGATGTCGGCAACGTCGGTGCCGAGAATGGATGCCCCGGTGAATAGGGTGCTCATGCTGCCTCCTCATTGGCCAGGGTTAGGTACAGGACTGCCATGCGTACATACACGCCGTTCTCAACCTGCTCGAGAACGACGGAGCGGGGCTGGTCGGCCGCCTCCGCGGAAATCTCCAGTCCCCTGTTCATGGGTCCGGGGTGGAGCAGGATCGAGTGGTCCGGGAGCCGGTTCATGCGCTCCATGTTCAGACCATAGAGGCGGTGGTACTCCTCCGGTGAGGGGAAGAACCCTCCCCCGCTACCGTTCATCCGCTCGTGCTGAACGCGGAGCATCATGATCCCATCGGGACCCTCGTCGATCGCATCGTCGAGGCTGTACCGGATCTTAGCGTTCCAGTCCTCGGTGCTGACGGGGAGCAGTGTCGGGGGTGCCACGAACGTGACCTCCGCACCGAGCAGGGTGAGCAGATCCAGGTTAGAACGAGCCACCCGGGAGTGCAGAATGTCACCCACGATCACGATCTTCTTGCCCGCGAGGTTCTTGCCGAGGCGATCCTCGCCCACGAGGTGGCGGCGCATCGTGAACGCGTCGAGCAGGGCCTGGGTCGGATGCTGGTGGGTGCCATCGCCCGCGTTGATGATCGGGGCATCGATCCAACCCGACTCGGCGAGGCGCTGAGCAGCACCGGAGGCGGAATGGCGGATGACGAAGCCTTCGGCTCCCATGGCGGCCAGGGTCTGTGCGGTGTCCTTGAGGGACTCGCCCTTGGACACGGAGGAGCCCTTGGCGGAGAAATTCAAGACATCGGCGGACAGCCTCTTGGCTGCGGCCTCGAATGAGAGACGCGTGCGGGTGGAGTCCTCGAAGAACATGAGCGCAACCGTGCGGCCGGCCAGTGCCGGGAGCTTGCGGATGGAGCGCTTGTTCGTGTCCCGCATGGTCTCTGCCGTATCGAGAATCATGAGTGCTTCGTCAGCACTGAGGTCGCCGGCAGAAAGCAGGTGCCTCACCGAGCATCCTCGATGATGACGCCTTCAAAGTCATCCACCTCGGAAAGGCGCACGAAGACTCGTTCGGCGCGTGCGGTGGGGAGGTTCTTGCCAACGTAGTCGGCACGAATCGGGAGTTCACGGTGACCGCGGTCGGCGAGAACGGCGAGCTGTACTGCCGTGGGGCGACCAATGTTCGTCAGCGCATCGAGTGCGGCGCGAATGGTGCGGCCCGAGAAGAACACGTCATCGACGAGAACGATGATCTTGTCATCAATGCCGTCCTCGGGGATCCTCGTGGGCGATGGTGCGCGCGTGGGGTTCCGCCTGAGGTCATCCCGGTACATCGTGACGTCCAGTGCGCCAACGGGAACTCGTTCCCCGCTTGCCTTCTCAATGGCATCGGACAGTCGCTGCGCGATGGGAACACCGCGGGACGGGATACCGAGCAGAATGACTGATTCTGCCCCGTGGTTGCGTTCGAGTATTTCGTGCGCCATGCGGGTAATAGAGCGGGAAATGTCCCCGCTATCCATGACCGTTCGTTGACTCATGTGGGCCTCCTTGCCGCCTCTCCGGACGGTAGTTAAAGGAGATCCGACCCGGCTGGCCGGACCCGTGCTGTCATTGTAAACACGTCTGGACAAAGCGCGCTCGCCTGTCCATCCGCAAAAGTACAGGCAGGAACCAAAAGGAAACCTGCCTGCACAAACCTAACTGTGGGTTATCCCATCAGTTTCATCTGGGGCCTCATCCGGCTCCGACTCAGAGATCACAGACTCAGCCTCGTCTTCCGACTCAGTAAGGTATTCAGAGTCAGCCGGCTCTTCAGATTCAGTAAGGTCTCCAGACTCGGCGACAGACACCGCAGCCTCGGTGCCGACAGCCACCTCGGAAGCAGTCTCGGCCTGAGTAGCGGCCTGCTGGGACCTGAAGGCTTCGCCAGCCTTGTTGAAGATCGCGGTGATGAAGCCGATGGAGCGGGTGTCACCGAGTTCGCGAACGATCTCGGAGTATTCCTTGACCGCTACGGCGATGTCGAGTCCGTCGAAGCAGATCTCTGCGAGACCAAGTCTGAGGATCGCACGATCGAGCAGAGCGAGCCTGCGCAGGCCCCACTTCGAGTACTCGTCGATCAGGCCATCAATCTCGTAGAGATTGTCTGCAATAAGCTCAACGAGGCGGACACCCGACTCCTGGATCGGAACTTGGGAGGTGGAAATGACCTGGCGCTCGGCGAGCAACTCCTTGAGGAGGCCGGGTACCAGGATTTCCTTTTGATCAGCCTCGAAGACAATGTCGAGTGCGCGCCTGCGCTGAGTTACGGAATGGCGTGCCACTAGTCTGTGGCGCGGCCCAGGTATTCACCGGTACGGGTGTCAACCTTGACCTTGGTGTTCTCGTTGAGGAACAGGGGAACCTGAATCTCGTAGCCCGTCTCGAGGGTGGCGGGCTTGGTGCCTGCCGAGGAGCGATCGCCCTGGAGGCCCGGCTCAGTGTAGGTGATGTTGAGGACCACGGAGGTGGGGAGCTCAATGAAGAGAACGGTGCCCTCGTTGGTTGCCACGATGACGTTCTGGTTCTCGAGGAGGTAGTTCTTGGCGTCGCCAACGATCTCGGGAGAGATGTTGAGCTGGTCGTAGGTCTCGAGATCCATGAACACGTAGTCGGTACCGTCGTTGTACAGGTACTGCATGTCGCGGCGGTCGATCGTCGCGGTCTCAACCTTGACACCTGCGTTCAGGGTGCGGTCCACGGTCTTGCCGGAGAGGACGTTCTTGAGCTTGGTACGGACAAAGGCGGGGCCCTTGCCGGGCTTCACGTGCTGGAATTCAACAACCTGCCAGAGCTGGTTATCAAAGACGAGCACCATGCCGTTCTTGAGTTCGTTCGTTGTTGCCACAGAAACTCCTTAAGTTTAGTCACCCACACATTACCGCCTAGAAGAACATCATCCCAAGCACACCACGGGGATGTGAGGGAAAACGCGGGCTATGTGTGGTCAATTACTGAGTATGGATAGTCACCTGGTCAGGAGGGGTGGTCCCTTGCTGAGGCGGGATGGTCGACTTCTAGGAAGGGATAGTCGCCTACCCGGGATAGTCACCTGCTGAGAACTGAACGCGTTTCTCCGTGGAAGGCTCCTTGCCCAAGTAGTAGCAGGACAGAACCCTACGGAGCGCGCTTCAGAAAAGACCCTCACAAGAAGCTACTTGCGGAGAGTTCATTGCATTGAAGGCAACCGGGACGGCGTCACTCCTGGAGCTCAATTGTTAGGCTGTCAGACAGCCCGACCTAGAAGGCTAGCTCTTCTCGGTGAGGCTCATGACTGCGTCGGCAAGTGCCGCCCAGTCGCCTTCGGTCGTATCGATCTTGGTTGCGCCTGCCTCGTAGATGAGTTCGCGTGCCTTGAGCTGGGTCAGGTAGGTCGACCGGGGTGATCCGATTGCCACGGAACGTGGCAGGTCGAGTCCCGCGCGGTTCATGAGGACCTTGGCCTCTGCGGTGAGGAACACCTTGATGGCACCCTCGGCTACCGCGGCATCGAGACGGTCGCGAACGACGCTACCCTTCTCATCGCCGGCGGTCTTGCCAAGGGCCCCAGAACCAAGAACGACAACGTCAGCACCGGATTCAAGAGCCTCGAGAGAGGCAACCCGTTCAGCATCCGCGTAGGCCTCGGGACCCTTGAAGATCGCGACATCTCCCCCGGTCATGCCCTCGCGCTGCTCGAGGAAGGCATCGGAGTCTGCGACGGTCAGGCCGCGGCCCTGAAGTTCTGCTGCGAGGTCGCCTGCACCCGAACCAACGGGCCCCACCAAAATGATCATGCTCCGACCGTTTCCCATGCTAGTTCTAGTTGCTCCTTGGTTGGCTCGTACACAAAGGGATGACCCTGCTCGGACAAAAGAACAAAGCGGAGCCTACCGGCCCGAACCTTCTTGTCCGACATCATGGCATCCACGAGTTCTTCCCTGTGTCCCGGCTCGTACGTGACGGGCAGACCCACCGTCGAGAAAGATTCGATGTGCTCCTCGACCAGATCCGATACGCCGGCCGCTCGTGCGAGAGCGGCCGCGAACACGGAACCAATGGCCACGGCTTCGCCGTGGCGGATACCGAAGTGCTCGACCTTCTCGATGGCGTGCGCAAGGGTGTGCCCGTAGTTGAGGAACTCGCGAGAACCAGCTTCCTTGAAATCCTCAGCCACGATCTTCGCCTTGACGGCAATGGAGCGTTCGATTGCTTCGCGCAGTTCGGGGCTGCGGGGATCCAGCAGGGACTGCGGGTCCTTGGCGAGCTCGAGGATGCGAGCATCCTGGATCCAGCCACATTTGATGACCTCACCCAGGCCTGCCCTGAGCTCCTCTGCGGGCAGGGTCACGAGCGAATCGAGATCAGCCACGACGCTGATGGGTTTGTGGAAGGCACCAACGAGGTTCTTTCCTGCGGGGGTGTCGATACCGGTCTTGCCGCCCACGGCAGCATCCACCATGCCAAGCAGCGAGGTGGGGACCTGGATGAGATCGACACCGCGGAGCCAGGTGGCGGCAACGAAGCCCGCCAGGTCCGTGGTTGCTCCGCCACCAAGACCAATGACAACCCCATCGCGGGCCATCTTCATCTCACCCAGCGTGTCCCATGCGCGCACGAGCTCGCCGTGCTGCTTCTGGGCCTCACCCGGGGGAACGATGAAGGACTGGTTAGGGACGCCGCGACGTGTCAGCTCACGCTTGATGCGATCGGCCTTCTCGTTTAGGGCCTCGGGGTGGACGATGAGGGCGGAGGAGGCTGAAGAAGCTGCCTGCGCGATCCTGTGGTCGAGGTGGTGTCCCACCTGCACCGCATAGTCGACAACGTCGATCGTGGTTGCGTCCGATACGAGCTGCGCGTAGATCTCTTGCGCCAGCCGTGTGGGCGGCCTCGTGTCAGTCTGAACGGTGAGGGTTGCAACCTTCTTGTAGAGCGGTTCCCTCTCGGAACGCAACCTGAGAAGAGATTCCTCGGGGCTCTCGGTCAGGAGCGGCCTGCGCGAGGGGTGGCGGTTGATCCGTTCGAGAAGCACCTCGTGATCTGCGGTGATAAGGACGACCCGGTGCCCGCGGAGCGCCTTGCGCACACCGGGAATGGTGATCGCTCCGCCACCAAGTGCGAGGACGCCCTCGAAGCCGTGGAGTGCCTCGTTGATGGTCTCAAGCTCGAGTGCGCGGAAGCCGGACTCCCCCACCTCATCGAAGATCTCGGGGATGCTCTTCCCTGCCTTCTCCACGATGAGATCGTCGCTGTCGGCCGACTCGATGCCATGGATCTCCGCAATGTGCTTCGCCATGGTGGACTTGCCCGATCCAGGCAATCCCACGAACACTGCAAAGGGGCGGCTCATGAGAGGTGCTCCGAACGCGACTTCAGGTAGCCCGCAAGATTTCTGCGTACCTCCGCGACGGAATCACCACCCGTCTTCTCCAGGAGAGCCTCAGCAAGGGTCAGGGCGACCATGGCCTCGGCGATGACCGCACCGGGAACGACCGCAGTCGTGTCGGAACGCTGGTGGATGGCGGTCGCGGCCTCACCGGTCTCGGTATCGATCGTGGCGAGCGCCCTCGGGACCGTGGAAATCGGCTTGTAGGCGGCGCGCACGCGCAGCACCTCACCGTTGGACATGCCGCCCTCGGTGCCACCGGCGCGGTTGGTCTTGCGAGCCACCCTGCCATCGCGGGACACGATCTCATCGTGCGCCTCGGAGCCGCGGCGCGAAGCGGTGACAAAGCCGTCACCAACCTCGACGCCCTTGACTGCCTGGATGCCCATGAGGGCCTGCGCGAGCCTGCCATCGAGGCGACGCTGGGACGAGATGTAGGAACCGAGGCCGGGAGGCATGCCGTACACGAGAACCTCAACAACGCCACCGAGGGTGTCGCCATCCTTCTGCGCCTTGTTGATCTCCTCCTCCATGGCAACGCTCGTGACAGGGTCAAAGCAACGCACGGGGTTCTCTTCCAGCTTGGTGACATCCCCGGGCCACGGCTTGTCCGCATCCGCGGGAACGCTCACGGAACCAACGCTGACTACGTGGGACACGAGTTCGATGCCCGCGGCCTGATCGAGGAAGCGAGCCGCAAGCTCACCCAGGGCGACGCGCGTAGCGGTCTCGCGGGCGGAGGCGCGTTCGAGAACGGGCCTTGCCTCGTCGAAGCCGTACTTCATCATGCCGACGAGGTCGGCATGACCGGGGCGGGGCCTGGTCAGCTTCTTGTTACGGGAAATCTCCCTCTCGTCACCCGTGCCAGCGTCAATGAGGAGCTCCTTGGGATCGACGGGATCCGGGTTCATGACGGCAGTCCACTTTGGCCATTCCGAGTTCCGGATCACGAGGGCAATGGGGGAACCGAGGGTCTTGCCGTGGCGGATGCCGGCAAGGATCTCCAGTTCATCCTTCTCAAACTTTTGACGGGATCCGCGGCCGGCTCCGAGCCTGCGCCTCGCAAGTGCGGAGCTAATATCGGAGCTCTGCACCTCGATTCCGGCGGGTAGTCCCTCGATGACACCCACGAGAGCGGGGCCATGTGATTCTCCAGCAGTCATCCACAACATGAGGACTATCTTGCCAGAGTTTTAGGCGAGGCCGGTTGCGAGTATCGCTCCTAGGACCATGGCGGGACCGTAGGGAGCTGTTTTCCTCCCGAGAGCCACGCTGATGAGCACCCACACGGCCCCGATTGCGACGGCCGCCACAAGCGCGAGTCCGAGCGGACCCCACCCGAGAGGTAGCAGCCACCCGCCAAGAACGCCCGCAAGCTTCACATCCCCAAGGCCAAGCTGGTAGTTGGAGAGGATGCGGGCGATGGCGAAGAGGCAAAAGCCGATGCTGGCACCCACGGCCGCAAGCAGAAGCATGATAATCCCGGCGGGAACGTCAAGGAACATGATCGAGATCGGATGCAGAACAACCAGAATCGCGGCGATGATCAGCCACGGGTCGGGCAGGTATCTCGTTTTTGCATCGATGAGGAACAGGATTCCGAAAACCCCACCGAGAAGTGTTGCGAACACGGTTGTGCTGGGGAACAGCGTGTCCCAGCCCGCGATGAGGCCAGCTACTGCGCCAACAAGGAATGCGATGGAGAGCCACAGAACGGGTACTCCCCTGGTCCAGTTCATCGCCTTGCCAACTCCTCCAGGAGCGCCTCCCGCATGACACCAACATCGGGAGTCTTGTTGCTGAAGAGGCGAACCTGGGACACGGCCTGATGAAGCAGCATGGACCAACCGGGAACGATACGTGCACCGCGGGCCTCGGCTGCCGCCACGAGCCTCGAGGGCCACGGGTGGTAGTTCACGTCGAGAACGGTGAGCCGCGACAAATCCGGTAGCGCCTCTACGATCTGATCCGAGAGAGTATCTGCCACGCCCGTGGGGAGGGTGGAGATGAGGAGTCCGGTACCGGGAAGCGCACCGACGATGTTGTCGGTCAGCTTGACCAGGGAGGGGCTGAGATCCATTCGAGTTGCGGCAGCCACTGCCGATCCGGGACCGCCGTGGTTGCGTGCCGCGAGCGTGATGTGCTCCTTGATCCCGAGTTCGACGATGGCGGCCAGGGAGGAGGAAGCCGTTGCCCGGGATCCGAGAATGATGGCCGAGGGTGTCGAGATCTCCCCCGACTCGCGCACCGCCTGGGCGATGCCGTAGACATCCGTGTTGAAACCAACGAGCTGACCACCTGTGGGCTGGTAGCAGACGGTGTTGACCGCACCGACGGTCTTGGCGAGACCATCGACGAAGTCGAGCTTGTCGATGATGGCCTGTTTGAGCGGCATCGTGATCGACAGTCCCGCCCACGACTCGTCGAGCGAGGCTAGGAGGTCGTCGAGCTGATCGAGGGTTGTGGGATAGAGCTGGTAGTCAATGTCGACACCGAGGTCACGGTATGCTGCGCCGTGAATAGCGACGGACAGTGAGTGCTCAATCGGGTATCCCGCAAGCCCTGCCTTCATCAGTTCTCTCCTTCGTCTGCTCCACCAACCTCGGGTGCTTCCTCACGGCCGTAGTTGGGGTTCTCTGCCAGCCACTCGTTCAGGCGAGCAACGTTGGCGTTGTGCTCCTCCAGGGTAGCCGCAAACAGAGTTTCACCGGAGTTCAGGTCCACAGTGACGAAGTACAGCCAGTCACCATCTGCCGGGTTAAGCACGGCGTTCATCGCCTCGTTGCCGGCCGCACCGATCGGGGTCGGCGGGAGACCTGCGTGAAGGTACGTGTTGTACGGATTGTCGTTGGCCAGATCCTCGGAGGTGGGGATGCCACCGGACTTGCCCACGCCGTAAAGAACCGTGGAGTCCATCTGCAACCTGCCGTTGACCGAGTCCGTGTCCACAAGCCTGTTCTCGATCACGCGAGCCACCTGCGCGTAGTACTGGGTCTGGTTCACTTCCCTTTCAAGGATCGATGCCTTGATGAGCAGTTCCTGGCGCTCGCCCTCGGGAACACCCATGGAATCAAGCTCAGAAGTACGTGCGGTGACCATCTCACCCAGGATCTCGTGGACGGGAGTATCGGGAGAGACCATGTAGGTTCCCGGCTTGTACCAGCCCTCCACGTTGCCGCCCGCTTCCTCGGGCAGTCCGATGGCTTCGGCATTCTCGGACGCTGCCACGACATCGGCGATGTCGACGTCCATGAGGTTCGCGATCCGCTCATGCACCTGGGTGCGGGTGAAGCCCTCAGGAATCGTGATCTGAACGTCCACGCGCTGAGCATCGTGATCCTTCAGGAGGGTCACGGCCCGCTCCGCGGGAATGTGGGTGGGTAGCTGGTACGTACCGGGCTGAATACTGCCCGCACCAGTATCAGCATTGAAGGCATCGATGAAAGCTTCGCGGGATGCAACGATCTCGTTCTCGAAGAGAATGGTTGCCATGTCGGAACCTGTCGAACCCGAGGGGATCGTCACCTGGATGGTCTCGCCCTCCTCGCCCTCCGCGTAGTCTTCGGGGCTGTTGGAGAAGATCTCCGAGGCGGGTCCGTTCGTGATCCAGTCACGCACATTGGGAAGAACGGCAACGGTGATTCCGGCGAGGATCGCGAGAATAAGAACGAGGATGGCGGCGGACCTGCCGCGGCGCTTCTTCCGTTGGGGCTTAGCCTCGGCCGCGGACTCATCGTCGCTGAAGGCCTCAAAAATGTCGCCCATGCGAACCCTTTCTGCTCACCAGCTCCCCCGGTGCCTGCCCTGTTGTTTCTTCGATCTCGAGAGCAAGTTCCAGGATGAGGATGGCAGAGACCTGGTCAACAACTGAGCGATGGTGACGCTCAGACTTGCCGGCCTCGTGCAAACTCTTATGTGCACTGACGGTCGTCAGTCTTTCATCTACTAAACGTACCGCAATGTCACGGTGACGTAACATAATCTGTCTCGCGAAGTTGCGCGCGTCCCTGGCAGAAGATCCTTCGGTCCCATCCATGTTTTTTGGCAAACCTACAATGATCTCCATCGGCTGATACTCGTCGATCAGATCCTCGACATCATCGATGTGACCATCACCACGGCGGTCCCGGTAGAGTGTCTCGACCGGGGTGCAGAGTATCGCGTCCTCGTCGCACGTGGCGACGCCGATGCGCGCCCGACCCACATCAAAGGCCAGGCGCACGCCCTTACGCTTGCTCAGAGGGAGCTCGCAATCTGCTGCGCCGCCTCAGAGATCTTCGTGACGTCCTGTCCGCCACCCTGGGCGACATCGTCCTTGCCGCCACCGCCGCCGCCGAGAACGCCGGACGCAACCTTGACGAGAGCGCCAGCCTTGACGCCCTTGTCGCGAGCTGCCTCGTTGGTTGCGATGACAACCGTGGGGCGGCCCTTCGACTGACCAAAGATGGCAACGACTGCGGGTTCGGAATCGGCGATCTTCGAACGCACATCGAGAGCGAGAGTACGCAGGTCATCACCGCTCACCCCGTCACCCAGGTCCTTCCAGGTGTAGAGAACCTCGCCGTGGCGGGTGGCGGCCTTCGCGATCTCGTCCGCACCCGCCATGAGCTGAGCCGTCCGCATCGCAGCAACTTCCTTCTCAGCGTTCTTCAGGCGCGTCATGAGGGCGTCGATGCGGTCGGGCAGCTCGTTCGGGCGGGAACCGAGCATCGAGGAGATCTGGGAAACGAGGGCACGCTCCTTGGCCCCGGCTGCGTAGGCACCCTGGCCCACGAGGGCGTCGATGCGGCGCACGCCGGAACCGATGGAGGCCTCACCGAGAACCGACACGAGACCAATATTGCCGGTCTCGGGCACGTGGGTACCCGCGCAGAGTTCCTTCGACCAGTCGCCACCAATCGAGACAACACGCACGCGTTCGCCGTACTTCTCGCCGAACAGAGCCATGGCCCCGGCCTTCTTCGCCTCATCCAGGCTCATCTGCTCATCGGTGACAAGCAGGTTCTCCTGAAGGCGGGAGTTGACGCGGCCCTCAATGTCGGTCAGTACGTCAGATGGGACCTGCTGTCCGTGACGGAAGTCGAAGCGCAACCTCGAGGGAGAGTTCTCCGAACCGGCCTGGGTGGCCTGTTCTCCCAGGAACTCGTGCAGAGACTTGTGAACCATGTGGGTTGCGGTGTGGGCGCGCGCGATCTGGCCGCGGCGATCCACATCGATTTCTGCGTGAACGCGGTCCTCGAGGGCAACCGAGCCCTCGGTCAGGGTGCCGCGGTGAACCGTGAGTCCCTTGATGGGTGCCTGAACGTCCATGACGTCCACAAGGCCGCCACCGGCGATCGAGATGTGGCCGTGGTCTGCGAGCTGACCACCCTGCTCAGCCCAGAACGGGGTCTGATCGAGGATGATCTCGACGTCTGCGGGTGCCTCGACTGCGGGTACGGGCTGACCATCCACGAGGATGCCAACGACCTTGCCGTCTGTCGCGGTCTCCGTGTAGCCCAGGAAGTGGGTGTTGCCGGACTTGCCGAGAAGCTCGTTGTAGACCTGGACATCAACGTGACCGGTCTTCTTGGCCTGAGCGTCCGCACGGGCGCGATCGCGTTGCTCCTGCATGAGAGTGGTGAAGCCCTCGGAGTCGACCTGGACTCCCGCTTCCTCCGCCATCTCCAGCGTCAGGTCAATGGGGAATCCGTAGGTGTCGTGCAGGGTAAAGGCGTCGTTACCGGAGAGAACGAGCTTGGAACCAGAGTCCTTCAGCTTCTTCACGGCGCCCTCGAAGATCGTGGTGCCAGAGGCAAGGGTCCTGCGGAACGCCTCCTCCTCGGCGTAGGCAACCTGGGAGATCTGGTCGAAGTTCGCCTTGAGCTCCGGGTAGGACTCCGACATGACCGCCATGGACACGGGAAGGAGGGTGGGCAGAGAGACCTCGTCGTAGCCGAGGAGGCGCACGGAACGAACGGCGCGACGAATGAGGCGGCGCAGTACGTAGCCACGTCCGTCGTTGCCGGGGCGCACACCATCGCCAATGAGCATGAGCGAGGAGCGCACGTGGTCGGCAATGACCCTGAGCTTCACGTCATCTTCCGTGTCAGCTCCGTAGGACTTGCCAGTCAGCTTCTCGGTTGCCTCGATGACGGGGTACACCTCGTCGATCTCGTACATGTTGTTCTTGCCCTGGAGGATGTAGGCGAGACGCTCCACACCAAGGCCGGTATCGATCGATTTGTGGTCGAGTTCGCCGATCAGCTCGTAGTTCTTGCCCTTGCCTTCGCCACGCACGAACTGGTCGAACACGTTGTTCCAGATCTCGATGTAGCGATCCTCAGCCTCGGGGTTACCCGGCCATCCCGGAACCTTGCCGCTCTTGGCTTCGGGGCCGAATTCGGGGCCGCGGTCGTAGTGCCACTCACCGGTGGAGCCTGCGGGACCGGGCTGACCGGTGTCCCAGCACGCCTCTTCCCAGGGCAGCAGAACGATGCGATCGGGGGTCATGCCAATCTTCTCGGTCAGGTGGTTGTAGGAGACGGTGTCCTCTTCCCACAGAGTGATCCAGAGGCGCTCCGGGTCAAGACCGTAGCCGCCCTCATCCTGGCTGGTGGTCAGCAGACCCCACGACAGGTCGAGAGCACCCTCCTTGAAGTAATCACCGAAGGAGAAATTACCCGCCATCTGGAAGAACGTGCCGTGACGAGTGGTACGACCAACGTTCTCGATGTCGTTGGTGCGGATGCACTTCTGCACCGAGGCAACACGAGGCCACGGTGCGGGTTCGGTTCCCAAGATGTAGGGAATGAAGGGGACCATACCGGCAATCGTGAACAGGATGGACGGATCCGGAGACACGAGCGGCACGGACTCGGCCACGTGATGATCGTGCTTACGGAAGTAGTCGAGCCAACGGTTGCGAATCTCTGCAGTGCGCATGGTTCCTCTTCTGTGCCGCGGTAGCGGCCTTGTTCTCTGCCGCTTCCGCGGCTTGTGTGGTGCCACCGTAGTGGCAAGTACTGTGTGTGGGGCATTTGTTCAGTTCACGAACGATTCCGCCAACGATCCAGAGACCATTACGCCTCTCCCCATCACCACCCCGATCCCCGGACCGAGGACCAATCAACCCTCAGGACCAATCAGCACTGAGAACCTATCAGTACTGAAGAGAACTAGTCTCAACAGTTTGATCAGGACCTTTCAGAACCGCTCAGATCCGGTCGGGACTTGCTCAGACCAGACCTGAACTTGTTAATTCCGACCAGAACTTCTTGGATCCGATCAGCACTTGGTAGGTCCGCTCGGAGCTCATAGATCCGACCTCACCCGAACCGCTTCCTTGCTGTTATTCCGAATGGATTACCAGGTGCGAGAGCGATCCCGGGATCGTGCCTGTCGTGGGTTTTTGGTGATGACATGGAGATGACATCGTGGGCTCTGTTCCGTTGGAAGAAACCCTTTCGAGAAAGACTTCCGCCCCGGTTAAAGCTAGTGGGTATTCTACCTTTGCTTGTTGCGCTTTCCGAAAGCGCGGCGCACCGCCAGGAACGGTGCCGAGATCGTGGAGGTCACGATCGTCGTGGTTGCCGAGAGATCCTCAGCGGTGCGGGCAGCGGCCGAGGTGATCGTGTCGATCCGATCGAGCTGACCATTGGCTCGTGCCACGGTCTCAGCAGCGTTGGTGAGAGCAGGAAGAGTCTCATCCGTGAGCTTTTCAACCGACACTGTCAACTCATCAAATGTCTTGCCCAGCTTCGTGAGCGGACGGATGAGGAAGATGACGAGCGCAACGAAGGCGAGTGCGGCAATGATGGCGGCAATGCCGCCCAGGGTGATCTCCATGGCTGAGTCCTTCTGAATTCCTCTGAAAAAGGTGTGCGCCCTGAGCATATCCTGCCCAGGGCGCACAAACGAAGATCAGCGAGAGTAGAACTCGACGACCAGCTGGTGGTCGCAGGTCACGGGGATCTCAGCGCGCTTCGGGCGACGAACGAGGGTCGCGTTCAGCTTCTCGAGCTGAACATCAAGGTACTCGGGAACGTCGGGCAGAACGTCACGGTGCACGCCAGCGGCGGCCATGAGGAACTGATCCGAGGCCTGGGACTTAGCCTTGATCTGAAGGGTCTGACCCGGCTTCACGCGGAAGGAGGGGCGGTCAACGATCTTGCCGTCAACGAGGATGTGACGGTGAACGACAACCTGGCGGGCCTGTGCAATAGTGCGGGCGAAGCCTGCACGAAGCACGAGTGCGTCGAGGCGCATCTCGAGAAGCTCAACCAGGTTCTCACCGGTCTGGCCCTCAGTGCGGTGTGCCTCTTCAAAGATGGTGCGGAGCTGCGACTCGCGGATACCGTACTGGGCGCGCAGACGTTGCTTCTCCTTCAGACGAACCGAGTAGTCGGAGTCCTTGGTGCGGCCCCGGCCGTGCTCACCGGGACGGTAGGGGCGGCGCTGCATGTAGCGCTCTGCCTTGGGGGTCAGCGCGATGCCGAGTGCGCGGGAAAGGCGCACCTGCTTGCGGGAACGTGAATTAGCCATAATTCTCCTGTCGAAATCGATACTGCACAGCATCAGGTATTGATACTGCGGGGCCACCTCGTGGCTAAGGCCCCAGGGGTTCCATCGCGGGCACATGGAAGTGCCGTCGAAGCAACCGAACTAGCGTACCACTACTCCCCATCAAGAATGGAGCGGATTCTCGCCAATCTGGCAGTGATTTGTGACTCGTAACCGTTCTCCGTGGGCTCGTAGTAGCGGGTCCCCTCGAGCTCATCGGGCAGGTACTGCTGGTTAACGATGTGGCCGGGGTAGTCGTGGGCATACTTGTAGCCCTCACCCGCGCCGGTCTGCCTCGATGCCCACACGGATCCATCACGCAGGTGGTTGGGAATGGTTCCTACCTTCCCGTCACGCACGTCCTTGATAGCCGCATTGATGGCACCGTATGCCGCGTTCGACTTTGGCGCAGTTGCAAGGTGGACCACGGCCTCGGCAAGAATGATGCGGGCCTCTGGCATGCCTACCAGGGCAACGGACTGTGCGGCCGCAGTTGCTGTCTGCAACGCCGATGGATCCGCCATCCCAATATCCTCGGCCGCAGAGATCATGAGCCTGCGAGCAATGAACCGGGGGTCCTCCCCCGCCTCTAGCATCCTCGCCAGGTAGTGCATGGCGGCATCAACATTGGATCCACGCACGGACTTGATGAAGGCAGAGATGACATCGTAGTGAGCATCCCCATCCCTGTCGTACGACATCGCCGCCACATCGATCGCTTCGGATACATCCTCAACGGTGATTCTGGTTTCGTTGCGTGCCGCGGTCGTACCCGCCGCCGCTTCGAGAACGGTGAGGCTCCTTCTCGCATCGGAACCCGCGAGACGAACAATCATGTCCTCGGATTCTTCAGGAAGTTCAAACTTCCCATCGAACCCGCGCTCGTCTGAGATGGCTCGCTGAAGGAGAGTGCGAATGTGCTCCGGACCAAGCCCGTGCAGAGTCAGCATGATCGAACGAGAAAGCAGTGGAGTCACGATCGAGAAGGAAGGATTCTCCGTGGTCGCAGCCACGAGAATGACCCACCTATTCTCCACCGCCGGTAGTAGAGCATCCTGCTGTGTCTTGGAGAATCGATGAACCTCATCGATGAAGAGAACAGTCTCAGCACCGGAGGTGCTGAGATGACGGCGGGCTTCGGCGATCACCGCTCTCAGATCCTTCACACCAGCTGACACAGCTGAGAGCTCCACAAACTTACGTGTGCCGCTCCGTGCGATCAGGTACGAGAGAGTTGTCTTGCCGGTACCGGGAGGGCCCCACAGAATGATCGAAGATGGTCCAGAGTCGTTTCCATCGGACTCAATGAGGCGTCGAAGCGGAGCTCCGGGAGCAAGAAGATGATCCTGACCAAGCACATCATCAATAGAACGAGGTCGCATGCGAACAGCAAGAGGCGCCCCAGCATCACTCGGTATGCCCTCGGGCGCCATTCCTGCGTTATCGAACAAGTCCACGGACCTAGTCTAGCTTCCGGTTCTGACAGCCTGAGACCTCAAGCTAAATCGACAGATTAATCAAAGTGAACCAGACGGTGAACCAGCCAAGGCGGACTACCTATTGGGTTTGCTCTATCTCTTTATTTCTCGTTGCTCGATCTCCGCTGCTTGCAACATGCGGTCGGCACCAAGCCAGTACAGCCCCAGCCATTAACCACACCACAGGAAAGTCTTCCAGGTGATCAATGCTTGTGTGGATCCCGAGGCACATCCAGGCCATCATTCCAATGAATGCGGCTGAGCGTGCTGCTGGAGAGCACCGATACAGCACGCCGCCAAACAGGCACGTTAGCAGGAGCACTCCGATGATTCCCAGTTCCGCCCCGACCTGCAGAAACAGGGAATGAGTTGCAGCTAGATCGGCGCGAGATGATGCCAGTTCAGAACTAGCCGTAAAGGTTCCCATTCCGGTCCCAACCGCAGGATTGGTCGACCAGAGACTAAGGGCATCGGACCAAAGTGTGTGACGCGCGGAGCTGAGGCTCTCACCATCGGATAACCAATCCGGCCATGAATCTCGAGTGCCTAGGTAGGTCACGACGATGACTGCGAGCTCGACACCAAGGAACGCGATAAGAAAGCTCAGCCACTTCGGTGGGGCCGTCCAAAAGATAGCGACTGCACTTGCACAGACCAAAACGACTGCCAGGAAGAACGATGCCTGGGATGCACGGGACATGAGAAGTCCCGCTAATCCAATGACGATGCCGAGCAGAACCCGGTAATTCAGCAGGCTCGGGACAGCTCCATGAGAGCTAACTTGACCTGGAGCTCGATGAGAGCTCGCTCCGGTTTCTCGCTGGTATCGCTTCCACAAACGTGCGTTCGAGGTTAGCGCGTGTGAGGTAGGCGGAGATGACGGCACTCCCCTGTTCCCGATCCGTTCATCGTGAATGATCAGTGCGGCAAGTCCAACCATGAGAACTCCAACTGCGCTACGTGCGTTGGCATAGATGGGCTGAACTGAAATGACAACTGCGACCAGAGCAATGAGCATTGGGAGGACGGTCTGATTGGTCCAGAGCTTTTTGAGCTGAATGGCTATACCGAAGCTAATGACCACACACAGAGGAGCGATGAGGTAGGGCGAGGAAAAACTGAACTCCCCAGCGCTAATCACAGGTGAGAGCAGTACCCAGGCGTACCAGAGCCCGAGCAGGATCATTGGGGCCATCCAGCTTCTTGGACGGCTGGCTCTTTCTGAGATCCGGTGCTCGTTGATCACTGTCATCGAGATCGCTGAGCCAGATTCGCAAGAGTAGGGATAATCGCATCGAGATGGGAATCAATGGTGGTCGCTGCTTTCAAAGCCGCCATCTCCCCACGCCGGTACGGATCGGCAACATCATCCCTGGAACTGCTACTCCGATGATTCCACAGGTGCTCACTAACATCCGCAAGTCGTGCACTCGGGGGCAGGGAACCAATTTCCCGAGCCGCATGGCCGATGACAAAGGTCTTGTTGGCGACAGTGGGCCACTCATCAAGAATGTACCGCCTGTGGTCACCTGCCATGGTAAGGATCAGGTCCGCTTGATCCACGTCAGCGCGGGTCAGTTGCCTTGCCACATGGGCCTCGGCATTTCCCTTGCCCTTCGCGTGAGCCGCCATGGGAGGATCAATTCCCTCACCTGCCAGCCCGTGAGTGCCAGCTGAGAAGAACTCGAGTCCAGGAACGTTCTGACCGCTCGCCACAACATCTGCGTATGCGGAGCGGCAGATGTTTGCCGTGCACACAAAGAGAACCCGATAGTTACCATTTCTTTGGTTTGAAGCCTGGTGGCCAATTCCAAAGCTGAAGCCTGAATCTTGGGTCGAAGGCTCCTTGAAGTGGGCACTGCCTTCTAGCATCGGAAGTGCCTTGTCGCGTTCAGTCATGAGGGCGTCACGTGGACCTATGGGCCAATGAACTCCAAGGGCTGGATCAAAGAGATTGACACCCATATCTCTTTCCTTCGCCTCCCGGTTCCAGTGTTCGTTGAGAAGGTAGCTAAAGGTTGTTCCGGGCTCGAGCACTTGGTGAGCGTTAGCCACACCCCGTGGAGTGAGTACCGCAATACTGGGATCAAGGATGAGTTCGACCACCTGGCCATAGCCGACTCCGGGGCGCAGGTCGACCCAAGCTCCGTATGCTCTACCAGAAACAAGGCTGATCAAACGATCCCACGGCTCGGAATGAAAGCCTCGGGTGACTCCTACTTTCTCAACGTGGGTGATGTTGTGCTGAACCGGCTGGAATCCTTCGATTCCCGCAGCGTCCAATGCGCCGCGGTGAAAGTGTTCTTTGAAGTAGCCTTCAGGAGTTCTCAACACCGTGAGGCGAATGATCTGGAGTCCCGGAATCTCAGTATCTTCAACGAACAAGTCCTGCATGATTGCCTCCCAATTCGCTTCAAACCTATCGATGTATTAAGTGTCCATCGAGTTGAACAAAGGACTGTGGCTCAATCGCTTGCATCTGTGGCTTAACCAGCTGCACCTCTGGGTCCATCACCTTGTGCACAACTCACTATCTCAACGTTGTGATCGTCCTCAAAGTTGTGATCACTTCATTGGTTCAATGTTGCGACCACTGCCTGTGCAATCTCCGCCTGTGACTCGGCGCTTAGAGCCTCCCCGTCACCAAGAGCAGGCTGGCCGAGATCAACATAGATCCCACCAACGCTTTCCACCGAAGCACGCACGTTAGCGACATGGAATGGAATCCAGTCGGGCAGAGTGTCTGCCGAGCTAATGGGCGACAGTGCAATGATCTGAGCATCAGGGAGAGCAGCACGTAGGTCTTGGAAGTACTGATCGGTCGCTCCCCCAATGGGAATGTCACCATCGGCCGAACCGCCGAAAGTCACAACGACCTCGGGTTGCGATTCAACTACGGCATCGACCGTTCCCGGGAATGCCTCACACGGAGAGTTGTCACATGATCGTGGAAGCGTCACAAAGCCACGACCTGGAGCCGACAAATTTGACACAATGTTCCAACCGAGCTCCTCAGCGACAGGATTGATCCAGTTCTCGGGAGAGTCGTTGATCGAGTACGTATCACCAATGATCACGACCGTCACCTGAGGCTCAGTCGGTGCTTCGCTCGGCTCTTCTGTCGCTTCCTCGGATGGAGACTCATTCACCTCCGGTTCTGATTGAGTGTCTGTGGGAGATGACTCAGTATTAACCGTCGGCGTGTTTGTTTCACTGCTACTAACAGTGGCCCCTGTGCTCGTGAGCGCCATGTAACTGAGGACGATTGCCATCACTGCAAGAGCAGCAAGCAACACAATAGATTTTGCCGTCTCGCGGCTTCTTCCATTCATGGGAACCTTGCGCTCCTTGACTTGCGACCAACAACGGAATCAACAGTTTAGCCTGGGGTGGAACATCACAGCTGGTAAACAGCCCGTGTACTCACACAACTAATACATTTCAAGATATTATCGTACGGTGCCACTCATGCGGTACGTGTAAGGAAGCGCACCGCAGTCTAGGTAAACCCAGGGAAGGTCAATGGAACTTCAACAGTATGTACAGGTGTTAAGGGAATACTGGAGAAGTATTGTCGCGACCATTCTCGTAACGATTTGCCTCGTCGCTGGTTACACAATTCTTCAAACGCCCCAATACTCGACTAAAGCAACGATCTTCGTCTCAGTCGAGAGCGGCGAGTCCGCAGGAGAGCTTTCCCAGGGTGCCACTTACGCCGAGCGTCAGGTTCAATCCTTCGTCGAAGTCGCGTCGACCTCAATCGTGCTTCAGCCGGTCATCGACGAACTTCAGCTCGATACCACCCCGGCGAGTCTGGCCAGTAGAATCTCGGTGTCCTCCCCAGGGACAACGTCCCTCATCGACATTTCGGTTTCCGGAGCAGACCCAGACGAGATCACTACCATCGCAAACACGACGGCAGGTAGCCTCGTCTCCGCTGTCGATGAGCTGTCGCCCCAAAGGTCTGACGGCCGAGGGCTCGTGAGCGCAGCAATTATCAATCCTGCAGTTGTTCCCTCCAGCCCCACCTCGCCCAATGCAACAACCAACCTGGTACTTGCCGTTGTTCTTGGAACCCTTCTTGGCTACGGGCAAGCACTGCTCCGAAGCATCCTCGACACACGAGTGCGGAACGTCGATGACATCCAGGAAATCACAGAGGTTCCGGTATTGGCAGCTGTTGCCCACCAGGATCCGAAGGCATCCAAGGAGAGCCAGCACGCTCATGCCGAGGCCTATCGCAGGCTGCGCACCAACATTTCTTTCATTGGTATTGGTGGCGAGCGCCGCCCTTCCCTCGTTGTTACTTCGTCACTTCCCGGCGAAGGCAAGACGCAGACCGCGGTGAACCTGGCCAAGGTGCTCGCGCAGGCAGGCGACAACGTCCTCCTCATCGATGCGGACCTTCGACACCCCCAGGTTGCAGCGCGACTCAAGCTCGATAGCGAACTAGGATTGTCCGATGTTCTCTCTCGTCGAGGCAACCTCTCGGATCTAACGATTCTTGCCGACGATAACCTCTGGGTCCTTCCGGCAGGCACAGTACCACCAAATCCGTCGGAGCTTCTCGGCTCTCTTTCGATGGAAAAGTTGCTTCAGGTCGCTGAACGAGAATTCGACCATGTCATCATTGACTCTCCCCCGGTTCTTCCTGTCACAGACGCCACTATCCTCGCCTCCAAGACCGGCGGCGCCGTCCTCGTTGCTCGCGCGGATAAAGTACGGAAGAATCAGCTGGAATCAGCACTCGATCAGCTGTCTGCGGGACAGGCTGAAGTCGCAGGCATTGTCGTCAACGACCTAAATGTCACTAAGCGAACTGACCAGTACGGCTACTACTCGGAGTACACGAAGGGTACTGGAGTCCGCCCGGAGGGGACAGCCAAGGCCAAAGATAAGTCAATGGCAAAGCATCAGGCATAGCCTCAAGTTCGAAGCGGGGCTATCCGCTCCAAATGGCACTGGTCACCCTCTTATGAGCTGGGTATCCAGTGCCATTTTCTTCCCAGGAATCGAAGTTCTAAGTGCATACGATCAATTGCAACGTGCTTGCCACGAGTACATCGCACCCGCTTTCTAGAGGATCCTTGTGAACCCACGTAACCTCACTTGAATCAAGCTCATTTCAGAGCCTCTGGCTGTGTGGCTCGCACTTTACGGGCTCTTCATAATTGGGGGTGTAGTTTGTTTTGGAATCCGCCGCTGCCCAGGA
>NZ_JASDVN010000007.1:0-40169 GCF_041440645.1 Flaviflexus sp. | reverse complement strand
CAAGGGTAATTTCAACAACTAACTACCCCTGCCACATAGTCTGACGCGCGACAATCCCAACCGACCAACGCCGGAAGCAACTAGATAAAGTTAGGCCAAACCACACCACCCCGTCAAATTATTTGAAGGTGACCCTAGTTACCATTCCAGGTCACACTCAGTTCATTCCCCGTTTACCTGCGGAAACGCAAAGAGCGGGGTCATGCGACCCCGCTCTTCTCATGCTTTTGGCTAAGCGAACTTCGCCAGAATGATCTCCCGGACCCGTCCGGCGTCAGCCTGGCCACGCGTGGCCTTCATGACTGCACCAACGAGAGCACCGGCTGCCTGAACCTTGCCACCACGAATCTTTTCGACGACGTCGGGGTTGGCGGCCATGGCCTCTTCAACGGCTGCTTCCAGCGCGGAATCATCGGAAACGATCTCGAGACCGCGGGCTGAGGCAACCTCTGCCGGGCTACCTTCACCCGCGAGGGTTCCCTCGAGTGCCTGGCGGGCCAGCTTGTCGTTGAGCTTTCCGGACTGGACAAGGCCATCGAGTTCAGCGATGTTCTCTGCCGTGACCGGCGCTTCGTCGAGGGCGAGTCCGTTCTCGTTGCAGTAACGAGCGATCTCACCGGTCCACCACTTGCGTGCGGCTGCTGGAGTCGCACCGGCAAGGACCGTGGCCTCGACAATGTCGAGTGCCTGAGCGTTCACGAGGTCGCGGAGCTCGAGATCCGAGATCTCCCACTCTGCCTGGAGGCGCTTGCGCTTCGCGTTCGGAAGCTCGGGAAGCGACCGCCGAATCTCATCCACCCACTCGGCTGAAGGAGCGACCGGCACGAGATCGGGTTCGGGGAAGTAGCGGTAGTCCTCAGCATCCGACTTCTCGCGACCGGAGGAGGTTGAGCCGTCCTCCTCGTGGAAGTGACGGGTTTCCTGCGTGACCTTGCCACCCTCGGACAGGATCTTGGCCTGCCTCCTCATCTCGAACGTGACTGCCTGCTCAATCGCGGTGAACGAGTTGACGTTCTTCGTCTCGGTGCGGGTACCGAGCGGTGACTCGGGGGTCTCGCGCAGCGACAGGTTGATGTCGGCGCGGACATTGCCGCGCTCCATGCGCGCCTCCGACACGTCGAGTGCACGGAAGATGTCACGCAGAGTCTTGACGTAGGCGGCTGCGACCTCGGGTGCGCGAGCTCCGGCACCGGGAATCGGGCGGGTCACAATCTCGACGAGGGGAACGCCTGCTCGGTTGTAGTCAACGAGCGAATAGTCGGCACCCTGAATGCGTCCGCTTCCACCAACGTGGCTGTTCTTACCTGCATCCTCTTCCATGTGGGCACGCTCGATCTCGACGCGGAACACGTCACCATCGTCAAGAACAACATCGATCCAACCGTCGCGTGCAATCGGCTCGTCCGACTGGGAGGTCTGGTAGTTCTTCGTCAGGTCGGGGTAGAAGTAGTTCTTACGCGCGAACCGGCACGACTCTGCAATGGTGCAGTTGAGGGCGAGACCAATCTTGATCGCGTACTCCACTGCCTTGCGGTTGACGACCGGAAGCGATCCGGGCATGCCGAGCGACACCGGGGTGACGAACGTGTTCGGTTCCCCGCCGAAGGCGTTTCGGGCACCATCGAACATCTTGGTTTCGGTGCCCAGTTCGACGTGGACCTCGATACCGAGAACAGGATCGAAGTTCTCGACAGCAGTTGCGTAATCCAAAAGCTCAGTCATTTAGTTCTCCCAATCCTTAGCCGGGCAGGACCCGGAAATATCTCCAGCGCCAGCCTCAACCGCGGCCGCAACTTCGTACATCAGGTCATCACGGTAGGTCGGTGCGAGCACCTGGAAGCCCACCGGCAGGTCCTCCGACAGGCCACACGGAACCGACAGGCCGGGGATGCCGGCGAGGTTCGCGGGGATCGTGGCCAAGTCGTTGAGGTACATGGCCATTGGGTCGTCCATCTTCTCGCCGAACTTGAACGCCACGGTCGGAGCAGTCGGTGTCACGAGAACGTCCGCCTGCGAGAATGCCTCATCGAGGTCGCGCTGCACGAGGGTACGCACCTTCTGCGCCGCACCGTAGTAGGCGTCGTAGTTACCTGCGGAGAGAACGTGGGTTCCGAGGATGATGCGGCGCTTGACCTCATCGCCAAATCCTTGACCGCGGCTTTCCGCCATGACTCGCTCAGCCGTGATGGGACCCTCCTCGGGTTCCACGCGCAGGCCGTAGCGCATGCCATCGAAGCGAGCCATGTTCGAGGACACCTCGGCGGGCATGATCAGGTAGTAGGCGGACAGTGCGTACTCAAACGAGGGGCACGAGACCGTGACAACCTCGGCGCCAGCTTCTTCGAGGCGAGCGACGGCCGCATCGAACTGTTCCTTCACTCCCTCATCGAAGCCCTCCCCGGAGAGCTGCTCGACGATACCGATCTTCAGGCCCTTGACGCGGTCCGCGCCAACCTTGACGACGATGTCCTCGAGCGCCGGTACCTCGTTGGTGAAGGACGTGGAGTCCAGCTCGTCGTGGCCGGCAATGATCTCCTGCAAGGCCGCAGCATCGGCCACGGTGCGAGTGACGGGACCAATCTGGTCGAGCGAGGAAGCCATGGCGATGAGGCCGTAGCGGGACACGGCACCGTAGGTGGGCTTGACGCCCACGGTTCCGGTGACGGAACCGGGCTGACGGATGGAGCCACCGGTGTCGGAACCCAGCGCGAGGGGCACCATGTAGGCGGCTACTGCCGCGGCGCTACCACCGCCGGAGCCACCGGGGATGCGTTCGATGTCCCACGGGTTCTTCGTGGGACCATACGCGGAGTGCTCCGTGGACGAACCCATGGCGAACTCGTCCATGTTCGTCTTACCGACGATCGGCAGTCCCGCCTCACGGATCTTGTCGATCACGGTTGCGTTGTAAGGCGGGAGCCAGCCTTCCAGCATCTTCGATGCACAGGTGGTCGGCATTCCCTTAATTACAATGTTGTCCTTGATGACGATGGGGACACCTGCGAGTCGTCCCAGCTTCTCCCCCGCAGCCCTCTTCTCGTCAATCTCACGAGCCGTCGCGAGCGCGCCTTCTTCATCGATGTGAAGGAACGCGTTGAGTGTCGGGTTTAGTGCCTTGATGCGCTCGAGGGTAGCGGTCGTCAGTTCGACGGAGGTAATGGTGCCGTCCGCAAGCAGATCGGCGAGTTCAGTTGCCGACTTGGTGAGCAGTTCGTTCACGCTTCCTCCCCGAGGATCTGAGGTACCAGGAACTTTCCGTCTTCGCTTTCCGGAGCCTGCGACAGGACGTCGTCCCGGTTCAGGCCCTCCACGACAACGTCGTCACGCATGACATTCGTCAGCGGAATCGGGTGCGAGGTTGCGGGAATCTCGGGGGTTGCGACTTCGGAGACCTTCGCAACGGCATTGGCAACGACGTCGAGTTCGTTGGCGTACCGCTGGATCTGCTCCTCGGTCAGGGCAATACGTGCGAGCGCCGCCACGCGGGCGACCTCATCAGTAGAAAAAGAGGACATGTGCACAGTCTAATGCCACAGGCACATCCTTGATATTCAAGCATGGGTCACCATCTCGCTATTTCATACCCGTACAATGCTCACCATGGGAAGACTCTCTTTGCCACCGGGTCAAAAACTGTGGAACTACGCCAAGACTGCAGCAACGGCCACGGTAGGTCTTCAGGTTGCAGCAGTGACGGCGGTCATCGCCGTTGACGAACGACGCAAGCGCCGAGAGCCTCCCACCGGCGAGTTCCCGCACTTCAGCCCGAAAGCGACCGCGGTCGACAACACGAAGATCACGACCTTCATGTTTGGTCACGACCTGTACGAGTCGATGCTTGAGGACATCAACAACGCCACGAAATCCGTCTACTTCGAGACCTACATCTGGAAGGCTGACGAGATCGGACAGAAGTTCCGTGACGCCCTTATCGCTGCAGCAGAACGCGGTGTCGCGACCTACATCATTGTTGACGTATTCGGGAATCTCAACCAGGATCCCCGCTTCCGCTACTTCCCCAAGCACGAGAACCTGCACGTTCTCCGCTTCCCCTTCTTCAATCTTGGCCGCATGATCGGGCTCGTCCGCCACTCCGGCCTCGACCACCGAAAGCTCCTCATCGTCGATTCGACGATCTCCTACATCGGCGGATACAACGTCGGTCAGCTCTACGCCGACCACTGGCGCGACACGCACATCCGTCTCGAGGGCCCGCAGAGCTGGGAGCTCGAGAACGCCTTCATCGACATGTGGAACATCCACCGCCCTCGCGGCGAGGAACGACTGACCGACCGCGGTACATCCGAGTGGAGCTCGGAGCTCCGCGCCGTCCAGAACCTGCCGGCCAGACTTTCCTACCCGATCCGTTCCATCTACCTCGATTCAGTCGATCGAGCATCGGAGCGCGCCTGGATCACCATGGGTTACTTCATTCCCGACCGCGACCTCCAAGCAACACTCATCGCCGCCGCGCAGCGAGGCGTCGATGTTCGCGTTCTCATTCCCGAGTACTCCAACCACATCGTCGCGGACTGGGCGGGCCGCCCTTCCTACGAGGGTCTCCTCGCATCCGGCGTCCGCATCTTCCTCTTCGAGGGCGCCATGGTTCACTCCAAAACCCTGACGGTGGACGGCAAGTGGTCGACGGTCGGAACCGCCAACCTCGATGCCCTCTCCATGCGAGGCAACTACGAGATCAACGTCGAGATCTATTCCGATTCGCATGCGGAGCTCATGGAGAAAGTCTTTGAATTGGACCTCACCAACGCGCGTGAGCTCACCGAGAAGGAGTGGGAGCGCCGCCCATTCCTCTCCCGCCTCCTCGAGTCGATCCTCCGTCCCCTCGGCATCGTCCTCTAACAAGCCACTCAGGTTGCACTGAGGGTGGCGCGTAGAACTGAGGGCAGTACGGTCGCGTCGCCTAATAAAAAAGCACGCTAGCTTCGTCATCAGCTCTCTTGCTTCGTCGCGCCGATGACGAAGGTCCGCCCTACGATGCCTCGTAGTGGAGAATATCCCCGGGCTGACATTCGAGAACCCGACAGATCGCGTCCAGCGTTGTGAAACGCACTGCCTTTGCTCTCCCATTCTTCAGAACGGCGACATTGGCAGGGGTGATTCCGACGGCGTCGGCAAACTCGCCCACGCTCATGCCCCGTTCCACGAGCATCCGGTCAATGCTGATTCGGATTGTCATCAGACCACCTCGTCGAGCTCGCTGCGCATAGCTATCGCACTCTTGAGCAGCGACCGCAGCACGAGGGTGATGCAGGAGGTGGCGATGAAGCCAAGGCAGGCAATCACAAGGATGAGGGCAAGGAAGGGGCTACCCGCCTGACCGTCACTGATCGCAAAGAAAGCGGTCACGATCAGGATGACGGCGCAGATGAACATCGTGACGAGAACATCCACCCACAGCACCGAGGTCGGCGTCAGAATGATGCCTCTATAAATCCGGTGAACCAGCAGCCCGACCAAGACAACGGCGATGAGGCCGAGAAGAGTGAACGCGATCGACAGCGCAAGCAGTGGGACTCGCAAGTCCGCATATTCCGGTACCGTTTCGGCAACCTCTGCGGAAAAGGCGGGAAGTAGCGCAATCGCGCCAATACCAACAAGAAATAGCACGCCGAGGAGCGCCTGAGTGACGAGCACGAGAGCACGTGGCGGGCGAGGCAGGTCAAGTTCCATATATCGAGTATCGATAGATATCTATCGAAAGTCAATAGGTGAAGAACTCTTAGACTGTCGTTCAGCCGTCAGGCGTCAAATCGTTCGTTAATAACACCGCAGCTTCGGATCACTGACCCCTATTCTGCTTCGGGTCCGTTCTCGAGCAGCTTGGTGAAGGCTTCCTCGTCGAGGATGGGGATTCCCAGCTCTTCAGCCTTAGTTGCCTTGGAGCCTGCGTTCTCGCCAACCACCACGTAGTCGGTGTTCTTGGATACACCGGATGAGGCCTTACCTCCGTGGGACACGATTGCTTCCTTGACGGAGTCTCTCGTGTAGCTCTCAAGACTGCCCGTAGCAACAATGGTGAGACCGGCGAGGGTCTGCGGGAGCTCCTCGCTCGCTTCCTCTTCCCACACCACCCCAGCTTTCCTCCAGCGATCGACGATGGCCCGGTGCCAGTCAACGGAAAACCATTCACGAATGGATTCGGCGATGGTGAGTCCCACGCCTTCGACGGTGGAGAGTTCCTCAACACTCGCTTCCGCGATGGCATCGAGAGAACCGAAGTGAGTGGCGAGGGCGCGGGCTGCAGTTGGTCCCACGTGGCGGATGGAGAGGGCAACGATCTTGCGCCACAGGTCCTTCTCCTTAGCCAGCTCGAGTTCCTTGAGAAGAGTCTCGGTGGACTTGGTTGGAAGCGATTCCTTCTTGACATTCCCTTCCTTGTCGAGCATCGGCTTCGTCCACGCCGCCCTGGCATAGCGGTAGTTGCCGAGGAACTCGCCCTTGACTCGCTGCTCCGTCCACACAAATACGTCGCGCAGATCGTCAGCGGTCAGGTCAAAGAGACCGGCCTCGTTCTCCAGCACGGGTTCCTGCGGATCGGGGATCCCAAGCACGTGAAGGATCTCGGGGCGAATGTCGCCAGGGGTGGGTTCGCCAAATTCTGCGATCGCGGCCTTGGCGGCCTTGCTCGAGAGGCTCACCTTCTTCCCATCGATGCTGAGGTCATGGCCTGCAATAAGAGAGGCGATGGCGAGCTCCCTACGAGCGTCAGGATTGGTGAGCATGAGGGCCGTCTCTGCGCCCAGCGCCTCAACGTCGAGGGCGCCCCTGGAGCCGACGTGGGCGAGACGTTCCGTCAGCTGAGCAGGACACGACTTCGCATTCGGGCAACGCCAGTCCGCCTCACCCTCCTTGGAAGGGGCGAGAACGGAGCCGCAGTTGGGGCAGTGGGACGGCATGACCCACTCCTTCTCCTCCCCCGTTCGCAGCGAATAGACAGGTGCCACGACCTCGGGGATGATGTCGCCGGCCTTGCGAAGGATGACGGTGTCACCAATGAGCACGCCCTTGCGAGCAACCTCGGACGGATTGTGGAGGGTGGCCTGCGAGACGGTGGAGCCATCAACGAGGACGGGTTCCATGATCGCGAACGGAGTGGCGCGCCCGGTACGGCCTACCTGTACACCGATGTCGAGGAGCTTCGTGTGCACTTCCTCCGGCGGGTACTTGTAGGCAATGGCCCACCTGGGCACGCGGGAGGTGTAGCCGAGTTCGGCCTGCTGCGCCCGCGAAGCAATCTTGATGACCGCGCCGTCCATGCCGTGAATCAGCTCGGTGCGCTGCTTCCCCAGGTCGTCAATGAAGCCAAGTGCCTGGTCGAGGCCCGTGACCGGCTTCGTGTAGGGAGAGACCGGAATGCCCCAGCTACCCAGGCGTTCGTAGATCTCAAGTTGGCTCGTCACGGGATCGGTCGACCCCTGAACAAACCCAATGCCGTGGGCGATGAAAGAGAGCGGGCGCGAGGCCGTGTTCTCGGGATTCTTCTGACGCAGCGAGCCCGCAGCCGCGTTGCGCGGGTTCGCAAACACGCGCTGACCTTCGTCTTCCAGTTTCTTGTTGAAGGTCGCGAAGTCGGCAAGCGGAATGAAAACCTCGCCTCGGATCTCGATGATCTCGGGCCAGCCTCCCCCAGCAAGCTTCTGAGGTACGGCCTTGATGGTGGCAACGTTGGCCGTCACGTCCTCACCAGTGGTGCCATCACCGCGGGTAGCCGCCTGAACAAGAACCCCGTTCTCGTATCGAATGTTGAGTGCAAGGCCATCGATCTTTGCCTCACACACGACCTCAATGTCGGATGTTGCGATGCCCTCGGCCTTCGACACACGCTCAAACCACGCTGCAACTTCCTCGGTGCTGAACGCGTCCTCGAGGGAGTACATGCGTTCCCTGTGGCGCACGGGAGAGAAGGCGGCAGGAGAGTCTGCACCTTCCTCACCGCGAGCGCCCTCATTGATCACCGCACCGACGTTGCGGGTGGGTGAGTCCTGAGTGTTGAGCTGAGGGTAGGTCTCTTCCAGTCCCCTCATTTCCCGAATGAGAACGTCGTATTCGGAGTCGGACAGCGGGGATTCTCCGCGCTCATCGTTGTAGTAGGCGGTTTGAGCTGGGCGGATGATCTCGGCCAGTTCCTGCCATCGTGCGAGAGCGGATTGGAAGTCTTTGGTACTCACGCCGACAGTTTAGCCTGAGGTGGCGGCACACTCTCGGGAAGGACAGCTGGGGACGCGAACCCCCGCAATCCCGACTTCTCCAATTCCACGAACGACTTTTCTGAAAAACTGTCTACTCTGGCTGTCCTCTCTGGCTAGCTGTCATCTCTGGCAAGCGGCCTTCTCTGGCTACCTTCTCAGACTGGCTACCTTCTCTGGCGACAAGTCTGCTTTGGTCTTGACACGTCTGGTCCGGTTATCTGTCTTCTCTGGTCGCCTGTGTGCGCCTCCACTAGTGTGGTCACCATGTGCGGACGATATGCGACCTTTACTCGCCTCGATGAGCAGCCGGGTCTGTTTGATTTGGACTTCTTGACCGAGGGGGTTCTTGAGAGGCCCGCGAACTACAATGTGGCTCCCACGACCAGCGTGCCGATCATTGTTGAGCGGTACGACGAGGGTCTGAAGCGTGAGGCTCACCTTGCTCACTGGGGTCTGCTCCCACCGTGGGCGAAAGACAAGTCGTTTGCGGCAAAGATGATTAACGCGAGAAGCGAGACGATTGCGGAGAAGCGCTCCTTCGCTCCTTCTCTCAAGAAACGCCGATGCATTGTCCCGGCCGATGGCTACTACGAGTGGAAGAAGGTTGGGAGCAGAAAGCAGCCATACTACATCACCCGAGCCGACGGCGAACCTTTGGCCTTCGCTGGCCTGTACTCGTGGTGGAAGGATGGCGAGGAGTGGATCCTCTCGACGACGATCATCACTCGCGCCGCGGAGCAGCTTGCCGACATTCACGAGCGCGTGCCCAGCATCCTCGATCAGGAGGACTTCTCCGATTGGTTGGATCCCCTGGCCGAGGGCCCGGATCACGCCCTCGAGATCCTCTCCCACCCCAATCCCGAGCTCAAGGCCATTCCCGTTCGTCACGACATCGGCAAGGTCGGAGTGAACACTCCCGAGAACATCGTGGAGATTCCCGCCGATGAGGTCATTGGCTAAGGCGCTCCCTGGGGAAGTTTGTCTGAGTGCAGAAGGCTCGGGTCGGAATCGCTGACAGGCAAGTCGTCTTAATTGGCAGCCAGGTCGATTACCCCGCCGAGATCGAGCGAGATCGTGAAGGTGGCGGGTTTTATCCTCGCCACCTTCTGCTTCAGTTGTTCGGAATGAGCTGTTAAGCCTATTCCGCAGCGAATTGCTGTCGCCGAACGTTGATGAGGGCAGCGGCGACGAGCACCGCGTAGAGGATGATTGCTCCGATTGCGGGGATGGGAAGGAAGTCGGTTGAGATGACCGCCCCGCCGATGAGGAGAACCTGGAGAGTGATGGCTGGGCCCGTCGCCCATCGCACGTCCTTCCACACCGCCCACCCGACTCTGCCCAGGAGTATCGCGACGACCAGCATGAAGATTCCGAGAGCGGTGTCGCTACCGTCTTCCGTGACCACAGTTTCCCCGGACAAGCCCGAGACCAGCACTGTTATCGACCAGATGCCAAGAACGAGGGCTTCGAGGGCAACTCCAAGGGCCGCAAGTCCCTCCGCGCGTAGCAACTTTCCTTTTTGCATGTGCCAATACTACCTTTCGAGCCCTGTGACATAATCCACCGGTGTTTATCCTCAATTAACTCTTTACCGTTCGCGATCCTCGTGACAAGGTAATGAACTAGATGTTCAGCCGGTATAGAAGCCGGATACAAGGAGACGATTTTATATGGATTGGCGCAACCGCGCGGCTTGCCTCACTGAAGACCCCGAGCTATTCTTCCCGATCGGAAACTCTGGCCCGGCTCTGGCTCAGGTTGAGCAGGCCAAGGCTGTATGCCATCGTTGCGAAGTGCGCGAAACCTGCCTGAAGTGGGCTCTCGAGACCGGCCAGGATGCTGGAGTGTGGGGCGGCATGTCCGAGGAGGAGCGTCGTTCCCTTAAGCGCCGCAACGCCCGCGCTCGTCGCGCTTCATAAGCAAGAGATGACTGGCCTGGGGTGGCGAGGAAACTCGCCACCCCAGTCGTTTCTACGGAACTCCGCAAAGACCAAGAATTGAGGGGAGCCCTGCCGCGGCGGGCTCCCCTCAATTGCGGTTCCTAATTCCAGTTTATGTACGAGCAGGTTCGACTTAATCCTCAGTCGACCTAGCTGAGGTGCCTCGTGCGCTAGTCGCGGTGCCTCATGTGCGCCTGAATGGTGACGACGGTTCCCCGTTCGGGACCGGGACTCCAGTTGATCGTGCCAAGAAGGTCGGACTTAATCATCGTTTCGACGATCTGGGTTCCGAGGCCGGAGCCGTGCTCGCCCTCCTTGATGCCGACGCCATCGTCCTCGATGACGACATCAAGCTCGTCACCGTCGCGGTGTACGCGAACGACGATGGATCCGTCGCGGCCCTTGAGTCCGTGTTCGACGGCGTTGGTGATGACCTCGTTGAGGACCACGGCAAGGGACGTTGCTTCTTCGGAATGAACGGTGCCGAAGGAGCCTTCGAAGCGGGTTGTGACGTGCTGACCCGTGGTCGCGACGCCCGCTGCGAGCCGCATGAGCCTCGCAAAGGTCTCATCGAACTCGACCTTGTCGGCACCAGTGCGAGCGAGCGCCTCGTGGACCATGGAGATGGTGTAGATCCGTCGCTGAGCATCGTCCAGGTTCTGCTTTGCGGCGGGGTCCTGAACTCGCCTCGCCTGCAGGCGGAGCAGCGCCGACACGGTTTGCAGATTGTTCTTGACGCGGTGGTTGATCTCGCGGATCATCGCGTCCTTCGTCATGAGCTCGCGTTCGGAACGACGCAGTTCCGTCACGTCACGGCACATGAGCATGGCTCCGGTGCGTGCACCCCTGTTCTTCAGTTCAATGGCACGAAGCGAGATGACAACACCCCGGGACTCCACCTCGGTCACCCACGATCCCTTGCCGAGAAGCACGACCGGCAACATTTCGTCGACGCTCGATGAGTACTGCATTTGTTCGGTCACGAGCTCGGCCAGGATCTTGCCCGGCAACCTGCCCCTGACCCCGAGGCGGTGGAAGGCCGAAATCGCGTTGGGTGAGGCGTACAGAACGACACCGTCAGCATTGAGGTGAATGAGACCATCGGAAACGCGCGGGGTTCCGTGGCGGAGGCCCGTCGGCACACCATCACCCGGGAACTCGCCATTGGAAATCATCCTGAGCATCGACTCGGTGATCTCTGCGTAGTTTCGTTGCACAGCATCCGGCTGACGTTCTGTGCGGTCGTCGGAGGCGACAACGAGAATGCCGATGACTTTCTGGACGCGAGTTGCGATGGGAACGATGCGGAAGCGCACGTGATCGACACCGGACTGCAGCGGCTGCTGGGTCAAGAAGCTCTTGCGGACCTGCTTGTCGATTGAGGGAGGAACGGGGTTTCCGACCACATCCTCTCCCTCGACGGTTCCGGCCGTTGCAGGACGACAGTGCGCGGCGATGAGCATCTCATCGTCCTTCGTCGGCAAAACAATGAAAAGATCGGAGAATGTGACATCGGCAAGCGGATGCCAGTCGGCAACGAGTTGGTGGAGGTGCTCCACTCCCTCAGCGTCGAGGGTCCCTGCCTGATTTATCATGTTGGTAAGCGTTGGCACACGGCTAGCCTATCCCGTCCTGACAGGAGAATTCATGCGCGTTGAACGCACAATCTCATATTCTGCCGATCTCGCCTCAGTCCAGCAGGCCTATCTCTCCGAAGAGCTGGCCGTGGCACGGACCAAGGCAGGCAATCTAGCCGCCCCAAGCCACACCGTGACCAGCGGAAACGGTGGGCCGAAGGCCGTGACCACACTCGTGGTTCCCGCCTCTCAGCTTCCCGACAAGGCACGCAAGCTCATCAGCCGCGACATCAACGCCACCATCACTCAACAGTGGGATGGCACCGGCCCCGACACCGCCTCAGCCCAGTTCACTGTTGATGTGGGCTCCCTCCCCGTATCCGTCACCCTCACCCAGACCCTGACCTCGACTGGATCGGGCACTCAGTGCACGTTCGCTGGCGACGTCAAGGTGACGGTTCCCTTCGTTGGAGCAAAGCTCGAAAAGGTCGCCGTCTCCAAAGTTGACGAGCTCCTCTCCGGAGATCATAAGTTCGTTCAGCAGATCATTGAGGCGCAGTGAAAGCAGTTCGTAGCGGGGTGCGGGAATGGATCGCAACGAACGATCGCGGCGCCATCGTCAAGATCGGTGATCCTGAGGCGCACGAGGTCTTCTCCCCCGGCGAGCTCCTGCAACTAGCAGCCGCCACGTGCGCGGGGCTGTCGATGGATGCGAGACTCACCTACGCCCTCGGCGACGACATTCAGGTCACGCTCAAGGTTGAACCGGAGAGGGTTCCCGACGAGAACCGCTACTCCGCCATCGCCACCACCTTCTCCCTTAACCTGTCCTCGCTCTCTCCTGAGGAGCTGGAGAAGCTGAAGGAGAAGGTCGATGCGGCGGTCGAGCGTTCCTGCACCGTTGGACGCACCCTCGAGGCATCGGCACAAAGCACCTTCGAGCTCGTGAACCGCACGCCCGCACCGCCCGAGAGCTAAATCGAGACAGCTGGATCCGACCGAGCTTTTGCCATACTCAACTTGACTGATGGGATCCCACACGGGGTCCCATCAGTCGTTCAAGCACAAAGTTCCACCACGGAATCCGCCAGATTTCGCCACGTCAAAAGTTGACACGAACGAGCTTGTTCATCTTGAGTGAACTTGACTCAAGTTTACTTGACTCTGCCCATGCGGAGTTCGATACTTATATCAGCAGGTTCGAAAGCCGAACCGGACAGATTGAAAGTGTGACAACATGGCACGACGTAATGACCCCTTCCAGGACATTGAACGACTCTTCTCCTCCACTGGCTTTGCTCGCCCAACCGGCCCGGGCATGCCGATGGACCTCATCCGCACAGGTGACGAGTACGTGGCAGAACTCGACCTCCCCGGCGTGGACCCCTCGACCATCGACATCGACATCGATGACCGCACCCTGACCATCCGCGCAGAGCGCAAGGCCCGTCAGGGCGAAGTTGAGTGGCTCTCGAAGGAACGCCCCACCGGCACCTTCGCTCGTCAGCTCACGATGGGCTACGGAGTTGCAGTCGACAAGATCAACGCAACCTACGACGGTGGCGTTCTCACGCTCACCTTCCCGGTCGCGGACGAGGCAAAGCCCCGCAAGATCTCGGTCAACACCAGCTCCTCGGAGTCCAAGACCATCGACGCCAACTAAGAAGGCGCAAGCAAGCACCTAGCGGCAGACTAGGAACCTTGCATTCTTCAGTCCTGTGCCCTCAACCAGAACTATCCGCTGGTTGAGGGCACACCTGTATCTCTACTCCGCAGCAAGAACTCCCCTAGTTGGACACCTTCAGAAGGAGTGCCACAAGCGGCGGGCGCCGTTGCTCGCCTGCTCGGCTTTCCCCTCCCAATCAAGGACGTGCGCCGGTGCGATCCCGCTCAGTCGCATCGCCGGCAGACGGTTATCCGACCCTATCGCTCCTTCCTGTGTCCCCAGTCTCGACTCCCGGCTCACCCGTCCCTGGGTCTACTCACGGTCCAAGTAACTGGCCTACACTGGCGGGGTGAACACAGCGTATGAAGATCTGCTCCGCCACGTCCTGGCAAACGGCAACCACAAGTCTGACCGGACAGGTACCGGCACCAGGTCAGTCTTTGGGCACCAGATGCGATTCAACTTGGCCGAGGGATTTCCTCGCATCACCACGAAGTTTGTGGCCATGAAGGCCGTCAAGGGTGAGCTACTGTGGTTCCTTCGTGGCGACACGAACATTAACTGGCTGAAGGAACGCGGGATCACGATCTGGGATGAGTGGGCCGATGAGAACGGCGAACTCGGACCCGTCTACGGCTACCAGTGGCGGTCGTGGCCGACCCCGGACGGTCAGCACATTGACCAGATTCAGAAGGTCATCGATCAGCTGAAGAACACCCCCGACTCGCGCCGAATTCTCGTCTCGGCCTGGAACGTGTCGGATCTGGATGACATGGCACTGCAGCCGTGCCACACGATGTTCCAGTTCTATGTTGCCGATGGAAAGCTGTCCTGCCAGCTCTACCAGCGCAGTGCCGACCTGTTCCTTGGCGTCCCCTTCAACATCGCCTCCTACGCGCTCCTCACCCACATGATTGCTCAGCAGACCGACCTCGAGGTCGGAGAGTTCATTTGGACGGGTGGCGACTGCCATATCTACGACAACCACGTGGCCCGGGTTGAGGAGCAACTGAGCAGGGAACCATACCCGTTCCCCACCCTGGATCTGAAGAAGGCTCCGTCGATCTTTGAGTACGACATGGACGACATCTTCACTGTCGGCTACCAGCACCACCCCGCCATCAAGGCCCCGGTTGCCGTATGAGCCTGGTGGCTATCTGGGCGCAGGCCCACGACCGCGCTATCGGCAAGGACGGCGCAATGCCGTGGCACCTGCCCGAGGATCTCGCACACTTTAAGAGACTCACCTCCGGCCACCCCGTCATCATGGGTTCGCGCACCTACGACTCCCTGGGCGGGAAGTACCGGCCCCTCCCAAACCGCAGGAACATCATCCTGACCCGGAGCGACCGGGAATTCCCCGGATGTGAAACCGTGTCCTCCATTGAAGAGGTGCGGGACATGTTCGACGGCGAACTGGCGTGGATCATGGGTGGCGGACAGGTCTACGAGGCCGCCATGCCCTACCTCGATGGCATCGTTGTCACCGATATTGATCTTGCCGTGCCGGGGGCCGATGCGTTTGCTCCGCAGCTTCCGAACTGGGATGTCGTGGGTGCGGAACCGGACCGAGGGTGGCTCACCTCAAGGACGGGACTTAGGTACCGTTTCACGGCGCTTGCGCGGCGCGGATCCAGCCCGTGGACTGAAGACCCCCTCTTGGAACCTGATCATTCTCAGGGTTAATTCAGGGGAACGCCCCATGTATCGGATACCTTGTCATTGGTTTACTTAATGAGGAAGACCGTTACTTGAGGAGATTTCCCATGTCCACTCCAGCGTTCACACGCGAACTTGCCCCCATCTCAGATCCAGTCGTCACAGTCCGTCATCTCAAGAAAACCTTCGGCATGGGAACAACCGAGGTTCCCGCCCTGCGCGGCATCGACCTCGACATTGGTCGCGGGGAACTCACCGCCATCATGGGACCCTCCGGATCCGGCAAGTCCACCCTCATGCACTGCATCGTAGGGCTCGAGGCGGCAACCGCAGGCACCGTCAACATCGACGGCAAGGAAGTGACTGCCATGAAGGAATCGCAGCTCACTAAGCTGCGCCGCGACAACATCGGCTTTATCTTCCAGTCCTTCAACCTCGTTCCCACGCTGACGGCCCGCGAGAACATCATGTTGCCCGCAACGATTGCCGGCAGGAAGGTCGACCAGAAGCGTTTCGATCACGTTGTCGAGACCGTGGGCCTTGCCGATCGGCTCGATCACCGGCCGAGCGAACTTTCCGGTGGTCAGCAGCAGCGAGTCGCATGTGCGAGGGCCATGGTTGGCTCCCCCGACGTGGTCTTTGCTGACGAGCCAACCGGCAACCTCGATTCCACCGCGACCGAGCAGATCCTCAAATTCCTCCGCACCTCCGTGGACGATCTTGGTCAGTCCGTTGTCATGGTCACCCACGAACCCGACGCGGCCGCGTGGGCGGACCGGGTGGTTGTTCTGCACGACGGTCAGATTCTTGGCGAGCTCCGCAACCCCACGCGTGACAGCGTGCTGGATGCTCTCCGGAACGGTCGGTAGCCATGTGGCAAGTGACGATGCGCGGGATCCGCGCACACTTGGGAAGATTCTTCCTCACAGCCCTCTCCGTCATGCTCGGCATCGCCTTCCTGTCGGGAACGCTTGCCTTCCGTGACGTCCTCGGGCAGACCTTCCAGGAGCTGACGACAAGCACGGCCACGGGCGACCTCACCGTCCGCGGCGAACCCGTCGACGCTGATCTCGCCTACGAGGGTGGCAACATGCCGATCAGCGCATCACTCGCGGATGAGATCAACGAGGTGCCGGGTGTGGAGGGTGCGTACCCGAACTACATCGGCACCGCCATGATCTTTGATCACGACAATCAGCCCGTCAATCTCGCGCAGGCCCCCGCCCTCGCCTTCAACTGGGTTGCGGCCACGGACGAGGAACGACTCTCCGAGGGCCGCGGCCCCGAGAACTCGAACGAGGTCGTACTCGAGGCGGGAGCGGCCGAGGATTCGGGCCTCAAGGTTGGGGACACGACCGTTCTCCTCATCGGCGGAGAACCGATGGACGTGGAGATCGTGGGGCTCCTGTCCTTTGGCAGCCCCATGGCGGGCGCCTCGGTCACCATGCTCTACCCGGATCTGGCCGAGCAGTACTTCGGAGCCGATGGCATGGTGTCGAACATCGTCGTCGTAACAGATGGGGATCCGGAGACAGTCCGTGACGACATCCTGGAGGTCCTGCCCGACAACTACGAGGTGCTGACCGCGGAGGAGATGCAGCAGGAAACCGAGGCGGCCGTCGCAAGCGTCCTCAACATGATCAACACCTTCCTCCTGATCTTCGTTGCCCTCGCACTCGGCATCTCCATTTTCATCATCACGAACACGTTCCGGATCTCGGTCAAGCAGCGCCAGAAGGAGTTCGCACTCCTGCGGGCCGTTGGCGCCTCCCCGCGCCAAGTGTTCACGGTTGTCTTCGTCCAGGCCATCGTCATTGGACTCGTCGGATCCGCCGTCGGTGTGGTGGCCGGCCAGTGCCTCGTCCTCGCCATCCGAGCCATGCTCGAGTCCTACGGCATGCCACTCGACGCCGAGCTCATCATGACTGCCTCGATCATCGCCACCTCCATGGTTGTTGGTGTCATCGTCACGATCATCGCGGCCCTTCTGCCGGCCCGCGCCGCAGCCCTCATTCCTCCGATCGAGGCAATGCGAGAGACCTCGGGAGCAACCGAGAAGTCCCTGCAGTTCCGCACGATTCTTGGCACCGTCATGTTTGCTCTCGGCATCGCCAGCTTCACGGTGGGAGCTCTGCGGGTGTCCGATCAGGCCGGCTGGTTCCTTGGCATCGGCGCGGCCCTCATCATCATCAGCCTCATCGTCCTGATCCCGGGGCTCATCAAGCCCGCCGTGGCGGTGCTGGGATGGCCGCTTCGGAAGCTGTTCCCCGTGGTTGGCAAGATCGCGGCCGAATCCACCGTGGCCTCCCCACGCAAGACCGCCTCCACGGCCTCCGCACTCATGATCGGTGTTGCACTGGTCGCCACCGGTGCAACCCTCGCCACGTCCCTCAAGGCGTCGCTGTCCGACATCATCGAGTCCTCCGTGACCTCGGATCTTGTTGTCACCACCAACACGGCGATCGCAGATCCGTCGAACGGTGTGGAGCGCATGGAGGCCGTTGACGGGGTGGCGAACGTCGATGCGTCACTGAAGTCCGGGCGGGCATTCATCGCCGGAGACCAGCCCGAGGCCGCCACGGTCGTGGCCCTGACCGAGCACACGACCCAGCCCCTCGGACTCGAGTTCGTCGAAGGAAGCTTCGACTCATTGACTGATGACACTCTTGCCGTCAGCGACACGTACGCGGACTCCAAGGACATCGCGGTCGGTGACGAAGCCTCGCTGATCCTGGCCGATGGCACACCGAAGACCTTCGAGATCACCGCCATCATCTCCACGGAGCTGGTCAACACCCCGTTCTACTCGAGCGAGGAGGTGTTCTCGTCCCTTCAGCTCGACTCGGTCAGCACCGGGATCATCCTCATCGATGTTGCGGACGGCTACGACATCGATACCGTCAAGCAGGACGTCATTGACGCCGTGAGCGACATGTACCTGTTCCAGGTGTTCGACAAGGACGAGTACGTTGGTCAGATCGCTGCCAGCATCGACATGGTTCTCACCATGCTCTATGCACTCCTTGGTCTGTCGATCGTCATCGCCGCTCTCGGCATCGTCAACACCCTGTCCCTGTCCGTCTCGGACCGCACGAGAGAGATCGGCCTGCTCAGAGCAATCGGTCTTTCCAAGGCGGGGGTACGCGCCTCGATCTTCATCGAGTCAATCATCCTCTCCCTCCTCGGAGCCATCATCGGCATCCTTGTCGGTATCCCGCTCGCGGTCGGTCTCAACACGTACCTGGCGGACGATTCCACCGCGATGAACGTGGTTCCCTGGGGTACGCTCGGAGTCATCCTGCTCCTCGCCGTCCTCGTCGGCGCTCTCGCATCCGTCCTCCCTGCCCGCAGGGCGGCGCGCCTCGACGTGCTCGACGCCATCGCCACCGAGTAACGGCAGGCCGTGGCAGGCGGTAGCATCCGGCTCTGAACGACGAGCCACCAGCTGGGAAGGTCTGGTCCGCGAGCGCGGGCCAGACCTTCCTTCACGTCACTACCATCTCTTCCCTTCACTTCACTACCCATCACTTCCCCGTGTTCGATGGATTGAGCTCGGAATCGGACAGAAAGCTCCATCAACCTCGGTGGTCGCGCAATGTTGCTCCCACATCACGAGACGGCGCAACAATTACTCAACACCGTTGAATTGATGTTCTGAGGAAGTGTTTCTACACAGTTGGCATTCACTCTAATCCCCGCGAGCTCACCGATAACTCCGGATCGAGAAAGTGGCGGATTTGCTCAGGATTTTGACCGTGGCCGGGACATTTCTTACCGGACCGCGTTGGGCAAATGACCGGAAACCAGTGCGAACTTGCCAAACCCCAATAGGGTAAAGGAGTACCTCAAATTGGTAAGGAAACGATTTTCCGCTCCCTAACGTGGCGGAAAAACGGCACTGTCTAGGTGAGAGGCCCCGTGGAGATGTCCGACAACACATCGAATCTGCCGCCCAATTCGTCCGCTGAGAGCGCCGAAAAAGCGGAGACTGCAAGGGCCCGCCGGGCCGCCAAGAAAGCCGACAGGGAGGCGCGGGCGGACCGGTCGTTCCTCGGTCATCCACGTGGTTTGATGACGCTGTTCAGCGTTGAAATGTGGGAGCGGTTCTCGTACCTGGGTTTCCAAGCGATCCTTGTCCTCTACCTGTCGGACGCAGTAGCGAACGGCGGCCTTGGGTACACGGAGGAGGTCGCCTCCTCCGTTGTGGCAGCCTACGGTGCCCTGCTGTATCTGCTTTCCATCATTGGTGCGTGGATAGCGGACCGCATGACCGGCACGCATCGTGCCGTGCTCTGGGGCGCCATCATCATTGCCGCCGGCCACATCCTCATGGGCATGCCCGTCGAGTGGGCCACCTGGTCCGGCCTTGGCCTCATCATCATCGGTACGGGCCTTTTGAAGCCGAACATCAATTCGATGGTTGGTGAGCTGTACGAGAAGGGCGATAACAGGCGCGATAGTGGATTCTCGATTTACTACGCCGGCATCAACAGTGGCGCCTTCGCCGGTCCTCTCGTGGCCGGTTGGCTGGGCCAAACCTACTCGTGGCATACGGGCTTCCTCGCTGCCGCTGTCGGCATGGTCCTCGGCGTCATCCAGTACATTGCTGGCTCGAAGCACCTGGCCGGCCGCTCCCGTGGCGAGAAGATTCGTGCGAACTTCAACGATGGATGTGACGGTGTGGCGCCTCGTTGGTCTCGTGGCCGCCGCCGTTGTCGTGTCCCTCATCTTTGCCTTCTCCCAGGACGATGCGCTCTCCGCCCTGGTCAACATCATCACGGCGCTCACGATCATCGTGCCGGCCGTGTTCTTTATCTGGATGTACCGCTCCCCCAAGGTCACTCCCACGGAACGCGCCAACCTCCTTCCCTACCTGCTCCTCCTCGGCGCGCTCGTCCTGTACAACCTGCTGTACTTCCAGTCCGGCAACACCCTCAACCTGCTCGCACTTAACGGTGTCGATAACGAGATCTTCGGATTCAATTACCCCTCCACCTGGTACATCTCCCTCGCCGCGATCGTCGAGATCATCATGGGTCCCGTGCTGGCGTGGCTGTGGATCAAACTGGGTTCCCGCCAACCCCACGTCGCGGCCAAGGTCGGTCTCGGCGCCGTTCTTGGTGGCATCGGCTTCCTCGTTGTGGCGCTCGGTGCGAGCCTGACCCCGGGTGGTGCCCTCATGTCGGGTGCCTGGCTCGTCATCTGCTACGTGTTCCTCGGCCTCGGTGACCTCACCCTCCAAACTTCCGGCATGTCGGCCACGACGAAGCTGGCACCCCGCGCCTTTGCTTCGCAGACGATGGCGCTCTGGTTTGCTGCGATGGCTCTCGCCCAGGGCATCCAGGCTCAGGTGGTGAAGTTCTACGAGTTGGAGAGCTCGGTCTTCTACTTCGGCATTCAGGGACTCGTGGTCGTCGCCTACGGCCTCCTGCTCATGGCACTTACTCCCTACCTCAAGAAGCGCATGACCTCGGTCGCTTAGGCGGCAGAAAGGACAACCGTGGAATACATCAAGGACTTCCCTTACGACACAACGATCGTGGAGGACTGGATCCCGCTCTCTGATGGGACGAGACTGTGGATGAAGGCGTGGATGCCGGTAACGGACGAACCGGTTCCCGCCCTTCTCGAGTACCTGCCCTACCGTGCCGGAGACTGGACTGCCCCGCGCGATCACGAGCGGCACCCGTACTACGCGGGGCACGGCTACGCCTCGATCCGCGTCGATATTCGCGGCCACGGCAACTCCGAGGGGATCCCCGGTGACGAGTACGACGCCCAGGAGCACGCCGATGGTGTTGAGGTGATCAACTGGATTGCGTCTCAGGACTGGTGCACCGGCAAGCTTGGCATGTTCGGCATTAGCTGGGGTGGCTTCAACTCCCTCCAACTCGCCGCCCTGAAGCCGGAGCCGCTCAAGGCCATTGTCACGACCTGCTCCACCGACGACCGCTACGACAACGACGTCCACTACTTCGGTGGTTCCATGCTCGCGGTGGACATGCATGCCTGGGCTGCGACGATGCTGGCCTTCGAGTCCCGCCCGCCGGACATCCGAGTCTGGGGTGACAAGTGGCTGGATCAGTGGCAGGAACGCCTGGAGGGCATGGAGCCCTACATTGATGAGTGGATGAGCCACCAGGTGCGTGACGACTACTGGAAGCACGGATCCGTGTGCGAGGACTACGACGCGATCGATGCGGCGGTTCTGGCTGTGGGTGGCTGGTACGACCCCTACCGCGACACCGTCCTGCGTCTCGTGGAGCAACTCTCCAAACGCGGCAAGAACGTGCGCGGGCTCCTTGGCCCCTGGGCACACCAGTACCCCGACCGCGACCTGCGGCCCGGACCCCACATCGACTTTCTCGGCGAAACCCTGAAGTGGTGGGGCACGTGGTTGAAGGATGAGGACACGGGTGTCATGGAGGAGCCTCTCCTGCGCACCTGGATCACCGATTCTCTTCCTCCCTCCTCGTTCTACGAGGAGATCCCGGGCAGGTGGGTGGCCGAGACGTCCTGGCCATCCCCCAATATCCGCCCCTTCGAGCTCACTCTCGACGACGGCCAGGTGTCCGCCGCCCAAACGGGCGGCGCGGTCCTCATCAATTCGCCCCAGAACACCGGAACCGGATCGGGACGCTACTTCCCCTACGGCAACACGGCCGACCTTCCCACGGACCAGCGTGAGGACGATGGTCGCAGCGTCACGTTCGACTTCCCCGTGGGGCAGAGCTTCGAGATCCTCGGAAACGGCTCCGTTCTCGTTCGGGTGAAGTCAAGGGCAGAGAAGGGGCAGATCTATGCCCGCCTCGTCGACGTGGCACCCGATGGGTCAGCAACCCTCGTCACTCGCGGCAACCTCAACCTGAGCGCACGAGAGGGCCGCGACAAGGCTGTTCCCATGCCCGTGGGCGAGTGGGTGGATGCAGTATTCCCCCTCACGGGAATCGGCTACCACTTCAAGGCGGGCCACATTCTCCGACTGTCGCTATCGACGGCCTACTGGCCGTGGATCTGGCCCCAGCCGGAAGCACAGGGACTGACGCTCGACCTCGCGCAGTCGTCCCTTGTTCTGCCTCAGCGGAGGATCCCGATGGAAGGGACGGACGACGCAAAGCTGGATGCATCCATCACCTTCGATCCGCCGGTCCAGCCAGTTGGGTTGGATGTGGAGTACCCGGAGGCGGGACGAGCCGGAAGCAGGCGTCCCGAGCGGCTCATCTCCACCGACATCGCAGCCCGAGAAACTATCCTACAAGCCGACCCCTCCTACGGCGGCACACGCATCTATCCGGACGGTCTGCACTTCACGGAGGACTCGGTCGAGCGGTACTGGATCAATTGGGATGATCCCACCTCGGCACGTACCGAGGCCGAGTGGAAGGTGAGTTTGGAGCGTCCCGAGCAGGACTGGAAGGCGTCCCTGACCGCGGACACGAGGATCAGCTGCGATGCCGACTTCTTCTACACCGAGTCGATCGTCCACTGCTTCAACAAGGACGAGGAGATCTTCTCCAAGACCTGGACCAAGAAGATCCCGCGAGAGACGTCGTAGAAGCTCGGTCGCGCTGACCTGGACGTTGCGCCGTGACCTGCGCGAATTACTTTGAAGTCTGATTGGATAGGCCCGGACGCGTACCGGGCCTATCCTCATCCCTTGCGCCAAGGAAGCCCACAGGCGCTCTCGTTCCCATCGAACGTAGTCACGCGCACTAGACTGTGTGCGTGACTTCTTCGCTGTTTGAACCCGCCCGTCAGGCGCTTCACGATCACCTGTTCTCTCGCGATCTGCCGCTTCCGACGATTCGTTACCGGTACGAGCACTGCCTGCGAGTGGCCGCGATCGGAAGAAGAGTTGCCGAGGCCGAGGGCTTGGACGCTGACATTCTCGAACTCGCCTGCCTCCTGCACGACATTGGCAAGTTCGACGCGACCGTTCCCGTTGATCACGGCAGGGCAGGGGCGCAGCTTGCTCGCCCCATCCTCGAAGGTCTCGGTCTCGATTCAGATCGCGTCAACGAGATTTGCCAGGGCATCGCGATGCACACGGATGGGAAGTGGAACTACGACCAGGACTCCCCCGACCATCCCGGCCACGATCTCTTCGAGAACGAGCCAACCGTGCTCGCTCGTAGCGTGGGCGATTGCGACAATGCGGATCGCTACTCTCTGCTCCGCATTCACGGAACCATGAACTGGGTGAAGTTCTCGGAGAAGACTGCCGCAGAGGGCCTGGAATGGATCGGCGAGTACCTGGCCCACCTTGATCGCGAGCGAGAGTACACGTGCGCGACGAGGACCGCTCAGGAGCTCTGGGAGGGTGCGCTGGACGATCACACGACATACTTCACGAGGCTGGCGGTACAGCTGCGCCCAGCCGCCATCGACTAATAGGCATTGATGCGTTTCCACAGACGCGACTCCATACAAGGGAAGGCCCGCCGATAGTGGCGGGCCTTCCTGAGAAGAATGAGCAAATGATTAAGTCAGTTAGTTAGTAGACGAGCGGGACACCGTGGTCGCGGAAGCGTTGACGGATGTTCTCGACGCTCTCCTTGCTCGGGGGCTCTACTCCATCGAGCTTGTACTGGAGTCCCAGGGTCTCCCACTTGTCCTGCCCCATCTGGTGGAAGGGGAGAACTTCGAGGCGTTCGACGTTGGGCCAGCGTGTCACGATCTTCGCGACGGCATCGACGTTCTCGATGCTGTCCGTCCATCCCGGCACCACAACGAAGCGGATCCAGACCTTCTTGTTGAGTTTCGCGAGACGATCACCAAAGTCAATGGTTGGCTGGAGTTCCCTGCCCGTCACTTCCCTATAGGTGTCGGGGATGCCGGACTTGACGTCGAGGAGCACGAGGTCGAGGTCCTCGAGATCCTCGTCCTTGAAGTAGTGGCCGAGGTTGCCCGAGGTGTCGACTGCGGTGTGAATGTCGTTCTGCTTGGCCTGCCGCAGAATGTTCTTGAGGAAGGCCGGCTGCATCATCGGCTCACCACCGGAGATCGTCAGTCCACCTCCGCTCGACTTGAAGACTCTGCGGTAGCGGAGAACGCGCTTCATGATGTCGTCCACCATGACGGGTTCCCCGTCCTTCATTTTCAACGTGTCGGGGTTGTGGCAGTACACGCACCGGAGCGGGCACCCTGCAAGGAACAGGGTCATGCGGCTGCCGGGGCCGTCCACTGCCGTGACGAGTTCCCACGAGTGTACCGAGCCCACGCGTCCCTCACGGACCGCCTCAAGGTGTTCGTGGCGGGAGAGGGTGGGTGCGGGGGCCAGTCCGTCGATGCCGGATCCGGCCACCCGAGGTACCTCAAACTCTGAGGCCTCGGGGGCCGCAATTCCGGAAACGCCGTCGGTCATACGCGCTCGTGGAAGGTGCGGGAGATGACGTCGAGCTGCTGCTCGCGGGTCAGTCGCACGAAGTTCACCGCGTACCCGGAGACACGGATGGTGAGCTGGGGGTACTTCTGCGGGTTCTCCATTGCGTCGTAGAGGGTATCGCGGTTGAGCACGTTGATGTTGACGTGGTAGCCGTTCTCGCCCATGTAGGAGTCGAGGAGGCCAACAAGGTTCTCGATCTGCTCGGGCAGGTCACGGCCGAGACCCGAAGGCACAACCGTGTTGGTCAGGGAGATACCGTCCTGTGCCTCGGAGTACGGGAGCTTCGCAACTGACAGGGCGGAGGCAAGCATGCCGTGGGTGTCGCGGCCATTCATCGGGTTGGCACCCGGTGCGAACGGTTCGCCCTTGCGGCGACCATCGGGGGTGTTGCCCGTGTGCTTACCGTAAACGACGTTCGAAGTGATGGTCAGGACCGACTGGGTGTGGAGCGAGTTGCGGTAGGTGGGGAGCTTACGGATCTTCTCCATGAAGCTCCTGACCAGCTCAACTGCGATCTCGTCAACGCGATCGTCGTCGTTGCCGAAGGTCGGGAAGTCGCCCTCGACCTCGTAGTCGGTGATGAGGCCGTCTTCGTTGCGGAGGGCGCGAACGGTTGCGTGCTTGATGGCGGACAGGGAGTCGGCCGCGACCGAGAGGCCGGCAATGCCGCAGGCCATGGTGCGCAGGATGTTCGCGTCGTGCAGAGCCATCTCGATGCGCTCGTACGCGTACTTGTCGTGCATGTAGTGGATGCAGTTGAGGGCATCGACGTAGGTCTGTGCCAGCCAGTCCATCATGACGTCAAGCTTGGCGTAGACATCGTCGTAGTCGAGGACGTCGCCTTCCACCGCCGGCATCTCGGGAGCAACCTGCTTGCCCGAGATCTCGTCCTTGCCGCCGTTGATGGCGTAAAGGAGGGTCTTGGCGAGGTTGACGCGGGCTCCGAAGAACTGCATCTGTTTGCCGATCGCCATGGCGGACACGCAGCATGCGATGCCGGCGTCGTCGCCCCAGCTGTCCTTGATGAGCTCATCGGATTCGTACTGAATCGCGGAGGTCTCGATCGAGGTGCGCGCACAGAAGTCCTTGAAGCCCTTGGGGAGCTTCTCCGACCACAGCACGGTCAGGTTCGGCTCGGGAGCGGGACCAAGGTTGTGGAGGGTCTGGAGAAAACGGAAGGAGTTCTTGGTGACAAGCGGGCGACCATCCGCACCGATACCACCGATGGACTCGGTCACCCAGGTCGGGTCACCGGAGAACAGCTGGTCGTACTCGGGGGTGCGGAGGAAACGCACGATGCGGAGCTTGATGACGAAGTCGTCAATGATCTCCTGGGCTTCAGTCTCGTCGATGATGCCAGCGGCGAGATCCCGCTCAAAGTAAATGTCGAGGAAGGTCGAGGTGCGGCCGAGGGACATGGCAGCACCGTTCTGCTCCTTCACGGCGGCGAGGTATGCGAAGTACAGCCACTGGACCGCTTCCTTCGCGGAGGCCGCGGGGCGGGAGATATCGAAGCCGTAGGACTGTGCCATCTCCTTGAGCTCACCGAGTGCACGGATCTGCTCCGAGAGTTCCTCGCGGTCGCGGATGACGTCCTCGATGGAGCGCTCGTTGTCGAGGGCTGCCTTCTCTGCCTGCTTGGCTTCGATCAGGTAGTCAACGCCGTAGAGGGCAACGCGACGGTAGTCACCGATGATGCGGCCACGGCCGTAGGCATCGGGCAGGCCTGTCACGATGTGGGAGGAGCGAGCCTTGCGAACGTCCGGCGGGTACACGTCGAAGACGCCCTGGTTGTGGGTCTTGCGGTGGTTCGTGAACACGTCCTTGAGGAAGGGATCAACCTCGTAGCCGTAGGTCTTGAGGGAGTTCTCAACCATGCGCCAGCCACCGTTCGGCATGATGGCGCGCTTGAGAGGAGCATCCGTCTGGAGACCAACGATGACCTCATTGCCTTCGTCGATGTAGCCGGGTGCGTGGGCGGTGATGGTCGACGGCGTCTTTGCATCGATGTCGTACACGCCCTTCTCGCGCTCCTCGGGGAACATGCCGGACAGGATGTCCCAGATCTTCAGGGTGCGATCGGTCGGTCCTGCGAGGAAGCTGTCATCTCCTTCAAACGGCGTGTAGTTCTTCTGGATAAAGTCGCGGACATCGACATGCTCAATCCAGGCTCCGGATTCAAAGCCTTCCCATGCCTTCTTTTCGTTGATAACGCTCATAACATTCCCTCCCGGAAGTGCGGATCACGCCCTCCTGTTTGATGATTTAAGGCTATGAAGCGAGGGCCGAAAAACATGGGCGGGAAGTCCCAAACCGGACTTAAACACGGCATTTTCCGGGGTGCGTTTTGTCACGCTTCGGGACCATAGCCACCAGTCACCCCCGTGACCGGCACATATAAGAGGGCCCATCACAAAGACAGATCACATTGCGTTCTTTGTCAGGTCAATCACGTCCCATTGGCTCGCGTCAGGCGTCCGCCAGTGCAAGGCCCACGAGGAAGTGATGACTGTTACTGGGATGCGGCCTGGCGGTAGCGGTCAGCGGCACTCGCTACCGCATTGTTGTACTCGACGGAACGGTTGTAGGACCACACTGCATCGATCCAATCATCGCCGTTCGTAAGGTCGCCTCCGTTGAAGCACAGGTGCCGCCCAGCAGCCAGTACCGCGTCATCCATGTTCTGCGGATCTCGCACGCCATCGAGGTTCCCATCGGATCCGAGGTAGTCCCACGTTGAGGGAATAAACTGCATGGGTCCCACGGCGCGATCCCACACCTCATCACCGTCCAGCACTCCTCCATCAGTATCCGGGATCTCCGCGGTCGACGACTGACCATCGAGTGGTATCCCGAAGATCTCGGGGTCCTGCTGACCGTTGTCGAGGATGCGACCACCCTGGAGGGTGCCGTGCCGGGACTCAACGAAACCAACGCCGGCTAGGGTTGACCAGTCAACGTTGCATTGGGTGCTCCCCTGCGAGAAGGCGATCTCCGCCCCCGCATACGACCGCAGCGCCCTGATCGGTATCCCGGTTGCGTCGGCGGTATCGGCCAGCCACTCCTCATCGACGAGGTCGGCAAGGCCGTACTCACCAAACAGCTGACCGTTACCCACGGCGGGCACGAGTTGTTCCTGGGGGAAGATTGAGGTTGGTGGGGTCCACTCGGCCTGGCGGCCACTGGGAGCATTGCCGAGCGCAAAGGCCACTCCGACAACGGATGCAATGGCGATGCCGCCACCAATGAGGGAGTTGCGAGTGTTCTTTTCCAACGCGCCCCTTCCCCGCAGTCGTCATGTCCGCCCCCTATTCAACCGGGCCGAGCCTTGCCGAGTAAAGGGACGTGACCATTGCCTCCCGCCACTTCCCAGGGACTGGACGCAGCCAGTACCCGGAAGCGGGCGACGCAGCGGGCTTCGGCGGGTTTCCCCAAATCGGTCTAGATTGCGGGGTCCCCGGATCGGTCTAGATCAAGGTTTCGTGCCCGAGGCAACCCGCGGGCACGAAACCTTCCTCAACACCACCTCAAGACGTCACATCGGGCGAACGAATCAGGGGAACGAATCAAAAGAACGATTCAGAACCCGAGTTCGCTGCCTCCCTCACTACCTCGACCGATCGACTTCCTCCAGGGAGCGGTAGAGAGCCGCAACTGTCTCGCAGGTGTCAGCGGGAGGCGTGTAGTTGTTCGTGAGTTCTCGGAGCTCAGCGAAGTCCCGATCACTTCCCGCAGAATCCGAGCTGATCGCATCCGTCAACTCACGCACCCTCGCCATCTCGGGATGATTAGGCCCGTGCACGCGTTCGACGATGGGGGCGAGTTCTTGGGCCTTTGCCAGTGTAGTCATGTCTTACTCCTTTGATTGACTGCACCCAGTATCGATCCGGCATCGGCACCGCGTCATTGACGCACGTCAGTTACCGAAAGAATGCGACTCCGACTTCTTCGACGCTGACGCATCGCGGATTGCTCGGAGCGATGAAAGCTCGCAAAGGTCGGGACTCGTTGGCCCTATCCCGCTCGCGCTTCCGCTTCTACTAGATCTTGCCAATGTCGGTGCGCTTCTCGGCCTGGAACACGTCCTCGACGCGGCCGTTGGCCCAGTATCCCGAGAGAGAAAGCCGCTCGCGCGGGATCTCCAGCTCGTTGAATACTGCCCTCAGTTGCTTCATGGCATCTCGCTCACCGTGAGCAAAGACGGAGACGGTGCCCTTGTCGGCAAGGCCGAGGCCCCGCACCTTGGCCGCGAGCGCAGCCGGGTCGTAGGCGTCGTGTCCGCGGACGAGCCACTGGACGCTGACGCCTTCGGGGTGGGCGACGTCGAGTCCGTGCTCGGACACCTCGATGACGGCCGCACCTTCAGCATCCTCGGGGAGTCGTTCCAGGCCGGCAGCTATCGCGGGAAGTGCGGACTCGTCACCAACAAAGAGGTGGAAGTCGGATTCGCTATCGGGTTCCCACTTGCCTCCGGGTCCCATGAACTGGATGAGGTCGCCCTCCTTGCAGTTCACTGCCCACGGCGCCGCCACTCCCTCATCACCGTGAATAACAAGGTCGATGGCGAGGCACTTGTTCTCCTGGTCCACCCAGCGCACGGTGTAGGTGCGGGTCTTTGGCCAGTTCTCGCGGGGTTCGGTTTCCTGGATCTGGCGAACGTCAACAACGTGCGGGTACGGCTTGCCCTCAGGATCAAAGACGATCTTGATGTAGGCATCGGAGAAGCCGATGTCGTTGAATGAATCGAAGTTCGGGCCCCCGACAATAAGTCGAAGCATCGTGGGGTTCAGCCACTCCTTCGACAGCACCTCAAGGTGGGTGGTGGGGCGGCTCGGACGTTCTTTCGTCATCATTCTCCAGTCACGTTAGGTAAGCCTAACTATAGGGTGATCTGCGGGGTAGGCACTAGGAATCTAGTCACGTTTACGCTGGTAGCACCAGCATTGACCGTTTCGTCCCGGTCTCGAGAATCCTCGGTGCCGGACCAGGCGCCGGATCAATTGCGCGTCGTCTTGAACGTCGTTTTTCAAGACGTGTTCTTGCTGAGAGCACCGGTGCCTTGTTGAGGCTTAGCTTCTTGAGCGCATCTTCTAGAAGTAGGAGGCGATCAGCCCGTTCTCGGTTTCGAGGACCTGAACGTCGGTCTTGAACACTCTCGAGAGAACCTCGGGGCGCATGGTTTCTTCCGATGTGCCGAACTCTGTGACACGCCCGTCGTTCATCGTGCAGATGTAGTCCGCATACTTCCCTGCGAAGTTGATGTCGTGGATGACGATGACGATGGTCTTGCCCAGTTCGTCGGCAGCCTTGCGGAGCTGCTTCATCATCTGCACCGAGTGCTGCATGTCCAGGTTGTTGAGCGGCTCGTCGAGCAGGACGAAGTCGGTGTCCTGCGCGAGAACCATGGCGACGTAGGCGCGCTGGCGCTGGCCGCCCGAGAGCTGGTCGAGGTAGCGGTTCTCGAGATCCGTGAGGTTGAGGAAGTCGATGGCCTGCGAGATGTACTCCTCGTCCTCCACGGTCAGCCTGCCCTGCGTGTAGGGGTAGCGACCAAAACCGACGAGCTGGCGCACGGTGAGGCGAGTGATGAAGTGGTTCTCTTGGCGGAGGATCGACAGCTTCTTAGCGATCTCCTTCGACGAGCAGGTCGCCACGTCCATGCCGCCCACCTCGATCGTTCCCTCGTCAATATCCAGGAGGCGACCGATCATGGTGAGGATGGTGGACTTGCCGGCACCGTTCGGTCCCACGAGAGCGGTGATGCCCCCGACGGGAATGTCGAGGGTGACGGGTCCGATCTGTACGTCCTGGCTGTAGACCTTGACGACATCCTTTAACCGAATCACAGGCGTCCCTTTCGCATGATGACAATGAGGAAGACAACGCCACCAATGAGTTCGATGATGATGGTGACGGCACCTCCCGCGTAGAAGATATTGCGGAGCACGAAGTAGGCGGCCCCGAGAACCACGAAACTGATGAGAGAGGCGACGGGGTAGATCAGGCGGTGATCGTAGGTGTCCGTCAGCGAGTAGGCCAGGGTGGCGGACAGGAACCCGAGGAACGTCATCGGACCAACGAGAGAGGTCGTCATGGCCATGAGCACCGAGACGAGGAAGAGAACCTTCATTACCTCCCTGCGGTGGTTGATACCCAGGTTGGTGGAGACGTCCTTACCGAGTGCAACCGTGTTGAGTCTCGGGGACATCCTCCACAGAGCAAAGGTGCAGAGAGCAACGATCGGGATGGCGATCGGGAAGTAGTCCGAATCCGCGTTCGAGATGTTGCCGAACAACCGCGCCGTCAGCACATCGAACTCGTTGGGATCCATCATGCGCTGCATGAAGGTGGAGAGGGCACCGAGCCCGCCACCGATGACAACTCCGACGAGAAGCATGATGTGCATGTTCCCGAAGCGTCCCGAGAGCAACCAGCCGTACAGTGCGCAGGCAAGAGCCACCATGAGCGCCGCCTGCAAGACGAACTGTCCCCGGCCCAGGACCATGGTAATTCCGGTGGCGCCAAAGAAGAACACGACGCTGGTCTGAATCACCGTGTAGAGGGCCTCGAAGCCCATGATCGACGGCGTGATGATGCGGTTCCCGGTCACGGTCTGGAAGCTGACGGTGGCGAATGCCTGGCAGACCGCCACGATCGCCATCGTGATGAGCACGTCGGCTCGCATCGAGGCGATCTTCCAGTAGCCGGCCGAACCGAACTCCATGCTGTTGTCCCACGAGAGAATCGCGAAGGCGATGACGACGGCGAGAACCGTCAAGGCCGAGACGATGGCGACGTAGCGCCTGCGTTGCTTACTGTTCGTCAGGGGCCCGGAGGAGGCGCCACGGGAGCACTCAACACGGGACCTCGCCAGAGGACGCCGCCCACCCGGTTTGCTCTGTTTGGGCTCCGGCTCAGGAAGCGGTGCAGGAACAACCTGCGGCTCCCTGGTTTGGCTGAGCAGAGAGGTGCGGGGTGGAGTCATTGGCTCCTCCTTCACGACGGGATGGTTGACGATACTAGCCATGGCTACGCTGCCTCACGAGTAGGAAGATGAAGACGATGGCGCCGAGAACGCCCAAGATCAACGAAACCGGCACCTCGAGGGGCATGACGATCGTGCGGCCGATGATGTCACACACGGTGACGATGCAGATGCCGACGATGCAGACCCAGGGCAGGTTTGTGCGCAGGTTGTCGCCCCTGAAGAGGGACACCATGTTCGGAACGATGAGGCCCAGGAAGGGCAGAGAGCCGATGACGACGGTCACGACACCGGTCACGGCGGCAACGATCGTGATCCCGGTAAAGATCACGGCGTTGTAGTTGAGTCCCACGTTGGTGGCAATGTCCTTGCCAAGTCCCGCGACCGTGAACCGGTCGGCGATAAAGAACACGACGATGAGGAGTGCGAGAACGATCCAGAGCAGCTCGTAGCGGCCGCGCACCACCATGGTGAACGAGCCAGCGAACCAGACGCCGATGTTCTGAAGCATGTCGGTCTGGAGCGCCAGGAAGGTCGAGAACGCACCAACGACGGCACCAAGCATGATGCCGACGATCGGAACAATGAGTGAGGACTTGAGGGTGACGCGGCTGAGGAACGCGAAGAAGATGATCGTGCCAACAAACGCGAACAGGATCGCGCCGATCATGCGGACCACGATCGGCGCCTGCGGGAAGGCAATCATCGTGACGAGCAGGCCGAGGCCCGCCCATTCGGTCGTGCCCACGGTCGTGGGTTCCACGAACCGGTTCTGAGTCATGAGCTGCATGACTAGACCCGCGATCGCCATCGCGGCACCCGCGAGAACGAGCGCGATGGTGCGTGGCACGCGGGTAATGAAGAACATGTTCCAGCCATCTTCCTGGCCGGCAATGTCGTAGACACCAACGAAAAGGGACAGTACAACAAGGGCGATCGTCACGAGGATGCCGATGGTGAGCGCCACCTTGCCGTTGCCACGGCGCGACGCATTGCGGCTTCGCACGATTGGCCGCTTATCTGCGTCCTTGGTCGCTACTGTCGTTCCCACATCGTTCCTTTAAATTCGGGTGTGGGGTGCGCCTGCTCAGGCGCACCCCTTAGGTCCGTTTACTCCGAGAAGGCTTCCGCCATCTGGTTGAACAGCTCCGTGTAGTGCTGGATGTCTTCAGCGGTGTAGAAGTTCGGGTTCAGGTAGATAATGTTTCCTTCCTGTACCGCGGTCACTCCAGCAAGCGCCTCAGATTCCGCAATGAGTTCCTGTGCGGTTGCCGAATCCTCGGTACCCACACCGGCGTCACGGTCGAGTACGATGATCCAGTCCGGGTTCGCCTGAGCGATTGCCTCAACCGAGATGTCGTCGCCCTGGTGGTTGGTCGAACCGTCGAGTTCGAGAGCCGGGGTCAGGCCAATGACGTCGAAAACGGGGCCAATGGCACGGCCGGTCGACGGTGCCGAGTAGTTAATCGAACCACCGGAGGTCACGAGACCAACAACGGTCTGCTCGGGATCGTACGCGTCCTTCGCGGCCTCGATCGAGGCATCAAAGTCGGCAATGAGCTGCTCAGCATCGGCCTGACGTCCAAAGATCTCACCGAGAAGGGTGGTCAGTTCGCGCAACTGCTCATCGATCGGGTTGTTCTCGATGTCGATGTTCGTATCAACAAAGGCAACGTCGTCACCGATGGTGTCGCGGATGTCTTCTTCGTACTGAGTGAAGCGCTGTCCGTTGAGAACCAGGTCGGGCTGGGCAGTCACAAAGACCTCCATATCAGGCTCAACGTGGGTTCCGAGGTTCTGAATGTCGGCATTGTCGAGATAAATGGAGAGGACGTCTTCACCCACCGGCATGAGATCGAGCGGAGCTGCAGAGAGCTCAACGCCCCATCCGGCCAGAGTGCCGAAGATGCGGTTGTCGGTCGCAATGATCGACTGGGGGTCCTCAGGAAGGGCAACCGTGTTGCCCGCCATGTCCGTTACTTCAGAAGCAGGGGCGTCCTCGCCGCCAGCGTTCTCAGAGTCCGAATCGTTCCCGCTCGTAGCCGAGGTCTCGCCACCTTCAGTGGTCTCGTCGCCGTCGGTATCGCTGCCACATGCGGCCAGCATCAGAGCAACGACCGTAGCCAAAGCGATCGCTCCCGAGCGGGTGCGGTGCAGAGCTTTCATTCGCATTTCCTTTAGTAGGTGCAAGGGATTCCGGGCGAATTCCCTTGAAGTTAGGTTAACCTAACCTATTTAGATAATGCCACTGTTTCGTAATTCACTTTTCCTTGAAAACTCAACAATACCCAAGTGTCCCAGACGCTTTTTCCCGGGAAATGGCCAAACAATGCCGAAAGGGTCGAATGAGGCCAATATTCCTCGTGGCCTTTGTCACGAAAAACTGTCCCAAAAGCCGGCTTTTTCGTAATGCTTCAACAAACTGGATTCGTTAAATTTAGGCGCGTTTGTCCCGGAATATGAACAAAAACGTGGAACCCACACTCCCCCGAGGCGCACACCCGCCGACTGTCGAAGGTCCTACCCTCAGTCGCAGCTAGAGACACAAGTACAGTCGAAGCTTGAGGCACGTCAGCCAGCATCGGAAAGTAATCGAGAAAGGCCAAACTATCCCACTGATCATCCGCAACTTCAATCGCGAGTGTTCCTCGGGCGTTAGTCGTGGAAGTTGATGACGACGAGGTAGCCCTGATCAAACAGGATCTGTGCAAGCTCCTCCGCGCGATCATCGGTCGTGGCGAGGATGATCGGGGTGTCTATTGAGGGTAGATCAGGATTCCCCACAAGGTCTGTTCCATCGGTATCGATGATCGTGACGTCGGTGAACGGATCGACCTCTTCACCAGCAAACGGCTCCCCGGTGTTGACAACAACTGCACCAATGAAAGGAGCAAACTGCGCTTCGGTGCGGACCGAGCGATCCCGCTCGTCCGTCAGATAGGTAACCAGCCCAACATCCCCGGCTTCGGTGACAACCTCGGCCGTGCGAGCACTGCACTGCCCCGGGTACGATTCCAGGCAAACGCCCGAGGAGTCAATGATGATAATCATGTCACCGGTGGAAACGTCGGTCTCGTCGTCAAAACTCCAGTAAGTGGGTTCGGGTGTCGCAGCTTCCGGGAACCCATACTCGGTCAAGCCAAGGACCTGGCCTCCTTCACCATCGTCCCCACTGACGACAAGGTACTGCTTTGAGCTAGCGACGCCCGTGGGCTCTATCGGCTCCGGCTCCACCACATCGGTTGAACTTGAACATGCCGCAAGAGCCAAGAGCAAAGCCGCCCCCACACACCTCATGCTTTGAATCGTAGCCTCGACACAGGTGTTGCGCCACGGTTGGCTTACCTGGCAAGCATTGCAGTTTGGTCTCAACGACCAGGGGAAGGGGAGACTCGCTCCCTTTGCCCAAGGGTCTTTAGAACCAGCTCTGGCTCATTGTGTAGACCCCGACCGCGGCAACCAGCACGGAGAAGGTGCCGGTGAGGACCCGGGGCGGGAGCTTCTTGGAGTACTCGGATCCAATCAACCCGCCAACAATTGAGCCACCAACAAAGAGCCCGATGAGACCCCAGTCGATTCCTGAGTGGAAAGGCAGCCTGCCAAGGATGCCAACAATTGAGGAGATCACCATGATGAGAAGGGAGGTGCCGACAGCCTCTCTCATCCTCGTATTCATGACGAGGACGAGAGCCGGAACCACCATGAACCCGCCACCAACACCAAACAGTCCCGTAGCGAAGCCCGTCACGGTGGCCACGGCCACCAGCGTAACCTTCTCCCCCGTCGTCATGGGTTTGTTCGATACCCCAGTCGCCGCATCCTTCGATCGGAAGGTGTTGATCGCAAAGAGAACTGCAACGAGCAGAAGGAAGATCGCGAAGCTCCGAATGATGATGGTGTCGTCGATGAGAAGCGAGACCCTCGCACCAATGAATGAGCCAACGACAGACAGCCCACCAAAAATCAGCCCCTTCTTCACGTTTACGTTTCCTGCACGCACGTGGATGGTGAGCGAACCTGCCGATGTCAGGAGAACCCCGAGGAGCGATCCAATGGCCGCAGCGTAGGCGGATTGGTCGAGGAGGTACATGAGGGCGGGAATGGAGAGGATGCCGCCACCTGCACCGAGCAAGCCAACAACGATGCCAATCCCCAGGCCGGTCAAGAGTGGAAGAATCATCAGCCCTTCTCAGAAGTTGCTGGCACTACCCGCCAACGAAAATTGATCACGCCTCTCGATCGTAGACCCGCACGAAAGGAAACCCCTCATCAGTGAAAGAAGTCAGATCAATGACCGAGGCCAGATCAACTCAGATTCGGATAAGTGGGCCTTGAGATCGAAAGCTCTCGATGCGATCAACGGTGCATCGACTCTATGTAGGAGACGATTGGTCGGATGCTGTTCCGGTCTCGAAAGTCGACGACCTTGCCGTAGGGCTCGTAGGCAGACTGTGCCTCAGCATCCCCGCCCGCTGCGGCACGTCTCGTGCGCGGCTTGATGAGTTGCATGAGAATGCGGTGAACGGGCTTGAGCTTCGGGAAGTCGATCCCACCCCTGAGGTGAGACCAGACCATGGTCGAGGTCAGGGAGTCTGGGAGCACAGACTTGATGACCTCGCGATAGGCGTTCTGGTTGAGCGGGTTCGTTGGATCCGTCGCACCCACCAACCGTCACCCCAACGAACGTCACACCAGATCCGCTCTTCACAAGCCTATTGAACTGCCTGGAGCCGTAGAGTCCACCCGAGTAAATAGGGGCAACAAAAACGACGGTTCCCACGCCCACCAGACTGGGCCGGCTGCTCTCGCCGAGATCAGCGAGGTCCGCACCGACATCCTCAGCCAACCACTGGGCATAGGAACGGGAATGGCCGTAGTGGGAACGATTGACAATGAGGATTCGAGACGCGTCCTTCACAGACTCATTGTGGCATGCAGGCTTGGCCAAGGCAGGCTATTGCCAAGGTTCTCTGATCTTCAATCAATGAAATCTTTACTGTAACTTCACGTCTGTTACATCTCAAAAAATGATTCACTGATCAAGCCATTAATTACGCTAGTCTTTCGTTTCGTGTATTAAACTAGGGAAAAAATGGGACTAATGGCCCTTTGTTCAGTTTATTCTCAGCCTACGTTTAGAGGACAAACCAGTATTCTTTGCCCGCTGTCCGCCCCTCAACGACGAAGTAAGTAAAGCTATGAGCACCGATACCACCACCATCGAAACAGCCGATCAGACTGGACCAAGTCGCCGGTCATTCATGAAGTGGTCCACCGCCTTCGGTGGTGCGGCCGCCCTTTCCGGAACCCTAGGTCACGGCCTCATCAGGGCACGGGCTGAGGAACAGCCCACGGGTGATGCCACGGTGTTCCGCACCGCCAACACTCCCGAGTGCCTTCACTGCGCCATGCTCGTCCACGTTGAGGACGGTCAGGTTGCCAAGGTGACGGCCGATCCCGACTTCCACATCAGAGCGTGCGCGCGAGGCATCTCTCGCCGCCAGCAGCTCTACAGCCCCTACCGGCTCCAGCATCCCCTCAAGAGGGTTGGCGAACGCGGATCGGGTGAATGGGAGCAGATCAGCTGGAACGAAGCACTCGACACCATCGCGGAACAGATGGAGAAGATCCGGGACGAGAGCGGTAACCAAGCCTTCCTCCCTCTTGGCGGCACAGGCAACTGGTCGTCACTCTCCACGGGAGTCTCCGGCCTCTTTGCCGCGTTCTGGAACCGCTTCGGTGGCGCCACCCCGACCATCTCATCGCTGTGCTGCCCGAACGTGACGGAGGGCTTCAACGCGATGCTGGGTGGGCGACGCTCCGAGTTCCGTGAGGAATGGATCCATTCGAAGTACTTCATCGCCTGGGGCAACAACCCTGCGGTCTCCAACGTTGGTTACTTCAAGAACATTGTCAGGGCGCAGAAGGAGAACGGCGCACGCCTTGTCACGATCGATCCGCGGTTCAGTGAAACTGCCGGATTCTCCGACACTTATCTTCCCATCCGTCCCGGTACTGACGTCGCCCTCGCACTTGGCATGGCGAACGTGATCATCAGCGAGAATCTCCACGACGTTCCCTACCTCAAGGAGTTCACGAACGCTCCCTTCCTTGTCCGATTGGGCGAGAACGGCACGCGCTTGGAGGATCTGGATACTGACTGGACTCTTGGCGGGCCGCTCCCGATTGACCTCAAGGACCTTGAGCTCCTTTCCGATCCGGCTCCGTCCGAGGATGAGAGCCCCACGTTCTACGTGTGGGACGAGGAAGCGGAAGAGCACGTACCCGCCGACACGGAAGGCGTCTCCCCCGCTCTCAACGGAACGTACGAGATTGATGGAGTCATCTATCAGACCGTGCACGAGTGGATGACGTGGATTGCGAGCCGCTACACGCCTTCGAAGGTCGAGGCTCTGACCGATATTCCTGCGGGCACGATGCAGTCGATTGCTCGCGAGTATGCGGTAGCAAAGCCCGCCACCATCATTCTCAACATGTCTGGTGCGCAGCGAACCGACCACGGCACCCTCACAGTCCTCAGCCAGATCTACCTGTCGGCCCTGACCGGCAACATCGGCACCCTTGGCGGCGGCATTAACGACAATGGCGGCGTCAACCAGCTCCATACCATTGGCTCTCCCGTCCCTCTCCAGGACGTTCCCGCAATCGATCCGATCCCACAAACGGCGGTCGCCAAATACCTGTTGGAGGACAAGCCACACAAGATCCGAATGGTTTATGTGGCAGGCACGAGTGTCATGACTCAGCATCCTGACACGAACAGCATGATCAAGGCATTCCAGAGGCTCGATTTCGTTGTTGTGCAGGACCAGTTCATGACCACAACAGCCAAGTGGGCAGACATCGTGCTCCCTGTCACGACGATCTTCGAGACCCCGAACCTCCTTGCCGGCATCCGCAACCGACACGTCCAAATCATGGAGCAGGCGATCGAGCCGCTCTTCGAGTCCCGCAGCGATCACTGGATCCTCACGGAACTTGCGAAGCGGCTTGGATTTGGCGAAGCATTCGACAGGCCCGTCGATGAACTGTTCCGGAACGTTCTCGAACCCATCGGAATCGACCTCGAGGACGTGAAGAAGGGTCCCGTCAACGTGCTGCCCACACCGTGGATCCCATTCGAGAATAAGGACTTCACCACCCCATCGGGTCGCATCGAGTTCTTCTCCACCTACCTTCAGGACAAGGGCTTCGAACCCATGCTGGACTACCAGGAGCCGGTGGAAGCCCCCTGGGTCGATGAGGAACTGGCGGAGAAGTACCCGCTGATGCTAGTGAATCGACGTAACCATAACCAGGTGAACTCGAGCTTCAACCACCACGAGCACCTGCTGGAGATGTGGCCCGGTCAGGTCGCACAGCTCAATGCTCGCGACGCTCAGTCTCGCGGCATTAAGGATGGCGACATGGTCACGGTCAAGAACGATCGCGGCGAGGTCGAAGCAATGGCCAACGTGACTCACAAGATCCGACCGGGAGTCGTCAGCCTCATGACCGGTTGGGGAATCACGAACGAGAAGGAGAACGCCAGCCTTTTAACTCCCAGCAAGCTGGAGCCGATCTCCCTCGGCCAAACACTCAATTCCTCACTCGTCGAGGTGTCACTGAGAGACTAACGCTCTAGAAGCCTGTCGGAAGCCCCGCGGAGGTCCAAGAGCTCGCGGGGTAGCCCAAGGAGCGACGATCAATAGAGGTAACGATCAATAGATGTGAGGTCCCAGCACAGGCTGGGGCCTCACCCGTCGTTAGCCCGTGACCGAGGCTGAAGATGCTGGGCCCAGCCTCCCTGGTACCTCAACCGAGGGCAACGCAAAGGCCCCAGAACCTTGTTCTGGGGCCTTTCCACTTGGTGGCGGGGGCAGGATTTGAACCTACGACCTCCGGGTTATGAGCCCGGCGAGCTACCGAACTGCTCCACCCCGCGGCGACTTGTCTACTCTATGCCATTTGCGTTCACTTTCCAAGGAGGGAGGGCGTTAGGCCTCTCACATAGCCTGGATCACCACAATGCAACACGGGTCAAACAATCGCACAGCCCTACCAAGTGACAGATGATCGGCGGTAGCGGAGACCAAGTCATAGCTGAACTGCGGTGAGGCCCAAGTCTTGCCAGAACTGCGGTGATTGGAGGAGCCGCGGGCAGAAAACGGGAGGGCACCCGATTGGATGCCCTCCCGTTTACCTTGACCCGAGGTGTTACTCAGGCGTTCGGCTTAGTTCTCGCCATCGATTTCCTGCTGAGCATCGACTGCTCGCTGCAGGGCGTCGTTGAGATCGTCTTGCGCTTCGCCGTAGGCCGCCCAGTCACCGGACTGCATGGCCTCCTGCGATGCTTCCATGGCGTCCTGAGCATCGCGCAATGCGATGTCGAGACGTTCGGTCGGTGATCCGACGATCGGTCCGGTCGTGGTGTCCTCGGTCGGCTCCTCGGTCGGTTCGTCGGAAGGCTGCTCGGTCGGCTCCTCGGTCGGCGCATCTGTTGCGCCTTCCTTGGCTTCATCCGCGAGCGCCTCCCGCTCGTCCGAATCGACATTGGAGTCTCCTGCCTCCGCTCCCGAGTCTCCATCGAAGACTTGGTCGAGGGCCTCGTCGAGTGTCGGGGCGAATCCAACCTGGTCACCGAAGGCGACGAGCACGTACTGGAGCAGCGGGTAGGAGGTACCCTGCGATGCTTGGACGTAGACGGGCTGGACGTAGAGCAGACCATCACCCATGGGGAGGGTCAG
>NZ_JASDVN010000006.1:0-8414 GCF_041440645.1 Flaviflexus sp. | reverse complement strand
TCCTGGGCAGCGGCGGATTCCAAAACAAACTACACCCCCAATTATGAAGAGCCCTCAAAGAAGCGAAACGTTTCCTAGAACTCAGAAGAGTCCAGCACACGTGTGCTGGACTCTTTCCTTCAACTGACTGACTGGACCCCTAAAGGAAAAGTTGGCCGGATCCTTAGACGAAGAGAATGAGGAAGATGGCGAGGAGGGCGAGCGCGAAAGTCCACACCACCCACCCCCACATGGCGAGTGGGAAACGGGACTCCTGCGGTTCCACGACTTCCGTGTCGGTAATGAGCATGGTGGGGCGGGCCGGTTGGTACAGGTCGCTCAAGTACTCATCCATGGGGCGCACGGGCTGGGCGGGCTGGGCCTGTTCGCCCCTGACTGGGCCGAGGTTGACGGGCGGCACGACTTGGGGCTGGAACCGGTCTCGAGGCTGGGCATTCATGCGAGCTCCATCAGTGTGTCGGTGTCTCCGGAGAACAGCAGGTTCACCCTGAGATACCCTCCATCAGGAACCGTCTCGGGGATCTCGAAGTACACCCATCCGTCATAAACGTATGCCGTTGCGCTCTCATCGGAGAGGCATCCGGTTCCGCAGTAGTGTTCGGAGAACTCTTGACCGCCGGGGCTGATGTAGTAGAAGAGGAACGCTTCATCTACCGGGGTGTAGTTCATGTAGTTCGTCGTCACTTCGAGACGAACACCCAGGTACCTCATGCCCTCAGCTGGACGGGTCATGCTGGTTTGGGCGGCCACCTGATCATCAGCGTCCCACACGATGTCCTGGACGTTCAGGTCCCACGGAACATCATCGACTTCCCCGTGATAGGTCTCGGAGCTCGTGAGCAGATCCATGTCCCGGTACGTGTCGTGGAGCTGAGGATTGAAACCTTCGGAGGACGAGTCAAGGCTCGAGGGGCTCGCCGCGACCCACACGAGAATGGCGCATGAGAGAACCGATGCGCCGATTGCGGACCAGGCCCACCAGGGCAGGACACTGCGATCCCGGTAGTGTTCGAGCGATTCGGCCGGTGCGGAACCCTGTGTCTGCTGGCGTTGCGGCTGATTCACGGGAGCGTGTTGAACATGGGCTGGTCGAGGCGCCTGCCCGTACGGCTGTCCGCCCTGGAACTGCTGGCGCTGGGGTTGCTGCTGTGGAGGTGTTGCGAACTGTTGCGGTGGCATGGTTCCCAGAGCGGGAGCCCAGTAGCCAGCGGGGGCGACGTTGCCGCTTGGTGCGCTGTATCCACTGGGTGCGCTCGGTGCACTGGGACCGCTGGGACCACTCACCGGGCCCACGGGAATCGTGCCACCCTGCGCGGGAGGGCCGGGTGCGAAGTCCGCTCCTGAATTGCTTGCACCTTCTGACGAGGGAGCGTGGACGGCGTTGTCCGAAGCTTGCGGGGCTATGGGTGCATCGGGATCGCGTGGTTCAGTTCCGATTGGGCTCTGGTCGGCTTGGCCGATGTTGTGAGCATGCGAATCGGAGGGATCATCCCCCTCGCCTGCTGGGCCGTGAATATCGGGATCCCAGGTATCCGCATCGCCTTGTGTCACTCAACCATTCCTTTCACTACCTCAGAGTAGGTCGGCATCGCATTTGATGCACCTATCTCCCTGGGGAGTGCTTCACACGATCTGGAGAATGAAGAACATGATGGCGGCACCGATGCCGATCGAGGCATAGAACTCGACCGCGGAACTAAATGGGGCGCGCTCGAGTGGTGCGCGGCGGGTGGGCAGGGCCGGCGCCCTGTTCGAGACCAACTTCGGGTTCTTGGCCCACCTCTCCATCAGCTCACGTTGCTCATCGGTGGCGGGTGCGGTCACGAGGTCACCGAGGCCGGGTTCGACCTGGCGGAGAGCCATGATGGTGCCCGGCTTGATGTCGATGGCCGGTTCCTTCGTTTCGGAGGTCGACACAACCACGGAACGGAAGTCCGCGCCGTCGAGTGGACGCACCACGACAGGACACATGATGCCCTTGTTCCGGGTCGTCCGCTCCAGGATCGATTCGTCCGTGCCAATCACCTTGGCAACAACCGGGACAGAATTGTCGGGTTGCTTGGCCTTGACCGAACGCCACACGACCAGGCCGGCCCCAGCGATCAGTAACGCGACAACGAAGGGAAGCAGGTATCCCCACAGCGACATGTTTTGGGAGAAGAACAGGATGACAATGAGCGAGCCGATGAAGGTGCCGAAAAAGAGTCCGGAAAAGATTCGCTGAACCCGATCATGCGGTCGATCCGCTGGTACAAATCCTGCACTGGTAATGCTCGCAACAACACTCGTAGAAGACATAATGTCCTAGTTTATCCTGAGCACGTGCTTGAGTTCACGGACGGCCTTGCGGGCGCCCCAACGGGCACCAACCGTGGATGCGGTCGGACCATACCCGATGAGGTGAAGGGTGGGTTCGCCTGCAACGGCGGTTCCCGCCATTCTGATCCCGCCGTGGCGAGTCCGTAGCTTGAGCGGTGCGAGATGACGGAGTTCGGAACGGAAGCCCGTGGCCCACAGGATGAAGTCGGCCTTCCACAGCCTGCCATCGGCCTGCCGCACGCCATCGGCCTCAATCTGGGTGAACATGGGCTTGCGCTTGAATACGCCCGCTTCCTTCGCTTCGCGCACCGAATCGGTCACAAGCAAGCCTGTTGCCGCCACGACCGAGAGCGGGCGAAGGCCGGCCTCAACGCGCTTGCGCACGGATTCCTCGACCTCGAGGCCCGTGGTCAGCTTGCCACCGGTTTCCACCCAGTTGGGCTCGGTGCGGGTGTACCACGAGGTTGCCTTCGCGACGGGAGCAATCTCGGCCAGGTGCTGGGTGGCAGAAATACCACCGCCAACAACGGCGACCCTGCGGCGCACAAACTGGTTGGGGCCGCGGTAATCCTGCGTGTGCATGTGGATGCCAACGAATTTCTCCTGACCCGGATAATAGGGCAGGAATGGCCTGGTCCAGGTTCCCGTGCAGTTCACAACCGCCCGAGCATGCCACGTGCCCGCGCTCGTTTTCACGAGGTACCCGCCTTCGGTGCGAGACACGGAGTGAGCGAGGGCGGGCCTCATGATCGGCAGGTCAAAATGCTCCTCGTAGCGCGTGAAGTACTCGGGTACCACCTGGGATGCGAGATCATCCGGTTCGTGCTCCCCGACCTTGAGGCCGGGCAGGTCCGCGATGTCGTTAATGGTGGCCATGGTGAGGGTCGGCCAGCGGTGCTGCCACGCGCCGCCGGGGCGCACCTCCGCATCCATGACCAAGTAGGTTCCGGAAATGTTCGTGCCGTCAGCAAATCCGCGCAGGCCAGCGCGGTGCAGCTCGTGTGCGACTACTAGGCCGGCCTGGCCGGCACCAATGACGAGAACATCGACGTGTCGAATATCGGACTCTTTCGGGCCCTGCTCGTTCTCGAGCCACGCTGGGCGGGTACCCCACTCGGATCCCGACGGTTTCCACGCACCCGGGACCAGGGTCGAGTTCGCACGCGGTGAGCCGCCCACACTATCTGCCAACCATGCCACCCTCTAAAGGTAGTACATCACGGGACGTGAACTTTGCAGGTGAGCGTGGTGAAATATTGATATGGATCTCCCCGCGGCACGAACGCTTGCCACCTCCCTCATGGCTCAACATGGGGTTGATTGGGACTTCAAATGGGACCGGGCAAAGAAGCGTGCGGGACAAACAAATTTCACGACTCGTACTGTCACGCTTTCAGGCCATCTCACGAAGTTGTGCACCGAGGAACAGGTCCGCCAAACCGTCCTTCACGAGATCGCGCACGTCCTTGTCGGCCCCGGTCACGGGCACGGACCCGTGTGGCAAAAGAAGGCGAAGGAAATCGGGGCGGATCCCAAGCGTTCCACCGGACCCGACTTTCCCAAGGCGCCAGCACCATGGCAGGCCACCTGCCCTGCCGGCCACGTCCACTACCGCTACCGCAAGCCCACGAGACCGGTCAGTTGCGGGCTGTGTTCACGCACCTTCTCTGAGCGTCATCTCCTCACCTGGCGCAAGGTGACCACTCAGTAACCTCCACCCTCACCTCAAGAGTGTCCGACGTGTGCTCAAGTGCTTCCGACGTGAGTTCAAAAAGGAACAGTTCGCTCACTCCCCACACTGACCAATTTCGTTGATGTAACGATGCAAATTGACGATCAAAATCTGCGCAGAAATATCGGGTGCATAGTCGAGTCCGTCAGCGTTCACCTGCTGGATGAAATGATTTGTCCACTTTTCACCATAATTCAGTCTCGGATATCACGTTCCGCAAGGTAAAATGAGTGATTATGTGACCCATCGACCTCAGTTAGGGGTGGCCAATGAAGCATCGACGCCTCGGCCTGATTTTGGCAGGCGTGCTCTTGCTGAGTTCTTGCTCCGACACGGAGGGAACAGATTCGACAACGAACTCCACGACTCCCGCTGAACCCGTGGAGTTGACGTTCCGGTTGTGGGACGAGGGAGCGGCCGAGGCTTATGCCGAGTCTTTCGATGCTTTCACTGAAGAGAATCCGAACATCACCGTCACGATAGACCTTGTTGATCCCAAGGACTACTGGGATTCGGCTCGAGGTGACTTTGATAGCGGGGGCATCGCGGACGTGTTCTGGGTGGATCGAACAAATCTGTCCGATCTCGCCACAAATGGCCACCTCGTTGAGATTGCCGACTCTGGAAATTGGTCTGAAATCCTCGTTGAGCTCTTCACCATCGAGGATGAGCTCTGGGCAGTTCCTCAAATGTGGAACTCCACCGCCCTCTACTACAACCGTGACCTGTACCAAGATGTTGACGTGTCGATCTCCAACCTCGAGTGGGCACCGGATGGTGGGGATGGCGATACTCTGCTGGATGCTGCGCTCACCCTGACCACTGATATGGATGGAAACACCGCCGGCTCAGACGACTTCGATGCGTCAAACATCGAAACCTATGGGTTTGCGGCTGACTACGAACTCCATTCGGCCTTCGTTCCTTTCCTCCTTCAGGCTGGCGGCTCCCTCCAGGACAGCGCCGGCGCCTTTGCCTTTGCAACCGAGGAGGGCGAACAGGCGGCGCAATATCTTGTCGATCTCACGCAGGAACATCACGTGTCCCCGCCCGCTGAGGATGCCTACACCGACCCGAACCACAACCAGGACCTCTTCACGAGTGGCAACCTTGTTCTCTATCAGTCGAACTCTGCTCGACTCTCGGATATCGCGGCACAGTCCGACTTCAGCTGGGGTGTGGCCCCACTCGTTGGCGGCCCCGAAGGAGAGGTCGCGGTCGTCGATGGCATTGGAGTCGCAGGCAACGCCAACTCCGACCACCCCGAAGAAACAGAACTACTCCTGAACTGGCTTGGCACAACAGGTGGCATGCAGCCACTTGCCGACAACGGCATCGGCTTCCCCGCCACGACCTCCGGCCAAGATTCCTACGTCAACTATTGGGCAAAGCAGGGCGTTGATGTCTCTGCCTTTATCGAGAGCACCCTTCACGGCGTTCCCATCACGACCCATGACTTCGACATCCATCACGCAATCATGGAGATGGAGCCGATCATTGGTCGGATGCTGAACGGTGAGATTCCGGTCGATGAGGCACTGAGGCAAGCCCAGGAAGCTGGAAACAGCGCACTCGACCTCTGAACCTAATTGAGCGTCAATACTCCTTAGGAGTTGCTCATGGAGTCGATGATCCCATCGGCTCCGCTCTCGACAACCGCGAGGGTGTCGTAGAAGCCTTCCTGCCCGCCATACCACGGGTCGGGAACATCCCACTCTCCGTCGGAGGAGTAGAAGCTCGAGTAGCTACGCTCCAGATCTCGCTCCGACAGGTACCCACCCTCACCGAACACACCATCGGGTGCGACGCTGAGCCCGGCGTCCGCATCGTACTCGCGCCACAGGTGGATCTTGGACTTGTCGATGCCGTAGCGATCCGCGAGTGCACCGAGCTGCTGTGCGTGGCCGACTGTCATGGCGAGCACGAGATCCGACTCTTCAAGATCAGCCTTGGTGACCTTACGTGCCCGCCTGCTTGGAACGTCGTAACCGGATTCTCGCAGAACATTGGCGGCGCGCCTATCGACTGGCCTGCCGTGTTCCTCGGAGGAGACACCAACCGAATCCACGTCGGCATCGATGCCAACATCGGCCAATTTCTGCCTGAGCACGATCTCTCCCATGGGAGAGCGACAAATGTTTCCTGTACAAACGACCAGAATCCGCATGTTTCGATCCTATCGGACCCGGCAGAAGGCTTCGAGGCACCTTCCCTACCAGCAAACACCCGAGCAACACCGGGCCCGCACCCAAACTAAATGAGCGCCTCCTGAGTGAGCGCCTTTGCCTCTTCCATTACTCAGGTTTCGTTACCTTCTTCCTGGATGTTTCATCGGAACTTTCGGTGGATCGGGTGAGTTTTGAAAGGTGTATTGGTGTGATGTGTGCTGTTGAGGTAGTGAGTTGTCGCGGCCTGTCACGTACTGTGTTGATCATGCGTAAAACTTCAGTAGCACTTTCACTGGCAGCACTCCTGACCCTTGCTGCCTGCGGTAGCGACGCCGAGGACACGTCGACAACCAGCAGCGCCCCAACAGAGACCACGTCTTCCACGGAGACTGAGTCCGCGACTGGAACTGAGTCGATTGCTCCCGCAACCTACGAGTGCACGGATCCGCTCGCTGGCGACCCCACTGAAGTCGACACCTACGACCTCATCGTGTGCACGACCCTAACCCTCGCTGACACAGATGGTTACGTCACCCAGTCGGAGATGACGGACAGTGGCGTGACGACACTGCGGGTGAACACGGATCCGTTCACGGTCGAGATCACCTACCCTGACGGCGTTGTTATCGTGGCTGATGCTGGCAGTGCGTGGGTGCAGCAGGATGGTGAGTGGCAGAAGGGCGACGCCACGTCAGAGGACTTCTTCATTGCTCAGGCAACCCAGGTTCTCCCCACCTACCGGAACGCTCAGAACCCCGCCATCACCACCGCTCAGATCCCAGAGGGCACCACGTACCAGGTGGAGGGCACCGAGGTTATTGACGGCGTCGAATACACGATCCTCACCGGAATGTTTGAAGACTCAGGACTGACCAGCGAGGTACGCATGTGGATCGACGACAACTACCACCAGCTCAAGTCCGTCACCACGTCTACCTACGAGGGTGAGAACCCAGTGGAGATTACGACCGAGTACCTCGAATGGGACGTCGCCCAGGACATTGAAATCCCCGAAGGCTGATAGCAAAGAATAGTGGTGTCGCAGGAGAATGTTCCTGCAACACCTTTTTGTTCCTGTTGATAGATCATGGGTCTCGCCGAGCCACGAAGAGAATCTAGAACCCATCCAGGATCCCTTGGCTCATGCGCCGAGCGGTACCTCCGCGAGCGCCTTCTCCACTCGTTTCTCCAATGCATTCTTGGGCGGCGTGAAGAAGGTGGGTTCGCGCTTTGCTCGCTGCCATGTCCCAATGACTTGCCCACCATGAACAATCGTCGGTTTGAATACTCCGTTGTTTCCAGGGCAGATGGCGTTCTGGTACTCGGGAGCAACCGTTGCCGTCCTGTCTGAGTATCCAAGGATCATCTCGTCGAAACCGGGCAACAGGTGGAGGCCGTCGGGATCTGATTCCTTCTCATCCCCCGCCCACACGTAACCATCTCGCTGCTCGAATCCCGCGGACTTCAGAACCCGATCCACGTCCCTGAGTGGCAGACTCGTCCACCACGAAATGTCCTTGCGCGTGGTTGGGGAATGGGAAAGCACGCAGCGGGTGACGATGTCATCGACGGCCTCGTCGTAGGACCGCTCTTTCATTTCCGGCACCCACCTATCGAGAAGGACGATGAGGTTCCCTTTCCCCGAAACCGGCCCCCACACGAGGATTCCCTCGAGGCTGAGGTGGAAGATCAGGTGGTAGGCACGACCTGGTCGGTCCACAACACCGGCTTCCTCCCATGCCTTCGTGAGATCGGCCCTTGTGATTCCATCCCCTACAACCTCCAGAGCGATACTTCTGGCCCGCTCTAGGACAGCCTCATCTATCCCCAGGGCCTCCCGCCTCTTGACCGTCGTTCGGAAGGTCCGCTCCCGTGCCACGACGAGGAGGTCACGAACACGGGAGGAGCTGACGACGTGAAGCGTTCCTCGCTGCGGCCACGTGCGGACAATTGCACCCGAGTTGAAGTCATCAATCACAGCCGCAACCGACTTCTCTGGAGTCCGCAACGCTATCGACGTGAGGACACCCGGCAGGTCCTGCCCCTGCATGGCACCGAAGTGGTCCACCACGTCAACGGGCGAACGCCCTTCTGTGAGGAGTTGTGTTTCGAGGCGAGTCAGAGAAATCGAAGGGCTAGCTGTACTGACCGGACAGGTTGGTTGAGGCAGTGCGATGACACGCGCTGACTTGTGA
>NZ_JASDVN010000005.1:40028-40362 GCF_041440645.1 Flaviflexus sp. | reverse complement strand
CTCCTGGGCAGCGGCGGATTCCAAAACAAACTACACCCCCAATTATGAAGAGCCGGTAATCTCTCGATGACGGCGGTGGTTGAATCGTCGATTCCTCCTGCGACTTACGCAGCCTATCGAGACCCCGTCGCCATTCAACGTACCCCGTAATTGGACGGAAGCAGATTCACGATCTTCACTGGTACTCATCAATCCATGTCCGCCATTTAACGTCCGAGCCGGACCGTCGAATCCTGGCACGGAAAGGCCTCAAAAGATGTGGGTGACTGGAAGCCGGACTGAACCAGGTAGCCAATGAGCCTCCGAGCTGGTCGGACCGTGATGAGTGAAGCGG
>NZ_JASDVN010000005.1:0-40018 GCF_041440645.1 Flaviflexus sp. | reverse complement strand
AACTACACCCCCAATTATGAAGAGCCACCAATGTGACGAGCACGCGGTAGCGTGCTCGCCTCAACGTCGCTTGGTCAGTTGTCGGTGTTCTCTGAGCCTTCGGTGAGGTCGGTCAGGGTCTTAGCCTGATCGGAGGAGAGGAGTGACCTCATGTCCTCCAGATACGACGTCAGCGAATCCCTTTGGGCGGTGAGCTGAGCGACGTGCTCCTGAGCGGACTCGCGCTCCGTGCGTGCCGTCTCGCGTGCCTCCGACAGGATCGCTCCGGCCTGTGCCCGCGCCTCTGAAAGAATCTCCTCTGCCTCTGCGGTGGCCTGGGCAACGCGCTGGGTGGCATCCGCCTGAGAGGTGGTGCGCAGGGCCTCGGCGCGGCTCACGGCCTCGGAGAGGCGCCTTTCAGCGTCCGTGGCCTTCTTCTCGGCCTCGGACACCATCGTGTTCATGGCCTGACGCTGGGAGGCTTCCTCCGCGGCGAGCGAGTCGGCTGATTCCTGTGCGGTCCTGGCGAGATCCTCACGCAGCTGTGCGGTCTCGGTGGAGATCCGGTTGTCGTGGGCGACCTTCTCGGACGAGAGGAGTGCCTCGTGCTCGGCACGTTCCTTCTCGATGCGTTCCTGGTGGGCGGCGAGCTCGCGGGCCAGCCTGTCGCGCTGTTCTGTGGTCTCGTTGGCGAGACGCTCATTGTGGCTTGCCGACTCGGACTGGATCCGGTTTCGGTGGCTGGCCAGTTCCTCAGCAAGATTGCGTTCCTGGGTGGATCGGAGGGTGGCGAGTTCCTCGTTGGTGGAGGTGCGTAGGCTCCTCACCTCCGATTCGGTCTTGCTCCGGAGTTCCGCCACGTCGTGCTGCGCTTCGGTACGCAGGCGGTTCGCCTCGCGTTCGGCGGAGGACACGAGTTCTTCGGCCTTGACGCGAGCATTGTCGAGTTCCGTGGTGGCGGCCGCCGTGGACGACTTCCTCTCGTCATCAGCATCTCGGCGGGCCTTGGCGAGGAGTTCAGCGGCCTGACGCTCAGCGTTCTCCGTCAGGGACGAAGCCTGCTGGCTGGCGCGGTTAAGGGCCTTCTCAGCATCGGAGTTAGCTCGCGTGACGATGTCGAGTGCCTGCTCCTCGGTGGAGCGCAGGAGGCGTTCAACGCGGGCTCCGAGGCCGGAATAGGAGGGCCGGTCGTTCTCAGCCAGTTCCCTGCGTGCCTCGGCGAGCTCACCAGACAGCTTGAGGACCTCCGAGTCGAGTGTGGCCACCTGGGACCGGGTTTCGTTCAGGGACGCGGTTAGTGCATGAAGCTTCTGATCGACCTGGGCGCGGTCGTACCCACGCATCACGATCGGAAACTGAGATTCCTCCATAGCAATCCTTTCTATACCCCTTAAGAGTACGTGCTCGGGGAAGTTTGATACCCCTTGTAGTGTGAAACTGAGTACGCTCTTTGCAAAAGACTACTTTATGAAATCGTTATACAACTATGCTTGAGCACTGATAAACCGAGGAGGAACGACGTGAAACGACTGCCAGCAGCTCTACTGCTTGTTATTGGTGTCGCCGTGCTTGTGATCGGCATTGGCTCTGCCACCTGGTGGAAGCCGAGCACAACCATTGTGGCGAATACGGCATCCAGTTCTCAGTCCGGCATCATCGCAACTGATGCTGGCGTGCTTGAGCTTGTTGACGACACTGTGCGTGTGACGGCCCGCGCCGAAGGCACGACGGTGGAGATGGTGGTGGCATCCACCTCGACCGCGAATCTGTGGTTGGGGGATGAGCCGCACGTGTCCGTCACGGGACTGGAGAACTGGCAGACTCTTGCCACGACTGATCCCGAGAACGACACGGCCCCCGAAGGAGAACTGTCCCTGCAGGGATCGGACCTCTTCAACCCCGAGAACTTCATTTCCGGTGACGGATCGGCGGAGCTCTTCTTCACGGTTCCCGACGGCGACTGGACTCTCATCGCCATCGGTCAGGACGGCACCACTCCAGAGCTGACCATCACGTGGGAGCGCGACGTTCAGACCCCGTGGTCGGTCCCGCTCGCCATCCTCGGCATTGTCCTTCTCGCCGCGGGTAGCGCACTGTTCCTTTACCAGAGCCAGAAGAAGACTGTTGCCAAGCGCCGCGCCGAGAGCCAGGAACGCTCGGAGCGCCGCGAGCGCGCCGACTCGACCGACACCACGATCATCCCCGCCATCAAGGACGGCTCCGCCAAGGACAGGTCCGCTCAGGATGGTGCAGCGGGTACTGATGGCGGCGAGTCTGAGGTTCGCACGGACGTCAAGGAGGAGACGGGCGGCATCTACGGTGCCGGCATCCTCCCCGCGAGCCCGCGTGCGGCAGAGTTCCGTGCAGCGGCTGACGCCGAGGCCGACGTGGAAGCATCCAATGAGGATGAGACCGAGTCCGCCGATGAGGCAGACGGTTCCTCCGACGCTGCCGGTTTCGTGGTGGCGGATGACTCCGAGTCCGCCGTGGAGGAGTCTCTCGTTGAGGCAGGGGACGGCGATGATAGCGCCGAAGAATTGACCGAGACCGACGAGGCACTAGATGCCTCGGAGGCTACTGAAGAAAACCTGGACGGCGAAGCCTCCCGGGATGAAACGGATGATGAGACCGTGGGAGAATTCGACGGTGAGGATTCGTCGGCCTCCTCCCTGGATAAGGAATCCGAGACTGCGTCCGCAGATGAGTCGGACGATCGGGAAGATGGCACGCGAGGCTCCTCTGATGAGTGGCGTTCGCTGTGGGGCTTTGGGCCGAAGGAGTAAGAATGAAGATGAAGAGACAGTACTGGGCTCTGGCCATTGCTACGACCATGGTGCTCGGAGCCTGCTCCGACGCTGACGAGCTTCCCACCCCCTCGGTGGAGACACCGTCGACCTCGAGCACGGAGGGCACGGACGGCACCGAGGAGCCGAGTGATGATGCCACCATCACCGAGGGCGAGGGACAGTCGCAGCGCGCCGACCAGGTGCTGGAGGCGATCTCTACGGCCCTGGATCAGGCGTACGAGGAGCGCACCACCGAGAACATCGTGGAGCGCATCAACGGTCCCGCCCGCCAAACCATTGAGGCGGAGTTCGCGAACGCTGAGCGCTTCGGCACAGAGGACCTCGCTCCCGTGCCGCTGACGGATGCTGCCTCCACCTGGAGCACATCAGCCGACTTCCCGCGCGTTGCCATGGTGTTCACGGAGAACCCCGAGACCGGGTCCAACGATCAGCTCGTTGTGCTCTCCCAGGTGAACGGCCGCAGCAACTACAAGCTGTGGGGCTATGCGGACCTGGTGCCGGCAGAGGCAGACATTACGTTCGCGACCGACACCGATGCGATTGCGAAGGACTCTGCTGAGGGACTGGCAACCAGCCCCCTTCAGGCCCTGAACGAGTACGCGGATCGGCTTCGTGGCGACAGCACCAGCGTGACGTATGAGGACGATGCTCTGACCTCGTCCCTCCACGCTCAGCGCGACTCGATCTCCGATTCCCTGGGCGAGACCGGCACGGTCTCCATCGATGCTCGCGCACTCAACCACGGTCCGCTCTCCATGGCGACCGAGGACGGTGGCGCCGTCACCATGGGTTCGCTCGAGTACGACGTGTCGATCGACCGCACCGTATCGGGATCCACGATCACCGTTGGCGATGAGCTGGCGCAGTGGATGACCGGGGAAGCGGATTCGTCATACGATATTCAGGGAACTTTGACGTCCACGTACTACGTGACGGTCGCGTTCTACATTCCAGCTAGGGGAGAGGGCAACGTCCAGGTGATCGCCACGAGCTATCCTGTTCTCATGAACGTGACGGACGACGCCTCCACCAACCCTGACGAGTAACGAAAAAGAGGATTGACGGGATGACTCAACCATTGAATATTCGAGGGGCAGTAGACCTCTCAACTCTTGCTCCCGCAAAGGAGCAGGAACGCCTACGGGAACAGACCACGAACGAAAATGGGGAACAGGTGATTCCCGGTCCGTTCGTGCGCGACGTGACCATGGAGAATATTCAGTCCTTCCTTGAGCTCTCCCTTCACGTCCCCCTCATCATCGCCTTCAAGTCGCCGCGCTCCGAGGGCTCCATCAAGCTCGTCGACACCCTGTCGACCATCGTGGCCGCACGCGCCGGTGCCGTGGGCCTCGGCGTGGTTGATGCTGACGCCACCCCGGAGATCGTGGGCGTGTTCCAGGTGCAGGCAGTGCCCACGACCCTCGCGGTCCTGGGCGGCAACCCGGTTCCGCTGTTCCAGGGGACGATGGAGGCGGAGGATGTCAGCAAGGCTGTCGACTCGGTCCTGCAGGCGGCCCAGCAGCTCGGTGTCAAGGGCAAGCTCGATGGCGACGAGAACGGCAAGCTCCCCGAACCTGAGCTCCCCGTGCACGTCCAGGAAGCCAACGCGGCCCTTGCCGAAGGCGACTTCGACAAGGCACACGAGGCCTACACGAAGGCCCTCAAGGAGAACCCGGGCGACGAGATCGCCAAGGTGGAGCTCCTCCGCGTCGAGCTCATGCAGCGCGTCCAGTCCTACGACGTTCAGCAGGTCATGACCGAGGCGCAGAACGCCGAGGCCAGCGACTGGGAGATCCAGCTACGAGTGTCCGACATTGAGATGGCAGCGAACCGTCCCGAGAACGCATTCGGCCGCCTCCTCGCAGTCGTGCAGGCAACCAAGGGCGATGATCGTGACGCGACCCGAGCACGCCTCGTCGAGTACTTCTCCATCGTTGGCCTGCACGACCCGCTGGTTGTCGAGGCGCGCAAGCAGCTCGCCAACTCACTGATGTAGGAGGCCGAGTTCGCGCGACAACCGCGATAACTGAGACGAATAGGGATGGGGGATGCTCGAACTGTGAGCATCCCCCATCCCTATCTAGTTAAGACCTCGTGACCATTTCTACGTGGAGACCGTGTCTACAGCGCGACCTGTTCTACGTAGCTATTCGGACTCAGGATCCCATGACTGAATCTCATGGTTGAGAAGCATGGGCGACGCACTGTGTCAGCTCCAGTGGTCAGTCACGTGGTTGGCACCAGCAGGCACGTGCATCAGTCCCGAACCAGCCAGGCCGTCGTGTCCGTACCGATCGTGTCAGTGACCGGGGTGGAAGACAACACCACCCGCCATCCCTCGGGCCGATCCGCCTCATCATCGAAGGTCGTGATGACACGGATGTCACCGACCAGGTAATCGAGGGTCGTGTCCGTGGACTGATCGTCGATCCCGGAGGTGCCAAGGCCGTTCTGCGAGCGGAGGGCCAGAGCCTTCCTCACGAAGTTGAGGCTCGAGTCCGGGTCGGCCTCCTGAACATCGACGGCGAAGCCGTTCCACCCGTCCGGTTGGGGGAGCCAGGTTTCGCCCGTGGGGGAGAAGCCCGCACCGGGTTCCGCGGACACCCAGGGGAGCGGGACGCGGCAGCCATCACGGCCCGCCTCCTCGCCCTTGGTGCGGAAGAACGTGGGGTCCTGTCGTGCCTCGTCGGGAAGGGACGTGTGCTCGGGGAGTCCGAGTTCCTCTCCGTTGTAGAGGTAGGCGGAGCCGGGTAGTGCCAGCATGAGGAGCTGGGCCGCCTGGGCCCTCCTCGTACCTAGCTCAAAGTCGGGCTGGGGATCGGTGGCGTAGATGCCGTTCGGGCCCTTCCCCGTGCGCTCGAGCCCCATGCGGGAGGGCAGGCGAACCACGTCGTGGTTGTTGAACACCCAGGTCGTGGGGGCCCCAACCCCGTTGTTGACCTCATAGGAGCGTGCGATCACGTTCTGGAGGGAGTCCTTCGACCACGGGCTGGAGAGGAAAGAAAAGTTGAAGCACTGCTGGAATTCGTCCGGTCGGACGTAGAGGGACCTGCGGGCATCGTCGTGCACCCAAGCCTCCGCACACATCATCGCCTCGTACGAGTCAACGATCGTGCGCCATGAACGGTAGATCTCGTGCACCGAGTCCCTGTCCCACATGGGAGGGGCTGACACGCTGTCGTCATCTAGGCCCGAGACCATCGCCCAGTCGTGATCCCAGTCGGGAAGCTCCGGGTCCTTCATGAGACCGTGAGCCACATCGACACGGAAACCGGAAACACCGCGGTCGAGCCAGAACCGCAGGATCGACTCGAACTCCTCCCTTACCTCCGGGTTCTCCCAGTTGAGGTCGGGCTGGGACGAATCGAACAGGTGCAGGTACCACTGACCGTCCTCGACGCGAGTCCATGCTGGCCCACCAAACACGCTCCGCCAGTTCGTTGGCGGCAGTTCGCCGTTCTCGCCCCTACCCTCACGGAACCAGTACCGATTGCGTGGCTCGGATCCCTTCGGCGAGTTCAACGCCTCCTGGAACCACACGTGCTGATCGGAGGTGTGGTTCGGAACCAGGTCGACAATGACCTTAATGCCGAGCTCGTTCGCCTTCTGGATCAGCTCCGTCGCATCGTTAAGACTGCCGAACAGCGGATCGATATCCCGGTAGTTCGAGACGTCGTAGCCGTGGTCCTTCTGGGGTGAGGTGTAGAACGGCGAGATCCACACGGCATCGACTCCGAGGGATGAGATGTAGGGGAGCTTCGAGGTGATGCCGGGGAGGTCACCAACGCCATTGGTGGTCGACTTAAAGAAACGTGGGTAGATCTGGTAGATAACGGCGGAACGCCACCATTCTCCAGAACTCGGGTGGGTCAGAATCATTTATTCCCTCGGTGCTGCGCCGGACGAGCCGCGCGTGATCAGTTCGGAACGGAAGGTCATCGGAACCCGCTCCGGATTCCCTCCCGTCATTATCTCTACCAGGGTACCGACTGCGGCCCGAACAATCTCACGAACCGGCTGCCTGTTGCTCGTGAGTGGGGGAGCAGTAAACGACATCAGCTGCGAATCGTCGTGACCGATGATCGACACGTCCTCTGGGACCCGCAGTCCGCGCTCGCGGATCTTCCGAATGGAACCAAGGGCAAGAATGTCCGTACCGCAGATGATGGCGGTCATGCCGTAGTCGAGAAGCTGATCGGTTGCCCGAGCCCCATCCTCTGGGCTCAGGTGCGCGTGCACGACCAGTTGGTCGCTATCGGGACACAGCTCCATCATCATCTGCCGGTAACCCATCGCCATGTCCTGGGCCGGACGGAAGCGTTCCGGGCCGGCAATGAGCCCAATGGAACGATGCCCGGAATGGTACAGGTGGCGGACGGACTCGCGTGCGGCCTCAACGTGGTCGGTTGAGAAGTCCGGGACACCGATGTTGGGGTTGCGACCATTGATCGTCACGAACGGGATCTCACGTTCCCCGTAGGAGAGGTAGCGGCGCACGGTCTCCGAATCATCCTGATCGAAACCGGACAGGAAGATGACGCCAGCAACCTGCTGCTCGACCAACATCTGCAAATAGCTCTCGGGACCACCCGTACCGGAGGTGTGAGTGAGGACGACGGGAGCGTAGCCGTTTGCCGTCACGAGTGCCACGAGTTCAGCGATGAACGTGGGTGCAACGGTCGATGCAAAATCGGGTGTCACAATGCCGATCCTGGAGCCGCCGGCCTCTCGAAACTCAACGGGCTTCTCGTAACCAAGCTGATTCAGCGCCTCCATGACAAGCTGCCTGGTACTGGACGCAACAGTCGACTTTGAGTTGAGAACGCGGGAAACCGTGGCCGTGGAAACACCGGCCTTTTCCGCGACATCGGCCAAGCGAATCTTCTTCGCCATCGAACCGTCCTTCGAGCTGACAATTGGTTATCTAACGGTAAATTGTAATGGATTGCAACGGGGAAGTACGGACTTTAGGACCTCAACCTGCCCCTTTATCTTTTCTCGTTCACTTTTGTTTCCGGACATGCAACTCAGAGTCGCTTCTTGCAACCGGATCTGAAATATTGGGCTACGCAGCTTGCTAGGCTGCACTCATGAAGTCAGTTGATGGGGATAAGCTGCCATACGGTGTGTACGAGCTGGTTGACTCGGCACGGTTGCCGAAGGAGCTCTTTCCGGTCGAATCGGAACCCACGTTCGAAAAGGTCGAAGAGGCCGAACGCATCCGGGTCCTCTCCACCTACATTGCCCAGCGGCTCGAACACCAGCTCACCATCGTCACCAAGGAGGAGCGCGTCGACATTGTCAATCGCGCGCTCCAGTCAATCGATCCGGCGGACGCAATTAACTGGAGCGCCCATGACGACAAGGACAGAGGGTCGTTTCAGCAACTCGTCGCTCTTGCAGAACGCAAGACGAAACTTGCCAGGCCGAGCACTCCTCTGTCCGGCGTTTCCCTCCTAACAAACAGTCCGAAGGAGCCATCGCTCAAGAGCGAGATCACGAAGGAGCTTGCGAGTACGGATCGTGTGGACCTCATCTGTTCCTTCCTCAAGGTCAGCGGCATCAACCTCATCGAGCAGACACTTGAGGCCCTGAGGGGGAGGGGCGTTCCCCTCCGCATCGTGACAACGACGTACATGGGGGCCACGGATGCGAAGGCGGTGCAGAAGCTCCACGACCTGGGAGCTGAGATCAAGATCAGCTACGCGAACCAGTCGACGAGGCTTCACGCAAAGGCGTGGCTGTTCGAGAGGGACTCGGGTTTCAGCACGGGTTACGTTGGTTCGTCGAACCTGTCTGCCGCTGCCATGACCGACGGACTCGAATGGAATGTGCGGCTCTCGAGCGTCACAACCCCCGGGGCACTTGCGCAGTTCCGTGCCTCTTTCGAGCTGTACTGGAATGATCCCCAGTTCGTGACGTACAGCCCGGAGCAGTTCGATGAACTCGATGCTGCGCTATCGAGAGCGCGACGCGAGGGCGGTCAGGTCCGTACACTCGAGGCGATCAACACGACGTTCCTCGATGTCTATCCCCGCCCACATCAGGCAAGCATGCTCGATCACCTGGCAGCGGAGCGCTCCCGTGGCCATCACCGAAACCTTGTGGTGTCAGCAACCGGCACGGGCAAGACCATCCTTTCCGCCCTCGATTTCAGGAACCTGACCGAGCAACTCGAAGAGCCACGGCTCCTGTTTGTTGCGCACAGACGCGAGATCCTCTATCAGGCTCGAGAAGCCTTCCGAGCAACACTCCGCAAGAACCGACTCGGAGAGATCCTGGGGGATGGTGAGCGGCCCGAAGAGTGGCACCATGTGTTCGCCACCATCCAGTCGCTCAGTCGTGGCGCCATAGACCACCTGTCAAGAGACCACTTCGATGTCGTCATCATCGACGAGTTCCATCACGCTGATGCTCGGACCTATCGCGACCTCATCAACTTCGTTCAACCTCAAGAGCTTGTCGGCCTCACGGCCACGCCAGAGCGCGGGGACGGAACCAACGTTGCCGATGAGTTCTTTGACGGGAGGATCGCCACCGAGCTGAGGCTCTGGGATGCTCTCGATGCGGATTTGCTTGTCCCGTTTCACTACTTCGGTATCGATGATGGCACTGACCTTTCTGCACTCGAACTCCGCCAGGGCAACTACGAATCATCCGAACTCGATCGGATCTACATCGATAGAGAAGAGACTGCCCAGAGGCGACTGAGCGTCATCTTCGAAGAACTCGAACGGAAGGTTGCCGATCCGAGGAGCATGAAGGCACTGGGATTCTGCTCCTCTAAGCGCCACGCAGAGTACATGGCTGAGGCCTTCAACAGGGCGAACATTCCAGCAGAGGTTCTCCTCGGCGAGAGCGACACGAGCATACGCAGTAACGCCGTTGATCGGCTACTCTCCGACAGCGATCCTCTCGCAATCATCTTCACGGTCGACATCTTCAACGAAGGCATCGACATCCCCGAGGCGGACACGATCCTGATGCTCCGTCCCACCCAGTCCCCGACCTTGTTCCAGCAACAGCTCGGTAGGGGACTGCGCAGGGCGCCCAAGAAGGCCGTTCTCACCGTCCTCGATTTCGTCGGTAATCAATCCAAGCTCTTCCGCTTCGATCGCAAGTACACGGTCTTCGGCCGTGGCGGACGATTGACCGAGAAGATGGTTGAGGAAGGGTTTGCGGACGTGCCTGCAGGGTGTTCGATCCAGCTTGACCAGATCGCTCAAGGCCTGATCCTCGCCAGATTGAAAGACGCCCTCCAAGTACCGACCAGGAAGCTCGTCCCAGAGGTTGGTGCCTTCCTCAGGCAACAGCACACGGGCACACCAGCTGTGAGCCAGCTGCCGGCCTTCCTTGCTGAAACCGGTCGGGGCCTCGAACACATCTATAGGTTCACGGCCGATGTGCAGATTGGCAACTGTAAGGCGAAGCGGACGTGGACCTCGCTGGTCGCTGCCTCAGGTGTGGAAAGCCATCTGACGAACCTGTTTTCGGATGAGAGGTTTGTTGAGATCCAGAACCGGATCATCGCTCTCACGTCCGTGAACGACCCCGGTCGAGTCGACGGATACAGGGAACTCCTGCGCGGGAAGTCTGTCGAGGCCGATCTTAGCGATGTCGAACGTCGGCTGGCATGGATGCTGGCCTACTCGTTCTGGACGAACGGAAAGTTCGCTGGAGCTACCGAGAAGTTCACCCTTGACGAGGCACTGACCGTGCTCCGCCAGTACCCAGCTGTTGCCGATGAACTCGAGCAGGTCTGGGAGCTTGTCGCCGATGCTGACAGACAAGTGTTTGCTCCAGCCCATGGCCTCGAAGGACGCTCTCCACTCGTGACCCACGGTTACTACAGTCGCGAGGAGCTATTCGCAGGTCTCGGTGCGCACGAGAAGAATGGGCGGCCACCGAGCAGCGTCGTCGAAGGAGTTCTCGAGTCTGACGCTCTCGATGCTGTGGCTCTGCTCGTGACCCTTGAGAAGACCGAGAAGCACTTCTCTCCGCAGACCATGTACAAGGATTACGCGGTCGCTACTGACATGTTTGCGTGGGATAGCCAGGGCAGCACGAGCCCCGAGTCATCCCGGGGGCAGATGCTGCAGGGGATTGGACCCGATGTGAAGATGCCACTCCTGTTCGTCAGGCGATCGAAGACAGGTGGCCCCATCCCCGGCGCCACAGAGCCCTACATGTTCCTTGGACCCGTGAAGTATCTCCATCATGAGGGGTCTCAACCCATGCACATCACCTGGGAGCTGGAGACTGACATGCCGGCCGATGTCTTCAATATTGCCAAGGCGGCAGGTTAGGAATCCTTCAGTGCCACCGAGTTCTTCCTGTTACCTGTTCTTCTGAACTCTCGGTACATACAAAGAAGTCGTGGGGCCCATCCTGGACCCCACGACTCTTGCTAGTGATAGTTACTACTTCTCGAGCCTCTTGAATGACTTGGGAACCATCCAAATGACACCGAGGGGAGGAACACGCAGGGCCGCGGACTGAGCGCGACCATTCCAACCAATCGGATCGGTCTTGATCTCGGTATTGACGACACCGGAACCACCGTAGGCAGGATCGTCCGTATTGAGGATCTCCTCCCACTCACCCGGGAAGGGGAGACCAACACGGTAGTTCTCGTGCGGGGTGCCGGCGAAGTTCACGACCGCAACCAGCCAGTCCTTCTCGTCCTTCGACTTGCGGACGAAAGAGAGGACGTTGTGGTCACCATCGGAGACCTCGATCCACTCGAAACCGTGGTTCGTGAAGTCATCGCCCCACAGTGCAGGGTGCTCAACGTAGAGTCGGTTGAGTTCCGCAACCAGAGACATCACCTGGTCGTGATCCGGGTTCTCGGTCAGCCACCAGTCGAGACCCTTGCTTTCGCTCCACTCATCGATCTGAGCGAACTCCTGACCCATGAAGATGAGCTGCTTGCCGGGATGTGCCCACTGGTAGGCAAAGAGGGAACGAACACCCGCTCGCTTCTGCCAGTCATCACCCGGCATCTTCGAGTACAGGGAGCCCTTACCGTGCACAACCTCGTCGTGGGAGATCGGCAGGAGGAACTGCTCGGAGAACGCGTACACGAGGGAGAAGGTGATCTCGCCGTGGTGGTAGCGGCGGTTGATCGGTTCCTCGGCTAGGTAACGCAACGTATCGTTCATCCAGCCCATGTTCCACTTGAGGCCAAAGCCAAGGCCGCCATTCTCGGTCAAGTCCGTGACTCCCGGCCACGACGTCGATTCCTCGGCGATCATCATGATGCCGGGGTGGTGACGGTACGCGGTGGCGTTAGCTTCCTGAAGGAACGAGATCGCCTCGAGGTTCTCGCGGCCGCCGTACACGTTCGGCTGCCACTGACCATCCTCGCGAGAGTAGTCCAGGTAGAGGAGGGAGGCCACGGCGTCGACACGGATGCCATCGATGTGGAACTCTCCCAGCCAGTACAGGGCGTTCGCTACAAGGAAGTTGCGGACCTCGTGGCGACCGTAGTTGAAGATGTAGGTTCCCCAGTCGGGATGCTCACCGCGGGTGGGATCCGGATCCTCGTACAGCGGGGTGCCATCGAAGCGTCCGAGTGCCCAACCGTCCTTCGGGAAGTGGGCGGGCACCCAGTCCATGATGACGCCGATGCCAGCATTGTGGAGCTCGTTGATGAGGTAACGGAGCTCGTCCGGGGTGCCGAAGCGTGCCGACGGAGCGTAGTAGGAGGTCACCTGGTAGCCCCAGGAGGGGCCGTACGGGTGCTCTGCCACCGGCATGAACTCCACGTGGGTGAAGCCCATGTACTTGACGTGACCGATGAGCTGCTCAGCCATCTCCTTGAAGCTAAGGCCGAGGCGCCACGAGCCCAGGTGAACCTCGTAGATGGAGATGGGACCATCGAGCGGGTTCCTAGCGGAACGGTTCGAGACCCACGCATCGTCATCCCATTCGAAGTGGGACTGGGCAATCACTGAGGCCGTCAGCGGTGGCTTCTCGGTGCGGCGTGCCATCGGGTCGGCCTTCTGATGCCAAGAACCGTCACGGTACTGAATCTCAAACTTGTAGGCCTGTCCCTCAACCGCATCGGGGATGAAGAGTTCCCACACGCCGGAGGTGCCAAGCGATCGCATGGCATGTGCCTTGCCGTTCCAGTGGTTGAAGTCGCCAACAACGCGGACAGCGCGAGCGTTCGGAGCCCACACCGTGAAGGCGGTACCGGTCGTGGTGCCAAGGGGAGAGTCGTAGGTCTTGACGTGGGCGCCAAGCATGTCCCACAGTTCCTCGTGCCTGCCCTCACCGAACAGGTAGGTGTCAAGCTCGCCAACGGTTGGGAGGAAACGGTACGGATCGTCCGTCAGGGTCTCCAAGTCCTCCGAGTAGGCGGCGCGTACACGGTAATCCGGAATTTCGGCGCCCTCAACGACCGCAACCCACACACCGTTGTACTCGTGGGTCGCCTCGACGTCGCCCCGATCCGTTTCAATGGTCACTGCCGTGGCAAGGTGGCGGATCACGCGGATGGTAACCGAGTCCTCACCAACGTGCGGGCCCAGGACATCGTGCGGGGCATAAAAATCGCCGTAGGCGACCGCCGCCAAATCATCCTGTGATACCTCTACTGGCTTAAGTTCCATGTTGACCTCTTTCCCCTGGTTATCTAAGGCTAGCCCGTCGCTGCCCTCTTCGGAGGCGGAATCAGTGACGGAGTCGGCCTCCTCATCAGCCCTATCAGGATCTGAATCCTGCACTTCCTCAGCCTCGGTCTCATCCTCGGTACTGGTCACGGCAACCGCACCAGCGCCGACAGCTACGCTAGCCGCGGCAGTCGCCGCGAGAGCCGCGTGAGAAACCGTCTCGGATGCCTCTGAAGGGTCCGAATCGGAGTCGGAGGCGGTATCGGCTTCAGAAGCTTCTACAGATTCGGACACTGGTTCAGGTTCAGCAGACACCGCGGATTCTGAAGCCACGTCTGATTCAGCAGCCACGGTTGGTTCGACCGACGTAGATTCGGCCGCAGCTTCTCCCACGAGTGGTGCGGCCTGCGCCGATGCCACCTGCGACTGTCCGAGTCCCTCCGCGGGAGCCGCCTCGGGGCTCGCGCTGTGCTTGGGTGGTGCGACCGGTTCGCTACCGAGCAGGTTCTGGACGGCGGTGACGGGCACGGAGATCCAGTCGGGTCGGTGTGCAGCCTCGTACGAGACCTCGTAGAGGGCCTTGTCGAGCTCGAGGGCGCGCAGAAGCTCATCCGAACCCTTTGGAAGCTCGCCGTAGCCGTCGAGGAACGCGGCCTGAGCCTTGTCCACCCAGGACAACGCTGCGTCGGGATCTGAACCCTGGCGGGAGATGTGACCACCCACGTAGTCGAAGGAGCGAAGCATGCCAGCAACATCGCGCAAGGCGAGATCGGGTGCGGTGCGCTCAACGAGAGGACGAAGCGGTTCGCCCTCAAAATCCAGAACAACCCAGGAGCGACCCTGCACGTCAAGAACCTGACCGAGATGATAGTCGCCGTGGATCCTTTGCAGATCCGGCCATTGGCTCGACTGCGTCGCAGCGTCAAAGACGGCGTTGATGCGGGGGAGGAGGGGTTCCAGCTCGGGGGCCGCAACAGCGGCGGCTTCGGCGCGCCTGCGCCACGCCTGCGACAGCTGCTCCTTATCTGCCTCCGACACCTCGTTGGTCGGCATGACCTGAGCGAGAGTGTCGTGGATGGCGCGGGTGGCCGTTCCTAGGGCCGCGATCGAGTCGCGGTCGATGTCGCCACGTGCCGACTGTTCGGTCATGACCCGCCACGCATCTCGGGCACCGGTCATGAACTCTTGGAGGACAAGGATGTGGCCAGTGACTTCCTGGCCGTTTTCCTGCCAGGTGGCAAGAGCCGCGCCCTTGGGTGCGGCCACGTGCGGGGAATCTGCCTCCGACAGCGCCTGCGTGAGGATCACGTCGGGGTTGAGTCCCGAGTTGAGCACGCGGAACACTTTGAGGATCACGGTTTCGCCGGACTTCAGTTCGTACAGGATTGAGGTGTTGGACTGCTCTCCGGTGAACTTCGCCGAGGTGGCGATCGGCATGATGTCCTCGATGGAGCGGCCCGTCAGCGTGCCGCACTCGCCCTCGCCATCGACCCACTGGGTGAGGCTGGCCTCGAGTAGTGCGCGGTGACCGAAGCGGAGCTCGGTTGCGTCGTACACGAGCTTGCCGCGGTCCTTCGTGATGAGATCATGCTCGAAGGCAGTGGAGCTCAGAACGAGCGGAACCACGTAGGTGGAGGAGCCGGATTCGACAAGGAAGATATCGACCTGGGGGTCGCCTGCGGCGATCACCCACCGGCCCTTAATGGTGACTGTGTCTGCGCTGTCGGAGGAGACAAACCAACGCTGGGTCTGCATCCACGCAGCAAGATCCGTGGTGAACACTAGGCGTCCTTATCTGTTTCTGGATCTGCATCCGGCTGAATCGGGGAGGGAACGGCCGCGGCCTCGTAGCGGTCGGGTTGGGGCTCGACCTTGGCAGGCATGCCATCCACGGGTGCTGCTTCCACCAGCTCGGGGGAGGAGACAGTCAACCAGAAGAAGTCGCGAGAACCGAGGGTGGACAGGTAGGTGCCATCGCTTTCCACGCTGGGGAAGCCCGCGCCACCAAATACGTCCGTCACCCGCCATCCCGCGTACTTCTCCGGCAGCGTGATCGTGGCGGCACGTGGCGTGTTCGCCATGTTCATGACGCACAGAACCGTGTCGTCCTCGTCGTAGCGCAGGAACGCAAGGACCGCCTCGTTGTTCGTTGGTAGGATCTCGAACGCTCCCGAACCAAGAACGGGGTGCTGCTTGCGGATCTCGAGCATGCCTCTCGTCCAGTGCAACAGGGAGGAGGGCTGGGCCAGCTGGGACTCCACGTTGACGGACTGGTAGTGGTGCACAAGAGACTGGATGGGCGGCAGGTAGAGCTTGCCGGGATCGGCTGAGGAGAATCCCGCGTTACGATCCGGGGTCCACTGCATGGGTGTGCGCACGCTGTCGCGGTCGGGGAGCCAAATGTTGTCCCCCATCCCAATCTCGTCGCCGTAGTAGAGGCAGGGAGAACCGGGCAGGGACAGCAGAAGTGCGTTCGCAAGCTCAATCTCGGGGCGCGAGTTACCAAGCAACGGGGCAAGCCTGCGGCGAATACCAACGTTCGCTCTCATGCGAGGATCTTCCGCGTACCAGCCGTACATGGCGGCGCGCTCCTCGGTTGACACCATCTCGAGCGTGAGCTCGTCGTGGTTGCGCAGGAACGTGCCCCACTGGGCTCCCTTCGGGATGTCTGGGGTGGCGGCCAGGATGTCCTTGATGGAGGTGGCTCGCTGCTCGCGCAGGGAGTAGTAGATGCGGGGCATGACGGGGAAGTGGAAGCACATGTGACACTCGGGGGATTCCTCCGAGCCGTAATACTCGACCACGTCCTCCGGCCACTGGTTGGCCTCGGCCAGCAGGATGTGGCCCGGGAACTCCGTATCCATCATCTTACGCAGCTTGGCAATGAAGTCATGCGTCTGTGGCAGGTTCTCGCAGTTGGTGCCCTCCTCCTCGAAGAGGTAGGGGATGGCGTCGAGGCGGAAGCCATCAACGCCGATGCGGCACCAGTAGCGCAACACATCAAAGATCGCTTCCTGCACGGCAGGGTTCTCGAAGTTGAGATCTGGCTGGTGCGAGAAAAAGCGGTGCCAGAAGTATTGGCGGCGCACTGGATCGAACGTCCAGTTCGAGGATTCGGTGTCGATGAAGATGATTCGAGCATCCTCGTACTTCTCATCCGTATCCGACCACACGTAGAAGTCACCGTAGGGACCATCCGGGTTTGCGCGTGAGGCCTGGAACCACGGGTGCTGATCCGAGGTGTGGTTGATGACGAGGTCAATGATGATCCTGATGCCGCGGGCGTGGGCCTCATCGACCAGGTAAATGAAGTCGTCAATCGTGCCGTACTCGGACTTGATCGCCGTGTAGTTGGAGATGTCGTACCCGCCGTCCCTCATGGGGGAGGGATAGAAGGGCGGGATCCACACGCAGTCAACACCGAGCCACTGGAGGTAATCCAAGCGGTCCACGAATCCACGCAGGTCACCGATACCGGAACCGTTGGAGTCGTCGATGGCGCGCAGAAGCGCCTCGTAGAACACCGCGGTCTCGTACCACTTCGGATCGTCACTCAGGCCGGGACGACCAAGGTCACCGAACGGTGAGTTGTTGGGTGAATTAGACGTTGAGACAGTACTGGTCACGAAACCCTCACAGACAGAACGTGGGCGGCAGAGCCGTGCGGATCGAGTCGAACGAAGGGACGCTGATCCCACTCAAACGTTTGATCCGACAGCTCATCATGGACGGTAATGGAGCGGCCAGCATATCCGTCCAGGCCAAGAGCCGCGAAGTTGAGGTCAATGAGAGCATCGTGGGTGATGAACGGGTCGAGGTTGAGGACCACGATCACGATGTCCTGCTCTCCCTCACCCTCGCGAGTCCGTTTTGAGAAGCACAGAATCTTGTCCGACGTGGTCGGGTGAATCGTGACGTTGCGGAGCTTCTGCAGGGCAGGGTGAGCCGCCCGAATCGCGTTCAGCTTCGTCAGCAGCGGGGTGATTCCCGTGGACTCGCCAAGGGAGTAGTCGCGTGCCTTGTACTGGTACTTCTCGTTGTCGATCTGTTCCTCAGCACCCGGGCGCGCGATGTTTTCGGCAAGTTCGTAGCCGGAGTAGATGCCCCACGTGGGTGAACCGGTGGCGGCGAGGATGGCGCGAATCGCGAAGGCGGGTACGCCACCGCGCTGCATGTAGGGCGTGAGAATGTCGTGCGTGGTCGGCCAGAACGCGGGCCGCACAAGATGATCCGAATCGTAAGCGAGCTCAAGGAGGTACTCCTCGATCTCTTCCTTTTCGTTTCGCCACGCGAAGTAGTTGTAGGACTGGTGGAAGCCAATGGCCCCAAGGGCCTGCAACATCGGAGGGTTCGTGAACGCCTCCGCAAGGAACACCACATCCGGGTACTTCTCGCGGAACTCCGCCAGCAGGCGCTGCCAGAACTCGAGAGGTTTCGTGTGTGGGTTGTCGATGCGGAACAGCGTCACGCCGTGGTCCGCCCACAGCGCCAGCATGTCGCGGATCGCGACATAGATGCCCTCCGGATCGTTGTCAAAGTTCAGGGGGTAGATGTCCTGATACTTTTTCGGAGGATTCTCGGCGTAGGCAATGGAGCCATCGACACGAGTCGTGAACCATTCCGGGTGCTCCTTGACCCACGGGTGGTCAGGGGAGGCCTGGAGTGCAATATCGAGAGCAACCTCGAGATCGAGTTCGCGTGCCCGGGCCACGAAGCTGTCAAAGTCGTCAAAGGTACCGAGGTCGGGGTGAATGGCGTCGTGGCCACCATCCTCTGAACCGATGCCGTACGGCGAACCCGGATCTCCCGGTTCCGCGGTTAACGTGTTGTTGCGGCCCTTGCGGTTCGTTGTACCGATTGGGTGAATCGGTGTCAGGTAGGCAACCGTGAAGCCCATGGCCTTGACCCGGTCAAGCTCTGCTGTGGCCGTCTTCAGCGTTCCCGACACCCAGCTGCCGTCAGAGTTCTGGTAGGCACCAGTCGAGCGCGGGAAGAACTCGTACCAGGAACCGTAGAGCGCGAGTTCACGATCGACATTCAGCGGGTACTCCGCCGAGAACGTCAGCATGTCGCGCAGGGGGTAGGTGGCAAGAGCGTCCTTCACTGCACTGGAGATGCCGTGACCCAGCAACGAGGAGGGCGCGCCTCCGGCCTTCATGGCCGCTACCGCATCAGTCAGTGCCTGCGCCTCGCTGGAGCCCTCCGGCATGTTCTCAGCCGCACGCGTGAGGACGCGTACGCCCTCATCGATCATGAGCTGTTCGTCCACTCCGGCCTCAATCTTCACGGTCGCATCGTGTTCCCACGTGCGGTACGGATCGGACCAGGACTCAACGTGGAACGACCATTCGCCCACAGCGTCCGGCACGAGCCAGCCCTCGTAGCGGTGCAGGCCGGGCTTGATGTCGACCATGCGTACGCGCTGAGCTTCCGACCCATCGGGGCGGTTGAGAACAGCTTCTGCGCTCCACGCATCGTGCCCCTCACGGAACACGGTTGCTTGGACGGGGAAAGCTTCTCCAACGGTTCCCTTTGCGGCCCACCGGCCGTCCTCAATGACAGGCGAGACATTGAGGATGGGGATGCGACCAACAGGAGCAAAGGCCGCACGCTGGGGACGTACCGGAGTTGCCGGCGTATCCTTCTGAACTGAACGACGATCCTGGGCTACAGGCTTCCGGCTGGACCGGGAATTGCTTGAAGTATTCACCCCCCAACCCTATCGAATCAGTGTGACCCAGGTTGCACATTGAGGGTAGATTGCGCTGTCTATGAAATAAGTTCCATCGCGGGCCGTATGTACTCATTGCTTCTGTGCAATTTCCGCTCAGAAGCACAGCACGTCATGTGTGGCGACGGAGCGGAAAGTATTTGACAAGGCAATGGGAGGCGGCTGGCGCGAACGCCTCGGAATGGCATGACAGAAGTTATGACTGATGTCTTGAGAGACGACTTGAGGGAGGCATGAGAGATGACATGAGAGTGGGGAGCGACGAAATCGACGCTCCCCATTCGTGGCTAGATAAGCCAAAACTTACATCGTGAGCTGGTCCTGGCAGTTGGTGACAGCCTCGTTGAATGCGGTCTGATCCTCAAGGAGCATCTGATCCTGCTCGTTTGCAATCGCATTCAGGGTCGCAGCCGAGACGACGTCGTACACGTCGTCAACGATGCAGCTGTAGTAGTTGTCGAGGTTCTCGGCGGGAATGCCGGCCTCTTCTATGGCCTCAGCGCTGACACCGTAGTCCTCAAGAATCACGGCCATACCGTCAATGACTTCCTGCTTGGACGGCTTGCCAGCTGCGGAGCGGTGCCATTGTCGGTGTCGTCCGCATCGTCAGAGGAGTCGTCGGTGCCAAGATCGTCGTCCTCGGTCTCATCGACGTCAACCGACTCGGTCTCTTCTTCGGTGGTGTCGTCGGTGTCGGTGTCGTCCTCGACCGTATCCTCGGTGGTCTCTTCATCATCGGAATCATCCGAGCAGGCAGCAAGACCAAAGGGTAGGGCAACTGCCATACCTGCGGCGTAAATGGAACGCTTTCCGAAATTGATCTTCTTGTTCACTTCTGTAGTTGAGAAGATTTCTGGACGGGTTCGACCATATTGATAAACCACGTGCAAAGTCCTCTTTCGACGCGGGGATTACTTCCCAAGCCGGACAATCAGAGATCTTCAGGAACCGCCCTTTCCCTTGATCCATAAGGGAAAGAGGTGAGGGGAGTGACACTGGGGAGTTGCAACCACAAAGCTAAAACGACATGCCACGGCTCACAGGAACTGCACGAGAAAGCTGTTCAACAAGCCGGCTCAGGTCAAGAAAGAAACCAGAGGAAATACGTCAGCGCCATAGTCAAGGCCGCCCCGTTGGAGGCGGCCTTGACATCTGACCAGTGATCTGAACCCGCTGGTGGCTTCAACTCGTTGGTGGTCCCAATCAGTTAGTTGACTCTATCGCTTCAGCCCAGATTGCTCTAGTCCAGCAGGTCACTTTGGCGAAGGACGAAGCTTACGGAGTGCCGACTGCATTGCCGCAGTCGATGGTGGCCTGGTTGAGGATGGCGGTGTCGTCCTGGCTGAGTTCTGCGTCAAGGTCGGCCTGTGCGAGAGCAACGAGAGCGTCGTGAGAGGCGGTGTCATAAACCGCATCCGTCACGCAGAGATAGAACTCGTTCATGATCTCTGCCGTGCCCGACTCCTCGAGTTCCTCAGCCGAGAGCCCCAGTTCCGCCATCATCATCGTGCTCAGGCCGTCCACCACTTCTTCCCTGGTCGGGGTGCCCTCAGGTGCGCTACTGGGATCCTCTGTCTCTTCCGGCGCGATCGTCGCTACCTGATCCTCGTCTTCTGGGTCGGCTGGAGCAGGCTGGGGAACATCCGCGATCCCGGGGCCGAGATCGTCATCCTCGGGAGCAACATCGGCCTCTACCGTATCCTCAACCGCCTCATTCTCGGCGTCGCTCGAGCAGGCACCCAAGAGAATCGGTGCCGTCAAGAGAAGCAGAGTCGCACCGAGCGACCTTTTCATAAGGATTCATCCTTTTCAGGTAGGCAACTCACACGAGTGTATCGGCAAATAGTTGCCGAGTCGTTGTGAGAATGTCCGGCGTAGTAACCATTGTCCCAAGCTGGCTTCTGAACATTGCCCAAAGCCCAGCAAACAGAACGCACGAACCCAGCAAAGTGATGGACTGTCCACGTTCACGATCAGTGTTGCTCGCTGCACCAACAAGGGGACTGCGGACTTTCCTGTCCCCGCTAGCTGTCCGCACTAGCTCCTTCCGGAGCTGACAGTGCGCAAACGAGTTTTGTACAAACATGACTGTGGGGTGAGCATTCACATGTCCACCCCACCAAGCCGATGTGCTCGACTATTACATGCCGAGTTCGCCCTGACGGGAGGAAACTGCAGAGTTCAACGCCGCCTGGTCCTCAGCAAGGATCTGGTCCTGGCCGTCGGCAACGGACTTGAGGGATTCGGCGTCGACCTCGTCGTAGATCTCGTCGATGATGCAGGTGTAGTAGTTGTCAAGCTGCTCGGCGGAGATGCCGGCGGCTTCCATGGTCTCGGCATTGATGCCGTAGTCCTCGAGGATGGTGGTCATGCCTTCCTTGACTTCGTCCTTCGATGGCTTGTCATCGCCACCGCATGCGGCGAGGCCGAAGGGGAGGGCAAGGGCAAGGCCAGCTGCTGCAATTGAGCGCTTCATGTTGGTACGCATTTCTGTCTCCTCTTATGCCGTAGTTGGCATACGCGTTTTCTTAACGAGTTTGACAATACAGTGCCCTCATCGTTCTGCGAAGAAGATTTGTGGGCCGTTCCACCGAGAAACCGGGACCAAAGACCCGGATCGAGAGGATGCTGGGGCATGCGAATCCCGAGTTTGAAGGCTGCGATTCCTGTGAAAGTCCTGGTAGACCGCCGGTTTTACGACTCTCTCAAATCGTTGAAATTTCAACGAAGGACGTCTTTTAGTGTCTCCGGGGAACGGTGGGGGAGTACAACCCAATTTGCCTACCAGAGGCAAACTGGCGTGCCGCAGGCGGAACTCCATGGATCAGCTCACCATATCTGGTCTTAACGAGATGTTCTCGTTGAAAAAGGAATTGCTCCCCAGGTGGGGAGCAATTCGGGTGATGTTTCGTGTGCCTTGAGCCCTGAGCTTTGCAGAGGCCTATCGGGCTAGAGATACGACATCCGGAGTGCCTTGTGGACCTCGCGCAGAGTGTCGTTGGCCTGATCGTTCGCGCGTTCGATGCTGGAGCGGAGAACGTCACGAACGAAGTCCTGGTTTGCTTCGACCTCGGCGCGGCGCGCACGGATCGGGGCTAGCATCTCGTTCAGAGCCTCGGTGGCGACCTTCTTGAGGGTGCCCGACCCGCCATCACCGATCTCATCCGCAACCGCAACCGGGTCACGGTTCGTTGCGAGAGCGGTGAGCTGAACGAGGTTCGAGACCTCGGGGCGGTTCACCGGATCGTAGGTGATGGTGCGCTCGGAGTCGGTCACGGCCTTCTTCAGGCGCGCAGCCGTCTCGTCGGCGCTCATGCCCAACTCGATCGTGTTGTGGCGCGACTTCGACATCTTCTGGCCGTCTAGGCCCAGGACGGAGGGAGCCTCCGACAGGAGTGCCTGCGGACGGGGGAAGATCGGGTGCTTCGCGCCCTCGGGACGCCCGTAGCGCTTCTCGAAACGCTGGGCAATGACGCGAGCCTGCTCGAGGTGGGGGAGCTGATCCTTACCAACCGGAACAATGTTTGCCTTGCAGAACAGGATGTCTGCTGCCTGATGCACCGGGTAGGTCAGAAGCAGGCCGGACATGGGGCGGTTGCCGCTGGCATCGAACTCTGCCTTCACCGTGGGGTTGCGGCGTAGCTCCGAGTCGGTCACGAGGGACAGGAAGGGCAGCATGAGCTCGTTGAGGGCAGCGACCTGGGAATGTGGGAAGATGACGGCCTTCTCAGGGTCGATACCGACCGCGAGGTAGTCGGTGACGAGACCGTAGACGCGTTCCCTGATCTCACCAACCGCGTCGCGGTCCGTGATGACCTGGTAGTCGGCGACAACGAACCAGGAATCAACGCCTGCGTGCTGGAGCTCAACACGGTTGCGGAGCGAACCGAAGTAGTGGCCCAGGTGGAGCTTGCCCGTGGGGCGGTCTCCCGTCAGCATCCTAAACGGCGAGGCGTCTTCCGCGATCTTCCTCTTAAGATCATCACTCACCTGCTCGGAGCGGCGAAGAGAGGCCTCATCCATTGTTGATTCGAGGTCTACATCCTCGGCATTCTGCATGAATCATCCTTTCCGGAACAGAACCGGTAACTTGCTACCCAACCAGCTTAGGCGGGGTTGGACAGATAGAGCCGAATCGACTGCTCTTCCATCTTAATCTTCGAGCCGGGGAGCTTGCGCTCGCGGAAGCCATTGGGCCTCGCAACCGTGGAATCCCAGGCGAGGTCAAAGGGGCGCCCGCGACCCGCCGGCATCGTGAACTCTATCGTGTCGCTCAATCCATTGATGATGAGGAGCGCGTCCACGTCCTTGCCGTTGCCGGAGCGCAGCATCTGGAAGGAGCGGGACGTTGGTTCGAACCATTGCCACGCCGGCATCTCCTCGCCGTCCCGGGCCAGCCACGTGACATCGGGGAGCGGATCTCCGTTGCGCGGGGTGCCCGTGAAGAACCCCGTGGGGCGGAACACCTGGTGTTCCCTGCGGAGCCGAAGCAGGTAGGCGACCGTCTCCTGGAAGTCCTCCTGCCAGGGCTGGAGGCGCCAATCCACCCAGGACAGCGAGTTGTCCTGACAGTAGGCGTTGTTGTTGCCGTACTGGGTGCGTGCGATCTCGTCACCCGCGGTCAGCATGGGCGTGCCGGAGGACAGCAGGAGCGTGCCCATGAGGTTCCTCATGGACTTCTGGCGGGCAGCCAGGAGCGCCGCACTCGGCCCCTCGGTTCCGTGGTTCCAGGACCGGTTGTCGTTCGAACCGTCCCTGTTGTCCTCAAGGTTCGCCTCGTTGTGCTTGACGTTGTAGGTCGTGAGGTCGTTGAGGGTGAACCCGTCGTGGGCGGTGATGAAGTTGATGGAGGCAAAGGTGCCGCGACCACCCGGGACGCGACCTCTCGAGAACAGGTCGGCCGAACCTGAGAGCCTCGTGACGAGCTCACGGGAGTCAGCGGGCCGCTGATCATCAGCCTGCAGTGCCTGGTCGGTCAGCCAGAACGAGCGGACCGTGTTGCGGTAGCGGTCGTTCCAGTCCGCCATGGGGGAGAGGAACTGACCCGTGCGCCAGCCGTTGTGTCCGAGATCCCAGGGCTCCGTGATGAGCTTACGGGAGCGCAGAACGGGGTCGGTTGTCATGGCGACAAAGAGCGGGTGGTGGGAGTGGAAGTCACGGCCCTGACGGCCCAGGGTAACGGCGAGGTCGAACCGGAAGCCGTCGATGCCGACCTTTTCAGCCCAGTAGCGGAGCGAATCAAGGGTCATCTGAATGACTCTGCGGAGGCGGAAGTCGAGTGAGTTGCCACAGCCCGTGACGTCCTCGAACTCGCCCGGGTTGCCCGGCTTTTGCATGTAGAAGTTCGATTCACCGAACCCTCGCCACGACAGCGTGGGGCCGTCGGTACCCGTCTCGCACGTGTGGTTGTAGACCACGTCCATGATGACTTCGATGCCGGCCTCGTGCAGGAGGGACACCATGCCCTTGACCTCACGAAGGACGGCGGAGGGACCCTCCGCCTGAGCAGCCTTTGTCGCATAACGAGGCTCGGGAGCAAAGAACCCAAGAGTGTTGTAGCCCCAGTAGTTGGGCAGTCCCTTTTCAAGCAGGAACGGTTCAGCCAGGCTAGCCTGGATGGGCAGGAGTTCGATGGCGGTGATGCCGAGTCGATGCAGGTGCGCGATGGTGGCGGGATGAGCAAGGCCCGCGTACGTGCCCCTCAGGTGCATCGGCACCCCGGGCATGTTCATCGTCAGTCCGCGCACGTGAGCTTCGTATATAACCGTGTTCGACCACGGGGTATGGAGGGCCTCGACGTGACCGTTGTAGCTGACGTCCACCACGACCGAATGCGGAACGTGTGGAGCTGAATCAAGCTCGTTGATCTTCCGGGGACCGGGAATGGGCTCGAGGTTGTGATCGACCTCGTGTGAGAAGACTGAGGGACTTAAGTCAAAGTCGCCGGAAATGCCGCGGCCGTAGGGATCCATGAGAAGTTTCGCGGGGTTGTGCCTCATGCCGGCAGGGGGATCCCACCTGCCGTGGACACGGAAACCGTAGTGTTGACCAACACCGATCCCGGGAATGAAGCCCGTCCACACGCCAAGTTCCGGGCCGTTCAAAGCAAAACGGCGCTCGTGAAGAGATCCGTCCGGGCCACGATCGATGGCGCAGAACTCGACCGATGCGGCGAGCGGAGCAGTGATAGCGACATCCACCCCATCAGGGCGAACATGCACACCGAGTTTGCTGGAGTGCGTGAGCGACGGAGAGGTGGGTTCGGGAGCCCGTGCGGTGTAACGTTTGGGCTCAATTCGATGTTCGGATTTTATTGTCACCCGCACATTGTCTCATTTATCTGCACGTATACGATCCAACTCATTATTAGTCAGTCAGATGTCCACCCATGGCTTAGCTCTCTTTGAATCCCAGGCCGCGGATGACAATCTATAAGGTATGAGGATTGTTGTCTGTGTGAAGCACGTACCCGACGTCCAAGCGGAACGAACCCTGGGAGAATCGGGTTACCTCGTCCGTGGGGATGACGACGTGCTCAATGAACTTGATGAAAATGCCGTGCAGGAAGCTGTGAACCTCGCGGGCGGCGACGGAGAGGTCATCGTCATCACGATGGGACCCGAGGATGCTGTCGACGGCCTGCGCAGGGCACTCGCTCTGGGAGCCACCAGCGCCGTGCACGTGTGCGACGATCGCGCAGCGGGATCCGACGTTCTCGGAACCGCACGCGTCCTTGCCGCCACCATCAACCGCATCCAGGAGGACGGCCCAATCGACCTCGTTGTCACGGGCATGGCAGCCCTGGACGGCATGACCGCAACGATTCCGTCCGCGCTCGCCGCGCACTTCGACATCCCTGCGCTCACCATGGCGAAGAAGGTCGAACTCGACGGCACGACGCTGCGCGTCCACCGCACCATGGGCATCCACGATGAAGTCGTTGAAGCCGACCTACCCGCGATCCTGTCTGTGACCGACCAGGCCAACGAAGTTCAGTACCCGAACTTCAAGGCGATCATGGCGGCAAAGAAGAAGCAGATCGTCGAACTCAATCTCGACGACCTTGGACTCGCCGGCGAGCTTGTCGGCACCGCGGGTGCCGCAACGAAGGTCAACGCAGCGGAACAGCGACCGCCCCGTGAGGCAGGAGAAATCGTGAACGATGCTGGTGATGGCGGCGTGAAGCTCGCGAACTACATTCTTGGAGTGATGAAGTGAAGGTAGAAACAGTACTCGTCCTCTCCCGCCACAACGGCCAGGAGCTATCCGAATCCTCGCGCGAGATGCTGACCGCGGCGCGCAGCGTGGCCGAACGCGTCGTGTCAGCGACCTTTGGTACCCCGCCCGTTGAGGAGCTCGCACGCTACGGCGCAGACGAGATCCTCGTCGCCGATACCGCCGCCATCGAGGCAACCGGCGCCGACACCAACCACCCGGCAGTCTGGTCCGCGCTCGCGGTCGCAGCGGTCAAGGCCGTGAACCCGCGCGCCGTGTTCCTCGCTTCCTCATACCTGGGCAAGGAGATTGCGGCACAGACCGCGGTCACACTCGACTCGGGTGTCATCACCGATGCCGACTCCGTCACCGTTGAGAACAACCAGCTGAATATTGCGAAGGCTGTGTTCTCCGGTAGCTGGGCAACCAAGGGCGAGATCATCCGCGGCGTGCCCGTTGTTGCGCTCCGCCCCACCGCTGTGGAGGCGCAGGCAACCGACAGGACCGAGGCAAGCGTCAGCCACATCGAGATCGAGGTTCCCAAGCGCGCCATCCGCACCCGCCTGATCTCCCGCACGACGCGAGAGAACGAGGGTCCGAACCTGTCCGAATCCCAGGTCGTGGTTGTGGGTGGCCGCGGCACCGACGGCGACTTCGGTCCCGTTCAGGAGCTCGCCGATCTTCTCGGTGGTGCCGTTGGCGCGACCCGCGTGGCGTGCGATGAGGGGTGGATTGATCGGTCCGCCCAGATCGGCCAGACCGGCGAGACGGTTGCGCCGAAGCTCTACATCGGTCTCGGAGTGTCCGGCGCGGTCCACCACACCTCCGGCATGCTCGCCTCCGAAACGATCGTCGCTGTCTGCGACGATTCCGAGGCCCCGATCTTCGAGATCGCGGACTTTGGTGTTGTCGGTGACATCAACGATGTCGTGCCGCAGGCCATCGAGGAGCTGAGGAAGGCCGGTAGGTGATCTACCTCGACTACGCGGCCACGGCGCCGCTGTCTGATGTTGCTCGCACGGCGTGGCTGGAGGCCACGCAGGTGCGTGGCAACGCCTCCGCCATCCACTCTGCAGGACGCGCATCCCGCTCGATCCTGGAGGATGCTCGTGAGAAGATCGCGGGCCTTCTCGGCGTGGACTCCGCGGAGGTGATCTTCACCTCCGGAGGCACCGAGGCCGACAATCTCGCTATCGCGGGTCCCGCCACGAAGGGCAGGGTTCTCTACTCCGCGATCGAACATCCCGCCGTCCGCGAGGCGGCGGAGATCGCGGCGAAAGCAGGGAGCAGGGCCGGGGCCATTCCGGTCACGCCCGACGGTGTCGTTGACCTGGGTGCGTTGCGGGAGATGCTCGATGAGTCCGTTGGCGTCGTGTCGGTCATGGCGGCCAACAACGAGACCGGGATCATCCAGTCCCTTGAGGAGATCAAGGAGGTCGTGACGGAGAGGGCACCGAACGCACGGCTTCACACTGACGCAGTCCAGGCCATAGGTTCCGTGACCATCCCGGGCGGGTTCGCCATCTCGATCTCAGGCCACAAGCTCGGCGCCCCCGTCGGCATCGGCGCCCTCATTGCCTCCCGGGATTACCCACTTGTTCCTCTCGAGGGTGGTGGCGGTCAGGAGCGCAAGGTCCGGTCTGGCACGATCAACGTGGCTGGTGCGGTCGCACTCGCCGCGGCGCTCGAGGACGCCAGCGAACATCGGGCGGAGCGAGCAGAGTTCCAGACCTCCTTCTCCAACCAGATCGTGGAGGCCTCCGGGGCCCTCGACGGCTACGTGAGCGGCGGGGACGTGCCACGACTTCCTCACATGACGCACGTCATCTTCCCCGGGACCGATCCGGAGGCATTGCTGTTGGGGCTTGATATGGCGGGGATCGCCTGCTCCACCGGCTCGGCTTGCTCCGCCGGTGTCTATCGGCCCTCGGCTGTCTTGGAGGCTATGGGGGTAGAGGAAGACACCTATACTGCTTTACGGTTCTCCACGGGGGAATACACCACCCAATCCGATATTGATGCCCTGGTGGCGGCCCTACCCGGGGCGGTTAGCATGGCACGAAAGGCAGCCCGAGCATGAGAGTATTGGCGGCAATGTCCGGCGGAGTCGATTCGGCCGTGGCAGCGGCCAGGGCAGTCGACGCCGGCCACGACGTCGTCGGCGTCCACATGGCGCTGTCGAAGTCCCGCGCCGAGCACCGCAACGGTAACCGCGGTTGCTGCTCCGTTGAAGATGGTTATGATGCTCGCCGTGCCGCCGACAAGCTCGGCATCCCCTACTACGTGTGGGACCTGTCCGACGACTTCGAGGACACCGTCGTGTCCGACTTCCTGGCAGAGTACGCCGCCGGACGCACCCCGAACCCCTGCGTGCGCTGCAACGAGCACGTGAAGTTTGCGGCCCTGCTTGAGCGCGGGCTCGCGATGGGCTTTGACGCCGTGTGCACCGGTCACTACGCGGACCTGCGTGACGTGAACGAGGGCGGGGAAACCCGCCACGAGCTGCACAGGGCCGCCAACTATCCCAAGGATCAGTCCTACGTCCTGGCAGTCATGGGCAAGCAGGTGCTCGGTAACGTCCTCTTCCCCCTCGGGGATGTCCCGAACAAGGATCAGGTCAGGGTGGAGGCCGCCGCCCGCGGCCTCGGCGTTTCCCTCAAGCCCGACTCCTACGACATCTGCTTCATCGCCGATGGTGACACTCGCGGCTTCCTCCGCAAGCGCCTCGGTGAGAACCCGGGTCCGATCGTGGACGAGACCGGCGCGGTCGTGGGTGAGCATCTCGGTGCCTTCGCCTACACCGTGGGTCAGCGCAGGGGCCTGGGACTCGGTATTCCCGCCAAGGATGGTCAGCCCCGCTTCGTCACGAAGATCGACATTGACAAGAACACGGTGATAGTTGGTCCCGCTGAGGATCTCGACATCAACCAGATTATTGGTGGGGACACCGTGTGGCTCGCTCCCGACATCGACCCGAGCGAACCGATCCGTGCCGGAGTCCAGGTGCGTGCCCACGGCCGTGAGATTCAGGCAACGGTCCAAAGTGTCGATTCGAAGCTGAGGATCGATCTCGATGAGCCACTGCGCGGACTCGCTGCCGGCCAGTCCGCCGTCATTTATGACGGTAGCCGAGTCCTCGGTCAGGCGACCGTGGAGGAGACGGAACGATGACTGAACTACCCCTGTCGCGCATCGAGCACGATACGAATGCGGTGCGCCGCACCGATCCCGCGCTTCTCGGCGAGGCAAAGAACTTCACGTTTGTTCTCGTGCGCAAGGGACAGGTGGCAGTGAAGGACACGGGAGGTCTCGTCACTGTCCAGGCCGATGAAGTCCCCGACAACATGCTGAACTGGGACAACATGTCCTACCTCGGCAAGACCGACACCACCCAGTGGGCATCCCTCCATCTCGTTGGCACGAGCGTTGAACTGGATCCCGAGGGCATGCCGTACGGGGACCCGAGGCTGACCGCACTGCACCGCAACACCTTTGTGTCGCTCCGCAAGATCGGGCACGAGCTCTCCGGCCTCGAGTCCGGACTTGCCACCGTCGCTACCGCACTGGGTGCGTGGCGTGACGATCGCAAGCACTGCCAGGCCTGCGGTGGCATCATCGGCGCCCAGGCAGCCGGCTGGGAGGGGCTCTGCCGGGACTGCAATCTCATCAGCTATCCCCGCACCGATCCCAGTGTCATCATGGCGATTCGCGATCAGGAGGACAGACTCCTTCTCGGGCACGCCTCCAACTGGGAGGCAACCCGCTACTCCTGCCTCGCGGGCTTCGTTGAGGCAGGTGAGTCCCTCGAGCACGCGGTGGAGCGCGAGTCCTTCGAGGAAGCCGGCATCACCATTGATCGTCTCGAGTACTTTGGTTCCCAGCCCTGGCCCTTCCCGAGGTCGCTGATGGCAGCATTTCGGGCGTGGACGTCTTCTCCCGTCATCGATGTCGACGGTGAGGAAATCACCAAGGCCCGCTTCTTTACGAGGGAGGAGCTTGCACGGGAGATCAAGAACGGGAACCTCACCGTTCCCATGTCCTCCTCGGTGGCTCGCTACCTCATTGAGGACTGGTTCGGCGGTCCGCTCCCGGTCGAAGACTGATGCGAGGGTTGACCGGCAATCGTTGAGTGCCGGTCACGTGGAGCAAGGTCTCAATACAGGAGTCAATTCCTCGCGCAGACTCGGGCCCGCGTGCCCCACTTCCTCTCCGCTATCTCCACCCAACGCCCCTTACTTCCACCCGACGTCCTTTGTTTCAACCCATCGTCCTTCTTGGATGGAACATAGTCCTTGAGGTCCTTCTAGCAAGCAGCGAATTCCTTGCGACAGGTGCACGTCTCTCGGGTGGGATGTAGGTTCGCCTGCAGTCCACAGGAGGTAGCGAGCGGAGTGGTCGCGCCCGGGGCGAACGAGTCGGGCACCGGTCTGTCCGTGGTTCGTGACAAACTTGATGGGGAGGTTATGAATGGATAAGGAAGAACTGCTGTCGGCGTTGGACCCTGATCAGCGGCAGGTTGCCGAGTCGCTCAGGGGACCGCTCGTCGTGAGGGCGGGTGCGGGAACGGGCAAGACCCGAGCCATCACGTACCGAATCGCCCACGGGGTTCTCGTTGGTGCGTATCACCCCAGCAATGTTCTTGCCGTCACCTTCACCTCGCGTGCGGCGGGGGAGATGCGTTCCAGGCTTCGCGACCTCGGTGCGGGCGGCGTGCAGGCACAGACCTTCCACGCAGCGGCCCTGCGTCAACTCTCGTACTTCTGGCCCCACGCAGTCGGTGGCCCCATGCCACAGATCCAGGAGTCCAAGATCGGGCTCATCTCCCAGGCCGCAGGACAGTTGGGGATTGGGGTGGATCGTGCGACTGTGCGCGACCTTGCCGCCGAGATCGAGTGGTCCAAGGTGACGCTGACCGGTCAGGACCGGTACGTCGAGAAGGCGAGGGAAACGGGACGCGAGGGCGTGGCCGGGCAAACCCTCGAATCGGTTGGTCGGCTCATTGCCGTCTACGAGGAGGCCAAGTCCGCCAGGGGAGTCATTGACTTCGAGGACATCCTCCTCATCCTCATCGGGATCATGGTGGAGCGTGACGATATTGCTCGCCAGATCCGCCACCAGTACCGCCACTTCGTCGTGGACGAGTACCAGGACGTCTCGCCCCTTCAACAGCGCCTCCTCGATCACTGGTTGGGGGAGCGCAGGGACCTGTGCGTCGTTGGTGACGTGTCGCAGACCATTTACTCCTTCACGGGAGCAAGCCCGGGCTACCTTCGTGACTTCCGTAAGCGCTTCAAGGAAGCAACCGAGGTCGAACTGGTCCGCGACTACCGCTCCACACCCCAGATCGTTGAGGCCGCCAACCGCGTCATTGCCCCCGGCAGACTCGATGGTGCGGTCAAGCTTGTTGCTCAGCGTCCCTCGGGACCGTCCGTTGACTACCGCGACTACGACGATGATGACCTCGAGGCGAAGGACATCGCCAAGCGCATTCTCGATCTTCAGCAGCGTGGCACGCTCCTGTCCGAGATCGCGATTCTCGTGCGCACCAACTCCCAGTCCCAAGCCTTTGAAACGGCACTGTCCGACGCGGGTATCGGTTACAGCATCCGCGGTGGTGAACGCTACTTCTCCCGCAAGGAGATCCGTGAAGCGATGGTCATGATGAGGTCCTATGCGCGTAGCGGCGTCGAGGCAACCATGCCCGAGACCGTCCGTGAGATCGTGCGCAGGCTGGGCTGGTCCACCACGGCACCGAAGACGGCCGGTGCCCAGAAGGACAAGTGGGATGCTCTCAACGCACTCGTGACACTCGCGGATGACATTCACGAGACCCGTGGCTCCGACCTCGCCGGCTTCGTTGCCGAACTGGAGGAACGAGCATCTCACCAGAACGCACCCACAGTCGAGGGCGTCACCATCTCCACACTCCACGCAGCCAAGGGCCTCGAATGGGATGCGGTGTTCCTGGCCGGCATGAGTGAGGGGCTCATGCCGATCTCCCTCGCCGAGACCCCGGCCGCAATCGATGAGGAGCGCAGGCTACTCTACGTCGGCATCACTCGAGCCAGGGAGATCCTGACCATCACCTACGCTCGCGCGAGGGCGAGTACCGGACGAGGTAACAGGAAGCGCACCCGGTTCCTCGATGGAATCTGGCCGGAAACAGAGAAGGTGTCGAGAGCTACCAAGAACCGGAGGCGCTCCAAGGAGGCAGCCCTTGACTTTGAACTTAACCATCCGGATGATGTTGCTCTGCTTCAGAACCTCAAGGCGTGGCGGAAGATTCAGGCTGAGGAGGAGCGTAAGCCCGCCTATCTCATTCTTGTCGACGCCGTGCTCATGAACATCGCCGCTGCCAAGCCCGTCACCATTCACGAGCTGGGTAAGGTTAAAGGCATTGGCATGACGAAGCTGGATAGCTACGGTTCCGCCATCCTTCAGATCATCGATTCGACCACGTCGGGCAGGTAGTCGGTTCGGAGCGGCGTCGAGTCGGCAGCCGTTACATCGAAGTCGTGCTCGACTCGCTCCTAGCGCGATGCCCAAGGACACCGGTGAGTCCCTGCCTCAGGTCATGTCCGGTAGCTTCCCGAGCTCCTATCCGTTGATTAGTGGGAATCCGGCGACGAGGACTCCTTGGGCTACTGCTCTGAGAGCAATGCATGGCATCCGCACTTCTCGTGCGGGATGATCTCCTCGATCGTCGGCCATGACGGAGCGGGCGGGACGTGCAAGATGCTTGAGTGCAGCCGCGGCTTGAGCTCTGGATGGTTGATGACGTGGAGGATCTCGCTCACGACCAGGCTCACTGCGTGGAAGGCGCTCGCGGTGTCCGTTTCGAGGATGCTGAGACGGGCACCCTGCGAGGCAAGGACCGGCCACGCCTCATCCTGGTCCTGCCGGTGGAGCTCAACGCACTCCACGCACGGGGTGCCGGTCACGAACGGTCCGATCTGAACATCGGCTTCAGCCACCACCACGGGTAAGAACGGTATGTCGTTTGCGAGGGCTACTCGTGCGATGTGGCGGGCGTAGACGCGGCTGCTGACTGAGACAACAAGGGTCTGAGTTGCCTTCTTGGTGCCTGGGCGGAGGAGTGGCCGCACCACGCTCTCGACGGGCTGACCGTAGGAGGCGCCGCCAAGCCACCTCGACTCGCTCTCGGTCACGGGACCCGGGTCGGTGAAGTAGATACTGGAAAATCCGTACTGATTGAGGACGAGGGCGAGCAGTGTGCCGATGAGGCCGGTGCTGTGGATCTCGATCGCGGTTGTGCCAGTCCGAGTCGGGTGCGCCGCCCCGGCCCTGGTCAGTGCATTGAACTCTGTGAGTGCCATTGAACCCGGCAAGGTGTCGTTCACGGCAAGTCCCGTCTCGCTGACCCGATCCCAGATCTTTCTCGCACGCTCCTGGTCGACCTGGTTTGAACGGGCCCAATGCGACACGTCCTCCGGCGTACAGGGGCTGCGCAGGAGATTGAAAAGGGACACCTCGCGCGGATAAAGACCCTCGAACACGGCACTGCGTTCGGAGTAGAGGCCGAGTTGGATGCTGTCTCTCTCGCGCCAATAAATGCCAAGACCTTCCGGGAGATACATGCCGATAGCTTAGCGAAGCAAACGGAACCCCCTGCCCGTCATCCACAGGCAGGGGGTTCACTATGTTGATGTGTACCTGGCGGCTGTTTCGCGTGCAAGTAGGTAACTTAGGTGCAGGTGGGTGACCTACTGACAGGTACCTCACCTAGTTGGTCGGGGGAAGCGGCTCTTCCGGTCCTGCGGGATCCTCGCCCGCTTCTTCGTCGGCAAAGATGCTCGCAAGGAGATCGTCGATCTCGGACTCGATATCGGACTCCTTGTCGGAGAAGAACTCCTCAGGCTTGTCCAGATCATTCGAGTCAGGAAGCAGATCCGGGTGCGACCACAGGTAGTCGCGGGATTCCAGGTCACCCTGATCGAGGGCGATCTTCCAGAAGTTTGCGGCCTCGCGGAGCTTCTTGGGGCGCAACTCCAAGCCAACCAACTGACCGAAGGTGACCTCGGCGGGACCTCCCGTGGCCCTGCGGCGCACGAACATCTCGTGCAGGGCATCGGCGCAGGGCAGGTGACCGGCTGTTGCCAGGTTCGTGACCTCGCTGACCCAGCCCTCGATGAGAGCAAGGATGGTTTCCAGCTGAGTGAGGACGGCTTCCTGTGATTCGGTCGGTGCCGGGTTGAAGACGTCGGTCAGATCGATCTCGGGCATCGACTGCGGATTAGTCATGTCGATGCCGCGGATCTGTTCCTCAACCGCACCCATGTCGATGTTGATGTCGCGTGCCCACGCCTCGATCGTGTCGAGCAGGTAGGCGCGGAGCCACGAGGAGGAGGCGAAGAGGCGGGCGTGCGCGTGCTCGCGTACCGCGACATAGAGGGAAACCTCGTCGTGGGAGATGTCCAGGCCCTCGGCGAACTCCTCGACGTTCGAGGGGACGAGAGCGGTTGTGTGACCCTCAACGAAGGGCAGGCCGGTGTCGGTGGAACCGAAGGACTGCTTGGCGAGCTGGCCAAGGGCGGCACCGAACTGCATGCCGGTCATGGAGGCCATCATCTGGTTGATAAAGGTGGAGGCCTGACCGCCCAGCATTGCCTTCATTTCCTCTGGCATCTGCTCCATCTGCTCCTCCATGGCGCGGGAGAAGGCGGCGGTAAGGTTTTTGGCAACCGGTTCGGTCATGCGACGGAAGGTGGACTGTGCGTGCGCGATCCAATCGAGGCGGGTCCATGCCTGCTCAGGACCGTAGGACGGATCGAGTGCGGTGGCCTGGTTCAGCCACATGTTGGCGAGTTGAAGATCGTTCTTGACCTTCTCCACCTCGCCATTCGTTAGCGTGTCGACACCGTCACGGGTGATGGATTCCTTGGCGACCTGTTCGGCAATCTGCCAGTTGACGGGACCGCCGGGGCTACCCGACATCATCGACCGCAACTGGCTCATGAGGATCTGAATGTCCGGCCCGGAGGGGTTCATGCGCGCGAGATTGGCAGGATCGAACCCCTGGGCTTCCATGGAAGCGATGACATCATCGGCTGCCTGATCGCCCAGCACTGCCCGCAACATATCCTTCCACTGGTCGTCACGTGGGTTAGGTTCATTGCTCACGGTTACTCCTCGTCTTGCTTGCCTCCAAGGCTAGTTGAGAGAAGGGCGCTGTGGAAAGTATCCGTGCTGAGGGCGAAACGCGAGCCACGGTTGCATGATTGCCCCGGTCGCGGTGCATGATTGGACGGTGAGATATCGCGATGAAAATCTTGAACCCACCCCACCTCGGGTACTGCTCGGCGGGGTGGTCGCCATCGCATTCGGTGCGCTACTCACCTGGCAGGCATTCATGCCAACCACCTACCTGTACCAGCAGCCCGGGCCGGCCCTATCTGTCGCGGAAATCGATGGGGAGCAGGTCATTCACCTAACCAACACGGATGCTCCGACCTACCTATCGGACACCGATCTTCATCTCACGACCGTGTCGACATTCGGCAACCCTGATGCGTCTGTCCGTGGAGCCGCCGCGGTCGAAGCCTACCTCGACAACGACAAGGACCTCGTTCCCATCCGCACGCTCTACACCGCCGATGACACGAACGACGAGGTGCGAGCAGCGAGTGCGGCGATGATGGCGGAATCTCAGGTTAATGCCGTTCTGGCGGGATATGGGCTCGCGGGAATCGATGTGCCCACCACGACACGAGTCGCGGGATTCACCGAAGGGTCGGGTGCAGAAGGCAAGCTCCGCGTGGATGACGTTCTTCTCTCCCTGCAGGCACCGGGGGAGGACTCGTTCAGTCCCGTGAACTTCACGCAACTCCGGGAATACCTCGCAACCATTGATCCGGGCACCGAACTTGCCATCACGGTGGAACGCAACGGCACCGAGCACGTCGAAACGGTCGTGACCAGCGATCCGGGCGAGGGCGGAGAAGGCTCCCTCATCGGTGTCTACATCACGACCGAGGTGCAGGAGGGCGCCCCGGGCGCCGACATTGCGCTTGAGAACATCGGCGGTCCCAGCGCGGGCCAGATGTTCGCCCTCGAGATCTACGACCAGCTAACCGAAGGCTCCGTCGGTGGCGACAACATCATTGCCGGCACGGGAACCGTGGACGAAACTGGCGACATTGGCCCCATCGGCGGCATCGAGCACAAGCTCAAGGGAGCGCGAGCCGCGGGAGCAACCTACTTCCTCGCCCCGGTCGAGAACTGCGATGAAGTGATTGGCCACGAGGTTGACGGCCTCCAAGTCATCGCGGTCGACAATCTTGAGGACTCGCTTGCGGCACTCGAGGCGATCAAGACTGGCGATACTGCAGACCTCCCCACCTGCACCCCATAGCTCGTCGAGACCTTGGATAGTCGACGACTTGGATAGAGGAAAGGCGCCCATCATGGGCGCCTTTGCCTTTTACTCGAACGTTGCCTTGAGGGCTGCGACGAGTCCGGGGACAGCATCGGGGCTGCCGATGACCTCATCGTCGTTGTCGTGGGAGCGGGTGCGGATGGCGCACCAGGTCTGACCTTCCCTCATGTAGCCCACCGCCATGCGAACGTCCTCGCGCTCGGGATGCTCGGTCAGGGAAACGAGGGCACGCTGCTGATCCTTGGGCAGATCCTTTTCAGCTGATGGGGGAACGATGATGCGTTCTGCCACAATTGCGGCACCGTCAACCTCTTCTGGCCACGCAAGCTGTGCGAGAAGTTCCTCCAGGGTGGAGGCCTGGGGGAGGCCCTCCTGCTCGACGGAGAACAGGGTATTCGGGTCGGTGATCGCGTTGATCGCGACATCGGTGGGAAGTTCTTCCGCGAGTTCCGGCGTCTTTTCTAGCGCGGGAATGGCCTTAATGATGGCAAAGATCCGGATCGGTGCATCCCAACCATCGGCGGCAACAAACTTCTCAATATCGGTCACGGCATCTTTCAGCGCGACAAGCTTCGGGTCTAACTCCATAGGTCAATGGTGGCACAGGTTCGGAAAACCGTTACGACCGGGCATTTGATATCTGCTGTCACGCTTCCAGACTGGTGCGATACGGTTAGAGGGTACATTTTCCAAATCATGGAGAAACCTGTGACCACTTCTTCTTCAAACGAACGCCCGTGGAGTCCGGGCGGCGGTGCTGGGACAAGACCCAGACCCGCAACGAGTAGCGGATCCGGGGGAGCATTCATCCCGACCGTTATCATCCTCGCCGCCCTCCTGTTCCTGTTCGTCATCCTGGCGAACGTGTGGACGGAGGTGCTGTGGTTCGATCAGCTCGGTGCTGTACGCGTCTTCTGGACCCAATGGGGAGCCCAGATCATTGTCGGCGCGGTGGCAACGATCCTGCTTGCCGCAGTCATCTGGCTCAACATGAAGCTGGCCTACCCGGCCGGCGGAATCCCCGAGCCGGGTGCCATTCGAAACCGCAACCTCGACCCCTACCGGGACGGCATCAGCAAGTACCGCAAGAGCGCCTTCTACGTTCTGCCGCTCGTGCTCGGCCTGATGTTCGGTGCGGGACTGGGTAGCCAATGGCGCACCATCCTGATGTTTATCAACAGAGAACCCTTTGGTGAGGTGGACCCTGAGTTCGGCCTCGACATTGGGTTCTTTGTTTTTACTCTCCCGATGCTGTCCCTGCTCCTGTCCTTCCTCATCAGGTTGCTGGTGGCCTCGTGGATCGTCGGCATCGTCATGCACTACCTCTATGGTGGCGTCGACCCGACCCAGAAGCCCATGTACTTCTCCAAGAAGGCACGCATCCACCTGTCTGTTCTGGGTGCGATCTCGGCTCTAGCCGCGGCGGCCTACTTCTGGCTATCGAGATACGAACTGCTGGTGAGCGAGAACTACCGCTACGCGGGCGCGTCCTTCACCGATGTGCAGGCATCGCTTCCCGCACGCGAGATCATGGCCGGCATCTGCGTCATCATCGCCGCGATCTTCGTGTACGTGGCAGTGCGCGGAGCTGTCCGCGTTGCCATCGCCGGCATCGCCGTCGCCCTCGTGGCGCAGATTGTTGTGGGAACCGCGTACCCGGCTCTCGTTCAGCAGTTCCAGGTGCAGCCGAACGCTGTCGAGCTCGAGTCTCCCTACATTCAGCGCAACATTAATGCGACGCTGACCGCGTACGGGCTTGATGACATCGACATCACCACCTACAACGCAGAGACCGAGGCCACGGCTGGCCAGCTGCGAGAGGACTCCCAGTCCACCGCGCAGATCCGCCTCCTCGATCCGAACATCGTGTCGCCGACGTTCAACCAGCTCCAGCAGAACCGTCAGTACTACAGCTTCGCCTCGCAACTCGCGGTCGACAAGTACAACATTGACGGCGAGGATCGCGACACCGTGATCGCAGTTCGCGAGCTCAACCTTGATGGTCTTGGCGACGACCAGCGCACCTGGGTGAACGACCACACGGTCTACACCCATGGCTACGGCGTCGTGACCGCCTACGGTAACACCGCACAGAACGACGGTCGTCCCGCCTTCTACGAGCAGGGCATCCCCTCCGTTGGCGAGCTTGGTGACTACGAGCCCCGCGTCTACTTCGGTCAGAACTCTCCCGACTACTCCATCGTCGGTGCACCCGAGGGAACGGATCCGTGGGAGCTCGACTACCCGAACGATGATGCCCCGAACGGTCAAGTGAACAACACCTACGAGGGTGATGGTGGCCCCAGCATCGGCAGCCTGTGGAACAAGATCATGTTCGCCACAAAGTTCCGCGACCAGGAGATCTTCTTCTCCGACCGCGTGAACGAGAACTCGCAGATCCTCTACGACCGCGATCCGCACACTCGTGTTGAGAAGGTAGCTCCCTACCTGACCCTCGACTCGAAGGCGTACCCGGCGGTTGTTGACATCGACGGCGACTCGGACACTCCGAAGGATCTGGTCTGGATCATTGATGGTTACACGACCACGAACCAGTACCCGTACTCGGCACGCGAGTCCCTCGAGGACGCAACGACGACGACGGACCCGAACAGCCAGATCGTTGGCTACATCCCCGAGGAAGTGAACTACATTCGCAACTCGGTCAAGGCTGTTGTCAACGCCTACGACGGTTCCGTGACCCTCTACAGGTGGGACGAGGAGGACCCGGTCCTCAAGGTCTGGGAGAACATCTTCCCGGACATGCTCACCGACATGTCGGAGATGTCGGGTGACCTCATGGCTCACGTCCGCTACCCGGAGGACCTGTTCAAGGTGCAGCGCCAGCTGCTCACCCGCTACCACGTGACCGACGCAGCGTCGTTCTACTCCGGTGGTGACTTCTGGAACGTGCCGCCGGACCCGACGGTCGGTGAGGGTGCAACCACCACGGCGCAACCCCCGTACTACCAGACGTTGCAGATGCCGGAAACGGACGAAGCCAGCTTCTCGCTGTCCTCCTCCTTCATCCCAGGCGGTAACACGGACAGGAACGTCCTCACGGGCTTCCTGGCTGTGAATGCGGATGCCGGTAGTGAAGCGGGCGTCAAGAGCGAAGATTACGGCCAGTTAAGGCTCCTGGAACTCCCACGTGACCTCACGGTCCCCGGCCCTGGCCAGGTCCAGAACAGCTTTAATGCCAACGCGGAAGTCTCCACGGAACTTAACCTGCTCCGCCAGGGCGGTTCCACGGTCCGCTCCGGCAACCTCCTGA
>NZ_JASDVN010000004.1:0-40905 GCF_041440645.1 Flaviflexus sp. | reverse complement strand
CCCCTGTTTGGTCCAATCTTGCTGTACGCGTCGGCAATCAGGGGACGGAGGGAGCGGACGATCTGCACCCTGTGCGCAATGATCTCTGCCCCGAGTTCTGCGAGCCTCTCGTTCCACACCGAGAAGCTCACGGTGTCGATGGGTTCCCTGCGGCGGCGGGCCGTGGCCGATGCCTTGAGAAGCGCGGTCCGGTGCTTGAGGATCTTGTCGTACTCGGCGCGAATCCCAGCCATCCGCGGCGTCTGCTGCACCGCAATGTCATCCAGCAGCCTGCGCCGCACGCCGGGATCACCCGTGACGAGGGCGAGATCCTCCGGCGCGAAGGTGACGGCACGGACAATACCAAGCAGATCCCGCGGTCTGACGTTGCCGCGATTGAGCCTCGCACGGTTTGCTCTGCCGGCCAGTATCTCAATCTCCATCACAGTCTCGTGGTCGGCATCATTCACCTTCGCACGAACGACCGCGGCTGCACCACCCTGGCGAACAAGCGCGGCATCTGCCGCGACCCTGTGGGACGAGAAGGTCGCAAGATAAGCGATTGCCTCGACGAGGTTTGTTTTGCCCTGCCCGTTCTCACCAATGAACGTCGTGACTCCGGGAGAGAACTCAAGCACGGCGCTGGAGTAGGAGCGAAAGTCGTTTAACGCGAGATGAGAAATCCACACGTGTCACACGCTTTCTGCCCTGCTCGGGCCCCATGATTGACGACTGCTGGCAACCTAGTTCACACCAAATGCTCGAATCGGCATGAGGAGAACGCGGAAGTCCAGTGAATCGTCACCCCCGACCTCTTCCTGGGCCGACACGACGGCAGGCTTCGAGGCGTGCGTGAACGAGATCCTCACGTACGGGGAGTGGGTCACGGTCAGAGCGTCCTGCAGGTAGGACGGGTTGAACGCCATGGCGATGTCTTCACCATTGAGGTTTGCCTGAAGGACTTCCTTCGCCTGAGCGGAGTCGCTGCCCTGACCGGCCTCAACCGTCACCTGACCCTCGGTGAACGAGAGTCGAACGGCGGCGTTGCGTTCCACAACGATCCTCGAACGCTTGATTGCCTCAAGGAGCTCGGTGCGGGACACGACGGCGTAGCCGTTGATGTCCTTCGGGAACAGGGAACGAACCTGCGGGTAGTCGCCGTCAATCAGGCGGGACGTGTTCTCGCGACCAACAGCCTCAAAACCAATCATCTTGGCGTTACCGACCTCATCAAGCGTGAGGTTGATGTTGCCTGCGGAACCGTAGGACTTCGCGATGTCGGACAGGCGGGAAGCCTTGACGAGAATGCGGTCGCTGATGTCGGGCTTGGCGGGGGACCAGCTCAGTTCGCGAACGGCGAGGCGGTAGCGGTCGGTTGCCATGAGGGTGATGTTCTCACCATCGATCTCGATGCAGACAGACACAAGGAGGGGCAGGGTCTCGTCGTTTGAAGCAGCGGACGACACCTGGGTGACGGCCTCGAGCCACTCACCACCGTCAACGGTGCCAAGGACTGCGGGGGTCTCGGGAAGCGACGGGTACTCATCGAGAGCCATCGAGTGCAGGGAAAAGCGCGCATTGCCGCAGACGACCTCGAGCTTCGTGCCATCGAGAGTGAGATCGACGGGACGATTCGGCAGGCTACGGCAGATATCAGCGAGGATCCTGCCGTTGACGAGGCATTCGCCGGCTACATCAACGCTGGCTTCGGCCTCAACAAGAGCAGTTGTTTCTGGATCGTACGCAGAAACCCGCAATGTGCCATCACTGTCGGCAACGAGCTTGATGCCAGCGAGCACCGGAATCGCTGGACGGCTCGGAATGGTTCTCGCTGCCCAAGTGACAGCATCTGCAAGCACGTCGCGCTCGACCCTCAGTTCCACCCTAGAGTCCTTCCTCAAATTAAGCTTGTAACTAGGCTAACCTTACGCGACTTGCGAGCCCAATGCGGATACGGAGAAGAATTCTGCTCCACCAAAAACGACTGAGCCATTTTCGTCCCTGTTACCTCGGAGAATTTTAACTGTTGTTATTAGGTAGTAGTGGTAGTAGGCGTTGTGGAAGATGTGCAAATCAGGGTTTTAGCCGAGAATGACAACAAAATCGCTGTGGAGATCGTGGGCATTAACCTGTGGAGAGATCGGGGCGCCTGTGGATTGAGCCATTTGCTCTCAACATGGATCCACAGAAAGAGCTAGTTATCCACAACAGCAGCTCAGTTTTCCCGAGTTATCCACAGAAGATTGTGAATAAGTGGATATTTCCTTAGCCTCGCGCCGGTTTTGTGGCTGCCTGCTTGATCTGCCCTGTGAGGGCCGATACATCGTCGTACACGTTTCTTTTCTCGGCCATCTGCTGGCTGATCTTCTTATTGGCGTGCATGACCGTCGTGTGGTCGCGTCCGCCAAAGAGGCTGCCAATCTTCGGCAGGGAGAGATCAGTAAGCTCACGGCAAAGGTACATGGCGATCTGGCGTGCAGTGACAAGGTTCCGAGTGCGGTCCGATGACGTCAGAGCCTCGATGGTCATACCAAAGTAGCTGGCCGTCTGCGCCATGATGAGGCCGGCCGTGATCTCCAAAGAGTCCTTGTCAGAGATGAGATCCTTGAGAGCAATTTCCGCTGCTCCAATGGTGATTTCCTGTCGCGAGATCCCGCAGTAGGCCGTCACTCTCCGGAGCGCACCCTCCATTTCACGAACGTTCGTCGTGATCTTTGTTGCGATGTACTCGTTGACCTCTCGCGGCACCTGAATGTTGTCGTAGTTGGCTTTCTTCTCGAGAATGGCGATACGAGTTTCCAGGTTCGGTTGGGAAATTTGGGCCGTGATTCCCGAAGCAAACCGGGAGATCATGCGCTGTTCGAAGCCGTTGAGGTCCTTCGGGGGCACATCGGAGGAGATCACGATCTGCTTGTTGACGTTCGAGAGGGCGTTGAAGGTGTGGAAGAACTCCTCCACCGTCTGAGTACGGTTACCAATGAACTGAATATCGTCGATAAGAAGAATATCGATGGTCCGGTAGCGCTCCTTGAACGCCGGCTGGGTCTGGTCGCGCATCGCGTTAATGAACTCGTTGGTGAATTCTTCGGCCGACACGTACTTGACCTTGAGATCCGGGAATAGCTGCATGGCGTAGTTGCCGATCGCGTGCATGAGGTGGGTCTTACCCATACCCGAATCGCCGTAAATGAACAGCGGGTTGTACGACTTTCCGGGCGCCTCGGCCACGGCGAAGGAGGTGGCGTGCGCGAAGCGGTTCGATTCGCCAATGACGAAGGAATCGAAGCTGTATCGCGGATTGAGGCCCGCCGCCTGACGAGCTTGGTCGGACACATCGGGCTGGGAGAGCCTGGCATCGGCGGCAGCGTCCGCGGCCGACACGGTCGATAGCGACTCGTGAACCTGAGTGGGCAGAACTGACTGGGGATAGTCATATTCTTGGTGAATGTGTCCCTGCGTCGAAATACTATTTGTGGAATCAACCGGCACGGATGGCTGCTGCGGGGTCTCGTGAGTCTGCTGCAGGGGTGCCTCACCCAGGGAGGAATCGACCGACACCATGACGCGAACGTTGCGACCGAGAATCTCGGACAGCTTGCCGGTCATGATCTCGAGAGTGTTCTCTTCCAGCCAGGACTTCACAAAGTCTGAGGCAACGGCGATGAGGAAGACGTCCTCCACGGCAGCCATCGGGTGCGCCATGCGAACGAAAGCTGTCTGGGAGTCGGAGAGCAGATTCTCGGAGCGAAGGAGTTCGATTGCCGCATTCCATGCTTCCAATGCATGCCGTGAATCTGACATTCGATGAACTCCTTGGACAACTTCCCGCGATCTGCGGCTATCTGCACCATAGTAGGTGACAATCGGGATTATCCACCGCCGTGAGACCGACTTCTCCACAGACTTATCCACACTTGTGGAAAAACTTGAATGACACTTTTCAGCCAAAGCTTTGGCAAAAGTCAGAAATTACAATAGTGTTATTACACAGTTGTGGATGAACAATATTCACCGGATGTGAATTGCTCCATTGACAAAATTTCAGGGTCTTGCCATCGGTGAAACTCATCACCTCGAGGTACCCCTTATTGACCCTTGTCCTGGTTTTTCCTAGTCTTTTCTAGTTACGTAACTATTCGGACGATCCATAATGGCGATCCCGAATCCAACCGAGTGGAGAACATCATGGTGAAGCGGACTTTCCAGCCCAACAACCGTAGGCGCGCCAAGGTACATGGCTTCCGCAAGCGCATGTCGACCCGTGCAGGCCGCGCAATCCTCGCAGGCCGTCGCCGCAAGGGCCGCGCAAAGCTCTCTGCCTAAATTCGCTGAGGGCTCGTGCTTCCGGCGCACCATCGCATGCGGGCCTCCGGAGACTTTCGAGCCACAATTCGCGGTGGATCACGAGGCAAGTCGACAAGCCTCATGGTTCATCTGCAGTCACCGGATGGCACACAAGCCGACCAGGAACCGACCCTGGTCGGCTTCGTTGTACCAAAAACCGTTGGCAACGCTGTCATCCGTAACAGACTCACCCGGCAGCTCCGACATCTCCTGAGGGAGAAGGTGACGGAGTTCCCGAGCGGGTACAGGCTTGTCGTTCGAGTCTTCCCATCCGCGCGCGGCAAGACCTCATCCGAACTCGGTGCAGAGTTCGATCGGGCCTACGCCCGTGCTGTGAAGGCGCAGAGATGAACATCATCTCCCGCGCACTCATTCGCTCAATCCGTTCGTACCAGCGTGATATCTCACCGCGATTTCCACCGCGATGCCGGTACTACCCGAGTTGCTCGCAATATGGGCTTGAGGCCGTTCAGATTCATGGGGCGGTCAAGGGTACACTGTTAGCCAGCTGGCGTATTCTTCGATGCAACCCATGGACCAAAGGTGGGGTCGACTATGTTCCCGAGAAGGGGGCGTGGCCGAGCAAGCCATTGGGTCATGACGAGCTCATGGAAATGTGGAGCGAAGAAGAACCAGACACTGCTGCGTCCAGAGACAACAACTCAGGCGAGGACACCGTGCCACCCGAGGCACAGCAGAAACCAACCAATACTGACATGCTGAACAATCAGCGTGACTCCGAGACAAGGAAAGACTGAGCCTTGGATACTATTCTCTACCCCATCATGTGGGTCATTGCGTGGATCATGAACCTGGTTCACATGGGATTGACCGCGATTGGTATGCCCGACGGTGCAGGTGCGGCCTGGGTCTGGTCCATCGTGGGCCTGACCATCGTCGTTCGAATCCTGATCCTGCCGCTGTTCAAGAAGCAGATCAACTCGTCCAGGGCGCAGCAGATGATTCAGCCTGAACTTCAGAAGCTGCAGAAGAAGTACAAGAACAAGAAGGACACGTACTCTCAGCAGCGCATGCAGGCTGAGATGCAGGCTATCTACAAGGACGCGGGCACGTCCCCGTTCGCGGCCTGTATGCCTCTCCTGATCCAGACCCCGATCTTCTTCGCTCTCTTCCGAGTTCTCAACAATCTCGTTCCGATTGCTAACGGAACACGTGGTGCTATCGGTCCGCTCGACCAGGCCATGGCCGAACAGATCGAAGCGTCCCGAGTGTTCGGGGCCCCGCTCTCGGCCTCCTTCTCCGACCCCACTGCTGGTGGTGGCGAGGAAGTCACTGTTCGCATTGTCGCCATGATCCTCGTGATCCTGATGTCGGCAACTATGTTCTTCTCGCAGCGCATGATGATCTCGAAGAACATGCCCGATGCGTCAAAGAGCAACGACAACCCGATGTACCGCACCCAGAAGATGATGATCTACATCTTCCCGGTCATCTTCCTGTTCTCCGGCGTAGCCTTCCCCATCGGCGTTCTCGTCTACTGGGTTATCTCGAACATCTGGTCCTTCGGCCAGCAGCTTTACATGATTACCCAGGCTCCCGCACCGGGTTCCGAAGCATACCGCGCCAAGCAGAAGCGTGACCGTGAGCGTCGCATCAAGAAGGGTCTGTCCCCCGAGGAAGAGTCGACCGTCGTTGTCGAGGAGCCTAAGGGTCAGCGCCAGCAGCCCATCGGAAAGAACCGAGCAAAGCGCAAGGGCATTGATAAGGAACAGGCGACGGCAATTCCGGAGCCCAAGCCCGAGCCGAAGCCAGCCCCCTCGGAGTCTCAGGACACCGCAGCACGGCCGAACAAGAAGAAGTCAAAGAAGCAGCGTCAGAAGGAAGCTGCGCCAGCTCCGGCTCCAGAGCAGGTAGAGGAAGCTCCGGTCGAATCCAGCGCTGACGATACACACGTGGACAAGGGTGGTCTAACCCCCGCCGAACGTGCTGCAGCCCGAGCAGAACGCCGTGCTGAAGAGCGTCGCATCCAGCGCCAGAAGCGCCAAGGCAAGTAATCCAGCACCACCAATTTTTGAATAGAAGAGTATAGATATGTCTGAAACGAACGACCGCGCAGAGCTCGTCAAGAAGCTTGATGCCGAAGGCGATATCGCCGCCGATTACCTGGAAGAACTCCTCGACATCGCAGATCTCGACGGAGATATCGACATCACTGTCGAGGCTGATCGCGCCAGCGTCGCCATCGTGACCGACGATGGCTCTGACCCGCGCCTGAAGAAGCTCGTCGGCAAGAACGGTGAAGTCCTGGACGCCCTCCAGGAGCTCACCCGCCTCGCAGTACAGACCTCCACGGGCGAACGGTCACGCCTCATGCTCGACATTGATGGCTACCGTGAACACCATCGCGCACGCGTCACCGAGATCGCCAAGGCAGCGATCAAGGAGGTCTTGGAGACCGGTGAAGAGCAGGCCCTCGAACCCATGAATCCCTTCGAGCGCAAGGTTGTTCATGACGCTGTTGCAGAGGCCGGACTTGCCTCTGATTCGGAAGGCTACGGCCCCACTCGCCACGTCGTCATTGGACTGCCTGAAGAGGACGATTTCGAAGAATCGGACTCGGTCAACGAGGACGAGGAACTCGAGAACTCAGACGTCACTGAGACCGAAGAGGACGAGTAATACTGTTGCGCCAGGACGATACCCCAGTCAACGGTCCCGAGCTCTTTGGAGAGCAGTGGGAGCGCCTCGACACGTATGCAGACATGCTGTGGAACGAAGGGGAGGAACGCGGTCTCATTGGTCCTCGTGAACTCCCCCGACTGTGGTCCCGCCACATCCTCAATTGCATGGCGATCAACGACTACATCCCTGAGCGCGCCATTAGCATCGACATTGGATCGGGTGGCGGTCTTCCAGGAATCGTCCTGGCAACCACCCGACCAGACGTCCACGTCCATCTCGTCGAAACGATGGAACGCCGCGTCACCTGGCTCGAAGAAGTCCGAGACCGACTCGAGCTCAAGAACGTCACGATCCACCGTGCCCGCATTCAGGACCTCCACGGTGAGTTCCAGGTCCAGACAGTTACGGCTCGCGCTGTAGCTGCATTGAAGAAGCTACTGCCGATGGCGATGCCAGTGTTGAAGAGCGGCGGTCAGCTAGTTGCACTAAAAGGCGAGCGGGCCGCACTCGAAATCGAAGAAGCGCAGTCCGCTCTCCGGAAGAACAAGGTCGCGAAGGTTGATCTTCACGTTGTGGAGGTACCCGGCACGGAGGAAGCAACCCGGGTGTCGTAGCCAAGAAGAACTAGTGCTATAGTACTGTGTGCTATAGTAAAGCTCTGTCCTCTCCCCTACGTCTGCCGGGCGCTCTACTGAAGTCCGCTTTTCCGTGGTCCTCTATTTTCGATTGGCAAACCTTGAATTTCGATAGCCAGTTGTACGCCTTTAGCGTGTCGGCGTAACCATCATTGTTATGTACCGCGTGACGGCCCCGTCCAAGATGACGGGGCCGTTCTGCTGTCTGCGGAGATCGAGTGTCCCATCATTGTCTGCATTCGGTTCGCAGGATAGCCGCCTCACGGAAGGCCTCGCGGCGCAGGCAAGCGGGCGGGACCAGGGCTGTCCACCATTGTAAACTTGCTGCCGGCGACGGCACAGGCTAGTCGGATGGGCTATCCCGAGATTCTCTTCTTTGAACTATAGCTGTCGGCGAGAAAGAATCGTGCCGGAGATGGTCTCAACGATGAACGTGATGTCTTGCGGTACGAGTTTGTACTTAACGGGTCAATGGTCGCTCAGTGTGTCCTCCGTGTTTCACGTGAAACATGGTTGAAGAGTATGCCTTCACGTCGGCTCAACGCTCCGGATAATCGTGGCTCTCTGAGTCAGTGCTTAAATGTTTGCTGGGGATGCTGAGTCGGGAACCGCTTAGGATGTCTGGCGTCTCGACTTTTACCTGTAGTGATGTGAGGTTTGAAGTGTAGGTAACGGTGTCATAAGATGCGGGCTTGTTCGTATTAGGATGTTTCACGTGAAACACCGTTAACGCCGACGTCTACATGCAGATGGCCTTCGGCGAGTGAATCCTTCGGTTAGGTTGGATCAGAAGGTGTACCTCGCGTCGTGGTCGGGCCACGCAAGCAAGTATTGCGCCGGCCGTGTTGTCGTTAATGACTACTATTGACTTGGAACGGTTCATCGATTGAATTGAGAGCTCCGTTGATGGCGCCGATGTTTCACGTGAAACATGTCGTGGAATCGTGTCATAGGTTGATGCCAATCGTGCTTTGACAATGTACGTTGCCTGGGGGAACCTCTTTTCAAGTAAAGCGTTGCGGTGCCACAGCGGTAGAAGGTTGCTTAACACGACCAGACTTCTCGAGAGTTCTAGTTGTAGGTTTCATGTAAAGCAATCAAGAGGAGGGTCCTTTCAGGTCAGCAGATGCTCGAACTGATTGTCTGTGCGACGCCACCTCAATCCAACGGAGTGTGGCTAATGGCTGTCGTTCCAGTTTGCGTGGGTCCTGAAATTGCTGTGTGGTCACGCGTTGCAAAGCCGCCTGATGTTTCACGTGAAACCGGGTCGGCTGATTGAAACAACATGCCTCTTTCAGACTTGTCTGATAGTTGGATACAGGAAATTGGTAGCGAAAGGATGTTTCACGTGAAACATTGAACCGCGCCAAAAGTTTCACGTGAAACACTGGGGGCGAACAAGAACTCCGGCTAGTTACCGAGTAGAATTGTCTGCAGGCAACAAAGGAGAAGGCATGGCGGATCCCCGCAAGAAGAAGCCAGCACGAGGAAACGTTGAGAACTCGGGCTTTTACGAGAATATCGCAACGACGTCTGGTGGCTCGCCTATCGCGAATGAACTTGCCACATCAAGGTCAGCACGCCAGAGACTTGATAAGGCGATCTTCGAGAGGCCGACGAAGACACGAGTCATGACGGTAACGAATCAAAAGGGTGGCGTCGGAAAGACGACGACCACGGTGAACATCGCCGCTGCCTTGGCTAAGCGCGGATTGAATGTCCTTGTTATCGACTCCGATCCTCAGGGCAATGCTTCGACCGCCCTCGGTGTCGAGCATGGTCCGGATGATGCTTCGACCTACGATGTTCTTCTCGGGGAAATGACGATCGCTGAAGTAGTTCAGACTAGCCGGGAGGCAGACACTCTCGCGGTGGTTCCTGCGACGATAGAACTCTCCGGCGCAGAGATTGAACTCGTTGGGATAGAGCGTAGAGAGAGCAGACTCAAGGAAGCGCTCGATGTGTACCTAGCTGAGACTTCCCAGTCGGAGAAGACAAGGATTGACTACGTCTTCATTGACTGCCCACCAAGCCTCGGCCTGCTGACCATTAATGCGATGGTTGCAGCAAGCGAAGCTTTCATACCGATCCAGTGTGAGTACTACGCGCTCGAGGGTCTGAGCCAGCTACTGAACAACATCCAGCTCGTGCAGTCCTCACTCAACAAAGAACTTGAAGTATCAACTATATTGCTCACAATGTACGATCGTCGAACGAACCTGTCGACGGAAGTGGCGCAGAACGTCAGGGGACATTTCCCTGAGTCTACACTGAATACGAAAATACCACGGTCGGTACGTATTTCCGAAGCGCCATCGTTCCAGCAGACTGTCATCACTTACGACCCCGCATCACCCGGTGCGATCGCGTATGAGCAGGCCGCACTAGAAATTTCAAAGCAAGGAGTTAAGTAATGGCTGCGAAGCGCCGGGGTCTTGGGCGAGGCATCGAAGCACTCATCCCGCAACAGGCTCCCGTTGAGGGTGATGTGCCGAAGCGTTCTAGCCAGGCGTTCGATGTGTTCTTCGGTGGGAATGAAGATCCCGCTGTAGAACAGCAGGCCGCTGCTAGTCCCGTGGACGTATCCGCACTCGAGGTGGAGGCACCTGCCCCAGCACAGTCAGGTGAAGGCCTCGTGCCCGTTCCTGGTGCGTCTTTCACGGTTGTTCCGATCGGCGACATTCGAGCCAATACTCGCCAGCCTCGTACGGTGTTTGATGAGGATGAACTCGCTGAGCTCTCTGCCTCCATCAAAGAGGTCGGTCTCCTGCAACCGATTGTGGTGCGTCATTCACCTGAGGGTGATGGTTACGAACTCATCATGGGTGAGCGTCGTTGGAGGGCATCCACCCAGGCCGGCCTGACTGAGATTCCCGCGATCGTTCGCGAAACTGCGGATGATGATCTCCTACGAGACGCTTTGCTTGAGAACCTTCATCGGGTTGAGCTCAACCCGTTGGAAGAGGCCTCGGCATACCAGCAGTTGCTCGACGACTTTGGGTGTACTCAGGAGGAGCTGTCGCGTCGCATCGCGCGTTCACGTCCCCAGATCTCCAACACCCTCAGGCTCCTGAAGCTACCGCCGCTTGTTCAGCGTCGTGTTGCTGCGGGTGTGCTGTCGGCCGGGCATGCTCGCGCACTGCTCGGGCTGACCGATGCTGCAGCTATGGAGCGGCTTGCCCAGCGCATTGTCGCCGAGGGACTCTCCGTGCGTGCCGTGGAGGAGATCGTTGCCTTGGGTGATGAGCCCCGTGAGCGCACTACGCATCGTTCAACACCTACTGCTGTCGCACCCGAGCTTCAGCGACTATCGCAGGATCTGTCGGATCGCCTCGATACTCGCGTGAAGGTGAAGCTCGGCGCGCGCAAGGGAACGATGACCGTGGACTTCGGGTCTATTGAGGACCTCAACAGGATTCTTGACGTGCTCTCAGTTCCGGTTGAAAAGGTAACCGAAGACCCCCAGGAGTCCTGAGGGTCAACGACTAGAAGTTGAGAGCGGCCTCCACGATCTGTGAGTACAGATCGCTGGGGGCTATCTCATTGTCCTTGGCGTACTGCGTAGCGGCCTGAGGCAGAAGCGATGTCTGAGTCATTCCGGGCGCGGAGTTCGCGTCAATGAACCAGGGTGTACCGTCCTTGTCGACGATGAGGTCTGAACGGGAGATGTGGCGCAGGTGGAGGGACTTATGCGCGGTTACCGCCACCTCCATGCACTTGTCCAGAAGATCGTCGTCGAGACGAGCCGGCACGAAGTACTCGGAACGACCCGGGTTGTAACGAGCGTCGTAGTCGTACAGTCCGTTCGTGACGATCTCGACCGGAGGCAACGCGAAAGGTTTGCCCTCCTCGGTCTCGAGAACGGACACCGCCACTTCGGCACCCTCGATGTATTGCTCGATAAGCACACGATCGGAGTAGGCGAAGCTATCGACCATGGCACCCGGTAGCTGGCGTGCCTCGGTCACGATGCTGACACCGAGTGCACTGCCGCCCGCAGCTGGCTTTACCACGACGGGGAAACCATACTCGTTGGCCACGAGGTCAAGGATCGCGGTTGCGCCCACCTCGCGGAAGAGGGACTGGGGAAGGGTGGTGGAGTGGGGGATGGCAATCCCAGCATCCTCGAGGATCGAGCCGGTGATCGGCTTGTTGAAACCGAGGCGGCTACCGTGAGACTTCGAACCAACGTAGGGAATGCCGATCAGGTCGAGCAGGTCCTGGATGGAACCATCCTCACCGGTCGAGCCGTGGATGAGGGGCCAGACGACATCGGGCTCGATGGCGGACAGGCGCTGGAGAAGATTGGAATCAACGTCGAGGATCTTCACCTGGTATCCGGCTTCTTCGAGGGCTCCGGCCACGCGGCGACCGGAGTGGATGGATACGTCGCGTTCGTGGTTCAGTCCACCCGCGAGAATAGCTACCGTCAGTGGTGCAGTCATGGTTTCTCCAGAATCACATTGTTTCGCTTGAGGGATTTTCTACGGTATCGCCGTGGTCTTGGCGCTTCTGTGCACCAAACATGGTGACGAGTTCCTTCTCGGCCTCCACGACGGTGCCAAGGCGGCGCACGCCCTCCCGAATGTTCTCGGGAGTGGGGTAGCAGTAGGACAGGCGCATGTGGTTCCGGCCCTGACCATCCGAGTAGAAGGCGGTACCCGACACGTACGCAACGCGATGAGTCACGGCCCTGGGCAGCATCGCCTTCGCATCGAGGCCCTCTGGGAGGGTTACCCACGTGTAGAAGCCACCATCCGGAATCGTCCACGTCGAGGTGGGCATGTACTCGGCCAGTGACTCGAGCATGGCGTCGCGGCGTTCTCGGTACATGCCGCGGTACTCCTTGACCTGTTGGAACCAGTCGTACGTCTTCAGGTACTCGGCGATCGAGAGCTGACCAACCATGTTGGGCGACAGGATCGCGGATTCGGCGGCAAGAATGAGCCGCTGCGTCACGGCGTGGGGTGCCAGCGCCCATCCCACCCGGTAGCCGGGGGCAAAGATCTTCGAGAATGAACCGAGGTAGACGACGGCCTCGGGGTCGTAGCTCTGGAGTGCGGGGTAGGGCTCTGAATCGAACCCGAGAAGGCCGTACGGGTTGTCCTCGAGGATGATGACGCCGTGGCGCTTGCAGATCTCCACGATCTGGGGGCGGCGCTCCAGGGACAGCGTCACGCCGGCAGGGTTGTGGAAGTTCGGGACGGTGTAGAGGAACTTGACCTGCTTGCCGTGCTGCTTGGCGGCCACGAGGGTCTCTTCCAGAGCCTGCGGGATCAGACCATTGTCGTCCATCGGCGTGTGAATGACCTCTGCCTGGTATGCCCTAAACACTCCCAAAGCGCCAACGTAGGAGGGGGCTTCCGCAATGATGACATCGCCCGGGTTGATAAATACCTGGGTCATGAGGTCCAGTGCCTGCTGGGATCCGGTCGTCACGATGACGTCGTCCGGGTGGGCATTGATGCCGTCGTAACGCATGACCTCAACGATCTGCTCACGGATCTCTTCCTCACCCTGGCCGCTGCCGTACTGGAGGAACTTGGCGCCACGATCGCGGATGAGGCGGGCCGACATCTCGGCCAGGAAGTCGAGGGGAAGTCCCTGAATGTTCGGCATGCCGCCGGCGAGGGACACAACTTCGGGTCGGTTTGCGACGGCAAAGAGGGAACGGACCTCGGAGGCCCTCATGCCAAGGGAACGGTCCGCGTACGACTTGTACCAGGGGTCGAGTCGGTTACCGGCGGCGGCACGGGAACGCGAATTGTTGCTATCGGGTTTCTGTGCCATATGTACTCCTTCAGTAGTCCGCCTCTATTTTGCCATGGCCTTACCTATTCATGGCTGAACCTAAGGCATTCGCTATAAATGTGCGCATCTCGGCCTTCGGCCGGGACCCTGTCAGAATACTCGCCCTATCGGCGTCGGCGCGAACGAGTATCGTCGGCAGTCGATCGATGGAATACGTGTCGGCCAGGTCGGGACTCAAGTCGACGTCCACGAACCTGGCCACCACGTCAAGCTCCGCTACAACCTCGGAGAAGATGGGAGCCGCCTGACGGCAGGGCTCACACCAGGGAGCTGTGAAGAACAGGACCTCACGGGTCACAGGTCGCTGAGGTAGCGTTCAGCATCCAGAGCGGCTGAACAGCCGGTACCAGCGGCCGTGATGGCCTGACGGTAGTTGTGGTCCACCACGTCACCGCAGGCGAACACGCCGGGAATGTTGGTGGCAGTCGTCGGGGACGCGACCTTGATGTAACCGTTCTCGTCGAGGTCGATCTGACCTTCGACGATCGCGGTGCGCGGGTCGTGACCGATGGCGATGAAGACACCGCCCACCGGAAGGTCCCGCTGTTCGCCGGTCTGCGTGTCGACCAGGGTGAGGGACTCGACGCGACCATCGGGCGTTCCATTGATCTTCGTGACGGCCGAGTTCCAGGCCATCTCGACCTTCTCATTCGCAAGGAGGCGGTCGGCCATGACCTTCGAGGCGCGCAGCTCGTCGCGACGGTGAATGACGGTCACCTTGGTGGCGAACTTCGTGAGAAACAGTGCCTCGGTCACAGCGGAGTCGCCACCACCGACGACGGCGAGTTCCTGGTTCTTGAAGAAGAAGCCGTCACAGGTCGCACACCAGGAAACGCCCTTACCGGAGTAAATCGATTCGCCTTCGAGTCCGATCTTGCGGTAGGCACTACCGAGGGCGAGGATGACTGCCTTGGCGTAGTAGGTTTCGGACTCGGTCCGGACCTCCTTGACGTCACCCTCGAGCTTGAGTTCGATCGCGTCCTCGTACACGATTTCAGCTCCGAAGCGTTCAGCCTGCTCCCTCATGTTCTCCATGAGATCGGGGCCGAGAATGCCCTCGGGGAATCCCGGGAAGTTCTCAACCTCCGTGGTCGTCATGAGCGCACCACCAGCATCCAGAGCACCCGCGAGAACGAGCGGCTTGAGGCCCGCGCGAGCATTGTAAACGGCTGCGGTGTATCCGGCGGGGCCGGAGCCAACGATGATGACGTCACGAATATCTATCATGGGGATCCTTCTAGCGAACGGTGATTTCGGAAATGTCGATGCGGTACTGGCCGTCTGAGTTGGCGGTGGGCAGGTCCTCAAACCACAGGATGATGGTCTGCGTCCTGACCGGTTCCGAAGCCGTCAGAACGGTTTCTGCCGACATGGAGCCTTCCGCGATGACCTGGCCAGAGTTCGGAGCATCACGAACGGTGTCACGCCACTGGACCAAGCCACCATTACCGTCAACGTTGAGAACGACCTCGTTTATTTCGGTTTCTTCAGCGAGCGTAATCTCAATTCCGATGCCGTCCTTCTGCCAGAAGGCCGGATCCGAGTACCACCAGGACGACCAAGTTGTTGCAGGGTCGCCATCAACGGTGTTGGGGATGGAGCCCGGGTTGTCCTGAGAATCGACCGTTGTCGGGTCGAGCTGTGCGGCCTGAGGGTTGAGGAGCGTTGCGGACGCGATGACCGGCTCGGGAAGTTCCTCTTCAGTTTCTTCCTCAGTAGGTTCTGTTGACTGCTCACCGCCCTCTCCGTCGGGCGCATTGGTATCCTCGGGGAGTGACTCATCGTCCGTCGTTTCAATCGTGACGGGATCCGTGCCACGCGTCAGGTTGTTGATAGCAAAGACGCCAGCAACAACCACGAGAAGGGCAATGAGGATGAGAACGATCGCGGTCGTGTTGATGCCGCGCTTCTTCGGCTCTTCTTCGCCCCGGAGGGCTTCCCAGGAGTTAGCCGGCGGTGGCGGAACAACATCCGCCGTGTCATCTTGGGCGGATTCTTCCGAGGTGCGCTTGGGCCACTGCGCAGTCGTTGCGGCACCGGCAGCGAGCGGAGCAACCTGCTCCTTCTTCGTGGGCTGGGGATCCTCGAACGGATCCGGGATCGGAGTCATCGCGATCGTCGGATCCTGGTCAACCTCGGGGAGACGGTCGACATGAACGTGATCCCACGGCACGATCTGGCGGATGAAGTCGCTCGTGGAGCGCGGGCCGGTGCCGGCAGCAACCGCGAGCAGCACATCGTGGAGGGGGCTGTCCTCCAGACCCTCACCGGCCCTGCGGAGGTACTCGTCCTGGTCTTCTTGGCCCTCGGGCGCCTTTTCGCCAAGAACGAGTGCGGCGGCGATGAGGGACAGGTTACGAGCATCCCGACCATCAAGTTCGGGACCGTCATAATCGCTGGGGTGCTCACCCATGAGAGCGGCATCTATGCCTAGACCGTCAACAAGAATGGCGCCTTCGTTGTCGACGCTGATGAGCTCGGGCCGCAGGTTGAGGTGGCGGACGCCGCGGCGCACGCCAGCATCCACTGCTCCGGCGGTCTCACCAACGATGGCGCGCACCTGATCCTCCGGAGTGGGGCCGGCCTCGATGAGGCTCGCAACCGAGGTGCCGCGAGGCAGTTCGGTCACGATGATCGAGTCGCCACCAAGGTCGAAGATCGACAGGAGGCGGATGAGTCGAACGTCTTCAACGAGAACGCCGCGGCGGGCCGCATCCACAGTGGCTTCGCGCGTGGGGTTGTCGGAGGGGATGACAATGAGGCGAACATCGGCACCGAGAACAGTATCGATACCTCGCCACGTTGCGAGTGAGTCTCCCTGCTCGAGGGGCTCCACGAGTTCGTAGCGGTCGCGAAGTCGGCGACCAGCTTCCAAGTTCATTGCCACGATAGCTCCGTCAGGTTGAGGTGTTTCGGTAGTGCTCAGTGTAGTTGTTTGTGGGGTGGGTCGCCGTCGAAGGCGTGCCCACACGTTCTTGAGTGGTCCAATGAGCGCTTTCAGCTCCGGCATTCTCAGCATCCACATGATCGCCACGTAGACGGCAACCATGACGACGGCAACGACGATGATGCGCAGGACCGCGGAAAAGAAAGAGAACTCTGTGTTGAAGGGACCGAACAGGCGGTGGGTCGCAAAGCCAGCGATCGCGGACACGATCGCAGCTACCGTGAGCTTGATGTGGGCTCGAAGCAGGACTGTGCCGTCGATGCCTCCGAGCCGCCTCCTGATCTGAACGGCCGCGGCTATGCAGGTGACGGTGTTCGTGATCGCCATGGACACGCCAACGCCCGCGACGACGAACCGTGCCGGCAGGATCACCGTCGACATGATGAGGGCGGCGTGCAGGACAAAGAAGGGAAGCTGCACAAAGAACAGCCCGCGAGCATCCTCCAGCGCGTAGTAGACGCGTTGCAGGACCGTGAACGCGCCAACACCAACCAGTCCGAGAGACATGGTCAAGAGAACTGTGCTGATCGACGCCACCTCTTCCCACGATGATCCGGGGCTGATGATCCGGACCGCGGGGGTCGCGAGGACAACGATGAGGGCGGTCGCGAGGAAGGTGAAGATGCCAACGACGCGGAGTGCGCGGGACGTATCTTGACGCACCCCCGCCATGTCACCCGCGGCAGCCTTGTTCGACATCTGGGTGAAGATCGCGGTGACGATGGAGACCACGACGAGCGAGGTGGGCAGGGAATAGAGGGAGTAGGCGGTTGTGTAGGCGGCGTTGCCGGGGACACCGAGAGCGTCCACGGGATCCATGGTGACGGCTCGCTGGGAGGCCACGGAGGCGACGTTTGAGATCAGCATCGTGGGGATCATGCCTGCACCCATGGAGGCGAGGACCCAGCCACCGGACTTTGCGACACTCGTCAAACCGGCGCCACGGAACTGGAAGTCGGGCTTCAGCCGGACGCCGATCCGGTACAGCGGGATGAGCAGAACCGCTGCCTGAGCGACGATACCGAGGGTGGCGCTACCACCGAGAAGGGCGATGCGGGCACCATCCCACAGGGAGGAATCGAGAGCGTTCTCCGGGGTTGCATCACCGTAGATGTTGAGCATGAGAAGCAGGCCGGCGATCGCGATGATGTTGTTGAGAACCGGGGCCCACATGTAGGGGCCGAAGTTCTCCTTCGCGTTGAGGATCTGCCCGAGCAGCGTGTACATGCCGTAGAAGAACACCTGGGGCACGCACCAGAAGGCGAACGCCACCGCCAGGTTGTACCAGGCGCCTTCAAGCCCCGAGGCAAACAGGGACACGAGGAGCGGGGAGGCAAGGGTGAGGACTGCCGTGATCGCGCCAAGAACGAGAACCCCGAGGGTCACCATCTTGTTGATGTAGGCAAGCCCGCCGTCACTGTCCCGCTTCGCAGCACGCACGATCGCGGGAACGAGAACGGCGTTGACGACGCCGCCCGCCACCAGCATGTAGATGAGGGTGGGGAGCTTATTGGCAACATCGAACGCGTTGCCCGCGGGATAGTTGAGACCAACGGCAATGCCGAACAGGAGTGGGGAACGAACGAGCCCAAGAACGCGGGACGTCAACGTACCCGCAAACATCACGGCTGAATTCCGTGCAACACCGCTAGCCACTAACTAGTCCTCTCATAACGTGTCGGCCTCGCTGATGCCTTCACTACGCTTGCCACGCTTCGCGGAACGAATGATTCCGATGACCAGGATGATAAAGAATCCGACTGCGACAATCGCGGTTCCCATGTTCTCCCAGTCCGCGCGAACACGAATATTGATCTCCGTCCCGTTGCCGATCGGCTGACCCTCAGATCCGGTTATTTGGACGTGAATGGTGACGTCACCTGACCCGATCGCACGGACCGGAACCCCAACGGTTGTCGTCGTCGAGGGCTGCACGACAGCGGTCACGTCTTCGAACCGGAGCCTGCGGTCCTCGCTGTCAACGGAAACGGTCAGGGTGATGGGGAACGGCAGTGTGGAGGTCACGTGCACGGGCAGTTCGGAGGCCTGGGAGATCAGATTGATCGTTGACGATTCCTGAACCGTCAGGGCGTTGGCCAGCTCGACAGACAAGGCCTGCAAGGAAAGTACCCGGTTGGAGGCATTCCCGTTCATGGTCGTGAGAGACCACGCGCCAACGATGACCGTGGTCGCCTCAACGGCATCGCGATAGATGTGGGGGTGGGTCGTGAGATCCCCGATGGCAAAGATCGCTTCACCCGAGTTCGTGAGCGTGTGGAGCTCGTTCGACGTCACCGAATTATACGTGCTCTCAAGGTCGCTGATCTCGTTGCGTCCGACAGTGCTCGCGGGACCGTTCTCAATCTCCGAAGCGGTTGTGCCGTTGAGCCACGCAGCATCGTCAAGGACCTGGAGAAGATCGTTGACGGGGTCCAGATCGACATCCTGAGCATCCGCTCGCGGCACGTTCATGACGAGTGGGCGGGGATCGTTTGGGCGCTCGCGGTAGTGGACGGCGGTCAGGGCGAGAAGCATCTGCTGCCTGTCGAGCTCCGACATGTTCCCATCGCCAATCAGAAGCTCGGACAGCTGTGAGTCAGTGACGAGCGCGGGAACGTCGTTGCCGGACACGGTCACGGTCGTGTTGGCGGACGGTGTCCAATACAGATCATCTGACGGAGCGACCTGCTCGTTGTCGAGAACCACCGTGTAGGAGCCGTTGTCCAACCCCTTACGGATCGTGCTCATCGACGGGGCGGTGGGGGTGAAGAGAATGTCGGTGCGGCTCTCAATGTCCCGCTGCGAGAGCGCCTCGGCGGTGCGACTCATCTGATCCACGTGGGTCTTGAAGTAGCGGTCGGTCCCGGTTGATGCCCACGCCGACATGTCGATGTCCAGGCCGGGCAGGAGCAGGAGCTCGTGAGCACTGTCAGAGGTGAAGCTGTCGAGAGCGCCTGCCGTGATGTTGAAGGAACCGTACTCGAGCGCCGCAAGCGAGGAGTCGAGTGCGAGGGTGATTCCGGGGCTTGTGAGGGAGTCAATCGTGTCGGTGGCGCGTTCGGCCGCCTGCTGGACTGCCTCGTCTACGGGATCGGGCAGCTCCTCGCTGTCAGAGATCGTGCCGTCACCAAGAGCGTCGAGAGAGTCCTGGTAACGCTGCGCCGTTGTGGGAATGGTACGGAGCTCCTCGGCCCCGACGGTGACGGGAATGAGGGTGGTGAAGTCCATGCCCTCAATCTCGAACGAGGGTTCCGTAATGAGGAAGGTGCGGTCGGTGACAGGTTCTTTCAGGGTGAGGGTCGCCTCGACTCCGCGGGGCCCCCAGGAGCTTGTTGTGTTGCCCCAGGTCAGGGTCTCGGCCGGAACCTCGATTTCAATGGTGCTCGTGCCAGACGGGATGTCGACGGTCCGTGAATCCAGGGTCAGCATAGTTGTTGATGGGGCGTCGCCCTCAAGCCAACCCACAATGTTGGTTCGGTACGAAGGAACGGAACCCTGGGCCGCGAGCTGAAGTGGAACGTCCTCGAGGCGTTCACCCTCGTTCGTGATCTCAATGGTCACGGGAAGGGAGTCACCGGGCGTGTGGACTGCGGATATCTCCGTGATTTCGATCTCGATCGAGCCATCGTCCGGTGCGGACACCGCTGGTACCGGTTGGAACACGAGCGCGGCGCAGGCGGCCGCGGTAGCGATCGCCCGTTTCACTGCTTACCTGTCAGCACATCCCGGGCGAGCGTAGCGATCCTACGTTCGTTTGGATAGGCGAGCCTGCTCGGCACGTCCTCAAGCCGGATCCAGGCAACATCTTCGGCCTCGTGATCCGGGTCGTTCTCGGTGGTCAGTTCGCCGGAGAGAGCCTCGAGGAGGAAGTGGTGGACGACCTTGTGAACCCGACGATCCGTGCCGGAAAACCAGTAGTCGATGGTCGCGAGGTGGGTGAGAATCTGGCCAAAGATGCCGGTTTCTTCATAGACTTCGCGTACGGCCGCTTCCTCCGCTGTCTCCTCACCTTCCAGGTGGCCCTTGGGCAGGCACCATTCGAGGCGGCCGCCACGGTTACGGCGCGCGATGACGGCCACCCAGGCGACGCCATCAACGGGTTTGACGATGATTCCGCCCGCGGACATCTCATTGACGACGGGAAGATAGGAGCGGCGGGAGCCAATTCGGGTCGCTAAACTACCACGGCGCCATGGTTGTGGGCCGCGGGGTCGAGGCATCTCTCCCGGCATCGGCATACTCTTAACTGTAATAATGTTCGCGCAAGTCTATCTCAGCAGGGCCATCCCGGCGTGGCCCGCCTTTCAGCTAAGGACGTGACAGTTGGTATCCAGCTCTCAGGAAACAGCACGCTACTTGGGGACCGCCCATAAGGCACTGCAGGCCCTGCCACCTGCGGTTTTGTCGCTTGCTGAGCGATTCCACGAGGCCGGATATGAGTTCGCGTTGGTGGGTGGTCCGGTGCGTGATGCGTGCCTGGGAATTCCTGCTCATGACATGGACTTCACAACCTCGGCGCGTCCCGACGAAACCCAGCGAATCCTCGCCTCCTGGGCGGAAACAACCTGGGATATCGGCAAGGAATTCGGCACGATCGGCGCGTCTCTTCACGGGCTCGCTGTGGAAGTGACCACCTATCGCTCCGACGAGTACGATCCCGATTCTCGCAAACCACAGGTGGCTTTTGGTGACACCCTCGAGGGAGATCTCACGAGACGCGACTTCACGGTGAACGCCATGGCGGTACGATTGCCGTCGCTGGAGCTCGTGGACCCGTGCGGAGGATTGGCGGACCTTGCGGACGGCCTGCTCCGCACCCCCATCGACCCCCTCATCTCCTTCTCTGACGATCCGCTCCGGATCATGAGGGCCGCACGTTTCACGGCGCAGCTGGGCTTCGACGTGGACATGGACACGATGAACGCCATGACGGAGCTGGCGGAGCGCCTCGACATTGTCTCGGCGGAACGCATCCGTGCAGAGCTGGAGCGCCTCATGATTTCCCCCCACCCGCGCAGGGGAATCGAGATCATGGAGTACACGGGGGTTGCCGAACGCGTCCTCCCCGAGGTCGCAGCGCTGAAGTCCACGGTCGATGAGCACGGCCGCCACAAGGACGTCTACGAGCACACCCTCACCGTTGTTGACCAGGCGATCGCGCTCGAGACCGACGGCGACGGGCCGGTACCCGCACCCGACTTCGTGCTCCGCTTCGCGGCACTCATGCACGACGTGGGCAAGCCAGCAACGCGGCGCTTCGGTCCAGGTAACAAGGTCACGTTCCATCAGCACGACATCGTTGGCGCGAAGATGACAAAGAAACGCATGACCGCGCTGCGCTTCGACAAGCAGACCATCAAGGACGTCAGCAGGCTCGTGGAACTGCATCAGCGGTTCCACGGCTACGGCGAGTCAACCTGGACGGACTCGGCGGTCCGCAGGTACGTGAATGACGCCGGCCCGCTGCTCGAGAGGCTCCATCGCCTCACCCGAGCCGATTCCACGACCCGCAACCACAAGAAGGCCATGCGACTCCAGGCCGCCTACGATGACCTGGAGCAGCGCATCGCAGAGCTTGCGGAGAAGGAAGAGATGGCGGCGGTACGACCCGATCTCGACGGCGGACAGATCATGGAGATCCTCAACCTGTCGCCCGGCCCGGACGTGGGCAAGGCCCGGAACTTCCTTCTCGAGCTCCGCCTCGAGAACGGTCCGCTTGATCCCGAGGACGCAGCCAACAGGTTGCGCGAATGGGCGAAGGAGAACCTCTAGATGTCCGTGCTCTCCGACCTGAAGACGCTCCTTGTTCACGACGGATTCAAGCGTCTGTTCACCGTCCGCCTCATCTCCCAATCCGGGGACGGCATGTTCCAGGTCGGACTCGCCACCCTCTACTTCTTTAATCCCACGAACATGACGACGGCGAGCGGCGTTGCCGCCGCCTTCACCGTTCTGCTCCTGCCCTTCACGATCGTTGGGCCTTTCGTGGGTCCGCTTCTCGACAGGTGGAGCAGACAGGCGGTGCTGTTCTGGGGCAACACGATCAGGGCCATCCTGTGCGTGCTACTCGCGGTCCTCATGTACCTGGGAGCCGGATTCGTCCCCATCTCCGTCCTTGCCCTCATCACCCTCGGCATTAACCGGTTCCTCCTGTCGGCGCTCTCGGCTGGCCTGCCGCACGTGGTTCCGAGGGACCAGCTCATCATGGCAAACTCGCTCGTTCCCACCCTGGGTGCCGTCGCCACCGTCGTTGGTGCGGTCCTCGGCCTCATAGTCAACAGGTTGACCCCCGAGGGTACGATCAGGGACGCGTCCTGCTTGGCCGTGGCGGCCGTGCTTCTCCTGTGTGCCGTGTGGGCCGCCTCCCGCATCCAGTTCCGCGAGCTGGGACCGGATGGTCGCGCCGAGGTGTCTCTCGCCAAGCAGATCGGTGCCGTCCTCGAGGACCTGTGGCACGGTGCCCGCTACCTGACACTGCGCCGCACCCCCGGTCACGCGCTGATCGTCATGGCGGTACACAGGTTCCTGTACGGCGTGAACTTCATTGCGCTACTTCTGATCTCAAGAAACCTTTTGACTGACCCTGCGGACCCGGATGCTGGGCTCGCCATGTTCGCCCTCCTCTCCGGTATCTCGCTCGCGGGCAACGGCTCAGCCATCGTCCTCACCCCGCTTGCGCACCAGAGGCTCTCGCCGCAACAGTGGATCATTGCCTGCCTTGGGATCTCGACCCTGTCTCAGGTGATCCTCATCGTGACCCCGTCGCTCCCGTGGATGGGCGTTGCCGCGGTCCTCATGGGATTGGGTGTGCAGGGAGCGAAGATCGCGGTAGACACGATCGTGCAACGCGACGTCGTTGACCAGTACAGGGGCAGGGCATTCGCCCTGTACGATATGCTGTACAATGCCGCATTCGTTGGTGCGGCCGCCCTTGCGGCCGTCATGCTGCCCAACACGGGTTGGTCCCGCGGCGGATTCGCGGTACTTGTTCTGCTCTACCTGGCTTTGGCCGGCTGGTTCTGGCTCATGAGCAGGAGCACGAAGGGTGTTCCCGCGGAGGTCGAGACGGAAACCGCCGAAGGTTAAGACTTTTCGTCCGATTCCGTGTCCACACGACTCCCAGGGAACTTTCCGGGTAACCTACCGAACAGATAAGGGAAAGGGTGTGCGTGATGCCAACCGATGAGACCACGAGTGCCGCTTCAGCGCCATCACCTGAGGAAGAAGAGCGCGAAGAGTACGCCGCGGAGTACGACACGGACCTGGAGGAGGATGACGACAAGGTCATCATTGTTCAGGGCAACAACCGCACCCAGGTCACCTCGATTCTCCCGACCGGCATGTGGGTCCTCATCATCGGAGCCTTCGCTTCGCTGTCGCTGTGGGGTCTCGGCCAGTTCGCGTCGATCCTCGCCCCCGCGTTTCTCGCCTTCACTCTCGTTCTGACGATCCGTCCCATCCACAGGTGGATGGTGCGTAAGGGTGTCCCGAAGTGGCTATCCGCCATCTCCTCCATCCTCGTTCTCGTTGTTGTCCTGTCAGGCCTCATCGGCATCACGGTCATCGCGTTCCTGCCGCTACCGGAGGTCATTGCCTCCTATCAGGCGAGCTTCACGCAGATCATCAACAACATCTCCCGCTTCTTCACGGACAACGAGTTCCTTGCGTCCCAGGGCTACGACGCTGCCAGCATCAACAACCTGCTCAACCAGCTGGACCTCAACACGATCATGTCCGCGGCCCGCACCCTTATCGACCAGATCTCCTCCATGGGTGCCCTTCTCGCCATCATCGCGATGTCGATCTTCTTCATTGTCATCGACACGTTGACGATGGATTCCCGTTCTAACCTAGTCGAGAAGGCCAATCCCGATCTACACGAGGCGCTCTCCGGCTTCGAGGGTAGGGTCCGCCAGTACTGGCTGGTCTCCACCATCTTCGGTGCGATCGTCGCCGTCTTCGACTGGATCGCCCTGGAAGCCATGGGAATCCCCCTCGCGCTCGCGTGGGCTCTCGTTTCGTTTATCACGAACTACATCCCGAACATCGGCTTCATTCTCGGTCTTGTCCCACCCGCGCTCTTTGGTCTCCTCGAGGGAGGATGGCAGCTGATGCTGTGGGTGATCGTCGCCTACTCGCTCATCAACTTCATCATCCAGTCCCTCCTCCAACCCAAGTTCACGGCCGATGCAGTTGGCCTGTCCACGACCGTGACGTTCCTGTCCCTCATGATCTGGGGCATCGTCATCGGACCGCTCGGAGCCCTGCTCGCCGTTCCGCTCACCCTGTTCTTCAAGGCAGTGCTTGTCGATTCCTCGAAGTCCACGCGCTGGCTCGACGCCTTCCTCACCTCCGAGCACGAGGTGAAACGCAAGCAGGGGGCGGGTCGCTACGACGTGACATACGAGTCACCGGACGCCTGGGGCGGCCTCCAAACCGTTGTGACAAAGGCGGCTCGGGGCCTGCGCCGCCCCGCGCGCAAGAAATCTAAACTAGTGACGATGGGCAAGAAGTTGCGCAGGCGAGGCAAGCATAGGGAATAATCGGGGCCATGGCAGGCAACCGTCAACAATCCGCCAAGCGAACTCAGGCCTCTCAGGGCGCAGGCAAGAATAAGAAGAAGTTCTGGAACTACCCCCGCAGGGCTAAGGGTCCGATCCGACGCTGGCTTCCCTCGCGGAGGTTCATCCTCGGATCCTTCCTCTTGTTTGTGGCAACCGGTGTTGGCGCGTTCGCCTACCTCTACGTCACGACCGAGATTCCCGAACCCGACGACTTCGCGCTCGCGGAAGCAACAGACGTCTACTACTCGGACGGGGAGACGAGGATCGGCACCTTTGCCGAGGTGCGTCGCAGCTCCGTCGCCCTCGACTCCCTCCCGGACTACGTTCCCCACGCCGTTGTGGCATCGGAGGACCAGCGGTTCTACGAGAACGCCGGCGTCGATATCCGCGGCACGGTCCGCGCCGCCATCAACAACCTGCGCGGCCTGCCCCGTCAGGGTGGCTCCACACTGACCCAGCAGTACGTTGAGCGGTACTACATGGGCACCACCACCGACATCCCCGGCAAGCTCCGCGAGGCCATCCTCGCCCTGAAGATTGATCAGCAGCAGTCGAAGGACGAGATCCTCGAAAACTACCTCAACACGATCTACTTTGGTCGCGGTGCCTACGGCATCCAGGAGGCGGCACGCGCCTACTTCGACATTGATGCCGCCGACCTGACTCTCGATCAGACGGCCCTTCTCGTGGCGGTCATTCCCTCCCCCTCGAACTGGGATCCCGCAGTCAATGAGGAGCAGGCCATGGCCCGCTGGGAGCGCGTGCTGAGGCGCATGGCGGAGGACGACTGGATCACCGTCGAGGAGGCCGAGGCCGCGCGCTTTCCCGAAACGATCGAACCAGCACAACAGAACCAGTACGCGGGCACTGACGGCTACATTCTTGACGAGGTGCGTCGCGAGCTCGTGAACTCCGGGACGTACACGGAAGATGAGCTCGACACCCTTGGCCTCGACATTGTCACAACCATCGATGTCGACATGCAGCAGTACGCGGTCGATGCGGTCAACAACCTGCCCGAGGATCGCCCCGACAACAACTACGTCGGACTCGTGTCCGTGGATCCCGAGAACGGCGAGATCAGGGCCATGTACGGCGGCGAGGACTATCTTGAACGGTCCCGCAACAGCGCCACCCAGGACCGCGCCCAGGCCGGCTCCACCTTCAAACCGTTTGGTTTGATGGCGGCGTTGGAGGACGACATCAGCCTCTACCAACGCTACGACTCCTCCTCCCCGTACGTGGTGGGAGAGAACTCGTTCGAGAACTTCCAGCTCACGGGGCTCGGAGTCATCGACCTTCTGACCGCAACCGCGAACTCCGTCAACACGGTCTACATCAAGATCAACGAAGAGGTGGGCCCGGCAGCGACGCGCGACGTTGCGATCCGTGCCGGCCTGCCGGAAAGCACCCCGGGCCTTGATGACTCCCTGTCGAACATTCTTGGGTCAGCATCGCCGACGGCGAAGGAGATGGCGGGGGCATACTCGTCGTTCGCCTCGCAGGGCATCCGCACCACCCCGCACATTGTGCGGGAGGTCCGGAACCGTGACGGCGACGTCGTCTACACGGGTGACACCTCGGGTACCCGCGTGTTCGACGCTCAGGACACGGCGAACCTCACGTACGCGCTCGAGCAGGTTGTGAGCCCGGGCGGCACCGCCTCCCAGATCTCCGCCCTCGGCCGCCCCGTGGCAGGCAAGACCGGAACTTCATCGTTCCTTGTCTCGGCCTGGTTCGCGGGTTACGTCCCACAACTCGTGACCGTGGTCGACATGTACCAGATCGGCCCGAACGGTGAGGAAGAATCGCTGACCCCCTTCGGCGGGCAGTGGGCAATCCAGGGTGGTAACTTCCCTGCCCAGATCTGGCTCGACTTCATGATGGAGGCGACGGCAGACATGGAGATTGAGGAGTTCCCCGATCCCCAGATTTCGCCAGCAACGGGTGTGCCCACGACAGTGCCAGAACCGACGGAGGAGCCCTCGGAAGAGGAAACGACCGAGGAACCCACCGAGGAACCCTCGGAGGAGGAAACCACGGAGGAACCGACCGAGGAGCCGACCACGGACGAGCCATCCGAGGCTCCGACCACGCCGGAACCGACAGTCGACCCGACCCCGCCACCGACCGTTGACCCCACAACCCCGCCCACGGAGGATCCGACCGAGGACCCGGGTGCGATTGAACAGCCAGGTCAGCCGGTGCGGCCACCCGGCTCCAGCTCCGACAACGCGGCAGTGGTTCCGGGTGCGCAACGGCACAAGATCGGTCGCCAAACTCGCCTACCACTCGCTTCCCTTTAACGGTAAAGTGGACGGGTGCCTACCGTAGGCACGTATACCCTCCTGTCACGGAGAGACCGTGACCGCTGAGACCAAAGGAGGTGGGTATGGATCTGCGTCAGTATGAACTGATGATCATCCTCGATCCGGAAGTTGACGAGCGTAACCTCGCGCCCGCACTGGAGAAGCTACTCAAGGTCGTCATCGACGACGGTGGCTCGATCGATAACGTAGACATTTGGGGCAAGCGTCGTCTTGCCTACGAAATCCAGAAGAAGTCGGAAGCCGTGTACGTCGTGGTGGAGCTCAAGGCAACCACCGAGACCGCACAGGAACTCGACCGTCAGCTGGGTCTGAACGAATCCATTCTGCGCACCAAGCTGCTGCGCAAGGACGAGCACTGAGCAAGCTTCAAGGGAGCTGAATCATGGCAGGCGAACCGATAATCACCATCGTTGGCAACCTCACCGCCGACCCGGAACTGCGTTACGTATCCTCCGGAATCCCGGTAGCGAGCTTCACGGTGGCTTCAACCCCGCGAACCCTCAACAGGCAGACACAGCAGTGGGAAGATGGCGAAGCCATGTTCGTCCGCTGCTCCGTGTGGCGTGAGTACGGCGAGAACGTCGCCAACTCCCTCACCAAGGGAACTCGCGTGGTCGTCACGGGACGACTCCAGGTTCGCTCCTACGAGCACGAGGGTCAGAGGCGCACCTCTATTGAGATGCAGGTCGACGAAGTCGGCCCCTCCCTCCGCTACGCAACCGCTCAGGTCCAGAGGACCCAGCGGGCCGGTGGCGGCGGTAACTCGGGTGGCGGCTACGGCGGAGGCAACTCCCGCGGTGGCAACGTCGCCTATGACGGCCCTTCGGGCGGTTCACAGAATGATCCCTGGGCTTCCGGCCCTTCGGGTTCCTCGTTCGACGACGCCCCACCGTTTTAAACTAACTTTCGGCGCGTAAGCGCAAAAGAGGAGATCACTATGGCGAAGCCAAACCTTCGCAAGCCGAAGAAGCAGGTCGGCCCCGTAAAGGTGACCAAGGTCGATGTCATCGACTACAAGGACACCGCAACCCTGCGCAAGTTCATCTCGGACCGCGGCAAGATCCGCGCACGTCGAGTCACCGGAGTTTCCGTCCAGCAGCAGCGTCAGATTGCTCGTGCAATCAAGAACGCCCGCGAGATGGCTTTGCTCCCCTATACCGGCTCAGGCCGCTAAGGAGGTCCATCACATGGCTAAGCTCATTCTGACCCATGAGGTTGACCGTCTCGGCCAGCCCGGCGACGTCGTCGAGGTCAAGGACGGTTACGCACGTAACTTCCTCCTGCCCCGCGGCTACGCAACCCGCTGGACCAAGGGCGCCCAGAAGCAGATCGACCAGATGGAGCAGGCTCGCCGCAAGCGCGAGATCGCCACTGTCGAAGACGCTCAGGGCCTGCGCGACAAGCTCGAAGAGACCACGCTGACCATCACGGTCCGCACCGGCAGCTCCGGCCGTCTCTTCGGTGCCGTCACCGCAGCTGACATTGCTCAGGCAGCTCAGGAAGCTACCGGCGAGACCATCGATCGTCGCAAGGTCCTCGTGACCAGCCCGATCAAGTCCATCGGCGACTACAAGGTCGACATTCGCCTCCACGCGGACGTTACCGTTACCGTTCCGGTTTCGGTCGTTTCCGAGTAAGGCGTTTCCGAGCAATCGGACATGACGCAAGCCACCCGCCATGCTTTGGCGGGTGGCTTTGTCTTACCCGGTAGCCTTGATCTCATGACACGTGACTGGCTAGCGACCTCAGATATTGCGATGATGTGCGGCACCGACCCGCAGACCATCGTCCGCCACCTCTCCACCCTCGGGCTAGTCGGCACAGGGTCTTCGGGATCTGAAATGGCGCTCCGGCACGATCTGGCCGTGCTCGAAGGCGACTACGCCTCCGAGCAGACCCTGTGGCACCCGGACGTCCTCACCCTCCTGGCTGCAACAGGTCTCGAGCGGGTCGAACGCGAGGAACAGTCGACCGAAACCCTCTTCGATGACGACGATGTCGAGCCCGTCTCCGCGATTGCTCGCGCCCGCCAACGGGCACAAACCGCACCCCAAGAGTCAGCTGAACTAGCGGGGCGCGTGACAGCGGGAGCAGGCACCGCTGCGCCGTGGGTTTCTCAGAGCAGTACCGCACAAGGTAACGGACCCCACGTGCCGGGTGCTGACCGCTACGGATTCGACCAGGTCATTGCAACGGATGGCGCCTGTTCGGGCAACCCGGGTAAGGGTGGCTGGGCCTGGGTTGATGAGCTCACGGGGACCACCGGTTCAGGAGGATCCAAGCGCACCACGAACAACATCATGGAACTCACCGCCATGCTCGAGGCCCTCCGGTACGCAGACCCGGATCGTACCCTTCTCATTCGGACTGATTCCCAGTACGTCATCAACGTCGTGACCAAGTGGGGTCCGGGATGGCGGAGGAAGGGCTGGAAGAAGGCCGACGGGAAGCCCGTCGCCAACCAGGAACTCGTCGCCGAACTACTCGAGGCGTACGAGGCTCGCAAAGCCAAAACCCGCATCGACTGGGTCCGCGGCCACGATGGCGACGCCGGAAACGAAGAGGCCGACCGCCTCGCCGTACGGGAGCGCGACCTCCAGTAGATCCGAGAAGATTGGTCGCTAACAGCAACTACTGACGTGCGGCTACTTGAATCGTTCGGTGTTGGCTACTAGCCCTGCCATCCGAAGAGTTCCCGCGCTTCGGCCTCGGCCGCCTTCTCGCGTTCCTCGAGCTCGCCGAGAGCCTCGTTGACGAGGGCGGCGATGGCGTTGACGGACTGAGGCCCCTCAAGAAGGTAGAGCCCCGAGAGGAACAGGAACGGTGCCTGCACCATGCCGATTCGGCCCGCGTCAGCAACATCCCCGTCGACCTGCTTGCTCCACCGGCCCTGCTCGAGGCCCTCGCGCACCTCGGATTCGTCCAGACCGGCCTTCTTTGCGCAGGTCAGGAGAGTGTCGATGGAGGAGATGTCTTCGCCGCGAAATAGAGCGGCCTCGTGCAACTCCACTGCCATCTCCAACCCCCGCTTGGCAGTATCCTCGGGAGAGGAGCCCTGCTCCTTGGCCGCGTAGATCAGTTCCTGTGCCTTGCGATTGTCTGACACGTAGGACCCGTTGATTTCCAGGCCAGCGTCACGCAGGGCCGTCAGGTCCTCGTCGTCGGCGCTGGATTCAGGGTCCGGAGTGAAGAACGCGTGATGCTCGATGGCGACGTTCTTGCCTTCCGTGGCGCCGAGAAGGTTCTTTAGTCCCCGGAAGGATCGGGGTGAGGAAAGGTCTGTCCATACGTGAATCGCAAGCCTGGTGCTCATGACACACCATTCTAGTCCGCATCCAGGAACCACCAAGGTGAGTGGGTTTTGCCCATGGTCGCGGGAATGATCGGGTGTGACTGTTTCGCTTGTCGCATTGTGTTCAACGCCTGAGTGATTGACTGAGGGGGAGGGAGTGTGGGTAGGGTGGACCCATGCGCCGTTACCAAAACGTGATAAAAGTGGGTGTGGGCGTCCTGTCAGCAGGACCTGTTTTTGTGCCCACGCTCGCAACGGCCGCACCCGAAAGCGAGATCGGTGGTGCCAGCAAGGTCGGCGAGAATCTCGGTGGCTTGGACTCGGCCGAACAGCCGGACTCCGGTTCCGGTGAGTTCGATCAGGCCGAAGGCTCCCGCGTCGATGACGCCGATCGCGACGCCGATCGCACCATTGCCATTGCCATTGTGACCGAGAAGGAGATCTCGGTCGACACTGAGGAATTCGCCGGTCGGGTCGTCAACACCCTGAACGATGATCGCGGATGGGGTGGCGACGGCTCCCTCGCGTTCGAGCTCGTTCCCGAGGAGGACGCCGAGCTCACGGTTCGGCTCGCCACCCCCGAGACAGTCGATGAGCTTTGTGCTCCGCTCGACACTGGTGGCTTCACCTCGTGCCGCGTCGAATCCGATGTCGTGCTCAACGTGGACCGCTGGGCCGGCGCCACGGATGACTTTCTTGAGGCTAGTGGCACGGTCGATCAGTACCGTGACTACCTCGTCAACCACGAGGTCGGCCACTTCCTCGGCTACGGCCACGCGACCACCTGCGAGCCGGATGGGTCGGCCCCGGTCATGATGCAGCAGACCCTGGATCTTGCTCAGTGCGAGCCCAACGGGTGGCCCACCCACGACTAGTGCTGGTGGCCCTTCCAGGATTCAGCCGACAGGCTGAAGCCCCACGATCCCGCTCAGGAAGTGGCGGCGGATCGCTTAGTCTTAGCTCATGACTATGCCACCAGTACCGAAGAAGGTTCCCCACAATCGGACCTTCCACGGAGACACCTTCACCGACCCGTACGAGTGGATGAGGGACAAGACCGACCCGGAGGTTCTTGACTACCTGAACGCACAGAACGCCTACACAGATGAGGTTCTGACGGACACGAAGGACCTGCAGAAGGCGATCTTTGGCGAGATCAAGTCCCGCACGAAGGAAGACGACACGTCCGTTCCGTTCAAGAAGGGGCAGTGGTGGTACTTCTCCCGCACCTACGAAGGCAAGGCGTATTCCTCCTACCACCGCGTGCAGGCCGATCAGCGGCCCGACCCTGATGTCGTGACCGAGGGCGAGCAGCTCCTCTTCGATTCCAACGCCCTAGCCGAGGGACAGGAGTTCTTCTCCACGGCCGGCTACGACATTTCACCCGACGGCACGTACGTTGCTCTCGGCATTGATGTGTCGGGAGACGAAAGATTCACGCTTCGGATCTCCAACATCGAAACCGGTGAGGTCGTTGACGAGTCGGTTCTCGGTGCCGGATATGGTCTCGAGTGGTCGGCGGATTCGCGGCACGTGTTCTACGGACGGGTCGATGATGCGTGGCGCTCCCACCAGGTGTGGGTTCACGAGGTCGGTGGCGATCCCGAGCAGGACGAACTCGTCTACGAGGAAGCTGACGAGCTCTTCAACGTGTGGGTGGAATCCTCGAGGGATGGGCAGTGGCTCGTCCTTCATTCCCAGTCTAGGCTGACCTCCGAGGTGCGGATCATGCCGGCCGTCAAGAGCGGGGAACAGACCGTTGTGTCCCCGAGACGTCAAGGCCTCGACTACGCGGTTGAACCCGCGGGGAACGAACTCCTTATCGTCCACAACCTGCACCGCACCGACTTTGAGGTCGCAACCGCACCCATTGGATCGAGCGAACCCGAATCGTGGCGGCCCCTGCTCGTTGCCGAGGAGGGTGAGCGCATCGAGGGCGTCAGCGCCTTCGACACCTTCGCCGTTGTCTCCATGCGGTCCGGTGGTCAAACCCAGATGCGGGTCATTCCGCGCGGTGAGGACTGGGGCGAGGCATACGTCGTTCCCGGTGGTGAGCTGTCGACCGTGGAGCTGACAAGCAACCCAGAGTCGGCCGCAACCTCCTTCGACTACGTTCAGACGTCGATCATCCAACCGCCCACCGTCTACAGCCACTCGGTCACCACGGGTGAATCGACGGTGGTCAAGGCACGCGAGGTCCCGAACTACGACTCAGGGAACTACGAGACGAGGCGGGAATGGGCGACGGCGGAGGACGGAACGAGGATTCCGCTCACCCTCGCGTACCGGAAGGGTCTTGAGCCGGATGGTTCTAACCCAGGTCTGCTGTACGGCTACGGTTCGTACGAGATCTCAACCGATCCGTCCTTCGGTCCGGGAATCATCTCCCTCCTCGATCGTGGCGTTGTCTTCACCCTTGCCCACATTCGCGGCGGTGGCGAGATGGGGAGAGCCTGGTACGACAACGGCAAGATGCTGAGCAAGAAGAACACCTTCACCGACTTCATTGCCGCCGCCGACTTCCTTCTCGACTCTGGTTGGGTCGCGAGAGACCGGCTCGCGGCCGAGGGTGGCAGCGCAGGCGGGTTGCTCATGGGAGCCGTTGCGAACATGGGTGGCGACCGCTTCCGTGCGATCTCCGCAATCGTGCCGTTCGTTGATGCGCTCACAACGATCCTCGATCCCTCCCTTCCGCTGACCGTTGGGGAGTGGGAGGAGTGGGGCGATCCGTACCACGACGCCGAGGTGTACGAGTACATGAAGTCATACAGCCCGTACGAGAACGTTGAGGAGAAGGAATATCCCGCGATTCTCGCAACCACCTCCCTGAACGACACGCGCGTGTTCTTTGTCGAACCTGCCAAGTGGATCTCGAAACTTCAGGAGACCGCGACGAACGAGAGCGATCGACCGATCCTGCTGAAGACTGAGATGGTGGCCGGTCACGGTGGGCGCTCGGGCCGGTACAACGCCTGGGAGGATCAGGCATTGCGGCGCTCCTTCCTGCTCACCCAGGTTGGAGTTCGCCAGTAGCTCAGGTTCTTGCCCACCGGGCGAGGTCGGGACAGAGTTGGGGTATGACTGTACCCTTGAGCATCCTTGACCTTGCCCCCGTGTCGGCAGGTTCCACCCGCAAGCAAGCCCTCGACAATGCCGTGCACTTCGCACAGACAGTGGAACAGGCGGGATATCACAGGTATTGGATGGCGGAGCATCACGGTTCCGCCACCTTCATGTCCTCAGCAACGGCGCTTCTACTCGGCAGGACCGCGGAGCACACGTCGTCGATTCGTCTCGGTTCCGGTGGCGTCATGCTCCCGAACCACGCGCCGCTTATGGTGGCGGAGTATTACGGAACCCTCGCCACGATCTACGGCGACAGGATCGATCTTGGTCTCGGTCGGGCACCTGGTACCGACCCCATCACAGCATCGGAGCTGCGCAGGGGCGGATCTGATCTCAACGACTTTGCCACGGACGTACTGAAACTGACCCAGTTCCTTGGCGGTAGCGACGAAGTCCGTGACGAGGAGGGTGTCTCCGGCGCGCAGGCCTCCGTCCTTGGGCTTCAGGTCAACCCGAATAGACTCCACCGCACTGTCCGCGCCATTCCCGGCGAGGGTACGAAAGTGCCCCTGTGGATGCTGGGCTCCTCCACGGGTGGTGCGCAGGTTGCGGCCGAACTTGGCCTCCCGTTCTCCTTCGCCTCCCACTTCGCTCCCCAGCAGCTATCGGTAGCTCTGCAGGTGTACCGCACGCACTTCAAGAAGAACGCCCGCACCGCCCAGGTCAAGGAACCGACGGTCATGGCCGGAGTCAACGTCATGGTTGCCGAGACCGAGAGGGAAGCCCACTACCAGGCCACGACGTACAAGAAGATGCAGGAGCAGATCCGGTTCGGTAGCACCGGACCCCTCCAGCCGCCCTCCTGGGAGGGTGTCGAGGTGTGGCAGAACCCGGGCATCGACCCCACCGGAATCATCGGCACCCCGGACACTGTCGCGGAGAAGATTGCGCAGTTCGTTGACATCTATTCACTCGACGAAGTGATCGTTTCCTGCAACGCCTACGACCCCTCCGTGCGGGAGGCTGCGGTCACCACATTGGCGAAGGAGTGGGGTCTCTAACCCGAGGGACGTAAGCCCCTATTCTCACCGATTTCCCGGGTGAGTATAGATGTATGTCTCTTACCCCGCCGTCGCGCCAGCATCGTCCTGTCAGGGTCAATCATCACGATCCTGCCCAGCGCCCCATGATCGTGATCTGGGAGTCGACGCGAGCCTGCCAGCTGTCGTGCCGACACTGCCGGGCGGAGGCCGCCCCGGGCAGGAATCCGTTTGAACTGACGACGGACGAGGCAACGAAGCTCATGGAGGAGGTGCTGTCCTTCGGGCAGCCCGCCCCGATCTTCATCATCTCCGGCGGTGACTGCTTCGAGCGAGACGACCTGTTTGAGATTGCGAGCCGTGGGGTCCAGATGGGACTCCACGTCGCTGTCTCGCCCTCGGGCACAAAGAAGCTCAACCTCGACTCCCTGAAGAAGCTTCAGGACGTCGGGGTTAACGTCATCTCCCTGTCGTTAGATGGGGCAACGAAGGAGAGCCACGACGGCTTCCGCAGGGTTCCCGGAACATTCGAGAACACGATGGCGGGCTGGGAGGCCGCACGCGAGCTGGGCATGAAGGTGCAGCTGAACTCCGTGGTGGCACGCCACAACGTCATGGAGCTCCCGGACATCGCCAAGCTCGTCCTCGACCACGGTGTCATGACGTGGTCGGGATTCCTTCTCGTACCGACGGGCCGCGGAGTCGACCTTGGTGCGCTCACCGCACTGGAATGCGAGGACGTTCTTAACCTGTTCTACGACATGGGAGAGACCGTCCCGGTCAAGACCACGGAGGGACACCACTTCCGCAGGGTCTCGATCCAGCGTCACGTTCTCGAGCAGGCGGGCGCCGACCACGTCGAGGCCATGAAGCTCGGGCCTCTCTACCAGGAGCTCCGGAAGAAGACCGAGGCCCTGGGACTCATTGAGGGTGGAAGGCGGCGTCGTCCTCCGATCAACATTTCGTCCGGCAACGGTTTCGTGTTCATCAACCACGTCGGTCAGGTAACACCGTCCGGGTTCCTTGACGTTCCTGCCGGCAACGTTCGAGACTCCTCGATTGTCGATATCTACCGCAACTCGGAACTCTTCAACGGAATCAGGCGTGCGGACCTGCTTGAGGGCAAGTGTGGCATGTGCGAGTACAAGACAGTGTGCGGTGGTTCCCGCTCCCGCGCCTACAACTCCACCGGCAACATCTACGCCGAGGAACCCCTGTGCGCCTACCAGCCCGGGACGTTCCCTCTCGCGGATCGCGTGACTGAGCTCTTCCAGGCTCCAGGACAGTAAAAGTCCCGGGCCAGTAACGCTCATTACTGGCCCGGGAACGTGCCTCTTGTCGGTCCTTCTACTGGTCGTAGAGGCTGAGGATCGCGTCAGCCCACGTGCCAAAGTGCTGACGAATTGACGCACCTGAGGGATAGGGCTTCTCCTGATTGGAGAGCCACTCCTGATACCCCGCATACGACGGGTGGCGGCGCTGTGCCGTCACGGAGTCGTGGTAGCTGCGCACCGCCTCACGGTAGTCCTCATCCGAGTATCGCAGACCGCCCCGGCGGCGGCCCGTGCCGCCCTTGAGCCCAATCGCCTTCATGGCGTTGTTCCAGTACCCGTCGAAGCGCTTCATGATCGTCTGGGACGTGGGTGGCCAGGTCTGGCGGCCGCGACCACCGGTCAGGTTCAGTTCCTGGAGGATGTCGGTGCGAATGGCGTCGTAGCGCTGCGAGGTGATCCGAGCATCGGGATTCTCCGCCACGTACTTCCTGCCGGCCGCAACGAGACGAGCGAAGTCGCGCACCTGCTCCTCGTGCAGATCCCGGCTGAGATCAGATAGGTCCAGGTCGAGATCGACATCATCGGCCGGCTCCAGGTCGTGATCAACAGCGATCATCGTGTACAGGGCCGCATAGAGGGCGTCGAAGCCGAACTGGCGACGGCGCCGATCGGGACGCATCGTTCCGCGGAGCTTCTCAATGACCGCAATCGTGGTGTCGGCCGAGAGCTTTGCCGCGGTGTCGAGTTCGAGGTGGAAATCCTGGCCCGCGGCGGGACCGCACAGGTCGGAGACGGCGCGGATCGATGTGAAACCGACCCCGTAGGCGTGACAGACCTGAGCAAGAGCAACCGACTCCATGTCGGTCGACAGTGCCTCCGGGAACGCGTCCCGCACCGCGGTGACGTTCTTGGCTGTCACGAAGGAATCGGAGGACAGCATGAGGCCGGGACGGATCTTGTTCGCATTGCCCTCGACGCTGTCGAGGATCTCGAGCACCCTAGGGTTGCCCTCAAACTTGGCTGGTTGGCCGGGAACCTGGCCGTACTCGTAGTCGAACGCAGTCGCATCGGCTGCGCCGTACCGGTACTCGGTTCCGACGATGATGTCGCCAACGTTCGTTGATGCATGCAAACCGCCTGCAGTTCCCGCCGCAAACACGTCCCGGGTTGATACCTGTCCCAAGGCCCACGTCAGTGCGCTTGCTGCCGCAGTCTGACCGATTCCGGTCTGCACGAGGAGCACTCTGGGGGTTGTGATGTTGAGGTACCAAGCTTTGAAGCCCGCAGGGGTGTTGAGCTGAGCAACCCGTTGGGTTCCCTCTTCTAGCTCCAGAAAGGGCGCCGCCTCTTCAGGCATGGCAGTGAGAATAATGGCTGCAGCGGTACGCATGTCTAGTCCTTCATGACCCTTGCCCACTCGTCGCGCTTGTCGAGCATCGCCTGAGCGGCTAGCTTCGCGCCTTCGAGACTATGGTTTTCTCCCCACCCGCACTGCACGACGTTTGCGGCCGGAACCTCGTCGGCAGTGACGAGGTCGGTCAGCGTATCGGCAACGAGGTTTCGGATCTCATCTTCGGCGGGTTCGCCGATCATGATGAGGTAGAAGCCGGTCTGGCAACCCATGGGGGAGAAATCAACGACGGAATCGGAATGGTTGCGGGACAGCTCAGCAAACGTGTGCTCAATCGAGTGCACCGTCTTCATGTCGAGGTGCTCTTCGTTGGGCTGGCAGAAGCGAATATCGTACTTCGTGAGAACGTCACCCTTCGGTAGCGTCTTCACATCAGCAACGCGAATGTAGGGAGCGTCGACCTTGCGATGATCAAGGTTAAATGATTCGACATTCATAGATGGCATGAGCGGCTTCCTTAGAGCAACCTTTTTCTTTTTACTCTAGCGCGTAAGAGTGCGCTTTGAGGAGGTTAAGGGTTGCTTCTTTTGTAGAATTTATATGTTGCGTGAACTAGGTTGAGTACATGCTACTTGCCTTCTCAGTTGCCCCCACAACCACCGACTCTGCCGATGGTTCAGTCTCCCAAGCCGTGGCCGACGCCATCGCGGTCGTTCGAGCCTCCGGCCTCCCCTTTGAGACCACCTCCATGTTCACCACCATCGAGGGTGACTGGGATGAGGTCATGGACGTGGTCAAGAAAGCCACGGAAGCAGTCAGCGCGGTCTCCCCACGCGTCTCCCTTGTCATGAAGGCAGATATCAGGCCTGGATACACGGGTCAGCTCACCGAGAAGGTCAAGCGAGTCAACGACCTCCTGAAATGATCCTCACCATCACCGGAATCTGTTTCGTTGACGGCGAGAAGCTCCTGACCGTCAGGAAGAAGAACACAAGTAAACATGCTGGTCGGCGGGAAACTCGAACCCGGGGAAACCGCCATCCAAGCCGCCTCCCGCGAAATCAGGGAAGAGGTTGGCCTCGTCAGAGACTCCCATCAGCTCGAGTGGCTGGGGGAGTTTGATGAAGAAGCCGCCAACGAACCCGGATGGCGGGTATCGTCAACCATATTCCTCGCCAGCCCGCTCACGGGTAGCGAGAAAGCAAACCTTCAACCACATGCCGAACTAGCCGAAACCAAATGGCTGGACCTCCGGCAACCAACACCGGCAAGCCTCGCACCACTCCTCGCAAGGCACGTCGTTCCAACACTACGGAAGCGATTATCCATCGACTTCGAAGGGTGAACATCATGAACTCGATTCCCGCCGCCATCGTCGCCGGCCAGGTCGCAGCAAACGAAGCCAACCGGCCCCTCTCCGTGTTCGACATGTTTCGCATCGGAGTGGGGCCCTCGTCGTCCCACACCGTGGGTCCCATGAAGGCCGGTCACGCCTTCACCGCGGCCGCACGCGACCACCTGAGCGGCCCCCTGACCCGGATCACGGTCGAGCTCTACGGTTCCCTCGGAGCCACGGGGCGGGGCCACTGGACCGACCGCGCCGTCCTCATTGGGCTCGCAGGGCATAGGCCCGAGAGTGTCCGAACCTCGGTTGTTGACAAGATCATGGACGAGGTGAACGACTGCGGGACCGTCGAGGTGGCGGGACTCGGAACGGTGCCCTTCGATCCGACAACCGACATGATCTTCTCACCGCGGACGCGGATGCCGTTCCACGTCAACGCACTCGAAATCACCGTGTACACAGCAAACAACTCCTTTGCTCGCACCTACTACTCCGTGGGTGGTGGGTTCATCGTCGAGGACCTGTCCGACGATCCCGCGACAAACCCCAACCCCAAGGCCATGGCAACGGCCGAATCCAAGGAAGCACACTCCCGTCCCGCGCCGCACGCCTTCTCCACGGCCAACGAACTCCTGGAGATCTGCAAAAGGGAACAGTCCAGGATCTCCGACATTGTGTGGGAGAACGAGATCGCGGCACGTCCAGAACCGGACGTCCTTCGCTACATCGCCGACATCCAGGACGCCATGGCGGAGTGCATCAACGCAGGCATCTCCACCCAGGGGATCCTCCCGGGTGGGCTCGGAGTGCGCCGGCGCGCACCCAGCCTTCACGACGAACTCCTCGAGCGAACAAAGGAAGATTCGCTGGCCGGGATGGACTGGGTGAACCTGTGGGCGCTCGCGGTCAACGAGGAGAACGCCTCCGGCCACCGCGTGGTCACGGCACCCACGAACGGCGCAGCCGGCATCGTTCCCGCCGTGTTCACGTACTACTGCAGGCACGTGGAGGACGCGACCGAGGAGAACAAGATCCGGTTCTTCCTCGCAGCCACCGCCATCGGTGCCCTCATCAAGACCAACGCCTCCATCGCGGGAGCCGAAGTCGGCTGCCAGGGGGAGGTTGGCTCTGCGAGTGCCATGGCGGCCGCGGGCTTGGCGGAGGCCCTTGGCGGCACACCCGAGCAGGTGGAGAACGCCGCGGAGATCGCCATGGAGCACAACCTGGGCCTCACGTGCGACCCCGTGGGTGGGTTCGTGCAGATCCCCTGCATCGAACGCAACGCCATCGGCGCGGTCAAGGCCATCAACGCCGCCCGGCTCGCCATGTGGGGAGATGGTCAGCACACGGTCTCCTTCGACACCGTCATCGAGACCATGCGTCAGACGGGAGCCGACATGCACTCCAAGTACAAGGAAACCTCCGAGGGAGGCCTTGCCGTCAACGTCGTCGAGTGCTGAGCGCCAGTCGATGACACCGGAGCCTTGGCATTCTTGGTACTAGGCACACGGGAAGACAGAGAAGATACGAATGAGGGCCCCGAGTTGGGGCCCTCATTGGCTAGACAGTGAATCTAGCGGTGGTTTGCGGTACTGACCGGGTCAGCTGCCTGCTAGCGCTCCTCGCGGGGAACCCAGCTGTTCTCCACGTCGCCGGTGTAGATCTGGCGGGGGCGGTAGATACGGGCCTTGGGATCCTCGTGGACTTCCTTCCAGTTCGCGATCCAGCCGGGCATGCGACCGATGGCGAACATGACGGTGAACATGTCCAGCGGAATGCCGATGGCGCGCAGGATGATGCCGGAGTAGAAGTCGACGTTCGGGTAGAGCTTGCGCTCAATGAAGTAATCGTCCTGGAGCGCGACCTCTTCGAGCTTGAGAGCGACATCGAGGAGCGGATCTTCGATGTGCATCTTCTCGAGCATGTCGAACGCTGCACCCTTGAGGATGGTGGCGCGGGGGTCGAAGTTCTTGTAGACGCGGTGTCCGAAGCCCATGAGCTTGCGGCCGGACTCCTTGTTCTTGACCTCGTTCATGAACGTGGCCGGATCGAGACCCTCGTCATGGATCTTCTGAAGCATCTCGATAACCGCGACGTTGGCGCCGCCGTGGAGCGGGCCCCACAGAGCGGAGATACCGGCGGAGGCGGAGGCGAACATGTTGGCCTTGGAGGAGGCAACCATGCGGACCGTCGAGGTGGAGCAGTTCTGCTCGTGGTCAGCGTGGAGAACGAGGAACATGTTGAGAGCGCGCACAACCTCGGGGGTGGGCTCGTAGTCGTGGTA
>NZ_JASDVN010000003.1:0-8861 GCF_041440645.1 Flaviflexus sp. | reverse complement strand
ATGCCACGACGCGCAAAACGCCCGCTACACACTCAATTATGAAGAGCCAGTTAAGATAGCTTTGTGAACTCTTCAAGTGCGCATGTGGCTGTAGTCATTCCGGCGAAGGACGAAGTGGACCTGATCGCCTCCACCATCCGTTCCGCGCGCGCTATTCCCCACGTTGACCTCATTGTCGTGGTCGACGATGGGTCGACGGACGACACTCAGTCGGCCGCCCGAGCGGCGGGCGCCACCGTGGTTCGACACCCCGTGAACAGGGGCAAGGCTTCCGCGATCGAAACCGGAGCATCCGTTGTTGCCATGAGGGACGCTGAGGGCAGGCAGCCCCGCCTCCTCATGTTCATTGACGCCGACCTAGGTGAAACCGCCGTTCAGACCGCTCCCCTCGTCGACCCCGTAGCCGATGGTACGGTCGACTGCACGATCGCGGTCCTACCCAAGCAGGCGGGTGCCGGCGGGCATGGTCTCGTGACCGGCCTGTCCCGGAAGGCGATTTCGAACATGACCGGCTGGTCACCAACTCAGCCCCTCTCGGGTCAGCGCTGCATGACCCGCGATGCCTACGAAACTGCTCGTCCCCTCGCGCGCGGGTGGGGTGTTGAGACAGCGATGACGATCGACATGCTTGTCGCGGGCAAGACCATCCAAGAGATTCCCTGCGACCTGCAGCATCGCCCCACCGGCAATGACTTCTCCGGCCAGTTGCACCGCGCCGCCCAGTACCGCGACGTTGCTCTCGCCGTGAACATGAGAAGGCTCCGAGGTGTTCGAGTTCCTTCGCAGTACCGCGTTGATCCGTCCACGCAGCGCCCTGGCGAACCATTCTGCGCCTACAAGATCCGTCCCGTTCCCGACGGTTACTAGGCCCCGACATATACAAAGCAGAGAGGCGCCACTCCCTTTGCTTGGGGCCTGTCCCTTGATCTGAGGTTGGTTCAGAACGGATCTGTCAGTTCACGTGCCTGAGTGGTCGATGCCGAACTGGGATGACCAGCGAAGTAGAGGACCGACGCAATGAGCGGGATCGCAACCATGCCACCCACGAGAACGATGATGGCGCCGGAATCGTTCAGGAGCATGCCTCCGACGAGGGAGATTGCGATGGAAATGGAAACCCAGAGCCAGAGTCTGTAGCCACCCAAGGATGGTAGCGCCGGTCCCTTTTTCTTCCATACGTACAGGAAGACGAGGAAACCGACGGCCAGGACTAGCATGAGAGGCCACTGCGCGAACATCGCTCCCGCCTTTCGCCACACCACATCAAACGCTGTCCCATCCAGCAGCGATTGCGCGAAATCACCGAGGTGGGTGCGTTCCTCAAGGGGTCTCAGGTAGTCCACAAGAAGGAACGAGGCGGCCACGAGAACACCCGCGAGGAGCATGCCGAGTGCCGAGAGCCAGGTGAGCTTCCGCCCAGACACCAGCAACGCCAGGAACAGGAAGGCCACGGTCAGGATCGGTGGGCCACCAAAGTCCGTTCCGTGCCAGGGGGAACCATCAATGAAGATGATGATCACGCCAAGAATGGCGATGATCAGGGCGGCGCGGTTTCTCGGCCGCACTCGTTCCGCAATAACTCCAGCCAGGACCAGACCGGCGGCTGCGACAATAGCGAACATCATGTTGTTCATGCCGTAGAAGCGACCCACAGCAGGAAGGGCACCGAAGGCGGAATTGAGTGCGAGGGGGGAGCCAACGAGAACGGGCCACAGATAAACAACGAGTGTGACTGTAGCAATCACTGCCGCGGGAATGGTCCTGCCGTGCTTCCCCGTCACCAGGGCAAGGGTTCCGATGACTGTGGACAGGAGTGCGATACCGACACAGAGAACCACTGTCGATTGAGCTGACTCGTGCCAGGGCAGGAAGTTCACGAGGACGGCTGAGGCTGGCACGCTCGCAACCGCGAGCGCAGCCCCGTGCACAGCCCTTCTTCTGCGGAGCAGGAGAGTGGCGAGCAGTGTCAGAATCCAGAACGTCCCCCACATTGCAAATACCCAACCCGTGGCTGGCTTGATTGCCTGTGACAGCGTGTCGAACTCGGTCACGGCATCGCGATTGTCTTCGGCAGTGCCGCCCATGCTCGCCTGGATTGCCATGCCGGGGCCTTCGTGACCATCGGCGAGCGTTGGGAGGAGATCGGTGTTGTTGACGAGGCCGGCCCTGCGCGTGGTTGACGAGGTGAGGAGCCCGGGTTCCCCGGTGCGTTCCATGATGACCTGCAGGGTTGTGGCTGTCGCGGAGTAGTCGGAGATCGAGGCGACAATGATTCGCGCCCCGGGCATCTCCTCTTCCACAATCTCGAGGACTCGGCCGAGCTCCGCATCTAGCTCCCCCAGCTCGCTCCTGATTCGATCCTCGTCCCAGTCGGGGGCAATGAATGCCGCCGTACCTGGGTCATTCGTCGCTCGCGGATCCGTATCCTCGAAGACCACCTGCTCCTTCTCGGTGATTGCACCAAGGTCGATCAGGACGAGCTCCTGGTCGTCTAGGAGCTCGGGTAGCTCATCAAGAGTTCCGTAGGACGTCACGTGGCCGTTTTCGTCGGCTAGTGCGAGGGCGGCTCCCGGTCCCACGGCTAGCGTTGATCGCTCGTTCGTGAGGTCCGCTAGTTGCCCAAGGATTGGCTGGTAGCTGGAGGATTCGGTGGCCGCCACGTACTCATCCCAGTGGGGCACCCGCCCATCCACAGGCTCCTCCAGGATCCGGCACCGGCCGGAATCGGCCACTGCGTCACCGGCTCGTTCACCGGCGCCAAGTGTCAGCCACCCGTCGGCCGGGCAGGCCGCTGGATAGGTGCCCCGCACGGATAGGTTCCCGATCGAGGATTCGCCTGAGAGTGCGAAAAGATTGGGGGTGTCCTCTTCGTTCACGTACTCCCACATCACTCCCCCGGTACCAATGAAAACGGTTAGACTGTCTACTTCTTGGGTCTGGGATGTTTGTGCGTGAGCGCCGGGAATGACGATCGTCCACAGGCATGCCAGAAGGAGCAGGCTGATGGTGCGAAACGATCTCATGGGACGATCATATAGAACACCACATCGTGGACCGTGGTGGAGGGGACTACCATTGGACCATGCGGTTTTCTTACCTGGGGCCCCGTGGCACGTTCACGCACATGGCTCTTTCCCAGCTGTCCACGAACGAAGAGGAGCATGTTCCGGCCATTGATGTGCCGGCAGCGCTCCGCATGGTCCGTTCGGGAGAGACCGACTTTGCTGTCGTGCCGATTGAGAACTCGGTTGAGGGCGGCGTCAACGCCACCATCGACTCCCTCTCAAACGGAAGCACCCTCCGCATCGTCGCGGAGATGCTGGTTCCCATCACCTTCGTTCTCGCGGCCAAGAAAGACATTCCTCTCGATCAGGTGAAGCGAATCTCCACCCACCCGCACGCGTGGGCTCAGTGCCAGAACTGGATCGCAGAGAACCTCACGGAAGCTTCCCACGTTCCCGCCACCTCGACTGCCGGTGCGGCGAAGGCCATGGCCGATGGTGCGCTGAACTTCGATGCCGTGCTGTGTAACCCGCTGTCTGCGGAACAGTACGGGCTCACCGTCATTGCCGAGGGCGTTGCCGACAATCCCGATGCCGTCACCCGCTTCATCTGCGTGGGAACGGAGGACACTCCGCTTCCCGAACCGACGGGTTCCGACAAGACTACCCTTCAGGTTCAGCTCCCCTCGGACGAGGCCGGCGCGCTCCTCACCATGCTCGAGCAGTTCGCAACCCGTGGAGTCAACCTGTCCCGCATCGAATCCCGTCCCGTCGGCGATTCTCTCGGCCGCTACCAGTTCTCCATCGACTGCGAGGGCCACGTGGCGGATGAGAGGGTACAGGCGGTCCTCATCGGTCTGCACCGCACGAGCCCCCTCGTTCGCTTCTTCGGTTCATACCCGAGCGCTCTGCAGAAGCCCGTCAAGCTCCGCCCCGGCACCGCAAACCAGGACTTTGCCTCGGCGCGCGGCTGGGTCGCATCCCTCCTGAACTGACCAAGCACCGTGCACTAAGCACGATTACTCACATCAAGAGAGTGCTGTAGCCCGCCACTATTGTGGCGGGCTACAACCTTGAATCTGTTTAAGTCTGTCTAAGCCGGCTTCACTATGACTAAGCCAAGACCAACGCCAGTGCCGGATCCTGGAAACGGCACAGGCATTGTGGGAGGCGGCTAGAACCTGATGAGGAGGCCGCCCGGTTCGACGCGTGCGTGGACGTGGGTGGCGTAGCCAAGGACGTCACCGTCGACCTGGACTCGGGTGGCGTGGTCGGCTGCGACGGTTGCCGTGCGGGTCTTCCTCATGTCGATCGTGCCGGTGGAGGGCAGACCATCGTTCGTGACGCCGATGCCCGCGAGGCCCATGCGGCGGACCAGGTCCGCCCATCCAACCAACCCGCCCTTGGTGTCGAGTACTACGAGCTCGAGCCACCCGTCGTCGAGGCGAGCATCGGGTGCGAGTACGACGCCACCGGGAAGTTTCCCGCAGTTGGCGAACATGATGGAACGAGCATCGATCGATACCGGCGGGGCGTCACCCGCGGTCACACCGGCGTGGATCTTCTGCGCCTTGAGGTTCTTGACCGCAGCCGCCACGTAGGCGACCCAGCCAACCCTGGCCTTGAGGTCCGAATCTGCGTCGCCCACCATGGCGGCGTCAAAACCGAGACCCGCGATCACGGCGAAGGCGTGCTCACCCTCGGGTACGACATCTGCTTCCGGATCCTCGGACTTGGCCTCAACGAGTTCACTGTCGGTCAGGGGTTCCGCGGAGAGGTAGCCGATGTCCATGGCGTGGTTCTGCCCCGTAAACGCCGAGTTCACCATGTCGGCAACGGAGACGATCGAAAGATCCATGTTTCGCGCAAGAAGGTTTCCTGTGCCCTGTGCGATCACGCCGAGGGGCACCCCCGTGCCTGCGACACCCTGAGCGACGGCGCGCACCGTACCGTCTCCACCCGCGGCGATGACGAGCCCGGCACCGTCCTCAACGGCCTGACGTGCCTGACCAAGACCAGGATCCTCGACCGTGGTTTCCACCCAGGTGACAGTTCCGTACTCGGTTTCGGCTGCTCGTGCTTCGACAAGTCGCTTGAGTTCGGCAACATCGATCCTCTTCGAGGGGTTGAAGATCACCGTGACGGGAACGCCGTCCTTCTTCTCGCCACCCTCGTCACGGACGTGATGTTCCGTGCTCATGCGGCGGTTCGAGAGCGAGGCAATGAGCTGTCGGTTACGAAAGGTCAGATACAGCGCTGTCAGCGCGACAAGTAGTGCGACAATCGCAACCCATGATTCCCAGGACATATCGAAAGGATACAGTGCGCGTTAGACTAGGTGCATGATCGATATTCGCTTTGTTCGGGAAAACCCTGAGGCAGTGAAGGCCTCGCAGCGAGCACGTGGCGCTGATGAATCTCTTGTTGACACCCTGTTGCAGGCAGACGAGTCCCGCCGTTCCACCCTCCAGCTCGCCGAAGAAACCCGCGCAGAGCAGAAGGCCCTCTCTCGCACCGTCGGTAAGGCAAGCCCTGAGGAGCGTCCCGCGATCCTCGCGCAGGCCCAGGAGCTGTCCGCCAAGGTCAAGGAACTTGAGCAGATCGCAGCAAATGCGAACAGCGAGTACGAGCGCGTCGCCTCCAGCATCAACAACATCGTTCTCGACGGTGTTCCGTCCGGCGGTGAGGACGACTACGAGGTCCTCAAGCACGTCGGTGACGTTCGCGAGTTCGACTTCCCGGTCAAGGACCACCTCGACATCGCTGAGGGTCTTGACGCGATCGACATGGCTCGTGGTACGAAGGTGTCCGGATCGCGCTTCTACTACCTCACCGGCATCGGCGCCCGCCTCGAGCTCGCCATGCTGACCGCCGCCGCCGACCTGGCTGAGGCCAACGGTTTCAAGCTGACGATCACCCCGACCCTGGTGAAGCCGGAGATCATGGCCGGCACCGGCTTCCTCGGTGCCCACTCGGACGAGATCTACCACCTGCCCGCTGACGACCTGTACCTGGTTGGTACGTCCGAGGTGGCTCTCGCCGGACTCCATTCGGACGAGATCATTGACCTGTCCAGCGGCCCGAAGAGGTACGCGGGTTGGTCGACCTGCTACCGCCGCGAGGCCGGCTCCTACGGCAAGGACACCCGCGGCATCATCCGCGTCCACCAGTTCAACAAGGTGGAGATGTTCTCGTACTGCACTCCCGATGGGGCGGTTGGAGAGCACCAGAATCTACTTGCCATGGAGGAGGAGATGCTTGCCAAGGTGGAGCTCCCCTACCGCGTCATCGACACGGCAGCTGGCGACCTTGGTAGCTCCGCAGCCCGCAAGTTCGACTGCGAGGCGTGGCTTCCCAGCCAGGAACGATGGATGGAGGTCACGTCGACCTCGAACTGCACGACTTTCCAGGCTCGGCGCCTCGGAGTACGCGAGCGCATCGACGGCAAGACCCAGACCGTGGCAACCCTGAACGGCACGCTTGCCACCACGCGCTGGCTCGTCGCGATCCTCGAGAACCATCAGCAGGCAGACGGTAGCCTCTACGTTCCGGAAGGCCTCCGCCCCTACCTGGGTGGACGCGAGGTCATCGCACCGCAGTGAAGACTGAATTCAACGCCGCGGACAAGGCGCGGCTGAATAGCTCGATGTCTGGACTGCCCCCGGCGGGTCCAGAGCTCCTTGTTGCCCTCGATCTTGACGGCACAACGATCGGCCACGACACGTCGCTCTCGCCACGGGTGAAGGAGGCCATCCACGCACATCTCGAGCTCGGAACCCACGTTGTTCTCGCAACGGGACGAGGTGTGGACGGAATGATGCTGGTTGCGGAGCAGCTGGAGCTTCCCGACGGGATCTCCGTGTGCGCCAATGGCGCCCTCACGTTCGCACGAGACTCGAAGGCGAACGAGCCGGAACTCACCCCAGGCACTCGACTGCTCGACTACGTCACGTTCAATCCGGCAACGGAGATCGAGATCGTCAACGCCAACATTCCCGAAGCGATTCTTGCGGTGGAGCCCGCCTGGGGTCCCCGCCGAGTATCGGCACACTTCCCGGCCGGTGAGCTCACGGGCGAGTCGGTCGTGACCCCGGTCGACAAGCTGGCAGGTAACGACGCCACGAGGCTCACGGTGCGCGCACCGTATCTCAGCGCCGAAGAACTCCAGCACCGGATTGACGAGATCGGGCTCAACGGTGTCGAGTACGCGATCGGGTGGACCGCCTGGCTCGACATATCCCCCGAGGGCGTCACGAAGGCGACTGCTCTCGAGAAGCTCCGCCGTCAGTACAGCCTTCCCATCAGCTCGATCCTTGCCGTCGGTGACGGCAATAACGACATCGAGATGTTGGAATGGGCGGGAACCGGTGTATCCATGGGTGATGCGAACGGCAAGGTGCACGACGCCGCCAATGCAAAGACCGCATCCGTTGAGGATGATGGTCTCGCCATCGTCCTCGAGAACCTCCTCTAGGACGATCTCCTTCTCTAGGTGAGGCTTAGGTTCTTTCCAGGTGGGACCGGCAGAACCGGCTGATAAAGCCTGAGGCCTCGCCCCATGTCAACAAGACGCCTCACCACCTACAAAGTCTCTCGCTCAATTGCGGCCAGACAGACCTTTTCAGTTCAGTTCCCGGAGGTCCAGCACGACCTTGCCGAAGGGCGAACCGTGCTCCACGTGTTCGATGGCTTCTGCGACCTTGGAGATTGGGAAGACGCTGTCGACGATGGGAGTGATCCTGCCATCGGCCAGCCTCTCCATGGCGAAGTCAGATGATGCGGAAATGATTGCGGCCTTCTCCTCGGATGGGCGGCTTCGCAGCGTGGTTCCAAAGATGCTGAGTCTCTTGACCATGAGCAGGCCAACCGGAACGGTCGCCGTTGTTGCGCCTTGGAGGGCGATGATGGCGATGCGGCCTCCCCGCTGAAGCAGGGGGACCATGTCACCGACATCGGATCCAACGATGTCGAGGATGGCGTTCACTCCCTCGGGAGCCAGTTCCTTCACTCGGTCCGACAAACCATCCAACCGGTGATCGATGGCTGTTGCACCTAGGGATTCAACCTGTTGGCATCGCTCCAGTCCTCCTGCGGTCGCGATGACGTTGGCACCGAGCTCCCGAGTAAGCTGAACAGCGAAAGTTCCCAAGGATCCGGATCCGCCCTGGATCAGGACAGTTTCGTCGACATCGACCTTCAACACGTCAACGAGATTCGACCAGGCCGTGGCTAGTGATTCGGGAACGGCGGCCGCCTGCGCTTGGTCCACCGACTCCGGGACCGTCATGATCTGCCCTTCGGGAACCGCCACGTACTGGGCGTACCCGCTGCTCGATAGCAACGCCATCACCCGCTCGCCCGTATCGACCCGGTGGCCGGATACTTCGAGGCCGAGGATATTGCTGGCTCCGGGTGGCGGCGGATAGGTGCCCTTTAGTTGGCTGAGGTCGGCCCGGTTGATTCCGGCGAAATCCACTTTGATGACGACCTCGCCATCGGCTGGTTCCGGGATCGGCTGCTCAATGAGCTGCAGGTCGGACGAATCGGTGACGGCAAGCATCCTGTTTCCCATTTCACCATTGTGTCAGCAATGTGCATGCTTGCGCCGTGGCTAGTATGATGAGGTGGCTTGGAGGGTTGTCAGAGCGGCCGAATGAGACGGTCTTGAAAACCGTTATACGGCGAACCCGTATCGGGGGTTCGAATCCCCCACCCTCCGCCAATTGGTCGGTAGCAGAAATGCTGCCGACCAAAGCACTTCTACAGGCCAATTGAACTGTGACTGAGCAAGGCCAAGCAGGTTCATTGAAGTGCCCCGGGTTTTGTTCCTAGGCTTGTGCCTTGATTTCCATTATTTCT
>NZ_JASDVN010000002.1:36843-43988 GCF_041440645.1 Flaviflexus sp. | reverse complement strand
CGTTTCATGCCACGACGCGCAAAACGCCCGCTACACACTCAATTATGAAGAGCCGCTATGTCCTTTCGTGTGTGGCTGGGGGGATCTGAGTTCGTCGTGAGCAGGAGTGAGTCGTGTGCCGGTAACTCGTCGGTGTCTCGCGCAGTGTGCCGACAATCTCCGTCGTAAACTGGGTCCAGTTCAGTCGCCGTGGCAAGGAGTAGGAAAGCAATGACCGTCAAGGACCGCAAGCATGATGGGCATCGACTTGAGTCCCGGGAAACCATTTACGAAGGCAACGTCTTCTCTTTCGTATCCGATGATCTCACCCTTGAGGGGCAGTCGACGTCGATCAGGCGCGAGTACATTGCTCACCCCGGTGCCGTCGCGATCGTGCCGATCCGTGACACCGAGAAGGGTCCCGAAGTGCTCATGCTGAGCCAGTACCGTCACCCCGTGTCAGCAATACTCTGGGAACTCCCCGCCGGCCTGCTGGACAAGGAGGGTGAGGATCCCCTCGAGGCCGCAAAGCGGGAGCTTGCCGAAGAGGCGGGCCTTCAGGCAGACACGTGGCACGTGCTGGTCGACATCTTCTCTTCCCCCGGATGCCTGTCGGAGAGCCTGCGGATCTTCCTGGCACGTGATCTGTCGGATTCTGATCTCGAGTACGAGCGAACCGAGGAAGAAGCCGACATGACGTACGAATGGCTACCGCTGGCCGAGGCAGTGAAGCTCGCCCACAACGGCTCCATCCACAACGCCACCACCCTCAACGGTCTCTTCTCAGCCGCCTCAGCGCTCAACGGTCACGGGGAACTGCGTGACCCCGGTGCTGAGTGGCTCCGTTAAGTACGTGCAAGAAAGAACGGGCAACTCACGAACGAGAGAATGAACGAACAAGCTGCTCACTTAAGAGTTGCTCGTGAGGCGGAAGTCGGCGTGCTTTCTCGAGTCGTGGCGCTCCAGGAGCTCGAGTTCTTGCGCTTCCCACTCGTCCCAGTGCTGGGACCAGTCGTAGGGGTCCCTGCTTGCCACGCGCCGCTGGCGGAGCTCCCGATCCGCATCGATCCACACGGAGATGTCGGATGGGATCTGGCCCGAGCCGGAGCCGACGATGAGGAGGAGCGGCTTGGGGGTGAGGACGATCGGGTCCTCCACAGTTTCAGACCACCAGTTCCACGTTTGGGTCTGAACTGGACCTGACTGGAGTCCCTGCGCGACCTCCCGGACGCGTTCGACCGCGCCATGCAAGTCGCCCCAGCCCTTTGACCACAGCTCGACCTCGAGGAGGAGGGAGTGGAAGGCGGGGGTGCGGGACTGAAACTCTCGTACGAGACGCTCCCCGAGGGAGGTTTTTCCGGCGCCAGAGAACCCGTCAATCGTGACGGTGACCATGTCTCCTTTCGACCGTTCCACAAAGTCCGCCATATGGTCGACAAGGGCTAGGTACATAGGGGATATCCTAGCCTTGAGTAACCCCGTTTCTAGGAGAAGATCTCATGAGCGTTGCACTTCGCGTCATCCCATGCCTCGACGTATCGGGAGGACGAGTTGTCAAAGGCGTCCATTTTGCCAATCTCGCCGACGCTGGCGACCCGGTCGAGCTTGGTCGCCTGTACGGAAGCGAAGGAGCCGACGAACTGACCTTCCTCGACGTTTCGGCCTCGGTCGAGGACCGCGGGACGATGATGGACGTGGTGACGAAGACCGCGGAGCAGGTGTTCATTCCCCTCACCGTTGGTGGTGGCGTGCGAAGCGTTGAGGACGTTGCACGCCTCCTGGGAGCCGGTGCGGACAAGATCTCCGTCAACACGGCCGCGATCACCCGCCCCGAACTTCTCGAGGAGATCTCCCGCGAGTTCGGTAGCCAGGTACTCGTTCTATCCGTCGATGCTCGCCGCACCGACAACCCGGACATGCCCTCCGGTTTCGAGGTCACCACCCACGGCGGACGCAAGTCCGCGGGCATCGATGCCCTCGAATGGGTGAAGCGCGGCCAGGACAGCGGCGTGGGGGAGATCCTTCTCAACTCCATGGACGCCGACGGCACAACAAAGGGCTTTGACCTGGAAATGACGAGTCAGGTACGCGACATCTGCCGGGTTCCCCTCATCGCCTCCGGCGGTGCGGGAACCGTGCAGGACTTCATCGAGGTGGCACGCATTGGCGTCGATGCCATCCTCGCCGCCTCCGTCTTCCACTTCGGAACCCTTACCATTGGTCAGGTCAAGGAAGGCCTGAAGGAAGCGGGAATCGAAGTTCGATGAGCGAAGACAACAAGGAACCAGAAATCACCTACAACGAGGCAGGTCTCGTCCCCGCCATCATCCAGGACCACGAGGGTGGTCGCGTCCTCATGATGGGCTGGATGAACTCCGAGGCACTCACCCGTACCCGGGAAACGGGACGAGTCTGGTTCTGGTCCCGCTCCCGTCAAGAATTCTGGCGCAAGGGCGACACCTCGGGCCACAGGCAGTACGTCCGCGGCATCGAATACGACTGCGACGCAGACACCCTACTCATCCAAGTTGAGCAGATCGGGGCAGCCTGCCACACCGGCAGCCGCTCCTGCTTCGACAACAGAACCCTGGAGGCGGTGACAGACCGTGACGAATCCAACCAGTAACTGGGGCGAGATCTATCCCGGCCGCGAAGAATTCCTTTCACTGGCCGAAACAAGACGGGTTGTGCCCGTGACGGTGCAGCTCCTCGTTGACGACACCTCACCCTCAAGCATCTACCGCAGGCTCGCCGAGAACCGACCCGGTTCCTTCATCATGGAATCCGTCGAACAGGACTACTGGTCGAATTGGTCGTTCGTCGGCATCTCCTCCTCCGCTTTCCTGACCGCAAGCGACGGCACGGCACAGTGGACCGGCGATGTCCCCGAGGGCCTCAAGACCTCCGGCTCCACCATGGAGCTCCTCGCGGATGCTCTGCACCACCTGAACTCGGAGCCGCTCCCCGGCCTGCCACCCATGACGGGCGGTCTTGCGGGCGTGCTTGGCTGGGACGTCATCTACGACTGGGAACCCACCCTGAAGAAGGACGCCCCCGTTGAGCACGACACCCCGGATGTTGCGCTCTGCCTGACCGAGCAGCTCGTCGCCATCGACCACCGCAAGGGAGTCGTGTGGCTCATCGCCAACGCCATCAACCGCAACGGTAAGCCCGAGGGCGCCGACATGGCGTACGAGAGGGCCGTGGCAAAGCTGGGTGAGATGAAGGAGGCGCTGCAGCGCCCCCTACCCGCACGCGCACTCGCAACAGGTGACGATCCGGTCAGCGAACCCGTCATGAGGGTACGTCCCGACGAGTTCCAGGACGCGGTCCGCAAGGGCCAGCAGCACATCGTTGATGGGGACGTGTTCCAGGTCGTGCTGTCCCAGCGTGCCGACATCGAATGCAAGGCAGACCCGCTCGACGTCTACCTCGTGCTGCGGTCGATCAACCCCTCGCCCTACATGTACTACTTCAATCTCGTGGGTGAGGCCGGATCGTTCGCGGTCGTCGGCTCCAGCCCCGAGACGCTCATGGCGGTGCGGGACGGGCAGGTCCGCACATTCCCGATTGCGGGCTCCCGCCCGCGCGGCGCGAACCCGCGCGAGGATCGCGAACTCGCCGAGGAGCTCCTCAAGGACCCGAAGGAGATCTCCGAGCACATCATGCTCGTCGACCTCTCGCGCAACGACCTCGCCAAGGTGTCGCGCCCCGGAAGCGTCGAGGTCACGGAATTCATGGACATCGCACGCTTCTCCCACATCATGCACATCACCTCGACCGTGACCGGTGAGCTCCGCGAAGGCGTGACCGCAGTGGAGGCGCTGGCCGCCACGTTCCCAGCCGGAACCCTGTCCGGGGCCCCGAAGGCATCCGCGGTCAACATCATCGACACCCTCGAACCCGCCCGCCGCGGAATCTACGGGGGAGTGGCCGGCTACTTCGACTTCGCCGGCAACGCCGATCTCGCAATCACGATCCGCACCGCAGTCATCTCCAACGGGAAGGCCTCGGTCCAGTCCGGAGCCGGAATCGTCGCCGAATCGGTTCCCGAGACCGAAGACATCGAGACAAGGAACAAGGCGGCCGCGGCACTACGTGCCATCCAGATCGCCAACACTCTCGTCTCATAGTGGTGCCCAGATGGGGACACTCGCCATTTTCCGGGTTAAGCTGGTACGAGAGTTTATGTAAAGGAGCACGAAGGTGACTGAACAACAGACGTATCGCCTGCCAAAGGCAGCGCCGTTCCACAACGAAGGAAACACGGTTGCAGGATGGACGCTGACCGTGGGCGCAAGCCTCGCAGTGCTCGTCATTGGCATCGGCATCATCGTCAGCCCCGTGCTCGCCTACGTCGGCGTTGGTCTTCTCGTGCTCGCCTGCGCGGCGTCATTCATCCTGTCGAAGACCGGTCACGGTCAGCCCCGGAGCCTGACGAATACCGCGAAGGCCGGCGCCTGGTACGAAGACTAGAAGGCGCATCAAAGGGGCGCCTCGGCGCCCCTTTTTTTACTGTAGTGAAAGGTAGTCATGACTGTTCTTGACGACATTATTGTTGGGGTGCGCGAAGATCTCGCTGTCCGTGAGGCAGAAACCCCGCTCGAGGCCATCAAGGAAGCCGCGCTCGCGGCTCCGCCCGCTCTCGATGCTCGCGACGCCCTCCTCGCCCCTGGCATCTCCATCATTTCCGAAGTGAAGCGGCAGAGCCCCTCGAAGGGCGCTCTCGCCGACATTCCCGAACCCGGCGATCTCGCCATCGAGTACCAGGCCGGTGGCGCCGCCGCGATCTCGGTGCTGACCGAGAAGCGCCGCTTCGGCGGTTCCCTGGCCGACCTTGATGAGGTGCGCTCGAAGGTGTCGATCCCTGTTCTCCGCAAGGACTTCGTCGTGACCGAGTACCAGGTGTGGGAGGCACGCGCACACGGCACCGACATCGTGCTCCTCATCGTCGCGGCACTTGACGACGATCAGCTGACCTCGCTTCTCGGCCGCACCCGCGAGCTTGGCATGACTGCCCTTGTCGAGGTGCACAACGAGGCAGAGGTCGAGCGGGCACTAGCCGTGGGCGCCGAGGTTATCGGTATCAACGCACGCAACCTCAAGACCCTCGAGGTCGACATGAGTGTGTTCGAGAAGCTGGTGGCTCTCGTCCCCGACCAGGTGGTCAAGGTCGCGGAGTCGGGTGTGTCCTCACCCGAGGACGTGCTCGCTTACGCACGTCAGGGCGCCGACGCCGTACTGACCGGTGAGGCCCTCGTGCGTTCCGGCCAGCCCCGCCAGGCTGTTGCAGACATGATCGAGATTGTTGGTAAAGAATGAAGAACTCAGCCCTGACAGGACCGTACTACGGCGAATTCGGCGGTCGCTACATCCCCGAATCCCTGATCTCCGCACTCGATGATCTGACAGACGGCTGGCAGAAGCTGAAGACCGATCCCGAGTTCCATCGGGAACTGAGCGAGCTCCAAAAGACGTACACGGGACGCCCCTCCATCATCACCGAGGTCCCGAGGTTCGCTGAGCACTGCGGTGGCGCACGAGTGATCCTCAAGCGTGAGGACCTCAACCACACCGGCTCGCACAAGATCAACAACGTTCTCGGTCAGGCACTGCTCACCCGCAGCCTCGGCAAGACCCGCGTCATCGCGGAGACCGGCGCGGGCCAGCACGGCGTTGCCACCGCAACCGCCGCCGCCCTCCTCGGCCTCGACTGCACGATCTACATGGGTGCCGAGGACGTGCGCAGGCAGGCCCTCAACGTTGCCCGCATGCGGCTCCTTGGAGCCGAGGTCGTCTCGGTCCACCAAGGTTCCTCGACCCTGAAGGACGCCATCAACGAGGCGTTCCGCGAGTGGGTCTCCACCGTCGAGACCACCAACTACATCTTCGGTACCGCGGCCGGCCCGCACCCGTTCCCGGGACTCGTGCGCGATCTTCAGCGCATCATCGGTGACGAGGCACGCGAGCAGGTCCTGAGCCTCACCGGTAAGCTCCCCGACTGGGTGCTCGCCTGTGTCGGTGGTGGTTCCAATGCGATCGGCACCTTCACGGCGTTCCTTGACGATCCCGAGGTGAATCTCGTTGGCCTCGAGGCAGCGGGCGATGGCATGGGGACCGGCAGGCACGCCGCCCCCATCAACCTCGGTGAGGTCGGCATCCTGCACGGCGCGAAGACGTACCTCATGCAGGATGAGGATGGTCAGACCATCGAGTCCCATTCGATCTCGGCCGGCCTTGACTACCCGGGCGTCGGTCCCGAGCACGCCCACCTCTCCGCCATTCACCGCGTTGACTACCAGCCTGTGACGGATGCTGAGGCCATGGATGCGTTCGCGCTCCTGTCGAAGACGGAGGGAATCATTCCCGCCATCGAATCGGCCCACGCACTCGCCGGCGCCATCCGCATCGGCAAGGAGAACCCGGACGCCACGATTCTCGTGTGCCTGTCGGGCCGCGGGGATAAGGATGTGGAGACCGCGGCGACATGGTTTGGTCTTGATGGTTCGGCGACGCGAGAGGTGCACTGATGAGAGCCGCAGAGAAGATTGATGCAGCCAAGGCCAGGGGCGGAGCCGCCTTCGTTGCCTACCTACCGGTTGGCTACCCGTCGGTGCAGGAGAGCGCAGAGGCGGCCGTTGCCGTCGTCGAGTCCGGCGCCGACATCATCGAGCTCGGTATCCCGTACTCGGACCCGGGCATGGATGGACCGATCATTCAGGAAACCACCCAGGCGGCACTTGCCAATGGGTTTAAGATGAAGGAACTGTTCGGAGCAGTCGAGCAGGTCGCGGCCTCCGGCGCTGCCGTGGAGGTCATGACCTACTGGAACCTCATCTTCCGCTACGGTGTTGATCGTTTCGCACGCGACTTTAAGAACGCTGGCGGTGCCGGCCTCATTACCCCGGACCTGCCGCCGGACGAGGCGGGGGAGTGGATCGCAGCTTCCGACGAGTACGAGCTCGACAGGATCTTCCTTGTTGCCCCATCGTCTCGTCCTGAGCGACTGAAGTTCATTTCCGATAACTCTCGTGGCTTCGTGTACGCGGCCTCCACCATGGGTGTCACGGGTGCTCGTGCGAAGGTTGATGACCGCGCCCAGAAGCTCGTTGAGGACACCCGCGCCGCTGGCGCGGAATGTATCAATGCGCAAGTCCGACGGATTG
>NZ_JASDVN010000002.1:0-36833 GCF_041440645.1 Flaviflexus sp. | reverse complement strand
GGCGCGGAACGCGTGTGCGTTGGCCTTGGCGTGTCGGATGGCAAGCAGGCCGCTGCGATTGCCGAGTATGCTGACGGAGTCATTGTTGGTTCCGCTCTCATTCACGCTCTGAAGAACGATCCGAGCCTTAAGGAGCTGCGCGAACTGGCGACAGACATTGCCCACGGTTCCCACCGCGAAAGTTAATATATGATGCCCCTGTCGATCCCATCCCCGCCCGAAGGTGTGTGGATGATTGGTCCGCTTCCGCTTCGTGCCTACGCAATCGCCATCCTCATTGGCATCGTGGTCGCCTGGTGGATCCTTGAACGCCGATACCGCGCCAAGGGCGGACCGGCCGACGTTAGCCTCGACGTTGCGGTGTGGATGGTGATCTTCGGCATCGTCGGTGCCCGCCTCTACCACGTCATCACCACTCCAGATCCCTACTTTGGTGAGAACGGTGATCTGTCGAAGATCATCAGGGTCTGGGAGGGCGGCCTCGGCATCTGGGGTGCGGTCGCACTCGGTGCCGTCGGCGCCTACATTGGGCTCAAGCGGCGTGGGTTGCGGATGGCGCCCTTCGCGGACGCTCTCGCCCCCGGCTTGCTCATCGCCCAGGCCATTGGCCGCCTCGGCAACTACTTCAACCAGGAGCTGTACGGCAGGCCAACCGACCTCCCGTGGGGTCTCGAGATCGACCGTCAGAACATCGTGGGCGGCTACCATGAGGGAACGCTGTTCCACCCGACGTTCCTGTACGAACTGATCTGGTGCCTCATCGGCGCCGTCGTTCTCGTTGCTCTCGAACGGAAGTTCAAGTTCCGTGGCGGGCAGTCGTTCTGGATGTACGTCATGATCTACACGGCGGGACGCACGTGGATTGAGAACCTCCGCATCGACGAGGCACAGGTCTTCTTCGGCCTCCGCCTCAACGTGTGGACCTCCCTCTTCATGTTCCTTGTCGCGACCGCACTCTTCCTGTGGCGCACGAAGGTGGTTCGTTCCGAGGGCTACGAGGACGAAATCTACCTTGAGGGTCACGGACCGGAGGACTTCGAGAACAGGGACGAGTTGGCCACCTCAAAGTCAGCTTCGTTGAAGGATAAGACGAAGTCCGAGACTGCCACACCCGACGGCAAGGAGGTCGACGGGGCACCGGCTAAGAGGGCCGCAGCGTCGACCGCGACCGCGGTTGCCGACGACCCCTCGGGTGCGGAATCGGTTCCGGAAGATGATTCCGAGGGAGAATCAACCTCCTCGGCTAAAGCGGTCACGTCCACGGAAGCTGAGGAAGCCGATGCAGCAACTCAGCAGGCAGCGGAAGCTGAGGACGCAGCGGAAGCGACGGACGAGTCCGACACGAAGTAGCAGGACAGCTAACCGCGACACGCGCACTGTCCGGCTAGCCTGAGTTTGCACCGGGCCCGGGAAGCACAACACCGCTTCCCGGGCCCTGCCTCTTACCACGCACATTGGTGTAAATCGGTTGAAACTGCGCCAAAACGGGCCCTACATCCCAATCAGCGTCACGAATGTGGTGCGAATTATTGTGTGGAACTGCGTTCTTAGGACTTTAGTTGGGTAATGTTGGGACCATGCGAAGAGCCAAAATTGTCTGCACCATTGGTCCTGCGACCTCGAGTAAAGAAAAGACCCGTGAGCTGGTTGAAGCCGGCATGAACGTGGCACGTATTAATGCCTCTCACGGAACCCACGCGGATCACGAAGAGACGTACCGCAATGTCCGAGCTGCTGCTGAAGCAACCGGCAAGGCCGTAGCCATCCTCGTTGACCTTCAGGGTCCCAAGATCCGTCTTGGCAATTTTGCTGACGGCTCCGTCATCCTCCGTAAGGGTGCCGAGTTCACCATCACTACCGAGGACATTCTCGGTGACAAGGACATTGTCTCCACCACCTTCAAGGGTCTCCCCGGCGACTGCAAGCCCGGCGATGACATCCTGATTGACGACGGCAACATCCAGATCAAGGTCAAGGATGTTGTTGGCCCCCGCGTGATCACCGAAGTTGTGGTCGGTGGCCCCGTCTCCAACCACAAGGGCGTAAACCTGCCCGGCGTTGCCGTGTCCGTTCCCGCACTGTCCGAGAAAGACAAGATCGACCTCGAGTGGGCTCTGAATCTCGGTGCCGATCTCATTGCACTCTCCTTCGTCCGCTCCGCGGATGACATCAAGGACGTCCACGAGGTCATGGACCGCGTCGGTCGTCGCATTCCCGTTGTTGCCAAGATCGAGAAGCCTCAGGCCGTTGAGAACCTCGAGGGCATTGTCAACGAGTTCGATGGTCTCATGGTTGCTCGTGGCGACCTCGGTGTTGAGCTTCCCCTCGAGCAGGTTCCGACCGTTCAGAAGCGTTGCATCGACCTTGCTCGCCGCAAGTCCAAGCCGGTGATCGTCGCAACCCAGGTTCTCGAGTCGATGATCACCAACCCCCGCCCGACCCGCGCCGAGGCTTCCGACTGCGCCAACGCCATCCTCGATGGTGCCGACGCCGTCATGCTCTCCGGCGAGACCTCGGTCGGCCAGTACCCCATCGAGTGCGTCCAGGTCATGGGCGACATCATCTCCTACACCGAGATCCACGGCATGGAGAGCATTGCTCCCCTTCAGGAGCCCAACAAGACCCGCAACGGTGTTCTCACCCGCGCAGCTCTCGACATTGCTGAGGCTCTCGAGTGCCGCTACGTCGTGACCTTCACGACCTCCGGCCTGACCGCCCGCCGCATGTCGCGACTGCGTTCCCCGATCCCGCACCTGGTCTTCACCCCGTTCGACGAGACCCGCAACACCCTTGCACTGTCCTGGGGCGTTGAGGCCATCATCGTTCCCGAGATCGAAGACACGGACCAGATGGTCGAGCAGGTCGATCGGATCCTGCGTGAACGCAACCTGGTAGAGGAAGACGAGCGAGTCGTCATCATCTCCGGCATGCCTCCCGGCACCGTTGGTTCCACTAACTCGATTCGCGTCCACAAGATCGGTGAGACCCTGAAGATCGCGAAGTAGAAGAGCCAGCCTTTGAGGTAAACTCTTCACGGCTCAGATTCCTGGGCCGCCCGCTCCGGTGGTGGAATTGGCAGACACACCGCACTCAAAATGCGGCGCCGAAAGGCATGCGGGTTCAAGTCCCGCCCGGAGTACAAATGAATGATCGGCCGCGTTTCATATGACCGCGCACCGAACATGAAGAGAAGAAAAATAGAAGGAAATTAGCTGAGTGTGGGCCCCGATAGCTCGGGGCCCACACTCATGCTTCCAGCACATCATGGCTGCTCAGCCGCCACCAGCCACTCCTGACTACGCGTGCCACTTGGCTACGTGATAGCTGCTCTCATGACCCCATGTACCAGCAAGGTCGTGCAGGACGCGCTCGTGGCACAAGGGATCAGTGACGGATCAGTCGAAGGTGACGGAGTTCTTGGGAGTCGTGTCTACGTGCAACTGGAATACGTCGGGACGACCGTAGTGCCCTGTTGCGTCAAAATCGAAGTGTGCGCGGTCCTTGGCGACGAGGTCGATGTCGGCGTAGAGGATGGTCTCTTCGCCGTAGACAGGGCCGGCGAGGGTGTTGCCTAGTGGATCGAAGATGACGGAGCCGCCACGGATGACATAACCGTTCTCGCCGATATTGTTCGGGAAGGTCGTGCCCTCAGGGTACGCATCCACCGGGACGAACTGGCAGGCAGCGAGGACGAAGGTGCGCCCCTCGAGCGAGACGTGCTGCATGGTGGACTGCCACGCATCGCGATCATCCACGGTCGGTGCGCAGTAGACCTCGACGCCCTGGGAGTACATGGCGGCCCTGAAGAGCGGCATGTAGTTCTCCCAGCAGATGGCGGCGGCGACCCTGCCTGCGGGGGAGTCGACAACGTCGAGGGTGGAGCCATCCCCGTAGCCCCAGATGAGGCGTTCGCTGGCTGTGGGCATGAGCTTGCGGTGCTTGCCAACCACACCCTCGCCGGTGATCATGACTGCCGTGCAGTAGAGGGTGTTGCCGAGGCGTTCGATGATGCCGAGGACGACGAATACATCAGCATCCTCGGCGGCCTCGATGACCGGATCAAGATCGGGGCCATCGATACGGACGGCGCCCGCCATGTACTCCGCGTACTCGTCACGACCTTCCTCGCTGCGAGTACCGACGACTGCACCAAAGGTGGAGCCCTTGGGATAGCCACCGACAAAGGCCTCGGGGAACACGGCGAGCTTTGCTCCGCGGGCTCCGGTCTCACGGATGAGGGATGCGACCTTGTCGAGAGTTGCGGGGGTGTTGCCCAGCACCGGGGTGGCTTGGACGACTGCAACTGTGGTCATGAGTTTCTCCTATGTGTTGAGTAGAAAGGACGGGGTCTATGCCGGGGCACAACCCTATCCTTCGGTGATGTCCTTGCCCCGAGTCTCGGGAAGGTATCGGACAAGGACGAGGAATGCGATCGCGCAGACCGCGAGAAGGTAGTAGGCGGGGGACACTTGGGAGTCGGTGACCTGGATGAGCCACCCTGCGATGAGCGGGCCGGGGCCGGCGAGTACGGCGTAGGCAACGTTGTAACCAAGGGCTGCACCGGTGCTTCGCACGGAGGCCGGGAACACCTCGACAAGTAGCGCGACGTTCATGACAGCCACGGGAGCCACACCCAGAGCAAGGATGATGAGGCCGAGTAGAACGGGCCAGAACTCACCCGTGTTGAGGAGCAAGAAGATCGGGATTGCAAAGACCGCAAGGTACAGAGTGCCACCGAGAAGGACCGGCCTGCGACCGTGACGATCGGACCAGCGACCAACAACGGGCTGGGCCAGGACGTAAACAATGATCCCGATCGAGCAGGCGAGCAGAGCGGGCGGCCTGTCCATGCCCACAATGGTGGCCAGGTGGTTGTTTGCGTACGTCACGAAGTAGTAGAGGCTGACACCGAACACGGAGCAGAAGGCGAGGGCGAGACCAAACGCGGAAAGCTTCTCCTTGCGGGTCGCGACCTTCATGTCCGGGTTCTCGGCCCTGCGCTGCTGGAGCTCCTCGTAGACCGGGGTGTCCTCGAGGTTGCGGCGGATAAAAAGAGCAAGGATTGCCATGACGAACGATAGAACGAACGGGATGCGCCAACCCCACAACTCGAGCGATTCGGCGTCCATCCACAAGTTGAGGAAGTACGCGAGCAGGGTGCCCGTGAGGAACGCGGCTCCCGCGGTCACGGTGATGAGGGAGGCGTACTCGGCGCGGCGGTTGCTCGGTGCGCTCTCACCCAGGTACGTTGCGGCACCGGACCACTCGCCGCCCACCATGATGCCCTGCAGGCAGCGCAGGATCACGATGAGAACCGGGGCAGCAACACCGATGGTGTCGTAGTTCGGGATGAGGCCGATGGCGGTGGTGGTGAGGCCCATGCCCATGACCGTGATGACGAGAACGAGCTTGCGGCCGTACTTGTCACCGATAGGACCGAGGATCAGTGCACCGAAGGGGCGGGCGACGAAGCCCACGGCAAAGACCGCGAGAGCGGACAGCATCTCGGCGACAGAATCGCCGGAGGGGAAGAACTGGGCGCCGATGATGGCGGCGAACTAGCCGTAGACAGCGAAGTCGAACCACTCCATAAAGTTGCCAACGCCGATCGCGACCTGGCGCTTACGAATATCGGTCGAGGCGGCGACGATGCCGGAGGACCGAGGCGTGGGCGGTGCGGGGGATTGTGTTGACGCATTCTCGTGCGTCGAACTGTTAGTCGACATTGTGGCTCCTGAGGCACAAGGAATTTATTGCCTTAAGAATCCACCTGCTCTTTGCATATGTCTAACTAATTGTTATTGTGGAGATCATTAATATCGTTAATTTAAGACGTATCGACCTCAACCTGCTCGTCGTCTTCCATGTCCTTATGCAGGAACGCCACGTGACCCGAGCGGCCGTCACGTTGCACCTCACGCAGGGTGCGGTCAGTGCCGCCCTGCGGCGCCTTCGGTCCCTCTTCGACGATCCACTTTTTGTGCGGAATCACGGGGAAATGGTGCCCACCAGGAAGGCGCAGGAACTAGCCGGACCGATCTCACAGGCACTCGGCAGGCTCGATACCCTGCTCGATCGCGGCCCCGACTTTGATCCCAGGGAATCGGAACGAACCTTCCACCTCGCAATGTCCGATGACATTGAGTCAATTATCGCTCCGAGACTCATCCAGGAATCGGTGAGTTCGGGATGGCGGGTGAAGTTTTCTTTCCATCAGTCGAATGCCGCGATCTGGCACAACCGCCTCGAGGATCCGGCCATGGACTTGGCGGTCGGCCCCATGCCAACCCACCTGCCGGGGGAGTTCAGGCACCGTCAGATCATGTCCGGCAGCTACCTCTGCATCTACTCGCGCAAGCAGTTCGACTTCCCTGAGGGATTGACGAAACAGGAATACCTGTCCGTCGGGCACATCAGGGTCTCGTTCTCAACGCAGCGCGGCTTTATCGACGATCTTCTCGAGGCCGAGGGCCTCACCCGCTCCGTCCCACTATCGCTCAGTCACTTCGCCGGCATCCTTCCCGTTCTCCACCGTGCCCCAGTGATCGCGACAATCCCGGACTTTGCCGCTCATGCTTACGTTGCGGTTGCCGAAGACCTCGTCGTTAGTCCCGCACCTCTCACAGTCCCAACCTTCGCCGTGTCGACCGTGTGGCGAGTAACGGCGGAGGACGACCCTGCCCACCAGTGGCTGCGCGACACCATCGCCAGCCTTTCGACAGACCTGTTACCGGATCAAGCATCCTTCGACTGAGGCATCTGCCCAGAACTGAGGCGGTGCCCTTGGATTAAAGGTTGGACGTGTGGCCTCGCTTGACCTTGCCTGACCTGGTGCCGTTCTCTGCGTCTGGTTTCAATGCGCTCATTTCTGAACTCAAAGGGGCGCCTTTAGCCTGTCGCCCTGGTTGAATACTCGAGTCAGGAAGTAAGCAAGTTCGAGCGTTCTTTCGAGGATGTCTCTTGCAGGTCAACATGTCGAACGCGCCTCACTTCTGACACAAAAGAACCCGCCCCGGGATGGGCCGGGACGGGCTCGTATGTGGAAGGCTCGCGCGTTCCTGGACTCAGGGCCTACTAGTCAGCAGAATCTGCCGAGGGTGGGGAAGCGGGCGAGTCGGCGGAGATCGGGCTGGCCGGTGAGTTGGCGGGAACTGGGGCTGGTGCTGGTGCAGGTGCGGGCGCCGGAGCGGGCGTGGCTCGCTGCGCGGGTGCCTGGGTCTGCGGCTGTGCTGGGGCAGGTGCGGGTGCCTGCGTTTGAGTTGGTGCCGGAGCAGGAGTTGGCGCTGACACGGGCGTCGGAGTCGCTGACGGGCTGGGTGCCGTTGTTGTCGACTGAGCGGTCACGGGAGTCACCGTACTCGGTTCGGAAGCTTCTGGCGCAGAGGACGATGACTCAACGTCGTGGCTCACGGCAGTGGGGCCGGGAATGTCGGCATCGTCGGCGTTCGCGAGGCCGGCTCCGGCCGCGATTCCTAGAACACCGAGGGTTCCGGTGGCGATCCACAGTTTGCGGGACATGATCGTTCCTTCCTTCTGTGCTGGCACCAGTCAACACACCCAACATGACACGTGAAGGAGATGAAGATGAGAGAGCTCTCATCTAACGTTGCCCCTTCGCCACAGGGTGTTCGATCCCGAGCGGGAGATCGAGTGGACAGATTCGGTCCGGCGTGTCGGATTTTGAGAGGATTTGATAGTTTTATGTCTTGTTCCAGCGACTGCTAGAAGCGACCGTGCCGTTTCATTAGCGCTTGCCGGTGGAGTCTGGCTGTCGTGGAGGTGGGATCGGTTTTCGTTGAAATTGCGTGTGTTCAGCATTCACTCCCGACACGGTTACGGTTCTCACACTTATGAAAATCTCTGCAAGATTGGCTTCAGGGCAACGGTTTTGGACGCGAGACTTGGATTTTTCTTTGAAAAATTGTGCAAGCGGGGACACGAGCATGACGAAAACTCAGCGGGACGGATAATCTTAGGGCGATAATGTCCATGGGCAGTTTCATGGCCCAGCGCCGTATTTCGCCAAAGGAGGCCACGGTGGTAGATAACCAAGATAGTTCTCTCGACGACCTCGAGTTCAACGCTGATGATGCGGGTCGTGGTGAAGAGCGCCATTACAGGGCGCTCGTTGTTGAGGATGAGGCCCTCATCCGTCTCGATATCGTAGAGACGTTGACCGACGCAGGCATTGATGTCGTCGGTGAAGCCGGTGACGGCGAGGAAGCAATCGCGAAGGCCAAGGAACTCGAACCTGACGTCGTGGTCATGGACGTGAAGATGCCGGGAATGGATGGGATCACTGCAGCGGAGCAGATTCTCGCGAACCGCACCTGCGCAGTCGTCATGCTCACCGCATTTTCTCAGAGCGAGCTCGTTGAGCGTGCGCGTGATGCTGGTGCCATGGCGTACGTCGTCAAGCCCTTCACCCCGGCAGACCTCATCCCCGCAGTCGATATTGCTGTCTCTCGTTTCCAGGAAATTGTCTCCCTCGAGTCCGAGGTGGCGAACCTGACCGAGCAGCTCGAGACCCGCAAGCAGGTCGACCGCGCCAAGGGACTTCTCATGTCGAAGATGGGCCTGACGGAACCGGAGGCATTCCGCTGGATCCAGAAAACCTCGATGGACCGTCGCCTCACCATGAAGGAAGTTGCCGACGCCGTCATCGACCAGGTCGGTCGCTAAGCGAAATCACAGATGTAGAGCCACGTGCCAAGAGGATCAAATCCTCTTGGCACGTTGTTTGAGAGGGCGGGCTCTGCGAGCAAGTGTCGAGGCTTTAGACGTGCGTTGTTCGCGACATCGGACGAGAGTAGCTCGTGACTAAATACAGCAGAATGCACGTAGGCAAAGGTGCCTACGTGCATTCCCCTTTTCACTTGACCCACGTCTGTTGTGAGCAGAAGTATGGGTCGGGTAGCGATGCCTAGATTCGCGGCTTCACGAAACGAGCGGTCAGGCTACCGAAGGCGGTGAGTCGATCGCCGGAGAAGATCTCGACACGTACCCAGATGGAGCCCTTGGACCTTGATGCGACATCCGCTACTGCTCGCACAACGTCGGTGGTTGCGGGGCTGACGTGGGACACGTGAAGGTCGGTGCCGACCGGTGCGAGGTCTTCGGGACAGTTGAGCATCGCAATGCCGGAGGCGAGATGCTCAACCAGGAATCCGTTCATGCCACCGTGGAGCAGTCCGTAGGGTTGCGTGTTTCCCTCAACGGGAAGGGTGGCTTCTGCGTGGTCCTGTGTCATGGTTTGGTAGACGACTCCTAGCTTTTCGGCCAGGGGTCCGTCACCGCGTTCGTGATGGTTCATGCGCACAACTATATGTGAGTACTGAATTTATCTGGGACGACACGTACCCTTGTCTTGTGAACCAACGACTACTTCTTCTTGACGGACACTCTCTTGCCTTTCGTAGCTTCTTTGCCTTGCCCAAGGACAGCTTTCGGACCGACCAGGGCCAGTACACCAATGGAATCCACGGCTTCATCAGCACCCTGCTGAAGCTCTACGCCGACGTTGAGCCCACCCACGTCGCCGTGGCTTTCGACCTGTCGGGAGGCACGTTCCGGACAAAGGAGTACGCGCCGTACAAGGGCGGCCGCGCCGAGACACCGGAAGAGTTCAAGGGCCAGATTCCACTCATCCAGGAGGCTCTCGATGCTCTCGGCATCACCTGGATCACGAAGGACCAGTACGAGGCGGACGACATCGTGGCGACTCTTGCGGCCCGAGGCGTGGACGAAGGCATGGATGTCGTGATCTCCTCGGGAGACAAGGACTCATACCAGCTCGTGAACGACCACGTAACCCTGCTCTACCCGATGCCGCGGTCGCAGATGCTGACTATGACCCCAGACGTTGTCAAGGAGAAGACAGGTGTGACGCCGGAACAGTACCCGGACATGGCGGCTCTGGTGGGGGAGAAGGCCGATAACCTTCCCGGCGTTCCCGGTGTCGGAGGCAAGACCGCCCAGAAGTGGATCGAAACCTACGGCGATCTCGAAGGCATCATCGAGCACGCCGATGAGATTGGCGGCAAGGTCGGCCAGTCCCTGCGCGACAACATCGACCAGGTTCGCCTCAACCGCAAGCTCAACCACCTGCTTCGAGACATGCCGCTCGAGGTCGGTTTCGACGATCTCGTGCCGCGCGGAGTCGACCGCGAAGCGGTGCACCAGCTCTTCGACACGCTCGACTTCACATCCCTGCGCACGAGGGTGCTCTCCGAGCTTCCGCTCGCCGATGGGGACACGGAACAGGCCGGCAACCTTCTCGATTCTCTCGATGCGAAGGATGCCGCCCCCGGTGATCTAGCCACGTGGCTGAAGGAGAACTCCGATGCCACCATCGGTGTCTACATCGAGGGCAACGGTGAACCCTACCGGGGGGATGTCACTCGACTTGCTGTCGCGGTTGAGAACGGCTCCGCACTGGTTGCGTACCGCCCTGAGCTCTCCGAGGATGACGAGAAGGCCTTCGTGGACTGGATCGAGTCGGATTCTCCGAAGATCATTCACGGAGCGAAGTGGGCGTGGCACGCTCTCAAGGGATCCTTCAACACAGAGCTGACCGGGGTCAGTGTCGACACGGAACTTGCCGCCTACCTCCTTCATCCAGACCAGCGCAGCTACGACGTTCCCGACCTCGTGGCGCGTCACGTGGGAATCAGCCTGCCCGACCTGGAAGAAGAGGAGCTGGATCTCGGGCTCGGACTTGGTGCATCCGCAGCGGAAGGACCCGCGAGCCGCGCATGGTCCCTCCTGCCGCTCTCGAGCGTGCTGACGAAAGAAGTGGAGAAGCGGGGGGCAACCGATCTCCTGCAGGCGATCGAGATGCCGCTCATGACGGTGCTCGCGAAGATGGAGCACCTCGGCATCGGCGCCGACAAGGATGTGCTCGATTCCCTGTTCAAGGACTTCGATTCCCGGGTGAATCACGCGGCGGAGGCCGCGTACAAGGCAATCGGTCACGAAGTGAACCTTTCGAGCCCGAAGCAGCTCCAGGGCGTGCTGTTCGACGAGCTTGGGCTTCCTCCCACCCGCAAGACCAAGTCGGGTTACACCACCAACGCTGAGGCGCTGACCGACCTCTACACCCAGCTTGCGTACCGTGAGGACGATCAGGCTGTGGCGGGGCGCGAGTTCCTCGGCCAACTCCTCGAGCATCGCGATGCCATCAAGCTCAAGCAGTCCGTTGAGGGGCTCTCGAAGTCAGTGCTTGATGATCACCGGATCCATTCGAACTTCCAGCAGACGGTCGCGGCCACAGGTCGACTCTCCTCGACAGAACCCAACCTTCAGAACATTCACGCCCGCACCGAAGAGGGCCAGCGGATCCGCGAGGCATTTGTTCCGGGTGAGGGCTTCGAATCGATCATGACCGTCGACTACTCCCAGATCGAGATGCGGCTCATGGCGCACCAGTCCGGCGATGCTGCCCTCATCCAAGCCTTCATCGACGGTGAGGATCTCCACTCCTACGTGGCGGGCCACGTCTACGGCATTCCACCCGAGGAGGTCACGCCGACTCAGCGAAACAAGATCAAGGCGATGAGCTACGGACTCGCCTACGGCCTGTCCGCCTTCGGACTGTCCCGTCAGCTCCGCATCGATCGTTCGGAAGCCCAGCAGCTGATGGACGAGTACTTTGAACGCTTCGGAGCGGTACGCAACTATCTCGATTCCGTGGTCGCGCAGGCACGCAAGGACGGCTACACGTCCACGATCCTTGGCCGCAGGCGCTACCTGCCGGACCTGACCTCCGACAACCGTCAGCGACGAGAGGCCGCGGAACGCATGGCCCTCAACGCTCCCATCCAGGGTTCAGCCGCAGACATCATCAAGATCGCCATGCTCGGGGTCGATGAGGGACTTCGCGAAGGTCAGTACACCTCGCGGCTTCTCCTTCAGGTTCACGACGAACTCGTGCTTGAGATTGCCCCCGGTGAAGAGGAAGCGATCCGCGCTCTCGTGGAAGACAAGATGGGTTCCGCCGTCCCGCTGTCTGTTCCGCTCTCCGTCGGTGTCGGTGTGGGAGCCAACTGGAGGGCGGCCGCCCACTGACAACCTTCGAGTAGCCAATAGCGAGCAGCGGGTGCTAGTTCAGCATTCGATCCTTGTTGCCTCTCCCAAAAGGTGAGAGGCAACAAGCATATGGAGTCTCGTATTCCGCACGGTTCAGGAGACCTGCGCACCACGAGATCCCGTGGGCTACGGCAGAGGCCGTTCATTGCGGCAGCGGCCACGGGCTAGGAGCGAGAAGGCTTGTGCCCACACCAGCACCCCGATGAAGGAAAAAGGTCTTCGGGCTACGAGCGTGCGGGTTTCTGGGCGGTCACGATGAGGGTGCCGGGGAGCATGGCTCCACGGTCTGGTCCCCACGCGCCCCAAGTCTCAGTTTTGCCTGCCGGCCAGTCCGGCTCGAAGAGGTCAGTCACGTCGAATCCGGACTGCACGAGGCCGTTGACGTGATCGGAGAAGGTGTGGGGGAACTCTGCGTACTCGGTTGTGCCGCCGGTTGTTTCCACGTAGGCCTCACGCTTGCCGTAGGGACGAATGACCGTCAGATCGTCTTGATGCGGGGAATCGGGGAACACCCACGAGAACGGATGAGTGACTGAGTAGATCCAGGTTCCTCCCGGTCGCAGGACACGGAACACTTCATCGAAGGCAGGGGTTAGGGTAGGCAGGAAGCTGAGCGCACCAAAGGAAGTGAAAACGGTATCGAACGAGTCGTTGTTGAAGGGGAGGGCTTCAATGCCGGCGGCGATGAGCGGGAAGTCGAGATCGTGCTTCGCGTTGAGTGCCCGTGCTACTGCGAGCATGCCGGGTGAGATGTCGGTGGCGACAACCTCGTGCCCCTTGGAGGCAAGCCAACGGGAGCACTGAGCCGCACCTGCACCTACTTCAAGAATACGTCCAGGTTTGTGTGGGAGAAGGTGCAGGTCTTCTTCAGTCCAGCCTTCCGGTCCCCACTGGAACTTGACCTCACCGAGCGAGGGGTGCTCTGCTAGGTACTCCTCTGCCTGATCATCCCACCAGGTCATGGCGATTTTTTGGGGAGCTGGTACGTTGTTGGACGGCTCGTAGCTGGGTTCCATACTGACAGTTTGCCATGGGGGAGTGCCGGTCAGTTCCGCTCGTTGCCGATCAAACCACGTTAACGAATGGTGACGAGTAGTTTGCCTAGGGTAAAACGTGTCACAACTTTCCAGTTTGGACGCGGCATTATCTGGCATATCGGCAAACATCGCGTTATTGTTGACTCTTGGATGTCCTTCGGGGTATTCCAATCAATCTGTCCAAACTATTACTGTCCCATCGGAGACTACAACTCAATGACAACTACCACGCCCGAGCAGCCGACCACTCCCCAGGTCGCCATCAATGACATCGGTTCCAAGGAAGAACTCCTGGCCGCTGTCGATGAGACCATCAAGTACTTCAATGATGGGGACATCGTCGAGGGCACCATTGTCAAGGTGGACCACGACGAGGTCCTTCTCGACATTGGATACAAGACTGAGGGTGTTATCCCCTCGAAGGAACTTTCGATCAAGCACGACATCGACCCCGATGAGGTTGTTGCCGTAGGCGATCGCATCGAGGCTTACGTCCTCCAGAAGGAAGACAAGGAAGGCCGTCTTCTCCTCTCGAAGCGCCGCGCACAGCAGGAGCGTGCATGGGCCAAGATCGAGGAAATCAAGAACACTGACGGAGTTGTTTCCGGCAACGTCATCGAGGTCGTCAAGGGCGGTCTCATCGTTGACATCGGTCTCCGTGGCTTCCTCCCCGCCTCCCTGGTTGAGATGCGTCGCGTTCGCGACCTCCAGCCCTACATTGGCCGCGACATCGACGCGAAGATCATCGAGCTCGACAAAAACCGTAACAACGTTGTTCTGTCCCGCCGTGCATTCCTCGAGCAGAACCAGTCCGAGACCCGCAGCCACTTCCTCCACACCCTCCAGAAGGGCCAGATTCGCGAGGGCGTAGTCTCCTCCATCGTGAACTTCGGTGCCTTCGTGGATCTCGGTGGCGTCGACGGCCTCGTCCACGTTTCCGAGCTTTCCTGGAAGCACATCGACCACCCGAACGAGGTCGTCGAGGTTGGCACGCCCGTCACCGTCGAGGTTCTCGAGGTTGACATGGACCGCGAGCGTGTTTCGCTGTCCCTCAAGGCAACCCAGGAAGATCCGTGGCAGGTCTTCGCCCGCACCCACGCCATTGGCCAGGTTGTTCCGGGCAAGGTCACCAAGCTCGTTCCCTTCGGTGCGTTCGTTCGCGTCGAGGACGGCATCGAGGGCCTCGTGCACATCTCCGAGCTCGCTCAGCGTCACATCGAGCAGCCCGAGCAGATTGCCAAGGTTGGCGACGAACTGTTCGTCAAGGTCATCGACATTGATCTCGAGCGCCGCCGCATCTCCCTCTCCCTCAAGCAGGCCAACGAGGGCGTCGATCCCGCTTCGGAGGACTTCGACGCATCGCTCTACGGCATGGCTTCCGAGTACGACGAGGAAGGCAACTACAAGTACCCCGAAGGCTACGATCCCGAGTCGGGCGAGTGGCTTGAGGGCTACGAGGCACAGCGCGAGCAGTGGGAGGCCGAGTACAACGCGGCCTACGCACTGTGGGTTGCTCACAAGGAGCAGGTTGCTCACCAGGCTGAGGTAGAGGAAGAGGTTGCCGAGGAAGCTCCGGCACGCGAGCAGTCTCCGGCCAGCTACTCCTCCGGCACCGAGTCGACCGGTACCCTCGCTTCGGATGAGGCTCTTGCAGCCCTCCGTGAGAAGCTGACCGGCCACTGAGCCACGTCGAGAGACTGATCTATAGGAAGGGGACCGCCATAGCGGTCCCCTTTCCGCATATCCATGACCTTGTGCAGGAAGCGCCACTGGCCTCGTGTGGATCATGTGTGTGGATCAAAGGCAGGGCCTTGAGACGCGTGATGTCGTGTTGGGTACTTTCGAGTTCCGCCCTGTGGTGGCCAAAGACGGCTTTGATCCCCAGGTGACATAGACTGGGCAAGGAACAAGAAGAGAGTGAGCCCAATGACGCAGCAGAAACCGATGCGAGTGAAGGTTCCGAGGGAACTGAAGCTACGGAACCTTTCAGTGACCGATGCGAAGGTTATTCCCGGCGGGTTCGTCAGGGTAACTGTTGACGGCGATGATCTTCACGACTTTGAATCGACCGGACCTACCGACCACTGCAAGCTCATGATTGAGCGCGGTGGTGAGTTCGAGGGACGCCACTACACGCCTCTTCACGTCGGTGAAGGCAAGATCGCCTTCGACATCGTTGTCCACGGTGACAGCCTCATCGGTTCCTGGGCAGAGACCCTCCCCATCGGCCAATCCGTCCGCTTGGGCGGCCCTCGTTCCAGCCTCGAGTTTCCCGTTGGTGCAGAGCAGCTCGTTCTTGTCGGTGATGCCTCGGCGTTCCCTCCGATGCGCAGGTGGCTGAATGCCAGACCAACATCCCTGCCAACCACCATCATCCTGCACGGTGAGGGTACTGAGTACTTTGATGATGTCGCTGACATGGAGACCGTTGAGGTCATCAACGTTCCGTTCGGACCAGACGGAACCGATCTCGAAGATGCTGTGAGGTCGGTGGTGCTGGCTGATAGGGCTTATGTGTGGGCCGCCGGCGAGGCCACGACCCTGATCCCAATCCGCCGCTGGCTGAAGGGTGAATCCGGTTTCGAGTCCACCTCCTACAAGATCGATGGCTACTGGAAGAGGGGAGTGGCTGATCGCGACCACCACGAACCCATCGACCCGGAGGACAACGCCTCATGATCCTTGTGACAGGCTTCGGACCGTTCGGTCCCGAGGGGTCTGTGGCTAGCCAGCACAATCCCGCGGAGTCCCTTGCGCGTGCAGCGGGAGCACGCCTGGGAGCTCGGGTTGAGATCCTTCCCGTCAGGTTTGACATCGGCCAGTCCGTGCCCGACCTCGTGCGGGACGCTGACCTCGTGCTCGCCATCGGTGTGGCCGGAGGCAGAACAGTTCCCAGGCTTGAAAAGCTCGGCGTGAATTGGCAAGAGACCAGGACACCCGACGTCACCGGATTTGTGCCCGGGGGACAGGTCGTGGAAGCGGACGGTCCCGACTTTGTCGAAACCGGTTGGGACCTGGGCAGGGTCTCGGATCGCACTGGCATAGAAATCTCCCTCAACGCTGGGACCTACGTATGCAACACCCTTGCCTACTCCCTGTATCGTCATCGTCGGAATGCCTGTTTTCTCCACATTCCTCCCACTGAGTACCTCAGCGAGGAAAACGGAGTAGACCTTGTCGAAAGGATCATCGAATGTTGTTTATCGGCCTAACGGGTGGCATCGGCTCCGGTAAGTCCCTCGTCTCGCAGCGACTGGCCGAGGCCGGCATGAAGATCCTCGACGCCGATGAGATCTCGCGCGCGCAGACCGCACCCGGCGGCGCCGCCATTCCTGCCGTCGACGAGACCTTCCCAGGTGTCGTGACCGATGGGATTCTTGATCGAGCCAAGCTCGCCGACATCGTGTTCAACGATCCCGCCAAGCTCGAGCAGTTGAACGCCATCGTTCATCCGCTCGTGCGCAACCAGATGGCACACGACCTACGGACGTACGTGGAGGCGGATCCTCGCGCACTCGTCGTGGAGGACTCGCCTCTCCTCATTGAGACGGGCCGCGGCTACGTTCCCCAATTCCTCGTTCTCATCACCACCCCCGACGACATCAAGATCGAACGCCTTGTGCGTGACCGGGGCATGACGAAGGAGCAGGCACGTGCCCGCATTAACACCCAGCTGACCGATGAGGAGCGCGTCCAGTTCGCCGACGTCGTCATCGACAACAACCGGGACCTGGACTGGCTCTACCACCAGGTTGATCACCTCATTGAGCGCATCCGTACGTTTGAAAACAACGTGGTGACGGGAACGATTCCCGAGGCACGCAACCGGAGCCTCATGAACGCGGAACGCCTCAAGGGCAAGCTCGCGCACACGGGCACGCCCGCACGGCAGGACGGCATGGATCTCATCGTTCCTGCAGACACGAGCGAGATGGTTCTGCGGCACGTCTGCTGCGTACCGAATGGGGAGTGGTGGGTCCGTCCCGACGCTGATGCCCTCGTGCGAGTCCGCCTGGAGGAAACTCACTAGGTGTCTGCCACCGGCACGCACTAGCCTAGATGTCATGCGACCAGTGACAGACCTTGTGCGTGCCGAGGCACCCTTTGAAGTCATCACCGAATACACCCCATCCGGTGACCAGCCAACAGCCATTGCCGACCTTGCCGAACGCATCAACTCCGGCGAGAAGGACATCGTGCTGCTCGGTGCGACCGGTACGGGTAAGTCCGCGACCTCGGCGTGGCTGATCGAGCAGATCCAGCGCCCCACCCTCATCCTTGAGCCGAACAAGACGCTGGCGGCCCAGATGGCATCCGAGTTCCGCGAGCTCCTGCCGAACAATGCCGTCGAGTACTTCGTGTCGTACTACGACTACTACCAGCCCGAGGCGTACGTTCCCCAGACCGATACCTTCATCGAGAAGGACTCCTCCATCAACGACGAGGTGGAGCGGCTCCGCCACTCCGCCACCAACTCCCTGCTAACCCGCAGGGACACGGTCGTGGTCGCGTCCGTCTCCTGCATCTACGGTCTCGGTACCCCGCAGGAGTACGTCGACCGCATGGTGCGCCTTGAGATTGGCCAGGAAATCGACCGCGACGAGCTGCTCCGCCAGTTCGTGCAGATGCAGTACACGAGAAACGATCTTGCCTTCACGCGCGGAACCTTCCGCGTCCGTGGCGACACGATCGAGATCATTCCCGTGTATGAGGAACTCGCGATCCGCATCGAGATGTTCGGCGACGAAATCGACGAGCTCTCCTACCTGCACCCCCTGACCGGCAACGTCATCCGGCAGACCGACCACGCGCACCTCTTCCCGGCCTCCCACTACGTGGCCGGCCCGGTGCGCATGGAGAAGGCAATCAAGTCGATCGAGGAGGAACTCGATCAGCGAGTTGCCGAGCTCGAGTCGCAGAACAAGCTTCTTGAGGCGCAGCGGCTGTCGATGAGGACCAGCTACGACCTGGAGATGATGAGGAACGTGGGGTCCTGTTCCGGGATCGAGAACTACTCCCGTCACATTGATGGTCGTGGGCCGGGGACTGCCCCGAATACGCTTCTCGACTACTTCCCATCGGACTTCGTTCTCATCATCGACGAGTCCCACGTGACCGTTCCGCAGATCGGTGCCATGTACGAGGGCGACATGTCCCGCAAGCGCACGCTCGTCGAGCACGGATTCCGCTTGCCGTCCGCCATGGACAACCGTCCACTCAAGTGGGCTGAGTTTCTCGAACGCATCGGTCAGACCGTCTACCTGTCTGCGACCCCGGGCAAGTACGAGCTCGAGCAGTCCGACGGTGTCGTCGAGCAGATCATTCGACCCACCGGTCTTGTCGACCCCGAGGTCATCGTCAAGCCCGTCGAGGGGCAGATCGACGACCTGCTCGGCGAGGTGAAGGCGCGCGTGGAACGCAACGAACGTGTCCTCGTCACGACACTGACGAAGAAGATGGCAGAGGACCTGACCGATTATCTCGCCGAACGCGGAGTCAAGGTCGAGTACCTCCACTCGGATGTCGACACGCTCCGCCGCGTCGAACTCCTGCGCGAACTCCGCCTCGGCGTCTTCGATGTCCTCGTTGGCATCAACCTGCTCCGCGAGGGTCTCGACCTTCCCGAGGTCTCGCTCGTGGCGATCCTCGATGCGGACAAGCAGGGCTTCCTCAGGTCCACGACCTCGCTGATCCAGACCATTGGTCGTGCCGCCCGTAATGTCTCGGGTCAGGTCCACATGTACGCGGAGACGATTACTCCGAACATGAGGGAAGCGATCGACGAGACCAATCGCCGCCGCGAGAAGCAAATCTCCTACAACAAGGAACGCGGCATCGACCCGCAGCCGTTGCGGAAGAAGATCGCTGACGTGACCGACATGTTGGCGCGTGAAGAGATCGACACGGCCGAACTTCTCGAGGGCGGGTACCGACAGCCCACGTCCGTCCCACAGACCCGTGAGGGACTTGCGGGCAAGGCAACGGGCGATCTCCGCTCGCTCATCGCCGAACTCGATGAGCAAATGAAGCAGGCGGCCGAGGACCTGAGGTTCGAGCTTGCGGCGCGCCTGCGCGACGAGATCCAGGACCTGAAGAAGGAGCTCCGCCAGATGGAGTCGGCAACCTCCTAGAGTCACACCGTTGCCTGACAGGGGAGTGGCCCTCCATCTCTTGTGCCGTCATGATCAGTAGGTCATGGCGGCACAATTCAGTGTGACTACCAGCTGCTTCCCTCACTGGACACTTCCTGGATGGTTGTCTAATTCATAGGTGAACTTGCGTCACAGAGGTGTCCAGATCGGACAAGTTCCCGTAAAGTAACGGTTGAAGCTAGCGAAGGGGAGTATTCCCAAACAACAGTGGGCCGTCATCACGGTGCGAGTGCACTCGGTTCACGACCGGATCATCCGGTGGGAAGAGACCTTCGGTTCAACAACCCGGAGGTATGTTTTGCTGGCATCCCAGCTGCCCACCCATGTCATGTTCGCGCAGGCGGCATCCACCCCTGAACAAATGCACGTGTATACATGGGAATGGTTCGCACTCGGCGGCATCGCCCTTGTGCTCATCCTGATCGACCTTTTTGGTCACGTTCGTAAGGCTCACGAGCCTACCCTGAAGGAAGCCGGCATCTGGTCCGTCTTCTACATCGCTATTGCACTTCTCTTCGGTCTGACGATTCTGTGGCGCCACGGCGGCACTCTCGCGGGCGAGTACTACGGTGGTTACGCCGTTGAGAAGGCACTGTCTGTCGACAACATCTTTGTCTTCATCATCGTCATCGCATCCTTCAAGGTGCCGAGAAAGTACCAGCAGAAGGTTCTGCTCTACGGCATCGTCATTGCCCTGATCCTGCGCCTCATCTTCATCCTGCTCGGTAAGGCACTCATTGATCAGTTCGTTTGGGTGTTCTTCATCTTCGGTGCCTTCCTGCTCTACACCGCGATCAGTCAGCTCCGTCAGGGCGTGGATGATCCGGACCAGAAACAGGACGAAATCGAGAACTACAAGCCCAACGCCATCGTTCGTTTCGCTGAGAAGCACATGCGCGTGACGGAAGGCTTCGTCGGCCAGAAGCTCGTGACCCGCCGCGAGGGCAAGACCTGGATCACCCCGCTGTTCCTCTGCATCGTCGCCATCGGCACCGTCGACCTCATGTTTGCGCTGGACTCGATCCCCGCAATCTACGGTCTCACCAACGAGCCCTACATCGTGTTCTCCGCGAACGTGTTCGCACTGCTCGGCCTGCGCCAGCTGTACTTCCTCGTTGACGGCCTTCTCGAGAAGCTTGTCTACCTGCACTACGGCCTCGCAGCCATCCTTGGCTTCATCGCCGTGAAGCTCATCATCCACGCCTTCCACGGCTACGACATGCTCCTCGGCATCCCCGAGCCCAGCATCGGCGTCTCCCTTGGCTTCATCCTCACCGTCATTGCCATCACCGTTGTGACCTCTCTGAGGGCCAGCAAGAAGCGCGACCGAGAGAAGGCAGAGGCACAGACCTCGCAAACAACCTTTGATGCTGACTTGGATCGCGGTGAGATCTCCGGCAACCAGGGTGCATTCAAGACCGATGATCACTCACGAGACAACTCGAACACCCACGAGGGTCCGTTCCGTAACGAGAGCAACCGGTAGCACCAGCTACTGACAGCCGGTAAGCACGAGGGTCCCGCTAGCAGAATCTAGCGGGACCCTCTGTCACCGCGAATCCGGATCATCCCTAGCTCAAGCGCGGACCTATTCCGGCCTGGGCTTCCTTGAGCTTCGCGTTCCCGATCGAGATACTGACCGGTGCGAGCAATCGAGCTCATGTCCGGCGTAGAGCTCGTCACTGGATCCTAAACCACCTCGGAAAGTGGGCTGGGCGGATAAACGATCGTCGCGCCATCAGAGAGGAGTTCCTCCTCGAAGCAACTCGTATGAGGGGTGCGCAGGGCCCCTCTCCGGCACAGGAACGCCGTTGTGAGCGTTAGTCCGTTGCGTACCGTGCGGTGAAGGCCGCGACCACGCGGTTGGCGTCACTCACGTCCCATTGCGCGGTTTGTTCGATGAGAGTGTCGGCTTCCTCGGGCTCAAAGTAGCCGGAGTTCTTATACGTCCTGATCCGCTGCGCGATACCGGGGGCATCGAGCTCGGGATGGAACTGTGTGCCGTAAAGGTTCTCCTTGATACGGAACATCTGAACTGGGCACGTATCCGACGAGGCGAGCAGAACGGCGTGCGCTGGAAAGACCGTGACGGCTTCCTTGTGCCCAACGAAGGCACCAAAGCTGTCGGGAATGTCGGCGAGGAGCGGGTCCTTCTTGCCTTCCTCAGTCAGCTTGATCGTGACACCACCGACGGGTTCCGAGTATGTGGAGTCGATGACTGCCCCTTGATGACCAAGAAGCGTGCCAACGCCGTAGCAGGCACCGAGGAACGGAAAGTCACGAGGAACGATCTCGTCGAGGAGAGTGGAGATCTCTGCTTCGACACGAAGCTGAGTTTCCGTCTTCTTCTCGATCGGATCCGAACCTGTGAAGGGACTGCCACCCACAATGACACCCGAGTAGTCGTCAAGATTCAGGTCCGGCATTGGTGCGGCCTCGAGCCGGATCCGCACGAGATCTTTCTCGTCAAGGTTTCCAAAGCGCAGGATCTGTTCGTATTCGCCGTCCGCGGTATCGTCTTCGGCACGCGTGGCAATGAGAAGGAAGGGCTTCATAGGAATACGATAGCGCGACAAAACACGTGTCGTGGATTGCATCGGTGCAGGTCTCGAAGTTGAACGACGTGCAAAGTGGCACGACGCCCTACCGGCAGGTAGTGTGCGGTTCTCTGAAGTCCGGATAGTTTCTCGTGACGTGCGGTGAGTGCGGCGATGATGGAGGGGTCAACTAGCAACTCGAGTGGCGATTATTGGCGCGCGTGACGCTTGGCCTCAGTGACGTCTCGTTTGACCTAGAGTTCTGGGTCGACCTCGTGGTTGAGACCGACCCAGAACTCTGGTTGTGTTTCGTCAATGTAGCTTATTACTACTGGAGCACAGTGAATGGCAGCCGATAGCCGGTAACCGGTTACCAGCTACCTGCTTTCGGCTACTCGCGACTGGCTATTGGCTGTGAGTGCGTAGCGGGCAGTCAGGCCGTGAACTTACGTCGTTGCCGGGAGTTCCTCGCGTCCCATGCGGGAGGCGATCATTGCGCACACGAACAGCTGGATCTGGTGGAAGATGATGACCGGGACGGCAATGGGACCGATGATCGATGCTGGGAAGATTGCCTGCGCCATGGGGAGGCCCGTTGCCAGCGACTTCTTGGAGCCGCACATGAGGACCGCGATGCGGCCTCCACGGTCGATCTTCAGCCAACCGCTGGAGTACCAGGTGAAGGCGAGGATGCCGGCGAGAAGCAGAGCCGACATGAGAATGATGACGGCGATCTGGAGGGGCGTCACACCATCCCACGTGTTTGCCGCGGTCGAGTCGAGGACGGCCGACAGCACGATGACCACGACGGTGCCCTGGTCGTAGACCTTGAGCGGTTTTGGATACTTGCGAATCCAGTTCCCCAGCCACACCTGCAGAATCTGCCCAATGACAAACGGGAGAAGAAGCTGGGTGAGGACGGTCGTGATGGACCCCGCGTGTGCGCCCTCGATGTTCATGAACACGAGGACGTACAGGGGTGTGAGGAACATGCCGATGACATTTGAGAATGTCGCGGCACACACGGCTGCCGCCGTGTCGCCACGAGCGATCGACGTAAAGGTGACCGAGGACTGAATGGTCGACGGCAGGAAGGCAAGGAACAGGAACCCGTTCGAGAACCCGTCACCCAGGATCGGTGTGAGCAGAGGATGAAGGGCGAGACCGACGAGAGGGAACACCACGTACGTGGAGACAAAGATCAGTCCCTGCACCTTGACGTTCGTTAGACCGGCAAGGACCTCGGAGGTGCGCAGGCGCAGGCCGTAGAGGAAAAACAGGATGGCGACCAGGATGTCGCCAGCGACCGCGATGCCCTCACGGACGCCGTCCGGAGCGGGCCACAGGAGCCCGACAACGAACGCCGTGATGATCGCGACGATGAAGGGGTCAACGCGCCTCATTCCCAAGGCCCGTAAACGACGGTCCACTCCTCAATATCAAGATCGGTGACAATTCCGGACTTCATGAACGGATCGCCGTCAAGAATCTCTCGAGCATCGGCCTCGGAGTCGGCCTGGAGTAGGATGAGGGCGCCGCCGCCGCGAGGGCCGCTCGCGAGAAGCTTCCCCTCGTCGTACTGTGCCTTGAGGTACTCGCGGTGCAGCGGGCGAACCTCGCCGATGTCTTCCCGAGCCGGATCGTATGTGTAGAGAGCTGCGAAAATCACCAGCGCCGTCCTTCCCATTCGGCGAGCTGCGGGCGCTGCTCGCCAAGTGTTGTTGAATCCCCGTGGCCGGGGTGGATAACCGTGCTGTCATCGAAGCGTTCAAAGAGTCGATCTCGAACGTCGTTGAACAGCAAGAAAAATGCTTGATCAGAAGGAGTCTTACCAACGCCGCCTGGGAACAGGGAGTCTCCGGTCAGGATGTGAGACCCCTCCACGACGACGGCGATGCCGGCGGGAGTGTGTCCGCGGAGCACGATGAACTCGAGCTCCAGATCCCCAAACGACTTCGCCTGCTTGTGCTTGAGAGCGTCCGTTGCCTCGACCGGGAGGGCGCCACCCGTTTCGGCGGTCGCGAGGATCTCAGCGTCGGGGAACACGTGCGAGACGGTCTCGAGTGCGCCAATGTGGTCGTGATGCTCGTGGGTCGTGATGATCGCGTGAACGTTCTTGCCGGAGGCGATCTCGGCGATCCGATCGGGTTCCGCGGCAGCATCAACGATCACGGCATCGCCGAGCTGGTTCTCGATGAGATAAACATTGTTGTCCATGTCCCCAACCGACAGTTTCGTGATGCGGGTGGTGCCAACATCGATGGTGACGGGAGGGAGACCGGGGCCTGTGTGATACGTCGAACTCATGACTACACCCTACCGAGTGGGCGGAGCTTCCGTCACTCCAAAGCTCATTCAACGAACGCCTGAGCAAACGTCGTTGACTTACCGAATGAAGGTCGCGGTCTTACAGGTTGGAACGTTGCGGATCCATAGTTTGGAACGTCGCGCACCTACACGATGGTACGAATCGGACCTACCCGATGAAATGGATCGGACTTGCCCGAGGGAACGCTTCGGACCTACTCAATACAATGTCGCGGCACGCCCGCGAATCTCACACGCGTACATTTGTTCGATCGGTTGACTTTGTGGTTACACTACTTGAGTGACTGAACAGATCGTTGTCCACGGTGCTCGCGAGCACAACCTCCGGAACGTAGATATTGAAGTTCCACGCGACCAGCTGGTCGTCTTCACCGGCCTATCCGGCTCCGGCAAGTCTTCCCTCGCATTCGACACAATCTTTGCCGAGGGTCAGCGCCGCTACGTCGAGTCCCTCTCCAGCTATGCCCGCCAATTCCTGGGCCGCATGGACAAGCCCGCCGTCGACTACATCGGTGGCCTGTCGCCCGCTGTCGCGATCGACCAGAAGTCGACGAACCGCAACCCGCGATCAACGGTTGGCACCATCACTGAGGTGTACGACTACCTGCGTCTGCTGTACGCCCGCGCCGGCGTTCAGCACTGCCCCGAGTGCGGGGAAGTGGTCAGTTCTCAGTCTGCGGAGCAGATCGTCAATCTCGTCATGGAGCTACCCGAGGGCACGAAGTTCCAGGTGCTCGCCCCGGTGATCCGCGGTCGTAAGGGCGAGTACGGTGAGCTCTTTTCCGAGCTCCAGCAGCAGGGCTTCTCCCGCGCCAAGGTGGATTCGGAGATGGTCCGGCTCGATAACCCACCCACGCTCGATAAGAAGCTCCGTCACGACATTGACGTCGTGGTTGACCGCCTTGTCCGCAAGGACTCCACCCGCCGCCTCACCGACTCGGTCGAGACAGCCCTCAAGCTGACGGACGGCCTCGTTGTCATCGAACGCATGGATGTTGACGAGGATGACCCCATGCGCTTCCGCCGCTACTCGGAGAAGCGTGCCTGCCCGAACGACCACGTGCTCAGCCTCGAGGAGATCGAGCCCCGCACGTTCTCGTTCAACGCACCCTACGGCGCGTGCGCCGAATGCTCCGGCATCGGCTCCAAGCTCGAGGTCGATCCCGCACTCGTCGTGCCGGACGAGTCGCTGACCATCCGCGATGGTGCGATCCTGCCGTGGGCGGGAAACAAGGCCTTCTTCACCCGACAGCTCACCGCCCTCGGCAATGAGATCGGCTTCGACGTCGATACCCCCTGGGGCGAGCTGGACAAGGACATTCAGGTCACGCTTCTGTACGGCCGCGACTACAAGGTCAAGGTCAAGTACAAGAACCGGTGGGGGAGGGAACGCACCTACGCCACGGGCTTCGAGGGCGTCCTCGACTTCGTCAAGCGCAAGCGCGAAGAAACCGAATCCGAATGGTCGAAGGAACGCTACGAGTCCTACATGAGGGAGGTGCCGTGCCCCGCGTGCCACGGTGCCCGCCTCAAGCCCGAGGTCCTCGCCGTCACCATCGGCGGGCTCTCCATCTCCGAGCTGTGCGACCTGTCCGTAGAGGAGGCCGCCGAGTTCCTGAACAAGCTGGAGCTCACGCCCAAGCAGCGTGCGGTCGCTGACGCCGTTCTCAAGGAAACCCAGTTCCGCCTCGGGTTCCTCATCGATGTGGGCCTGACCTACCTCACCCTGTCCCGTGGCGCTTCAGGCCTGTCCGGCGGCGAGGCACAGCGCATCAGACTGGCCACCCAGATCGGTGCCGCTCTCGTGGGTGTGCTCTACGTTCTCGACGAGCCATCCATCGGCCTCCATCAGCGTGACAATGCTCGCCTCATCAACACGCTTGAGAAACTTCGCGATCTCGGCAACACCCTCATCGTTGTCGAGCACGACGAGGACACGATCAAGGCGGCCGACTACATCGTTGACATCGGCCCCGGTGCCGGTGAGCACGGCGGCAAGATCGTCTACTCGGGTGACTACCAGGGCCTGCTCGAAACGGAGGAGTCTCTGACGGGAGCCTACCTGGCGGGTAGGCGCAGCATCCCGCTTCCCGCGGAGCGCCGCAAGGTCGACAAGAACAAGCAGATCGTCGTCAAGGGTGGTCGCGAGAACAACCTGAAGAACGTGACGGTCTCGTTCCCGCGAGCATGCTTCGTTGCCGTCACGGGCGTGTCCGGTTCCGGCAAGTCCACTCTCGTCAACTCGATCCTGTACAACTCACTCGCGAACCAGCTCAACCGGGCTCGGATCGTTCCCGGCAGGCACACGTCCGTGACGGGCCTGGAGGACCTGGACAAGGTCATTCACGTCGATCAGTCGCCCATTGGTCGCACCCCGCGCTCAAATCCCGCCACCTACACCGGCGTGTGGGATCGCGTGCGCAAGCTGTTCGCTGACGTTCCCGAGTCCAAGGTCCGCGGCTACGGCCCCGGAAGGTTCTCCTTTAACGTTAAGGGCGGCCGTTGTGAGGCCTGCAAGGGCGACGGCACGATCAAGATCGAGATGAGCTTCCTGCCCGACGTCTACGTGCCCTGCGAGGTGTGCGAGGGCAAGCGCTACAACCGCGACACCCTCGAGGTGAAGTACAAGGACAAGTCCGTGGCGGACGTTCTCGACATGACGATCTCTGAGGCTCTCGAGTTCTTCGGTCCCGTTTCCGGCATCACCCGTCACCTGTCGACTCTCGACTCGGTGGGTCTTGGCTACGTCCGCCTCGGACAGTCCGCCACCACCCTGTCCGGTGGTGAGGCTCAACGAGTCAAACTCGCGTCCGAGCTGCAACGCAGGTCCAACGGTCGCTCCGTGTACGTGCTGGACGAGCCAACAACCGGCCTCCACTTCGAGGACGTCTCGAAGCTCCTCAAGGTGCTGCAGGGGCTGACCGACAAGGGCAACACCGTCATCGTCATCGAGCACAATCTCGATGTCATCAAGTCGGCCGACTGGGTCATCGACATGGGTCCCGAGGGTGGCGCCGGTGGCGGTCAGGTGATCGCACAGGGCACTCCCGAGGACATTGCGAAGGTCAAGGAGTCCTACACCGGACAATTCCTTTCCCCGCTTCTGAAGTAGGACCATGGCCGACCCGTCCGCGTACCGTCCGAAGACATCCGACATTCCCACGAATCCGGGTGTCTATCGGTTTATCGATGAGGACGATCGCGTCATCTACGTCGGTAAGGCCAAGAACCTCCGGCAGCGCCTCGTCAACTACTTCCAGGACCTCACCCTCCTTCATCCGCGCACGCGCATGATGGTGACAACCGCGCAACGCGTGGAATGGGTTGTGCTCTCGACTGAGGTCGAGGCCCTGACGCTTGAGTACTCGTGGATCAAGGAATTCGATCCCAGGTTCAACGTCATGTACCGGGACGACAAGTCCTACCCGTACATGGCCGTCACCATGTCGGAAGAGATTCCCCGCGCGGGAATCACCCGCAACGCGCACCGCAAGGGCAATCGCTACTTCGGTCCCTACACGCAGGTGTGGGCGATCCGGCACACTCTCGACTCCCTCCTGCACACGTTCCCTGTTCGCACCTGCTCGGCGGGTGTGCTCAGGCAGGCACAGCGATCGGGACGTCCCTGCCTGCTCGGCTACATCGACAAGTGCTCCGCTCCCTGCGTGGGCCGCATCAGCGAAGAGGACCACCGGGAGCTTGCTGAGGAGCTCTGCAACTTCCTTGATGGTGACACGGGACGGCACATCCGTGCCCGCGAACGCGCCATGAAGCAGGCGGCGGCTAATCTTGACTTCGAGAAGGCCGCCCGCCTCCGTGACGACGTGGAGGCACTGAAGAAGGTTGTCGAGCAGAACGCCGTTGTGCTTCCCGATCGCACCGACGTCGATGTCTTCAGCCTCGTGACCGATGAGCTCGAGGCCTCGGTCCAGGTGTTCCACGTGCGCGGAGGTCGCGTACGCGGTCAGCGCGGATGGGTGACGGAACGGGTCGAGAATCTCGACGAGGCCGGCCTCGTCACGGCCCTCCTACTTCAGATCTACGGCGAACAGGGCGATCGCCAGCTCCTGCGTCCCTCGAGGGAGATGGTGGATGGGCAGGCACGGTCCGTTGACGACCGCACCCACACTCCGACCACGGCGATCCCGCGCGAGATCATCGTGTCGACCATGCCGGACGACGAGGAAGCGATCGTTGCGTGGCTCGAGGAGCGCCGCGGTGCCCGCATTAACCTGCACGTTGCCCAGCGCGGAGATAAGAAGCGACTGTCGGACATGGTGGAGGAGAACGCGAAGCAAGCCCTTCAGCGCGCCAAAATCAAGCGGTCCGGTGACCTCACACAGCGAGCGCAGGCTCTCGAGGATCTCCGAGACGTTCTCGAGCTCTCGTCTGCTCCGCTCCGGATCGAGTGTTTCGACGTGTCCCACACCCAGGGCACGCACCAGGTTGCCTCCATGGTTGTCTTCGAGGATGGAGTGCCGCGCAAGTCCGACTACCGTCACTACATCGTGCGTGGCGAGAACGGCGAAGGAGCGCGAGACGACACGGCAGCTATGGACGAGATCCTGCGTCGCAGGCTCGCGAAGGTCAAGGAGGGCTCCCGCGACGTCGACGAGAACGCGGTCTCCGGAGCCATCGATCCCGACACGGGCAGGGTGAAGAAGTTCGCCTACAAGCCCAACCTCATCGTTGTTGATGGTGGCCTGCCCCAGGTGAATGCCGCGCAGCGGGTCGTTGACGAGCTCGGAGTCGATGTCGAGGTTGTTGGTCTCGCGAAACGCCTCGAAGAGGTGTGGATCCCAGGTGATGACTTCCCAGTGATCTTCCCCAGAAACTCGGCAGCACTCCACCTGCTCCAGCACGTACGAGACGAGTCACACCGCTTCGCCATCTCCCATCACCGCAAGCGCCGCTCCAAGGCCATGACCAGGTCCCAGCTCGACGCCATCCCCGGGCTCGGGCCCTCCCGCCAGAAGGACCTGCTCGATACCTTCGGAACGGTCGCCAAGATCAAGGCCGCCACCGTTCAAGAGCTGAGTTCAGCCCCCGGCATCGGACCCTCCTTCGCGCAACGCATCTACGACCACTTCCACCCGGAAGGAACCGAAGCGAATGAGCCGGTGGACAGCGCTGTCGAGAACGAGACGGTCGAGAACGAGTCTGACCGGGCCGAGACGGTCGAGAATGGGACTGACGAGTCCATTCGCGAGAAGTAGATCGTCCTTCCGCACCCTGGACCCGCTCCCGGAACCAGACGAGACCATTCGCGACGAGTAGAGCGGTCGGAGCGAGACCGAGCGGTTCGACACCCGTGCGACCAATCCGCGTGGAGCACGCAAAAAAGCCGGAGCGACGCACCCGCCATGGGGGAGTGCGACACACAGCAAGTCGAATAGAGTGGCACGCAGCAAGTTGAATAGAGCGCCACGCAAGAATACGAGCAATGCGACGACGAGCGGCCGACGTGAGTGCCATGCGAGAGACCGGTCAGATCAATGTGGTGGGTAAGCAGATAGGCGTTGGTGATCAGTAAGCAAAGAGCGAGGGAGAAGGTCTTCTTCGTTCGGTAGTTGTGTAACTCGGAACGAGGACGCAGTTTGCGTACCCAGGGTGAGAAGCCGGTGCTCTAGATCGTGCCGATTCCTCATTCTGGGTTCGACCATCGTTGACGGCCGATTGGCTGAGTCGGTCCACTTCCGTGAACTCCTCGTCAGCTGTCACGGTGCTTCATTCTCGATTGTGGTGCCCGATGTGGGCGGAAACCTGGCACCATAGGAATATGGATGACAACGACATTGACCAGACGGATTCTTTCCCTGCCTGGGTGCCGGACGCCGAGGCTGAAGCAAATATTCCTGAGCCGGAAACGCCGGAGCTGATCATCATCACGGGCATGTCAGGTGCGGGCAAGTCCCGCACGGCTGCCGTGCTTGAGGACCTCGACTGGTACGTTGTCGACAACCTGCCACCCAGCCTGCTGCGTGCTCTCACGGGGCTCATTTCACCCAGCACAACGACCCGCAAGGTCGCAGTTGTTGCGGACGTCCGTGGGCGGGAGTTCTTCAAGGAACTGGTCGCGACCCTGGACGAGATGAGGGATGGGGGGATTGCGCACCGCGTTCTGTTCCTCGAATGCGACGATGCCGAACTCGTCCGCAGGTACGAAAACGTCCGCAGGCCCCACCCGCTGCAGGACGAGGGGCGGCTCCTCGACGCCGTTCACGCGGAGCGGGAGATGGTGGCGGATCTGCGCAAGCGTGCCGACTCCATCATCGACACGTCGAACATGTCCGTTCACGACCTGGCTCGTAGCGTTCGCCAGCTTGTTGCCGCCGAGGGTGAGCTCAAGACCCGCGTCACCGTCATGTCCTTTGGCTTCAAGTACGGGCTACCCATGGACGCCGATCACGTTGCCGATGTGCGCTTCATCAACAACCCGTACTGGATCGGCGAGCTGCGCAACCTCACGGGTCACGACAGGCCCGTGCAGGACTACGTCATGGAGCAAGATGGGGTGACCAAGTTCGTTGATGGCTACACGGACCTGATGGCCGGGATCCTCGAAGGCTACGAACGTCAACTCAAACCCAATGTCACGATCGCGATCGGGTGTACCGGCGGGCGTCACCGTTCGGTTGCCATCGCCGAACGCTTAGCGAAAGGCCTGCGGGACAGGGGCGCCAGAGTCGTCACTGTCCACCGCGACCTGGGGAAGGAGTAGGACATGCTCCCAACTGGTACCCGAGGCCCCAAGGTTGTGGCTTTCGGTGGGGGCCACGGTCTCTACGCAGCTCTTTCCGCGCTTCGTCACGTCACGGGCAACCTCACCGCGGTCGTGACCGTGGCGGACGATGGTGGGTCCTCTGGCAAGCTCCGCTCGGAGCTGGGCATTCTGCCTCCCGGTGATCTCCGCATGGCGCTGTCGGCGCTCTGTGACGATGGGGAGTGGGGTCAGCTGTGGCGTGACGTTCTCCAGCACCGCTTCAAGACGGACGGCCCGCTCAACCACCACGCGACAGGGAACCTGCTCATCGCGTCCCTGTGGAATCTGCTGGACGATCCCAACGAGGGTCTCGATGTCGTTGGCAGGCTCCTTGGCGTGCAGGGGAGGGTCCTGCCGCTCAGTAACTCGCCCATGGAGATCCAGGCTGACGTTGTCGAGAACGGCATGACAAAGGTCGTTCGCGGTCAATCCCGCGTGGCTGTTGCTCCCGGCAGGGTCGAGCACGTGCGGCTCTTCCCGGCTTCGGCTGTCGTGAACCCGGCTGTTCTCGAGGCAATCGAGGAGGCCGACTGGTGCGTGTTCGGTCCCGGTTCCTGGTACACCTCCGTTATCCCGCACTTGATGATGCCGGAACTGAAGGAGAAGCTTGCGTCCTGCAACGCGCAGTTGCTTCTTGCCCTCAATCTCACGAATGATGTTGAGACCTCGGACATGACCCACGGTGACCACCTGCGGAGCTTCGTCTCCTACTCCGGGGGGATTACTCCCCGGGTCGTGGTGGCTGATCCGACAGCGATCGATGATTTGGACGAGTTGGACGAGGCAGTCGGGGAGTACGGGGTCAAGCTTTTGCTACGGCAACTCCACCAATACGGCCAGACGGCCGTGCACGATCCGCTTCGTTTCGCTGCCGCACTGAGGGACGCTTTCGAGGGCACGATCACCGACGTAGCGAAAGAAGGCCCCAAGAATTAGGGGTAGGATGGCGTAGCCTCACTGGCTCCCAAACCTCAAGCTAAGCGGCTCCCATACTTCAAGTACATTGGCTCTTAACTCTCTAGCAAAGGAACCACCACCTACATGTCTGCCCTGACAACGACCGTGAAAGATGAGTTGGCTTTAGTTGAAGCCAGCATTGCCTCCACATCGGTGGCTGAAATCGCCACGATGTTTCGTTTTGCTGGCGGCATTCACATCAACTCCGGTCGTGTTGCGCTCCAGGCGGAGCTAACCCACGCGGGTAGCGCGAGGCGCCTGCGTGATCTCGTCAGAAGGGTGTACCGAGTCGAGGCCGAGCTCCACACGATGTCCGCTGGGAGCAGGGGAGTCCACCACTACGTTGTCCGCATCGGGCGGGACGGTGAACGCATCGCACGCAGGATCGGACTCATCGACACCTACGGTCGCCCCGTCAGGGGCCTGCCTCCCACGGTCGTGGGCGGGTCGAAGGCCGATGCGGCAGCAGCGTGGCGCGCAGCGTTTCTCGCACGAGGCGCTCTGCTGGAACCGGGCCGCAACGCGGCCCTCGAGGTCATCTGCCCCGGCCTGGAGGCCTCGTACGCTCTTGGTGGGTTGGCCCGCCGCCTCGACATTCCCTACCGTGCCCGCGAATCCCGTGGTGCCTTCCGCGTCGATATTCGCGAGGGCGACGGCATTGCAGCCATGCTCAACCGCATGGGCGCAAACGACGCTGTCCTGCGCTGGGAGGAGCTCCGAACCGAACGCGAGGTCACCGGAACCGCCAATCGCCTCGCCAACTTCGACGATGCCAACATGAGAAGAAGCGCGGATGCGGCGGTGATTGCTGTGATTCGCGTCAAACGAGCCTTTGAAATCCTTGGGGACGATGTTCCCGAGAACCTGCGTGAGGCCGGCGAATTCCGCATGAAGTACCCAGAAGACTCCCTCAATCTGCTGGGGGAGCGGCTCAATCCGGTCGCGACCAAGGACGCCGTCGCGGGGCGTTTGCGCAGGTTAAACACCATGGCGGACAAGAGGGCGGCCGAACTGGGCATCCCCTCGACCATGGATGCTGTCAACGATCTGCGACGTAGCCGTGACTAGGCACTAAGCCCATCGAGAACAATTTAACTAAAGGCATTGGTCCCATATAGATATCCCCCAAAACTTGTATACTGGTTGGTGGATCGGCCAGCGGCAGTTGGTCGGCAACGGAGAAGTTTTTCGCTTCCCCAGATCAATCAAAATATGTGCACGGTTTGCGTGCACGAGGAGGATCAAGAGTGACTATTCGCGTTGGTATTAATGGCTTTGGCCGCATCGGCCGTAACTTCACCCGCGCAGTGCTCGCGCAGGGTGCTGACATCGAGATTGTCGCAGTGAATGACCTGACCGACAACGACACCCTCGCACACCTGCTGAAGTACGACTCCATCCTCGGTGTTCTGAGCGAAGATGTTTCCGCTTCCGGTGACGAGATCACCGTTGGTGGCAAGACCATCAAGGCACTTGAAGAGCGCGATCCCGCGAACCTTCCCTGGGGCGAGCTCGGCGTTGACATCGTCATCGAGTCGACCGGTCGCTTCACCGACGGCAACGCAGCAAAGGCACACATCGAGGCAGGCGCCAAGAAGGTTATCCTCTCGGCTCCCGGCAAGAACATCGACGCAACGTTCGTTATGGGCGTGAACGAGGGCACCTACGACCCCGAGAACCACAACATCATCTCGAACGCTTCCTGCACCACCAACTGCCTCGCACCGCTGGCTAAGGTCCTGGTGAACGAGTTCGGCATTGTCCGCGGCCTCATGACCACGGTTCACGCCTACACCGCAGACCAGAACCTGCAGGACGGCCCGCACAAGGACCTGCGTCGCGCCCGCGCCGCAGCCCTCAACATCATCCCGACCAGCACCGGCGCTGCACAGGCCGTTGCTCTCGTTCTCCCCGAGGTTAAGGGCAAGTTCGACGGCTACGCACTCCGCGTTCCCGTTCCGACCGGCTCCGCAACCGACCTCACCTTCACCGCAGAGAAGGAGGTCTCCGTCGAGGCCGTTAACGCTGCTGTGAAGAAGTACGCCGAGGGCGAGCTCAAGGGCATCCTCGAGTACACCGAGGATCCGATTGTCTCGTCGGACATCACCGGCAACCCCGCTTCCTCCATCTTCGACGCTGGCCTCACCAAGGTCATCGGCGATCAGGTCAAGGTTGTTTCCTGGTACGACAACGAGTGGGGCTACGCTAACCGCGTTGTTGACCTCGCCGTTCTCGTCGGTGGAAAGCTCTAAGTTTCTTAGGTAGCTGAGACAGTCGCCCGCGTATCCCATTCCCGGGACGCGGGCGACTTTCTTCGAAAGGTAAAGTATGAAGACTCTTGAATCCCTCGGGGATGTGCGCGGTAAGACCGTTCTCGTCCGCTCCGACTTCAATGTTCCGCTCGATGGCGACAAGATCACCGACGATGGTCGTATCCGTGCGGCACTCCCGACCCTCACGCGCCTCGCTGAGGCCGGCGCCAAGGTTCTCGTCATGGCACACCTCGGTCGCCCTAAGGGCGAGCCGGACCCCAAGTACTCCCTGGCCCCCGTGGCGAAGCGCCTCGGCGAACTCGTCGGACAGGACGTCGTCCTCGCAGCCGATACCGTTGGTGAGGAAGCCAAGAAGGTCGCAGCCTCGCTCGAGGAAGGCCAGATCGCTCTCATTGAGAACGTGCGCTTCGATGCTCGCGAAACCTCGAAGGACGACGCTGAGCGTTCCGCCCTTGCCGACGAGTACGCAGCACTCGCCGACCTCTACGTCTCCGACGGCTTCGGTGTTGTCCACCGCAAGCAGGCCTCCGTGTACGACATCGCTCAAAAGCTGCCCTCTGCGGCAGGCGAGCTCGTGTTCAAGGAGATCGACAGCCTCTCGAAGGCCACCGATAACCCGGAGCGCCCCTACGTTGTGATCCTCGGTGGTTCGAAGGTGTCCGACAAGCTCGGTGTCATCAAGAACCTCCTCGAGAAGGCAGATCGCCTCCTCATCGGTGGCGGCATGGCCTTCACCTTCCTCAAGGCGCAGGGCCACGGCGTTGGCTCCTCCCTTCTCGAAGAGGACCAGATCGAGACCGTCAAGGGCTACCTCAAGACCGCTGAAGAGCGTGGCGTCGAGATCGTTCTCCCCGTTGACGTTGTCGTCGCACCCGAGTTCAAGGCTGACGCTCCCGCAACCGTCGTTGACGCGGATTCTATCCCGGACGACCAGATGGGTCTCGACATCGGCCCGAAGTCGGCAGAGCTCTACGCATCGAAGATTGCCGACGCGAAGACCGTCGTCTGGAACGGCCCCATGGGTGTGTTCGAGTTCGAGGCATTTGCTGGCGGCACGAAGGCCGTGGCTCAGGCCATGTCCGACGCCGATGGTTACACGATTGTTGGCGGTGGCGACTCTGCAGCTGCCGTCCGCACCCTTGGCTTCGACGAGGCCACTTTCTCACACATTTCTACCGGTGGCGGCGCCTCCCTCGAATTCCTCGAGGGCAAGGAACTCCCCGGCATCGCTATTCTGGAGGACTAAATGGCACGCACACCCCTGATGGCAGGCAACTGGAAGATGAACTTCGATCACCTCGAAGCTAATCAGTTCGTCCAGAAGCTTGCTTGGACCCTGAAGGATCTGAAGCACGACTACTCGCAGGTCGAGGTCGTTGTGATTCCTCCCTTCACCAATTTGCGCACTGTCCAGACCGTTGTCGACGCTGACAAGCTTGAGATCGGTTACGGCTCGCAGGACATCTCCGCGCAGGATTCCGGCGCTTACACCGGCGAGATCTCGGCTTCCATGTTGACCGCGCTCGGTGTCACCTACTCCGTCATCGGTCACTCCGAGCGCCGCGAGTACCACAACGAGTCCGACGAGCTGGTGAACGCGAAGTCCGTCAAGGCCATCGCCGCCGGCATCACCCCCATCATCTGCGTCGGTGAGGGCCTCGACGTCCGCAAGGCTGGCGACCAGGTTTCCTACACCCTTGCTCAGGTCGAGGGCGCACTCAAGGGCATTGCGGCGGAGAACGTTGCGAAGCTTGTCATCGCCTACGAGCCTGTCTGGGCCATCGGCACCGGCGAGGTTGCGACACCGGCTGACGCTCAGGAAGTCTGTGGCGCCATCCGCGAGAAGGTTGCCGAGCTGTACGACCAGGAGACCGCTGACTCCGTCCGCATCCTCTACGGCGGTTCCGTGAAGTCCGATAACATCGCTGACATCATGGCCGAGCAGGACGTCGATGGTGCACTCGTTGGTGGAGCCTCGCTCAAGGCCGATGAGTTCTCGAAGATCGTTCGCTACAACGGTTAGGCCCATCCCACTGAGGTCGTCTACACTAGACCTCGGACCGAAAGGACATCGTGGACATTATTAAAGTGATCGTCACCGTACTGCTGGTGATATCCTCCCTGCTTCTCGTACTCTCCATCCTGCTTCAGAAGGGCAAGGGCGGCGGAGTCTCCGACATGTTCGGTGGAGGCATGTCCACCGCCATGCGTTCATCCGGCGTGGCAGCGCGTAACCTCAACCGCATCACGGTTGGTATCGCTGTCACCTGGGGCGTGTGTGTCATCCTCTACGGCCTCATCGTCAAGTTCCAGTAGACGACCGAAGCAATTGATTCCTCCCGAGCTCGTGCTCGGGAGGAATTCTTTATCTGACCCAGGTTTAGAAACCTCGATCACAGGGAACCCTGAGAACACCGAACTCCGTGCTAAGGCATCATCTCCTCGCATCGCGTACACAGGCATGAGCCCACATTCAGTCCTTGCGATGTACCTTCTCTGTTAGTAGCCTCTGGTGTGTAACGACCTCTGATCAAGGTTTGGGTGTGGTGAGGCGCCACTTGATGTAGAGAAGTAGTAGCGAGAGCATTAGCGGGTCAAACTTGACACGATGCCGCCACTGGTTCTCATGCTGGGTGTCGGTAATCTGGCTCTTCATAATTGAGTGTGTAGCGGGCGTTTTGCGCGTCGTGGCATGAAAC
>NZ_JASDVN010000001.1:0-9763 GCF_041440645.1 Flaviflexus sp. | reverse complement strand
CTGTCACCTATGTCCTGATACAGAAACGTCACCTATGTCTTGAGACATCACACGGGCTAGTTCCGTGATTATGGACTGCGATCATCAGCGGTTGAGTTAGATCTACATCGGCACTCACCCCATCAATCAGGGTGCACTCGCGGGTCCCGAACTCGGCCTCGTCAGCTCCGTCAAGGCCTGCGAGGAGCTCGTCATTGAGGCCGCCCTCTCGGGAGACAAGTCGATCGCATGGAAGGCACTCGCCTCCCATCCCCTTGTCGACTCCATCGCCGTCGCCAAGTCAGATCTCAACGCCTACATCGACAAGAACCTCGACGTGGCTAAGACGTTCAACTAGCCCGATCAACGAGTCTTAGTCCTGTTAACGCGTCTCCAATGGATCACGACGTGGGCCGAAAGACGGTCACGCAATTCAAGACTTGAGGTATGGAAAGGGGCAGGTAACTGATCCGAATGCAGTGTTACCTGCCCCTCCCGTTATCTCTTCCCGTCCGCCTCCGTGGCCTGGAGGGAATGACGGGTCGAGACCTATGTGATCGACAAAGTCACGGGACCTGCCCCGTAATCAACCTTGTCGAGAATCGATGATGGGGCGCGGAAAGCGCGTCCCGGTGCTGCCGGCCACGACGTCCTGACCGAGCCGATCACCTTGCCGCCCTGGCGGGCTTCCACCGTGGGGCGAGCAATGTAGGTATCCGTCCAGAACAGGAGTCGTTCGCGGGAGGGCGAAATGTCTCCCGGGCGGATGATGTTGGGGCTGACCCAGCGGGCGCTGGAATCAACCTCAAGATCCACGGTGTCGGAGGGCGGGGTGCCGCCACCGAGGTAGGCAAGCACCTGGTTCGCAACATGTTTGCCATCGAGGGCCGCCACGTCGGCCGTGTCAACGGGGTGGAGGAGGTTGCCGATGGCGAAGGTGCCCGGCTTCGAGGTGCGGAGCCCGGTATCGACCTTCGGTGACTTGGTCGCGGGATCCATGTCCAGCCCCATCATCCGTGCCAGCTCGTGATCGGGAACCCAGTCGCCCGTGAACACAACCCAATCGGTTTCGATCGTTTCGCGCTGACCGGTCGCGGAGTTCTCGATCTCAACGGCAGAGACCTGCCCCTTGCCGATAATGCGGGTCACGAACGAGTTGGTGATGACCTTCGTTCCGAAGAGAAGCTTGCCTGGGCCGCGGAACAGCCGGTACGACTCGCTCTTCGGGTACTTTGTCACGAGGGCAACGGGTTTTGCTCCCGCCTCCTTGAGTGTGAGGACTGCGGACCACGAGACGAGTTCACCGCCGATGATGACGGCGCGGCCGGAGAGCTTCTCGTGGTGCAGGTGCACCATGTTCTGCAGTTGGCCGGTGGTGAGAACGCCACCGGGGCGATCGCCGGGGATGCGGCGGGCCATGCGCGGTCGTTCGCGAGCGCCCGTGGCCAGGATGAGAGCCTTCGGGGAGATGATCATCCGGCCCGTCGGGCTCGTTGCCTCAAGCTGTCCGGACTCGTCGAACCCAGTGACCTGGGTGCGGGTCAGGATCGTGACCCCGGCCTGCTCCGCTTCCTTCACGAGCGCGCGAGCGTAGGCCGGACCGGACATGAATCTCTTCCTGTCCCTTAAGCCGTAGCCGGGATGATCGGAGTGGCGGGGGATGCCGCCGGCAGTTGCCTCACGGTCGACAACGAGCACCTGGTCCCCCAGGGTCTTGCCGAGTTCGGCGGCCGCGGTGAGCCCCGCGGGTCCAGCGCCCACGATGAGAACGGTGGAATTCAGTTCCTTCACCATCTCAGGCCTCCTTCAATGCGTCGAACTGTGCCTTGACCTCTGCGCCGCAGAAGAATCCTTGGCACCTGCCGTTTATGGCCCGGGTACGGCGCCTCAGTCCGTTGATGGTGGTGGGCGGGATCGTCGAGTTCACAGCGTCTCGGATCTCCCCGCGGGTGACGCGCTCGCAGAAGCACACGACCTCGCCGTAGGCAGGGTCCTGGTCGATGAGCTCGGCGTTGGCAAACGGCCTGACCTGGTGCTCACCCAGAGGTGCCATCCGAGGCGGCTCGGGTAGATCCTCCCGTTCGCTCAGCTCGAGACCAGCTTCCTTCAGGAGCCCCAGCAGGTACTGGGACACAGCCATGGCGCTCGTGAGTCCGGTGGAGCGGATGCCTCCGGCGATCGCGTAGCGCTGGTCGGTATCCACCTCGATGAGGTAGTCGCTGAGGTTGGGAGCTGCTCGAAGGCCAGCATATGAGGACGTCACCTCCTCGGTGAGGAGCTGGGGGAAGATGTGGGCACCTTTTTCGAGAAGGAACTCGAAACCGGATTCCGTTGTCGAGGTATCGGTCTTGTCTTCCCCATCGTCGGCCGTCGGCCCGAGCATGACGTTGCCGAATGCGGTGGGGCTGACGAGCACGCCCTTGCCCTTCTTTGAGGGAACGGCAAGAACGATCTGGTCGACCAACTGCGATGAGAGCTTGTCGAAGACGAACAGCTCGCCCTTGCGGGGGTGAACCTTGATCCGGTCGAAACCGAAGAAGGAATCGATCGTGTCGCCCCCGAGCCCGGCAGCGTTGATCACCCAGCGGGCCTCAACATCCCCACGGTCCGTGTGGAGCACGGTCGATTCGGTTCCCCGGGTCACGGCCTCGACCCTGTGCTCGAGAAGGAGGGTTGCTCCCCTGTTGACGGCATCGGTTGCAAACGCGAGGGGCACCGACCACGCATCGATGATCGACTCGTCCGGGACTGCGAGTCCCGCGAGCGCTCCCTCACCCAGGTGAGGGAGCTGCTCGTAGACCTCCTCGGAGGACAGGATCTCGGTCTTGTGGTAGTCGTTCTTCACGGCTTTTTCCTGAAGGGAGGGCAGGGTCGCCTTCTCCTCCTCGTCCCACGCCACAAGGATTGCGCCGCTTCGCTTGAGACCGATCCCGGTCTGTTCGGCATACTCTCCGGTCAGGTGATAGCCCTCCCGAACGAGCTGGGATTCCAGCGTTCCCGGTGAGGCATCGAAGCCGGTGTGCAGGATCGCGGTGTTTGCTTTCGAAGTGCCCTCGCAGACATCGTCGCGAGCGTCGATCAGTGCAACGGTGTGGCGAGTTCCAGCGAGGTCCCTCGCTATCGCGTTCCCGACGACCCCGGCACCGATCACGGCGAAGTCGTACACGGTTTTGTCTGTCATGTCAGTCATTCTCCACGTCGGCGTGCGTTACCTGCTGAGCTGTCTCAGAGTAGGCAGGGTACCGCTTCTTGGCGATCACGTACGCGAGAATGATTGCGGCCACTGCTGCCACGATCTTACCAACCAGCATGGGGAGGATCATGTGCGGTGCGACCCCGGCCGTGAACCCAAGATGATCTCCCAAGAGTGCCATCGCGGAAACCGCCCACGCGGTGTTGATGAAGATACCGCGCTTGTCCATGTCCTTCATCATCTGGAAGGTGGGGATGGCGTTTGCGAGGGAAACAATGAGACCACCGGAGGCGACTTCGTTGACGCCCATGAGCTTGCCGAAGCTGCCGAGTGGCTTGCGGGCCACCTTGACGATGAGGTGCATGAGCGGGAACGCACCCATGAGGAAGAGGCAGATGCCGGCGACGATCTCGAGACCCTCGGTCACGGGCACGAGCTCCCAACCCGACGGCATGACCTGCCATCCGGTCAGCGCCTCGAAGGTGCCGATGCCGAGAGCGATGGAAATGATGAACACGAGGAACTTGCCAAAGGCGAGGAAGCCCTTCGTCATGGCGTTTGGCGCCTTCCACAGCCCAAGTGCGATGAGCAGGGCCGCAATGATGATGGGGACCAGGTTGGCGAGAACCATGGAGATGGAGAAGCCGGCCACGAGGCCACCGACGAACACGCCAACCGAGATCGTGACGACGCCCACGAGAACGCCGAGTGCGAACTCAGGACGGTTCTTTTCCTCCACAATTCCGAGTCCCACGGGGATCGTGAACACGACGGTACAGCCAAGCATTGCGGCAAGGATCGTGCCGGCAAGCAGGCCAGCATCCTCGGTGTTGGCCATCTCCATCGCCAGGTGGTAGCCACCCATGTCGTTCGCGAGGAGGGTTCCGGCGAACATCGAGGGGTCTGCTCCGAGAAACTCGTAAACCGGGACAACGACCGGGTTCAGCACCTTGGACAGGAGCGGGGCGAGGGAGATCATGCCGACCATGGAGAGCGCGAGCGGGCCAAAGGTGTTGAGGCCCTCCTCGAACTGCTGGCCGAGACCGAACCTGTTTCCGATGGCCCTGTCCAGTGCTCCAACAAGCACAAAGACGGCCATGATGACGACGATAATTTCATTCACACTCATATCAGAACTCCATGTTCGCTTCGACTGCCGCTACCCAACGGGTACGGAACTGTTGCGCTGCTTCGCTCGTGATCTTCGGTTCGAAGGTGAGCTCGGGCTCCCACGAGTAGGGGCCCTCCTCGACCGGCATGCCAGGATTCAACGCGAGCCTCATGGCTGCGGCCGCACCGAGTGCGGTCGCGTGCGCGGAAGGATACGTATCAATGGGTGCCTGGATGAGGTCGGACTGGATCTGCATGAACACCTTTGACCGGGTGAGGCCGCCGTCGACCTTCAGTCGCTCGAGCTTCTGGCCCACCTCACCGGCAATGAGACCCTCGAGTTCCGCGATCTGTGCGGAGATACCCTCGAGGATGGCGCGGGCGATCTCGGCCTTACCGGTCGCGAGTCGCATGCCGGTGATGAACGCGCCGGTGTCGGGTCGCCACCAGGGGGCAGCGAGGCCTGCGAAGGAGGGACCGCAGATGACTCCCGCGGAGTCGGCGGCCGCGATCTTGTCCAGGTCCGTGGCGTCCTCGATGATCCCCATGTCTTTCATCCACCGCACTGCGGAGGCGGCGGTGTAGACCTGCCCGTCAACGCAGTAGGAGGTCTCGCCTCGAAGCGTCCACGCAACCGAGGTGGTGAGACCGGATTCGAAGCGGTGGGCCTGATCGCCCAGGTTGACGAACAGGAAGGCACCGGTTCCGTAGGTGCACTTGCCTTCGCCGCGGGCCAGGCAGTTCTCCGCCAGGAGTGCCGCCTGCTGGTCAACAATGAGACCACCGACGGGGATCTCGCCACCGAACTCGGTGGTTGTTCCGACGATCTCATCGGAGGACACGAGGCGCGGGAGCTTCTCGTACTCAAGCCCAAAGATGGTCAGCAACTCGTCGCTCCATTCGACGCTGTCGACATCGAGGAGAAGGGAGCGCGAGGCGGTTGACGTGTCGGTGACGAACTCACCCGTGAGCCTGTGAATGATCCACGTGTCGGTGGTGGTCACGACACCTTCGGTCGTGAGGTTCTCCCGCACCCACGTGAGCTTCGGGGCGGTGAAGTACGGGTCGAGGACGAGAGCGGTGAGTTCGTGGATGCGATCAGCGTGTTCCGTCAGCCTGTCCGTGACTGAGGATGCTCGCTTATCCTGCCAAACAATGCACGGCGTCAGTGGCTGACCTGTTTCGGGGTCCCAGGCGAGAACTGTTTCGCCCTGGTTCGCGAGCGCGATTCCGTCGATGGGCTTACCGGCCTGCTTGACAGCCTCCTTACCCGCCTCAATGACCGAGGAGTAGAGCTCCTCCGGGTCCTGTTCTACCGCGCCACCCGCGAGGTACTGGGGGTGGATGGGATTCTCGACGACTGCGTGGACGCCATCCTCATCAACAACGATTGCTTTCGAACCCGAAGTTCCCTGGTCGAGTGCAAGAATTGCCATGGTACTGCCTCTTTCCGGCCATCGCTGACCTGATTGCGTGATCGGTGATCACGTGGCGAGGAGCAGGTTCGCTCCTCGCTCTTCTAATTGGGTGATGTAGGACTGGTCGAGTCCCTCATCGGTTGCGATATATGTCGGGGTAGCGAGATCGCAGATCCTGAACGGAGCGACGCTGGCGAACTTGGTGGAGTCGGCAACGACGATCGAAACGTGGGAGTTCTTGAGGGCGGACTGTTTGAGGTGCACCTCGTCAAAGTCGTAGTCGGTCACGCCAGCATCGAGCCCGATGGCTCCGACGGAGATGATGGCAAGATCCGGGTACAAGCCATCGAGAAACTCTGTCGCCATGTTTCCCGACAGTGACCATTCGTTCTTTCTCAGCCTGCCGCCGGTCACGACGATCTCCGCCTCCGGGAGCTGCGAGAGGGTGCCGACCGCACGGAGCGAGGCCGTGACGATCATGCCCTTGAAGGTGCGCGGGATCGCACGAGCAACTGCCTCGACCGTGGTTCCGAGGTCAAGGAACACGGTCCCGGTTTCGGGAATGAGTGAGGCAACGCGATCCGCGATCGCGGCCTTTTCCTTCCGCGCGAGGATCTCACGCTCGTCGTGGCTGCCTTCACCACGGGGGCGAGGAACCATCACCGCTCCCCCATACACGCGTTTAGCGAGGTCCCGCTTCTCAAGTGCAAGCAGATCGCGGCGGATGGTCTCCACCGAAACGTCGAAGCGTTCAGCGATCGCGTCGGTCTCCACGCCTCCGTTGGCGCGCAAGTCCTTGAGAATCAGCTCCCGCCGCTCCGGTGCAAGCATCGTTACCTCCCTGGTGTTGCCAGGAGCCTAACCCAGATTCCACAGAAACCGTCAACAATCCACACAAATTGGGTATGCACGCTTTCCGAAACGGACAGCAACATCACCCAAATTCGGACACGCGAATGTACTTTTCCCAGTAAATACAACAAAAAGCGGGAACGACCAGCATGTGCCAATCGTTCCCGCTCGTATGTATTTGTGTGGATTCTTGAGACAGTCCCCCGGTCAGTGTTCAGTCGCTACGTGACCGACCCTCTGACGAGGGAGTCACTGTCCTGCTGGGGACGTGTCCATGTCCCGTGCCTTAGAAGGCGGGGATGACTTCACCGTTCGGGTAGGTCTCGGTGATGAAGTCAGCGACTTCCTGGGAGTGGAGGAGCTCATCGAGAGTCAAGATGGCCTCGAGCTTGTCGGAGGTCGGGTCCCACGCAAGGATGTTGGCGTAGGGGTTGCCCTCACCGTCCTCGATCGCGATGGAGTCCTCGGCGGGAACCAGTCCGCCTTCAAGGGCAAAGTTGCCGTTGATGATGGCGACATCGACCTCGTCGAGGGTGCGAACAAGGTTCGGGGCCTCGAGCTCGAGGAACTCAACGTTCTTCGGGTTGTCGACAATGTCGAAGATGGTGGGGCTATCGACCGAATCGTCGAGGGTGATGACACCGTTGTCCTCGAGCAGCCAGAGCGCACGAGCCTGGTTCGAGGGGTCGTTCACGATGGAGATCGTTGCCCCATCGGGAAGATCATCGAGGGAATCGATGGTCTCGGAGTAGGCGGCGTAGGGCTCAATGTGGATGCCCTCGCCGTGCTCGAACTCGTAGCCATTGGCCTCGGAGTCGCTCTCGAAGTAGGGAACGTGCTGGAAGAAGTTGGCATCCAGGTCGCCCGAGTCCAGGTTGCTGTTCGGGAGAACGTAGTCGGTGTACTCGATAACCTCGATCTCAATGCCTGCATCTTCGGCCAGGTTGTCATTGACGAAGTTGAGGATGTCGGCGTGGGGAACCGGGGAGGCTCCAACGCGGAGGGTCACGACCTCACCGGAAGCGGTGTTGTCACCTGAGGTGGTCTCCTCATCGGCGGAGTCGTCCGAGGAGCATGCCGCAAGGGCAAGGGTGGCAGTTGCTGCGAGGGCAATGATGCTGCGACGCATAATAGTTTCCTTTACTGGGTTAAGTGATTCCGTCAGTGACGGGGTTAAAAAGCTTCTTGTTTTGTGCGCAAGTCTGGCGGCCCGATATGTGGCGACTCAGCGGTGGTCCACATATCGGCTGAGCATGTCACCAATCATCTGCACGAGTTGGACGATGATGATGAGCACGACAACCGTGATGACGAGAACGTCGAGGAAGTAACGCTGGTAGCCGTAGTTGTATGCGAGTGCGCCGAGGCCGCCGCCACCGACCGTGCCACCCATGGCGGAGTAGCCGACGATCAAGATGATGAGCACAGCGGTCGATTGGATGATGCCGGGCAGGGCCTCGCGGAGCAGCACATCGGCCATGATTCTCGTGCGGGAGGCGCCCATCATCTGGGCCGCCTCGACCTTGCCCGAGTCAACAGAGCGCAGATTCGTTTCCACGAGCCTCGCGTAGAACGGAATCGAGCCAATCGCGAGCGGGAAGACCATGCCTTGCCACCCGATCTTCGTTCGCATCACGAAGTCCGTGACGGGCAGCAGGAGGATGAGCAGGATGATGAACGGGATGGAGCGACCAACGTTGACGATGAGTGACAGGATCCAGTTGACGATTCTGTTGGGTCGGATGCCGTCCTTCGAGGTCGCGACAATCGCCATGCCCAAGGGCAGGCCAATGATGACCGTGGCGAGGGAGGCCCAGCCAACCATGAGCAGGGTTTCCTGCGTCGCATCCCAGAGGCTGTTCTGAATAATGCGGCTGTTGAACCACTCGAGCTCTTCGGCTCGTGGCAGTGGGATCATGAGGCACGCTCCACGACAGTAATTCCTTCGGCTTCGAGAGCGGCAATGGTGCGCACCCTTTCGCTGTAATCGACCGCGAGTGCAAGGCGAGCGATCTGTGCGGAGCCGACTGTTTCAAAGGTTCCGGCAGTGACGTCCGCGCCGAGTTCAGCGACCAGCGCTAGGACACGAGAGGAGGCGGGCTCGCCGGGCTGGGACGTGAACGAGATGTCGAGAATGATCTTGCCCGGCTGAATCGTGTCGACCTTCGGCGCGGGAATCAGGGCACGGGAGAGGCTGGACGAGGTGTCGGAAACGATGTCCTCCACTCGCCCGGACTGCACGATCTTGCCCTTCTGCAGAAGCGTCACAGCATCGCACGTTTCCCTTACGACCGACATTTCGTGCGTGATGATCACGACCGTCACGCCGGTCTGATCGCGAACGTCCTTGATGAGGTCGAGGATCTGCCCGGTTGTCTCGGTATCGAGCGCCGAGGTCGGCTCATCACACAGAAGCACCGAGGGACGCGCAGCGAGCGCACGGGCAATCGCGATGCGCTGGCGCTGACCACCGGACAGCTGCGAGGGATAGGAGGATCCCCTGTCCCCCAGCCCCACCAGGTCGAGGAGTTCTTGCACGCGTTCGCGGCGATGACCGCGATCCATGCCGGCGACCTTGAGCGGGTAGGCAATGTTCTGGCCCGCTGTGCGGGCGTCGAGCAGGTTGCCGCCCTGGAACACCATGCCGATAGAGCGGCGTGCGGAACGGAGCTCACCGGGGCTCAGCGCCGACAGGTCCTTGTTATCGACCCAGATGTGACCATCGGTCGGTTGTTCAAGCGCGGTGAGACAGCGGATAAGCGTGGACTTTCCGGCACCCGACTGGCCCACGATTCCGTGAATCTCGCCGTCGGGGATTTCGAGGGAGATGCCGTCGAGCGCGACAACACCCGGGTACTCCTTGCGGACAGCGTCCAGCTTGATCATTCATCCTCCATCGGTCCTGGCGGTAGCACCGATCTCACTCTCGGTTGCTGCAGCTTCATAGAGCCAGGTCTCTCAGCCACTCTTGATGGTTTATTTAGTAAACAACTCCCTAATCGGAATCACCATAGCGTCTCAGAGTCTGAAACAGAATTTCAATATGATCCGAACCACTCACCCTTGAGCTACCTCCCAGAACCCCATGAAATCGTTGGCATACCACTGTTTTACTCAAGCGACTCGACACGAGTGTCGACCGAGAATTATCTTATTTTCAACGGAACCCCACCCGAAGGGTCACCCGAACAGACCCGTACCAGTCCCCCAC